>NZ_JBHFIZ010000036.1:106288-199736 GCF_057334535.1 Achromobacter colocynthidis
GGTGGCCACCCCCACCCGCCCTGCCATCAATGACGGATGGCGATGGTCTTCAAGGTGGTGAAGCCGTACAACGCTTCGAAGCCCTTTTCGCGGCCGTAACCCGACTGGCGCGACCCGCCGAAAGGCAGTTCCACGCCGCCGCCGGCGCCGTAGTTGTTCACGAAGACCTGGCCGGCGCGCAGCTTGCGAGCCAGGCGCATCTGACGGCCGCCGTCGCGCGTCCAGACACCGGCCACCAGGCCGTACAGCGTGCCGTTGGCGATTTCCAGCGCCTCTTCCTCGGTGTCGAACACCATGGCGGCCAGCACCGGGCCAAACACTTCTTCCTGCGCCAGGCGGCTGTTGGGCGGCACGTCGCGGAACAGCACGGGCGGCTGGTAATAGCCCGCTTCGGGCGCGCCTTCCTTCAGCGTGCCGCGCGCGGCCACTTTCAGCCCTTCGGCTTCGGCTTCGGCCAGGAAGCCGCGCACGCGGTCCTGCTGACGGCCGCTGATCAGCGGGCCCACGTCCAGATCTTGCGCGGCGGGGCCGGTCACCGTGGCCGCGAACGCCTCCGACAAACGCTTCAATACGGTTTCGTACACGCCGCGCTGAATCAGCACGCGGCTGCCCGCCGAGCAGGTCTGTCCGGCGTTCTGAATGATGGCGGCCAGCAGCACGGGCAAGGCGGCGTCCAGGTCGGCGTCGTCAAACACGATCTGCGGCGACTTGCCACCCAGTTCCAGGGTGACCGGCACGTGATTGTCGGCGGCGGCGTGGGCCACCATCTTGCCCGTCTGCGGCGAACCCGTGAACGAGATGTGGTCGATACCGGGATGCGCGGACAAGGCGGCGCCGGCTTCATGGCCATAGCCGGTCACGATGTTCAGGGCGCCTGCCGGCAGGCCCACTTCGGCGGCAATCTCGGCCAGCTTCAACAGCGACAGGCACGCATCTTCGGCGGGCTTGACCACGCAGGCATTGCCCGCGGCCAGCGCCGCGCCCACGCTGCGGCCAAAGATTTGCAGCGGGTAGTTCCAGGGCACGATATGGCCGGTAACGCCATGCGCCTCGCGCACGGTCAACACGGTGAAGCCCGGGGTGTAGGGAATGGTCTCGCCATGCAGCTTGTCGACGGCGCCGGCATAGAACTCGAAATAGCGCGCCACGGCGGCGGCGTCGGCACGCGCCTGCTTGATGGGCTTGCCCGTGTCGGCGGATTCCAGTTGGGCCAACTCTTCCTGCCGATCCAGCAGCGCGAAGGCAATCTTCATCAACAGGCGGCTGCGCAAAGCGGGCGCCATCTGGCCCCACTCGCCTTCGAATGCCTGGCGGGCGGCCTGCACCGCGCGGTCGACATCCGCCTCGCCCGAGCGGGCGATCGACTCGAAGGGCTTGCCGTCGGACGGGTTCAGGACGGGGATGGTTTCACCGGTGGCGGCGGCCACCCATTGGTTGGCGATAAAGTTCTTCTGAGTCACGATGTGCGGAGTAAAGTAGCGGCCGAATGGCCTGGGGTGCGCGTCAAGGCGCGGGCGATGTGAGTGATGCGATGTGCTGAGTGCCGGGTGGCAAGCGCCCGAGGCAAACGCCTGGGGGTTAACGCCCGTGGCAAACGTCTGAAAGCAAATTAAGGGAGCCCCCCTAACTTGTCAATTGAATTGACAGCTTTCTTCCTAAGCTTCAGGATTTTTGGCGTCGACTTCGGGTAATCCCTTAGATATCAAGCCTCTGCCTGCCGGTTTGCCACCCGCGATTTCTGTCATGGCGACTGACAACCTTCGGATTTTTTCAACCTCTTCAGGAACGCGCCAATGAGCGATGTGCGTGACCCCCAACTGGATTCCCTGCTGGAATCCGCCTCGCGCCCCCGTCCCGAACTGGACGTGCTGGCAGACGTGGCGTCGGGCTTGGGCTATGTGCGCGCCGAGCGCTTTGCCGAGCGCGTCTATGAAAGCCTGTTCTACGCGATTGCCACCGGCAAGATCGCCCCCGGCAACAAGCTGCCCACCGAATTGGAACTGGCCGCGCTGTTCGAGGTGTCCCGCCCGGTGGTCCGGCAGGCGCTGGACCGCTTGCGCGAAGACCAGTTGGTGGATTCCATCCGAGGCTCGGGTTCCTACGTCCGCGCCAAGCCCGACCTGATGGGCGGCATGCCCGCCGTCGCCCCGGCACGCCGCGTCGGCCACATCCTGGAAGGCCTGGAACTACGCATGGTGATCGAACCCGAATGCGCCTACCTGGCCGCCCTGCGCCGCAGCAGCGACGACCTGCGCGAGATGGACCGCATGCTGACCGGCTACGAAGAGGCCGACGCATCGGGGGCCATCGCCCACCATTACGACTACGGCTTTCACCGCGCCATCGCCACCGCCACCAGCAACCAGCGCTTCGTGCAAGTGTTGAAGTCGCTGGAATACGACGTCAGCCACGCCGTCAACGTCATGCGTCACCTGGTACACAGCGAACCCTGGAAGCGCACCCGCGCCGCCATCGACGAACACCGCCACATCTACCGCCTGATCCAGGACCAAGACGCCGACGGCGCCCGCAACGTCATGCGCGCCCATATTGAAAAAGCGAAGAGCCGGATGCTGAACAGCGGCTCGGAGAGTTGATCAGGGTGAAGTATGCCGAAGCTTAAGCAAGGAACGATTGTTCCCACTCAGGAAGAGGACGAAGCCATCAATCGTGGCATCGCCGCAGACCCGGACACCTATGAACTCAGCATGGCCGAGTTCAAGCAGATGAAGATCCACAGCCCGAAGACCGACGTAACTCCGAAAAAGACCCCCATCCCCCATTGAGCGAATGCCGCGGCCAGCGTTCAGGCGCTGATCGAATGCAGCATGAGCAGGTATCATCTGGCCTTCTCCATGGCGCCCGCCAACCACGCCACGGATGAGTAGCCAGATTTGAAGCTAGATCGGTTTTTTGGAAGGCAGCACCCCTGAGAACCGCATAAACAAACGGTCTACGAAAGATATGAAACTCGCCACCTGGAACGTGAATTCCTTGAACGTACGCCTGCAGCAGGTGCTGGATTGGCTGGCGGCCAATCCGGTTGACGTACTGTGCATCCAGGAACTGAAGCTGACGGACGACAAGTTTCCCGAGGCGGCTTTCAAGGAAGCCGGCTACCACGCCGTCTGGGCGGGCCAGAAGACGTATAACGGCGTGGCGATCGTGTCGCGGGTGCCGGGCACGACGATGGTGCGCAACATCCCCGGCTATGAAGACCCGCAGCAGCGCGTGCTGGCACTGACCTTTCCCAGCCCTGAAGGCGATGTGCGCGTGGTGTGCGCGTATTGCCCCAACGGGCAGTCGGTGGATTCGGACAAGTACATCTACAAGCTGGCGTGGTTTGACGCCATGCGCAATTGGCTGGCCGACGAGATCAAGCAGTTTCCGCGTCTGGCCGTGCTGGGCGACTACAACGTCGCGCCCGCCGATGAAGACGTACACAACCCCGAAAAATGGGAAGGCCAGGTGCTGGTGTCCGAGCCCGAACGCGCCGCCTTGCGCGCCTTGCTCGACTTGGGCCTGACCGATTCCTTCCGCTTGTTCGAGCAGCCGGAGAAGTCGTTTTCGTGGTGGGACTACCGGCAATTCGCCTTCCGTCGCAACGCCGGCCTGCGGATCGACCACGTGCTGCTGTCCGCGCCGCTGGTCAAGCGCTGCGTGGCCTGCGTCATTGACAAGGAACCGCGCCGCAACGAGCAGCCGTCGGACCACGCGCCGGTCGTGGCCACGCTGGAATTCGTCTGAAAATAATTGCCCAGCGCCGTATTGCGCGGCGCTTTGAAGTTCAGGTATAGTTTTGCTCTTGCTTCATTGGGGCGGTAGCTCAGCTGGGAGAGCGTCGCGTTCGCAATGCGAAGGTCGGGAGTTCGATCCTCCTCCGCTCCACCAAACACCAGACGGAAAAGCCTTGGACACCAACATGTGTTCCAAGGCTTTTTTGTTTTTGGGGGGCTACACGGACCGCGTACTCAAACCGCATCCTTATCCAGCCGCCGCACCGCCGCGCTCAGCGTCGACAAATCAAACTCCTTTACCCCACGGCGTGCCAGGCGCATCAGCACCGTCACCACAACCGGCACGAACGCCGCCAGCAAAAACGATTCCAGCAAGAACGTGGGCTTGTCGCCCGGCGCCGGGAAGAAGAACAGCCCTACCGCCAGGCCCGCCGCCGTTGCCGTGGTGGCCGTCGCGCCATCATGCTTGCGGCTGAACAGGCCGTAGAAAACCGGAAACGCCGCGGCCGAGCACAGCAGGTCGGCCAGCAAAAATAGATACAACACGCTGTAGCCTTGCGAGGCCACGATCATCACGGGAATCGCCAGCAGCAGCACGGCCCAGCGGGCCAGTCGCTTCATGTCGCGGCCATTGGCGTGAGGCATCAGGCGGCGCATGTCCACCGCCACGATGCTGGACACCGCGCTGATCGCCGTGTCGGCCGTGCTCATGACCAGCGCCAGGCCCAGCGGAATCAAGGCAATCACGAACCAGGCCGGCGCGTGCGGCATGATGACGCTGAACAGCGCGACAGAGCTATCGCCCTGCGGCGCCAGGCCCACGAACGCCAGGCCGAAGAGACCCATCAAGAAGATGAACGGCGCGGCAAGAATACCGCCCAGCAGGAAACCATTGCGCATCGACCGCGCGTCTTTCGCGGCGTAGATGCGCTGCCAATTGCCCTGATGGAAGATGCCGGTCAACAGGATTGCCACGAAGAACGTCAGGCCCGCCTTCACGCCCACGGGGTCCGTCAAATCCAGCAATTGGGGCGCGCGGGCTTGCAACGCTTCGATGGTGGGCAGCGCGCCGCCCGCCGCCTGCCAGCCCACCACGCACAGGATCACCAGCAACGGCACGATGACCATCATCTGCACTTGGTCGGTGAAGATCGACGAACGCAGCCCGCCGTAGGTGGTGTAAAGCAGCGTCGTGCCCATCACGATGGCGGCGGTGGTCCACAGCGGCACGGGCGCCAGCATGGTGACCAGCTTGGCAATCGCCGTGACTTCGGCCGACAAGGCAATGAACAGATAGAACAGCATGATGAATAGCGCCAGCCCGTACATCGGGCGGCCATAGCGCGCCATCAGGAATTCGGTCAGGGTATGGCCGTGCGGAATCAGTTCACGCATGCGCCGCCCCAACGGAATCATCACCAGGCGCGGAGACATGGACCCCAGCGCATAGCCGATCACCGCCGCCAGCCCACCCCAGGTGGCGGCCTGTGCGGGCGAGAACAGGATCCACGCGCCCAGGGTTGACGCCATCAGCGTCAGGATGGTGCCGAACGCGCCCTGGCTGTTGCGGGCCACGATGTAGTCTTCCAGCGTGCCGCGCTTGCGACGGGTATAGAGCACGCTGGCAACGGCGAAGCCGCCTGAAAACAGCAGCAGCCACAACAAGGCGGTGGTTTGGGTCAGCATGAAAAACAGTCCTCCCTGGCCCGGCCGACAGCCGGACGCGCAACGCGGCGGCCCGTGAGAAACAGGGGCCGCTGATGGATGAAAGTCTAGGGAGGGCGCACGAACCGTGCGATGTCCTTCCCTTCGCCGGCATTACCCGGATCAGGTTCAAAGGGTTACCGCATGACGCGGAATCTCAGCCCAAACGGGCTCCCCCAGGAATTGCCGCAAGATTAGGGTCGCGGCGAGCCAATGTCAACGCATGGATTCGTGCTAAGTTCGCCCGCTTGCGGCACCTGTTTGCATGCGTGCCGGTGAACTGAAGAGCCCACCATGTCCATTGCCCATCGCTCCCCTGCCCTGAACGAACAACTGGTTATTGTCACGGGAGGCGCCCGTGGATTGGGCGCGCACATCACGCGGGCCTTCCTGCGCGAGGGCGCGCGCGTGGTGATCAATTATCTGAACAGTGCGGATGCCGCCCAGGCGCTGGCCGCCACCGCGCCCGACCGGGCGTTGGCGGTACAGGCCGACGTGCGCGACGCCGCCGCCGTGGCCGGGATGATCGCGCAGGCGCAAAGCCACTTCGGCATGCCAGTGACCACAGTGGTCAACAATGCGCTGCCCGCCTTTCAGTTCAATGGCGACGCGCGCCCCCACGCCGACACCCTGACCTGGGACAACCTGAACCAGCAGATCGAAGGCTGCGTGCGCGGCGCGCTGAACACCACGCAGGCCGCGTTGCCCGGCATGCGCAGCGCAGGCGTCGGCCGCATCATCAACATCGGCACCAACCTGGTCCAGAACCCGGTGGTGCCGTACCACGACTACACCGCCGCCAAGGCCGCGTTGCTGTCGTTCACGCGCACGCTGTCGCAGGACCTGGGCCCGGATGGCATCACGGTCAACATGGTGTCGGGCGGCTTGCTGCGCACCACCGATGCATCGGCCGCCACGCCCGAAGCGGTGTTCGACCTGATTGCCGCCAGCACGCCTTTGCGCGCCGTCACCACGCCGGACCAGTTCGCCGATGCGGTGCTGTTCTTCGCCTGCCCCTGGTCGCGCAGCGTCACCGGCCAGAACCTGGTCGTGGACGGCGGCCTCGTCAAGAATTGATCGCCATGCTGCATCTGAACCTGTTCATCTTCGGCTGCGGGCACCACCGCGCCGCGTGGCGCCATCCGGACTCCGCCGCCGAACGCCTGGGCGATATCGGCTATTACGAAGCGCTGGCGCAGACGGCCGAACGCGGCAAGCTCGACGCCATTTTCTTTGCCGACGGGCAGTCCACCGACAACATCGGCGACGGGCCGCGCTGGTACCTGGAACCGCTTACGACCATGGCCGCGATTGCGCGCGCCACCCATCGCATCGGCTTGATCAGCACGGTGTCCAGCACCTTTTTCACGCCCTTTCACGCGGCGCGCATGGTGGCGTCGCTGGACCACATTTCGGGCGGCCGCATGGGCTGGAACGTCGTCACGTCCATGTTCGACGCCGAAGCGCGCAACCACGGCTTTGAAGCCATGCCCGGCCACGATTGGCGTTACGCGCGCGCCGAAGAATTCGTCGACGTGGCCTTGCGCTTGTTCGACTCGTGGCAAGACGACGCCCTGGCCATCGACCGCAACGGCGTCTACGGCGTCCCCGAGCGCGTACGGCAGATCCACCACCATGGCGACCATTTCCTGGTGGACGGCCCGCTGACCGTGCCGCGCCCGCCGCAAGGGCATCCCGTGCTGTTCCAGGCGGGCGCATCCGACCAGGGCCGCGACCTGGCCGCCCGGCGCGCCGAAGCCATCTACGCCGTGGCCTACGACCTCCCGGCCGCGCAAGCCTATTACCGCGACATCAAGCAGCGAGTGCGCGCCGCGGGCCGCAGCGCTTTTGTGCCGATCATGCCGGGCCTGGTCACCTATGTGGGGTCGACCGAGGCCGAAGCGCGCGCCAAGCAGCGCGAGCTGGACGTGTTGTTGCCCAGCGATGCCTCGTTACGCCAGTTGGGCACGTTTGTGTTGCAGGATTGCGCCGCGTGGGAACTGGATGCCCCCGTGCCGCCGCTGCCGCCCCTGCATGAGTTCAAGGGCCCGAAGGGCCGCTACGCCACGATTCTGCGGATTATCGAAACGGAACAACCCACCGTGCGCCAATTGCTGGGGCGCCTGGCGGCGGGTGGCGGCCACTGCACCATGGTGGGCACGCCGGAGCATATTGCCGACCAGATGGAACACTGGTTCAAGAACGAAGGGGCGGATGGGTTCAACCTGATGCCGCCGTCATTGCCAGGCGGCATCGACGATTTCGTGGATCACGTCATTCCGGTTCTGCAACGGCGCGGGCTGTTCCGTACGGAATACGAACACAGCAACTTGCGCGGGCACCTGGGTTTGCAGCGGCCCGCGGGCTGACGGACCGGGCGCGCCCGTCAAGCGGAATTCCGTCTAAATCGCAACGAAATAGCAGACACAATTTATCAATTTGTACGCGACGAGGCGGCCGGCATTTTCCGTAATCAGATCAATGCTTGACGCAACACGAGCCGGCTGCCCGCCCCACGACTTGGCCCAGACTGTTGTAAGCAAGCCATAGCGCGCCCCGTTTTTAGATGTGAACGGGGTAACTGATATTTACTGCTTCAGCCTGCTGTCAGAGGGAGCGAAGCTGAATACGGCCCCAATATGTATATCCAGAACCATTACGTAGTTTTCAGTTTCATGTTTTCGAGCCGCCTTCCCTATTGTTGAGGCCTGGGCTGCTTTCACTCCCCTGAAAGCAGGCAACGCAAGCCTTAGAACCGGATGTGGATATGAAACTAACAAAAACTTTGCTCGTTGGCGCGATTTTGGCTGGCATGGCCGGTGCGGCGCAGGCGGAAACGTCCGTCACCTTGTACGGCATCGTTGACTTGGGTATGACCTATCAACGCGGCAAGGTCGGCACCACCGATTCAAACCGTGGCGTGAATGGCGGCGACTACCACTCCCGGATCGGCATGAACGACGGCATCCAGAACGGTTCGCGTTTTGGCTTGCGCGGCACGGAAGACCTGGGCGACGGCCTGTCGGCGGTCTTCACGTTGGAAAGCGGCTTTACGGCTAACAACGGCAACCGCTCGCAAGGTGACCGCCTGTTCGGCCGCCAAGCCACGGTGGGCCTGAACAGCGACCAATTTGGTCTGCTGGAACTGGGCCGCCAAACCAACATCGCATCCAAGTACTTCGGCGACATCGATCCGTTCGCGCTGGACTACCTGAACGCCAACATGGGCTTGGCCTTCAGCGCCGCGAACACGGTTCGCTACGACAACATGGTCATGTACCAGACCCCGGTCTGGAGCGGCTTCCAAGGCGGCGTCGGTTACTCGTTCTCGACGGACGACGTCGAAGGCCCGACCGGCTTCAAGACCAAGGAAAACAACCGCGCCTGGACGGCCGGCGTGCGCTACGACAACGGCCCCCTGAAGCTTGCCCTGTCCTATGACGTGCAATACCGCAAGCCGAACCAGCCGCAACCGCAGCAGTTCATCATCGGTGGCGCTTACGACTTCGAAGTCATCAAGCTGTCGCTGGCTTATGGCCGTTCCGAAGACGGCGTCTTCGCCGGACAAGACTTTTCGCTGATGGGTGGCCGCCAGCAAGCCGGTGGCACGGCCCAAGGCCAAGGCTTCACCAACGGCCGCTTCACCTGGGACGGCCTGCGCATCAACTCGTACATGGTTGGCGTGAGCGCCCCGATCGGCGCGGCCAGCAACATCTTCGCGTCGTGGCAGCGTGCTGACCCGAACAAGAACCTGTACGCCATGGACATCTACAGCGTCGGCTACACGTACGACCTGTCCAAGCGCACCAACCTGTACGCCCTGGCTTCCTACGCCGACGGCGCCGCCTTCATCAACGGCAACAAGATCAGCACTGTTGGCGCCGGCATCCGCCATCGCTTCTAAACAGGCTGCGGGCCGCCCCTGCTGAGCAGAGTCGGGGCGGCCTATCTGTACTTAGGCCATCCGTGATCGGATGGCCTTTTTTTATCTGGTGTGGGGAAACAGACGCGGCGGCGCTAATGAAAGCGGGCGCGGGAGATTCGCTGCGGGAGACTAGCGGGAGCGCCTCGCTGCGGAGGGCTAGCTGACCGACGGCGCGGGTTCGACACGCTTGGCGGCGTGCGCCGTTGCGCGGGGCGCGCCTGTCGCGCGGGTGGCGGCAATGCGGGCGGCAGTACGGGTGGCAATGCGGGCGACTCTGCGCGCAGCGAACCAGTCGTAAAGGACGACGCCGGGGTGGCGCAACAACACAGCGGCAAAAGCGATCAGTGCAACGCTTGCAATAACCAGGGTTGGCCAGGACATCTGACGCCCCTCCTTGAAGAACATTCCGGCTTGGAAACCAGACGAAAAATCGTGTGCGAAAAACTCACATACGGCGTATTTGGCAGCTACTGTACCGCACAAAACCAGCGAAATTGGCCGTTTCCCGGGTGGAAAACACTGTTCCGTAACTCAGAGAAACACGTCATGGCTGCTGCCGGATACGCCTGGAAAACGCGACGGGGTCCTCTTCCGGCGCGGTAAGAGGGCCGACCGAAGCGCGCTTGCGCAGTTCTTCCAAGGCCACGCTGTCGT
This sequence comes from Achromobacter colocynthidis, assembly GCF_057334535.1. NCBI lineage: Bacteria > Pseudomonadati > Pseudomonadota > Betaproteobacteria > Burkholderiales > Alcaligenaceae > Achromobacter > Achromobacter colocynthidis. The sequence goes on from NZ_JBHFIZ010000036.1 coordinate 116,309, forward strand.
CCAACCCGCCCTGCTCGTATAGGTACTCGGGCAGATAGCCCGACAGCAACAGCCTGTGATCCAGCGGCAAGCCCGGCACAATCGCGTTCACCATGTGGTAGACCAGCGTCGTGCAATTGGCGGTGACCGTGTGATAGAACCGGGGCGTTGTGACCAGCGTGTTGGCGGTATTCACGTAAGACAGGAACAGTTCACGCATGGCGCGCTCGGGCATGCGCACCGGATACAGGTAAACTCTTTCGCCGCGCGGCCCGGCGCGCACATACAGAATGTCGCGCTCTTCGGCGGCCACCACGCTCAGTTCGAACTGCTTGAAGAATCCGCCAATCTCCGAGAACTGTTCGCCGCGTTCCTTGCGGATTTCAACCGAGAACACCACGTGCCGCCCGTCGGAAAAGCCGAAGGAAACCAGCGTGTGCGCGATGGCGGGGCCTGCCCAATACGACAGCGCCATGTCCACGGACTCAAGCTGGTCCAGATCGTACTGCCGCGTTTCCCAGCGCACGGTGTAGTCGTCGTCCGCGCGCCAGTCGAAATTGCGGACGTTTTCAAGCGTGACCGTTGAGCCCTGCACGGTGCCGCGCAGCATCTTCGCCACGTCGTCGGCCCAGATGCGGTCATTGCTTGGCGCCAGGGTCTGCCACCAACCGCACAGCAGCGCCAACCCGATCACGTAGGCCCACCCCGCTTGCCGCCGCCACCGGCTTGCGCGCCACCGCGTTTTGCACCACAGCGCCAGCACGGCGCCCACGCATAACGCGGTCCACACCAGGCCCGCGGCCCCCTTGCCCCACGCGCCGCCAGGCGCTTGATAGGCCAGTGCCAAGCAGCCCCACACGGCGGACGCGGCCAGCAGCAGCGTCAACAACACCCGTCCTGCCACGGCCAACCCTCGGCGCAAGCCGCCCTGCCCCACCGGCCTAGCCACCGCCATGCTGGCTCACGATTTCCAGCACGCCGTTGATGACGAACTGGACCCCCATGCACACCAGCAAAAAGCCCATCACGCGCGAGATGGCTTCGACGCCGCTCTGCCCGATCACGGCGACGATACGGCCCGCCGAGCGCAGGCACACCCAGAACAGCACGCCCAGCAAGACGAAGACGATGACGGGGGTGACGACCACCACCCACTCGGGGTATTGCGGCGTAATGGAGGCATCCACCGAGGCCGCGCCGCTGATGATCATGGCGATGGTGCCGGGCCCCGCCGTGCCGGGCAGCGCCAGCGGCACGAACGCAATGTTGGGCACCTGCCGGGTTTGGGCGTCGGCCGCTGCTTCCGCGGCCAGCGTGCGAGGTTCCGCCGGCGGAAACAGCATGCTGAACCCGATGCTGACCACGATCAGCCCGCCCGCGATGCGCAGGCCCGGAATCGAGATGCCGAACGTGTGCATGATCCACGCGCCCGCGTAGTAGGTCACCAGCATGACGCCCACCACATAGAACGCCGCCTGCGTCACCTGGCGTTCTCGCTCTTTATAAGGAATCTGCCCGCCTAGCGACAGCAGCAAGGTCATGGACGTCAGGGGGTTGGCCAAGGGCAGCATCAGCGCCAGGCCCAGGCTGGTGAGCTTGGCCAGTTCGATCAGGTCATCAATCATGGGACTCCTGAAAAAAATGCGGGTAAATAGTGCGGGCAGAACAAGCGCGGACTTCGCCGCGCGTTGTGTAGCGCACTCTACCTTACCCATTTCCCGGTGTCGCCCCACCCGCGCCATCAGCATCAGGCTTTCTGATTATCAACATCCATTAAACTGATGCAATTGCCGTGGCGGATGGCGCTGCCTAGCATAGCTGGATAGCTGGGATAGCTGGCACAGCGAAGACGGCACGAGGCTATCGTGCCCCACCCGCAGCGCCTGTCAGCCCACCCACCGCCGCGCATTCATTTTGTGACCCGGAGTTTTCCCTTGAGCGACCTCTTTCATTTCAGCCGTGGCACCGCCCCGCTGCTGATTTCCATTCCCCATCTTGGCAGCCAGATTCCCGATGCGCAGCGCGCGCAAATGACGCCCTTGGGCTTGCAGTCCGGCGACACCGACTGGCACCTGGACACGCTGTACCAATTTGCCCAGGCCCTGGGCGCTTCCGTGATCGGCGCGCGCTATTCGCGCTATGTGGTGGACCTGAACCGCCCGCCCAACGACGAAAGCCTGTACCCCGGCCAGACCAAGACGGGCCTCTGCCCCACCCAGACCTTCCGTGGCGATGCGCTCTACCAGGACGACGCCGTGCTGACCGACGCCGAACGCGCGCAGCGCTTGCAGACCTATTGGCAGCCGTACCACGCGCAACTGCGCAGCGAAATCGACCGCATCAAGGCCGAGCACGGCACCGTGCTGCTGTGGGAAGCGCATTCCATCGCCAGCGTGTTGCCGCGCCTGTTCGACGGCAAGCTGCCCGACTTGAACATCGGCACGTCCGACGGCGCCGCCTGCGCGCCCGACATCCTGGCCGCCGTCCAGGCGCAACTGGACCCTTGCACCGACTACACCTGGGCCGTCAATGGCCGCTTCAAGGGCGGCTACATCACGCGCCACTATGGCTCGCCGGCCGACAACGTACATGCCATCCAACTGGAAATGTGCCAGTCCACCTACATGGACGAAACGCATCCCTACGGCTATCGCCCCGACCTGGCCGGCCGCGTCATCCCGGTGGTCGAAGCCATGGTGCGGGCCGCGCTGGAGCAGACCACGGCGCGCCAGCGCTAAGCACCAAGCGCTAAGCGCTAAGCGATAAACGCCAAGCGCCAGCCTTTCCTCCACCGTATCCAGGACAACCCAGGCCATGAACCGCTTTTCCTTCAGCACGACGGAAAACTATCCGGAATGGAGCCTGCTGTTGACCTGGGTGGCGGTGGTGGAAGCCGCGTCGGTGTCCGGCGCGGCGCGCCTGCTGGGCCTGTCGCAGGCGGCGGTGTCGCAGCGGGTCAAGCAACTCGAAGCCGCCATGTCGACCGAGCTGCTGGACCGCAGCACGCGCCCGGCCCGGCCGACCCCAGCGGGCGAACTGCTGTTCGATCACGCCGCGCGCCTATTGGCGCAAGCCGGCGACATGACGGAAAGCGTGCGCAACCTGAGCCGCGCCAAGCGCAACATCGTGCGCTTCGGCTGCGTGGATTCCTTTGCCGGCACCTTGGGGCCGACCTTGATCCATGGCCTGTCCGGCGCGTCGCGCCAGATTCGTTTGTGGTCGGGCATTACGCCCGTGCTGGACAAGCAACTGGAAGACCGGCAACTGGACCTTGTCGTCACCACCAGCGCCGTAGCGGGCAAGCCCACCATCCGCAAGATCAGCCTGTTCAGCGAACCCTATGTGCTGATCGTGCCGCGCACGCTGGACGTGGACAAGATCGGCTCGTTGAAAGACCTGGGCAAGCGCATGCAGTTCATCCGCTACAGCGCGCGTTCATTCATCGGCGCGGAAATCGACCGCCTGATCGAAGCGCACGACGTGATGATCGAACGCACCTTCGAATTCGACAACACGGACCCGCTGCTCAGCCTGGTCACGGCGGGCATCGGCTTTGCGATCAGCACGCCGCTGTGCATCTGGCAGTCGCGCCATTTCGTGGACCAGTTGCGGGTGCTGCCGCTGGCGCCGTATCTGGGCGTGACGCGCGCCGACGATCCCGGCCTGTCGCGCACGCTATACCTGGCCTCGCGCCAGCAAGAGGTGGGCAAGCTGCCCACCGAGGCGCGCGACGTGATCCTGATGGCGGTGGAACGCCTGATCCAGAAAGACATCGCGCCCGCCCTCGGCCTGCCGCCCGCCACGCTCTGGCGCAGCATGCGGCGTTGACGCGGGCGGGCGCTTAAGCTCTTACAGCCCTTACTGCCCTTACAGTGACGCGGTCAGCGTCGGCACGGCCTCGAACAGGTCTCCCACCAAGCCATAATCCGCCACCCCGAAGATCGGCGCATCGCCGTCCTTGTTGATGGCGACGATGGTCTTGGAATCCTTCATGCCCGCCAGGTGCTGGATGGCGCCCGAAATACCCACCGCGATGTAGAGCGCCGGCGCCACGATCTTGCCGGTCTGCCCCACCTGCCAGTCGTTGGGCGCATAGCCCGCGTCCACCGCCGCGCGCGAGGCGCCCAGCGCCGCGCCCAGCTTTTCGGCCAGCGGGTCCAGCAGCTTGAAATGTTCGGCGCTGCCCAGCCCGCGCCCGCCCGACACCACCACGCGCGCACCGCCCAGTTCGGGCCGTTCCGACGCGGCGATGTCTCGGCGCTTGAATTGCGTAAGGCCCAGGTCGGCCACGGCGGCAATGGGTTCGATCGCGGCATTGCCGCCGTCCTCGGCCGCCGCATCGAATGCGGTGGGGCGGATCGTCGCCACCACGACGGCATAGCCGCTTTTTACCGTAGCAATGGCGTTGCCCGCGTAGATGGGGCGCTTGAACGTGTCGCGCGCCAGCACCTCGATCACGTCCGACACCTGCTCCACATCCAGCAGCGCGGCAATGCGCGGGGCCACGCTCTTGCCCTGCGTGGTGGCAGCCATGAACACATGGGTGTAGACATCCACGGCCGCGGCGACCGCTTGCGCCGCCAGGTTCTCGGCCAGGCCGTCGGCCAGATGCGGTGCGTCCGCCAGCAGCACTTTCTGCACGCCCGCGATGCGCGCGGCGGCTTGCGCCACGGCCTGCGCGCCCGCGCCCGCCACCAGCACATGGATCGGCATGCCCAGCTTGGCGCCAGCGGTAACGGCGTTGCGCGTGCCGCTATTCAGGGTGTGGTTGTCGTGTTCGGCAATAACTAGGACCGTCATCAGATCACCTTGGCTTCGTTCTTCAGTTTGTCGACCAGCGCGGCCACATCGGCCACCTTGATGCCGGGCGCGCGCGCCGCGGGCTCTTCCACGCGCAAGGTCGACAGGCGCGACGCGGGGTCCACGCCCAAGCCCTCGGGCGTGTCGATGTCCACCGGCTTTTTCTTTGCTTTCATGATGTTGGGCAGCGTGACGTAGCGCGGTTCGTTCAAGCGCAAGTCGGCCGTCACGATGGCGGGCAGCGTCAGGTGCAGCACTTCCAGGCCGCCGTCCACTTCGCGCGTGACACGCGCCGTGCCGCCGTCGATCTCGATGGCGCTGGCGTTGGTGGCTTGCGGCCAGCCCAACAGCGCGGCCAGCATCTGGCCCGTCTGGCAGGCGTCATCATCAATGGCCTGTTTGCCCAAAATCACCAGCGCGGGCTGTTCTTTCTGCACCACGGCGCGCAGCAGCTTGGCGACGGCCAGCGGTTGCAGCGCGGCGTCGGTCTGCACCAGCACGCCACGGTCGGCGCCAATGGCCAGCGCCGTGCGCAGCGTCTCCTGCGATTGCGCGGGGCCGCAAGACACGGCGACAACCTCCGTCGCCACGCCCTGCTCTTTCAGGCGCACGGCCGCCTCGACGGCGATTTCATCGAACGGGTTCATCGACATCTTGACGTTGCCGATGTCCACACCGCTTTGATCGGCCTTCACGCGCACCTTGACGTTGTAGTCAACCACGCGCTTGACCGCGGTTAATACCTTCATGCAAACACTCCTGGGTCAGGGAATTTCGGATCAAATGGAACGAATAAAACAGAACAGGTCAGACGGCAGCAGGCGCTAGCACGCGCACATCCAGCACCGCTGCGGCCACGCCGTTCCGTGCCGTAGGCTGCGCAGGCGCAAAGGCCTGCCGCGCATCGATGTCACAGGACGGACCGACGATGTAGTCGCCCGCCGCCAGCGCCACGCCGGCATCTGCGGGGTGGTTCAAGCGTCCCGCCTGCGCGGCGACAACGATACGCAGCGTGTGCGTCGTGGCGCTGGCTTGCGCCAGCCCGCCCGCCTGTACCGCAGACTGCCCGCCGCCCACGCACAAGACGCTGGCCACCGCCGCGCCGCGCAACACAAACAGGTTCAGCACGCGCACCGGCCCATTCAACAGGCGCGATTGAAATCCCGCATCGCCCGCGAAGGCCGTGGCCACACCGGGTACAAGCGTGATGCGCTCGGCATCGGCAACGTCGGCCACATCCGCCCCCTCCGCAACCAGCTCCACACCGCCGCCCGTCAACACCACCGATACGCGGTCATAGCCCGGGAAGCGGGAATACGGCCCGTCGCGATCGATGTCCGCCACGCTCACCCGCCAGCGCGGCGGTTGCTGGGCGGCATCCACCGACAACGTGCGCGTGACGCCGCCGCCGTTCTTCCAGGGTTCAGGCGTAACGGCCAACCAGCTTGCGTGCAGCGGGCGCATCGCGTTACGAGACGGCGCCAAGGCCGTACTTGCCGGTCAGCAACGCACCGCTGGCAAAGCGGCCGATGTCATAAGGCTTGAGCGACACGTCCGTGGCCAGCCCCAGCGCTTCCTGCGCCAGCACGCGGCCCACGGTTGGCGACAGCTTGAAGCCGTGGCCTGAAAACCCGAAGCCCACGATCAGGCCCTGCACGCCCGGGACGCGGCCCAGCACCGGGTTCCAGTCCGGGGTGACGTCGTACACGCCCGTCCACGACGAGGCCAGGCCCGCCGTCTCGTAGGCGGGAAAGCGCGTCGCGACCTGCTCGCCCACTTCGGCCACATAGTCCAGCGGAATATCGCCTTGCTCGGCGTCGCAGTTTTGCAGCGCCTCGCCCACGATGCCTTCGCTGACCAGCATCTGGTTGCCGCCATAGCTGCGGCAATACAGCATGCCGGGCGAGGCCAGGTCCTTGAAGACCGGCATGGAATAGGTATAGGGCGCGGCGTCGCATTCCAGCGCCAGCACCGCGTGGCGCTCAGGCACGACCGGCATGGCCACGCCGGTCCAGCCCGCCAGTTCGGAGGTCCAGATGTTCTGCGTGCTGATCACCACGGGGCTGGCGTAATCGCCGTCAGAGGTGGACACGCCCACCACGCGGCCGTTTTCCACCAGCAGTTTTTTCACGTCCACGTTTTCGCGGATGGTCACGCCCCGGCGGCGGGCGCCGCGCGCGAAGCTGGTGGCCACCAGATAGGCGTCGGCAAAGCCTGCTTCCGGTTCAAAGCCGATCAGCGCGGCGTTGTCGAACGAGGCAATGGGCAGCAGCTCGCGGGCCTGGGCGGGGTTCAGCAATTCCAGCGCAATGCCTTGTTCACGCTGCTGGTCCAGCGCGCTCTGCAAGGGCGCCAGCTTGTCGTCGTCGGCGGCGGTGATCAGATAACCGCACTTGACCAGGCCGCAGGACGCTTCGTCGTCACCGACGTAGCTGGCGAAGTGGTTGAACACGTTCCAGGAACGCTGCGCCAGCTCCACGTTTTCGCGCACCGAATAATGGGTGCGCAAAATGCCGGACGACTGCGAGGTCGTGCCCGCGCCGATGGTCGCGCGGTCCAGCACCAGCACGTTCTTCGCGCCCAGCTCCGCCAGGTGGAACGCCACCGAACTGCCGATCACGCCGGCACCAATCACGATCACGTCATAACTTTTCACGACAAGGCTCCAAGGACAAGTGGCGCGAGTGTGAACCTGCGTTAGTGGGCCGATCGCAATATAAGCATCGCGAATACTTAATAAAAGCGCCGCAAGAACAGGGCGTGACAAAAGCAGATTGCTTAAGCGCGGCGAATTTTGACCATCGCCGCTCCTTATATTCATGGCTTGGCGCGGCGGCCGGGTGAAAGTCTCGTCTGCCGCACCATAGAGTGCCGGCGACATGGAATCTATCCGTCAATCTACATCCACGTAGGGGAAAAATATGAACATGAATCGCCGCGCCATGCTGGTGCGCACCGCTGCCCTGGCGGGCGCAAGCGCCCTGGGCTTTCCGATGATCGGCCGCGCCGCCAATGCGTCTTATACGTATGGCGGCTCGGCGTGGCTGGGCCACTATTCGGCCTACATCGCCATGAAAACGGGCCTGTTCGCCAAGCAAGGCCTGGACATCAAGTGGCAAAGCTTCGCCACGTCGTCCGACCGCATGAGCGCCGTGATGGCCGGCAACATCGACCTGGCCGGCACCGGCGTGGTGTCGTCGCTGGCCTTGATGGCGGCCGGCGCGCGCCAGTTTCAGGTGATCGCCACGCCCAACAACTTCGGCCGCGCCGAAGGCGTGCTGGTGCGCGAAGACGTGAAGTCGGTGGCGGACCTGAAGGGCAAGAAGATCGGCGTCACCTACGCCTCCAGCGCGCACGTGCTGCTGCTTGATGTGCTGCGCCAGGCCGGTCTGGACGCCGAGCGCGACGTGTCCATCATCAACCTGCCGGCCACCAACCTGCTGTCCGCCTACCAGGGCAAGCAGATTGACGCGGCAGTGGCCTGGACGCCCGCGTTCGACCGCATCAAGGCCGTGCCCGGCACGCACGTGCTGCTGGACGACACCGCGTTCTCGCTCTACAAGCAATACGCCATCACTCCCGGCCCGGACGTGCTGCTGACGCACGCCAAGCTGGGGCGCGAGAACCCGGAAGCGGTGAAGAAATTCCTGCACGCGGTGTTCCAGGCCAACGCCATGCTGACCGAGCAGCCCGATGAGGCCGCCGGCGTGCTGTTGGAGCTGACCGGCTTGTCGCGCCCCGAGCAACTGGCCGTCATCAAGCAAACGCAGTGGTATTCCGCCGCCGACCAGAAGGCCTTGATGGTGGACCCGGGCAACTTCGTCACCGGCATGCAGCAGTTGGCCCAGATGCTGGTGTCGCTCAAGCAGATCGACAAGGCGCCCCAGGTCAAGGACTGGGTCCAGGCCTCGTACCTGTAAACGCGGAACCCACTCGCCATGTCCGCGCGCTTGTCTTCAAAGGAAACACGGCTGATCTGGGTCAGCGTGTTTTCGCTTCTTGGCTTTCTGTTGCTGTGGGAAGGCCTGTGCCGTGCCGGCGCGGTCGACCCCATCTTTTTGCCCGCGCCGTCCCAGGTGCTTGCGCGGGCCTTGTCCATGTCGGACCAGGGCACGCTGTTCTACAACGTGCTGGCGTCCACGCGCCGCGTGATGGTGGGCTTTCTGGCGGCCGTTTTCGTGGCCATACCGCTGGGCATCTTGCTGGGCACCTCGAAGGTGGCGCGCGCCGTCTTCGACCCCATCATCTCGTTCCTGCGGCCGCTGCCGTCGATGAGCTGGATTCCGCTGTCGCTCTTGTGGTTCGGCATTACCGAAACGCAGAAGTACAGCATCGTCTTCATGGGCTCGTTCGTGCCCGCGCTGCTGTATGTGATGGAAGCCTCGCGCAGCATTGACCCGGTGCTGGTGCGCGCGGCGCGCAACCTGGGCGCCAACCGCTGGCAGGTGATGCGTGAGGTGCTGTTTCCCGGCTGCCTGCCGCAGATTCTGTCGGGCATGAAGATCATTCTGGGCCTGTCCTGGACCTGCGTGATCTCGGCGGAACTGGTCGCTTCGCGGGAAGGCCTGGGCTTCATGATCATGAACGGCAAGGAATTCTTCCAGACCGACACCGTGGTGCTCGGCATGGTGCTGATCAGTTTCACCGTGCTGGTGACCGATCTGTGTTTGCGGCTTCTTGAACGGTGGGTGCTGGCATGGCAACGATGAACGAAACGATGATCCAGCTGACCGACGTGTCCAAGGCCTATGGCGACGTGACCGTGCTGGACAAGGTCAACCTGGAGGTCAAGCGGGGTGAATTCCTGGTGCTGCTGGGCGCGTCCGGCTGTGGCAAGTCCACCTTGCTGAACCTGATGGCCGGCTTCATCCAGCCCAACACGGGCACCGTCGCCATCAATGGCAAGACGGTCACCGACGTGACCGCCGCCTGCGGCATGGTGTTTCAGCAGTACGCGCTGTTTCCGTGGCGCACGGTGCAAGAGAACGTGGAATTCGGCTTGAAAATGCGCGGCATGTCCAAACAGGAACGTGCCCCGATTGCCCGCAAGTTCATCGAGATGGTGGGTTTGAAACAGGCGGCGGACAAGTATCCGCATGCGCTGTCGGGCGGCATGAAGCAGCGCGTGTCAATTGCGCGCGTGCTGGCCAACGACCCGGACGTGATGCTGTTCGACGAGCCCTTCGCCGCGCTGGATGCCATGACGCGTCAGGTGCTGCAAGATCAGCTGCTGTCCATCTACGAACAAAGCGGCAAGACGATTGTGTTCATCACGCATTCGATCGACGAGGCGCTGACGCTGTCCACCCGCATGGCCGTAATGGGCTCCAAGCCCGGGCGCATCGTGCAAGACATCCACAATGACCTACCGCATCCGCGCAGTGCCGACGTGCAGTTGTCACCACGCTTTGTGGAATTGAAGCGGTCGATCTGGGAACGGGTGCAGGAAGAAGTCACGCGCAGCATGGAGCTGACGACCGACTAGGCGGGTCTGGTCTGGCCGCTACCAGGCCCCCTGGCTGCGGCCTTCTTCGGCCAGGAATTCCACCAGCGCGGGCAGCGACGCATCCATCGGCCGGTTGGCGTGGATGCGCATCACATAACCCCACGAGCCCGGCATGCGCAGTTGCGGCATCAACGGCACCAGGCGGCCGCTGGCAAGGTCTTCATCGATCAGCGGCGCGCGCCCCAGCGCGATGCCCACGCCCGCGGCGGCGGCCGCCACCACGGTGCTCAGGCCGCTCAAGACCATGGGCTCTTGCCAATCCGATTCGGCCAGCCCCAAGCGCGGGCCCCAGGTGCGCCAATCGGTTTCGGGGCTGTCGATATGTTTTTCCTCCAGCCAGCGGTGCCGCAGGAACACGCGGGGGTCGCCGCGTTCGGCCTCCGCGATCAGCGCGGGGCTGCACACGGGCACCACGGTTTCCGTCATCAGTGCAATGTCGCCCGGCTCGGCCAGATGCGGCCCCCGGGCTCGCACGTGCAGGAAGGCCAGGTCAATGTCCTGGCTTTTCCAGGCGGGGTCCTGGCTGGCGTGCAAGTAGACCTGCACGCCGATGTCGGGATGCAGTTCGATGAAGCGTCCGATGCGCGGCGCCAGCCACAACGCGGCCAGCGAGGGGTTGGCCGACACGTTCAGCGTGTAGCGGCGGCGGCCCCGCGCGCTGGCGCGGACGTCGCGGCAAGCGGACTCCAGAAGGGTCAAGGCCTGTTGTACCGAAGCCAGCAATTTGGCGCCCGCTTCGGTGGTTTCGGCGCGGCGCACCGTGCCGCCCCGGCGCAGCAATTGCACGCCCAGATCGGTCTCCAGCGCGCGTAGCTGATGGCTGACCGCGCTCTTGGTGACATGCAGCTCGCCCGCTGCGCGGCTCAGGCTGCCCAGGCGGGCAACGGCCTCGAACGCACGCAGCGCGGCCAAAGGCGGCGTATGCGTGGGCAGATCGGCGGATGGATTCTGGTTGGGCAGATCAGACATGGGGTTGAGTTTATCTCAACCCAAGATTGAAAAAGACTCGCTATCGCAACGGCGTCGGATCAGCGACCATGCAGGCTCTGCATGGAGCATTGATATGTATTTCGACTCTCGGTTGTGGCGCTTGACGGCGGGATTGCGCGCCGGCATGGCGGGCGGCATTTTCCTGGGCCTCTTGGCGCTGGCGGCGGGCATTGCCCGTTATGTGTTCCTGGGCCAGTTGCTGGCCCGCGTGTTCGACGGCGCGCCGTGGCAAGACTGGATCGTGCCCGCCCTGTGCGTGGGCGCCATGGTGCTGCTGCGCGCGCTGTTCGACCACTGGCGCACCGTGCAGGCCAACCACACGTCGGCGCAAATCCAGCAGACCTTGCGCGGCAAGCTGTACGACCGCATCGTCGCCCTGGGGCCGGCCTGGTTCGCCAACCAGCGCACGGGCGGCGTCATGCTGACCGTGGTGGACGGCGTGGAGCAGTTGCAAACCTTCTTCGGCCAGTACCTGCCGCAGGTCGCCATTGCGGCGGCCGCGCCCTTCGCCATCTTTGCCGTGATCGCGTTCTGGGACGTGCCCACCGCGCTGGTGTTTCTGGTGGCGGCGCTGTTCGCGCTGTTCGGCCCGATGGCGGTGCACATGCTGGACCGCCGCGCCAGCCAGGCGCGCACGCAGGCGCTGAATGCCTTCGGCGAAGACTTCCTGGACGCGGTGCAAGGCCTGCCCACGCTGAAGTCCTACGGCCAGGGCAAGGCCGGGGGCCGGCGCCTGGCGGCGCGCGCCCGCAGCCTGTCGGACAACACGTTCTGGGTGCTGTCGGTCAGCCTGTTGACGCGCGGCATCAGCGACCTGGGCGTGGCCCTGGGCGCGGCGTTGGCCTTGACGCTGGGCGCCTGGCGCGTAGCCGCGGGCGACATGAGCGTGGAAGCGCTGCTGATCGTGCTGATGGCCGGCACCGAGATCTTCCGGCCGCTGCGCGACCTGCGTTCGGTCTTGCACCGCGGCATGCTGGGCCAGTCGGCCGCCGTCAGCATCCATGCCTTGATGGACGCGCAGCCGCTGACGCCCGTGCCCAGCAGGGCCTTGGGCACGCGCAACACGGCCGCCCATCCAGCGCCCAACCCACTCGCACCCACCCACCTGTCGCCCACGATCGAATTCGACAACGTGGCGTTTTCCTACACACCCGAGCGCCGCGCGCATCAAGGCCTGGCGTTCCGCATCGCGGCGGGCGAACGGGTCGGCGTGGTCGGCCCCAGCGGCGCGGGCAAGTCCACCATCGTGCGGCTGCTGCTGCGCGAATGCGTGCCGCAGGCGGGCGTCATCCGCGTGGGCGGGCACGATGTGAACACGCTGGACACGCAGACGCTGCTGTCGCAAATTGCGCTGGTCAGCCAGGACATCACGCTGTTTCACGGCACCATCGATGACAACCTGCGCCTGGGCCGGCCGGACGCCACGCACGAGCAGGTGCGCGCCGCCGCCCGTGCCGCGAATATCGACGACTTCATCATGGCGCTGCCCGACGGGTACGCCACCCGCATCGGGGAACGCGGCCTGCAATTGTCGGGCGGGCAACGCCAGCGCGTGGCCATCGCGCGGGCGCTGCTGCGCGATGCGCCCATCCTGATCCTGGACGAAGCACTGTCATCGGTGGACACCGAAAACGAAGCGTTGATCCAGCAGGCGCTGGACCGCCTGATGGCCGGCCGCACCACGTTGATCCTGGCGCACCGGCTGGCCAGCGTCATCGGTGCCGACCGCAGCCTGGTGCTGGATCAGGGCCGCGTGGTGGAAGCCGGGCCGCATGAGCAACTGATGCAGGCGCGCGGGCTGTACTACCGCTTGATGCACGAGCAGGCCGAGGCGCACCGGAACCCGTCGGCCGGTGTGGCCACCTTGGCGTCGGCTCCGGTGCTGGATGCCGCCAAGCCCGACGATGCAGACGACGACGGCGGCACGCAAGGCCCCGCCCTGCGCCCGTTGGATGCCGATGCCGACCAAGTGGGTTGGCGCGCCACGCTGGGCACCTTGCTGTCCGTGGTCAAGCCGTGGCGCGGCACGCTGACCGCCACCATCCTGCTGGGCGTCGCGCGAGTGGCCGCCTTCATCGGCGTGGGCGTGTTCAGCGCACTGATCGTGGCCGCCATCCGCGATGGCCGCGAGATCTCCGGCCTGATCGTCGGCCTCTTGGTCTGCGCGCCGCTGGCCGCCTTGTTCCATTGGCTGGAATCCTGGCTGGCGCACGCGATGGCCTATCAGTTGCTGGCCGACATGCGGGTGAAGCTGTTCGACAAGCTGGAGCGGCTGGCGCCCGCCTACCTGTTGCAGCGCCGCTCGGGCGACCTGGTTGCGCTGGCCACGCAAGACATCGAGATGGTCGAGTACTTCTACGCGCACACCATCGCCCCGGCCATCGTGTCGGTGCTGGTGCCGCTGTCGGTGCTGGGCTTCCTGGGCGTGTATAGCTGGCCCGTGGCCTTGGCGCTGCTGCCCTTCCTGGCCTATGCGCTGGTGTCGCCCGTGCGCGGCCGCCGCCATATCGATACGCTGGGCGACAAGGCGCGGCAGGCGCTGGGCGAAATGAGCGCGCACACCACCGACACCATCCAGGGCCTGGCCGACCTGACCGCCTTCCAGGCCACCGACCGCCGCCGGGGCCAGTTCCTGAAAGTGGCTGATCAATACCGCATCCGCCGGCTGGACATCCTGCGCGATCTCTCCAAGCAAACGGCCTGGTTTGAAGTAGCCATGGGCTTGGGCGGGTTGGCCGTGGCGGTCGTGGGCGCCTTGCAGGTATCCGCGGGCGCGCTGTCGGCCAGCATGCTGCCCTTGCTGGTCTTGATTGCGATGGCGACCTTTCTGCCGGTGTCCGAGATTTCACAGGTCAGCCGCCAATTGGCCGACACCATCGCCGCCACGCGCCGCCTGCACGTGGTCAGCAACGAGCCCGAACCCGTCACCGACGGCCCGCTGGCGCCGCCGGTGGCCACGCATGGCTTGTCGTTAGCGTTTGAGCACGTCAGCTTCGCCTACCCCGGCAAACAGGAAGACACGCTGAAGGACTTGAGTTTCAAGGCGCCAGCCGGCGCAACCGTGGCCATCGTGGGCGCCTCGGGCGCCGGCAAAAGCACCGTGGCCAGCCTGTTGCTGCGTTTCTGGGACCCGCGCCAGGGCGCGGTCAAGCTGGACGGCCTGGATGTGCGCCAACTGCAATTGGACGGATTGCGCGAGCGTGTGGCCCTGGTCACCCAAGACACCTACCTGTTCAACGACACGCTGGAGGGCAACATCCGGCTGGCGCGCCCCGAGGCCACGCCCGACGAACTGGCGCGCGCGCTGGACCAGGCGGCGCTGACGGCATTCGTACAGCAACTACCCGACGGGCTGGCCACCAAGGTGGGCGAACGCGGCATGCAGTTGTCGGGCGGGCAGCGCCAGCGCATCTCGATTGCGCGGGCCTTCCTGAAGAACGCGCCGGTGCTGATCCTGGACGAGGCGACTTCACACCTGGACACATTGTCCGAGATGCAGGTGCGGACCGCGCTGGACGCGCTGATGCAGCACCGCACCACCCTGGTGATTGCGCACCGGCTGTCCACCATCCGCAACGCGGACCTGATCCTGGTGCTGGATCGCGGCACGCTGGCCGAGGCCGGCACGCATGACCAATTGCTGCGCAAGCAAGGGGCCTATGCGCGCCTGGCCAGCCACCAGGGCGGCTACACGGTCAGTAGCGCAACGTCTCAACCGACTTAGCGTTGGCGCGCACTTCCGCATCCGTGAACCAGACGCGCTTGCTGCCAAAGTGGTTGTACAAGTCGAACTGGTCGCGGGTGTGGACGGACGGCGTGCCGTCCGGCGCCACGAAACCGCTCTGCCCCGGCGCCACCACGTCCACCGCGCGCACGCCCTTGCCGTCGAACACCGTCATGTTGTTTTCGGTGCCCCGGTTTTGGGTGGCCGAAAAACTCAGCACCGCCTTGTCGTCCGCCTGCGGCACGCCCAGGAAGTTCTTCGGCGCAAACACCATCGGCGGCGCGGGGATGCGCCACGCGGCCGGGTCCTGGCCATACGCTTTTTGCAAGGCGGCCAGGGCCTCGTCCAGCGCGGCCAGGCTGACCGCTTCCGGGCGCTTGCCGTTGAAGAAGTCGTAGGGCTGGGGCACGCCGGCGTCGGGGCCGGCCAAGGCGTTGAACAAGACCTTCACGCCCACGGTCAGGTTGAGCGAACCGGTGGCCGGCGTGGCGGGGGTGGGATAGCCCGTGGCGCTGTACCACTTGAAGAAGTCGGCGGGCATCTCGTCGGCCAGCGTGCTGCGCAGCATGGCGCGCAGCCAGGCGTCCATCACGGCGGACCCGGCGTTGTCGTAGTAGCCGGGCTGTTTGTCGCTGGTGCCCATGCCGTCCCAGGTGGACAAGTCGGCCACCAGCCGCGCGCGTGCGTCATCAGCTGGCAAGCCCGCCACGGCGCGTTGCAGGAACGGCAGGAAGTGGCGGCGGTTGACGTCGGCGTAGCTGGTGGTGCGGATCAAGTCCCACATTTGCTGCGCGCTGACCTTGCCGCCATCGGCCGTCATGGCCTTCATGCGCGTTTCGATTTCGGCGTAGCGGTCGGCCTGGCCCCACACGATGGCGAACAGGTCGGTGGACGGATAGCCGCGCATGGGCTGGTTGTTCCAGTTGGCGATGTAGCCTTGGCGCGGGTTGTAGACCTGCGGGTTGGTGGCGAACGGCAGCATGCCGTCCCAGTCCATTTCACCGGTGCCGGGCACGGGCAGGCGCGGGTCATGGCCGGGTTTGCGCTTGGGATAAAAGCCGGTGTGCGCATAGCCGATGTTGCCCCGGTCGTCGGCGTAGTACCAGTTGATGGTCAGCGCGTGGCGCGCGGCCTGCTGCTTCCACTGGTCCCAATTGCGCGACTGCGTCTTGTGCGTCCAGGCCATCAGCGATTGCAACTCAAAGCCTTCCCACGCGCGCGCCTTGGCGTAGGCCACATGCTGCTTGTCGTCGAACTTGGTCACGATGCCATGCACCGTGCGGTACACGTCCATCAATACCGGCTTGCCGTCCTTGACCTGGATAAGCTCGGTGCGCTTTTCCATCGTCTTCCATTCGCCATTGTGGAAATAGCGGGTGCGGTCGGCGGGGTCGAGCTTTTCGGCGTAGATGTCCACGTCGTCGCCAAAGCCTGCCGTGGAGCCCCAGGTGACGTGCGCGTTGTGGCCAAACAGAATGCTGGGATAGGCGAACGGGGTGTTGCCCACCACGTCGTAGCCCGCGCCGTGCAGGCCGATGCCGTAGGTGTAGGCGGGGTTCCACCAGCCGAACTGCGGGCCGTTCAACAAGATGGAACGCGCGTCCTTGGCGTGCTCGCGGCCCACGATCCACATATTGCTGGTGGTGGGAAAGCCGGCGATGCCGGGCTGGCCGCTTTGCGCAAACTGCGCCAGCAGGCGGGCAGGCGCGTCGGCGGGCGCGTCTTGCAGCACGCCGCGCGTTTGCGGGTCGCGCGCCACGCGCTCCAGCATGGGCGGCGTGCCGTCGTAGCGCGGCAAGGCGTAGGACAGCTTGGCGGGCGCGCGCGCGGTGGCGGGTTGATAGGTGGCGGGCTGATAAACCCCCTCTTCTTCCGGCACCGTGGTCGGCGCGCGGCTGTCGGTCATCCAGCGCAATTGGTTGAAGATCTGCATGGCGCGCGCCTCGCCGTGCTTGTCGCGTAGCGCGGTCAGCAGCGCCAGGTTGTCGATTTCGCTATTGGCGTCCGAAAACCGGTTGGCCATGGTGCCCACGAACACCATCGCCACGTCATAGGGCGTCCAGTCGGACGGCTGGAATTGCAGGTCGTTGAATTCCTTGGGCATCAGCGTGCCGGGTTCGGCGCGCACCCGCGCAATCCATGCATTCATGCCGGCCGCGTAGCCGTCCAGAATCTGGCGTTCGGACGCGGGCAGCGCGGCCAGTTGGCGCTGGATGCGTTCGGGCGAAAAATTGCCGCGTATCGATTTGTCGAAGGCCACCATTTTTTCGCCCAACACTTCGGCCACCTGGCCTTGCGTGCTGCGACGCGCCATCTCCATCTGAAACAGACGGTCTTGCGCCACCGCGTAGCCGTAACCGTAGAAGATGCCGTACACCGTGTTGGCGTAGACGTGGGGCATGCCGTAGCCGTCGCGGCGGATGGTGACCTGCCCGGCGGCGGGGCGCTGGGCGTCGGCGGTCAGGGACGGTTGGGATTGGGGCTGGGATTGCGCGTGCGCGGGGGCTGCGCCCACGCCGGCGCAGGCTGCCAGGATGGCGGCCGACAACAAATGCTGCTTCATTGACTCTGTCTCCAAATTGATAAACCGCGCCATGCTTGCGAGCGACCTTCAGCGCGGGATGCGGCGCCTCTGCGGGCGCCGTCCGGGGACCATGATAAGAAGCCGCTACTTATAATGCCAATGCATTTATGTCATGGATTCGATGCGTAAAGCTCATGGACTTTCAGAAACTCAAACACCTGCTGGCGGTGGTCGAACACGGCACTTTTTCGCTGGCGGCGGAAAAGGTGAACCTGTCCCAACCCGCGCTTAGCCGCAGCATTCAGGCGCTGGAAACCGAGCTGGGCCTGCCGCTGCTGGATCGCGGCACGCGCCGGGTCCGCCTGACGCCCTACGGCGCTTGCGTGGCCGAGCGCGCGCGCCGCATGCGCTTCGAAGAAGCCGAGCTGCAACGCGAACTGAAGGCGTTGCACGGCGGCGATGCGGGCTCGCTGACCATCGGCCTGAGCCCCGCCCCGGCCTCGTTGCTGCTGTCGCCCTTTCTGGCGCACATGGCCGCCCACCGGCCCCAGGTGCGCGTGGGCGTCGAACTGGGCAGCACGGCGGCGCTGCTCGACATGCTGCGCGCCGAACGCATCGACGCCATGGTGTGCGATGCGCGCATGCTGTACGACGCCGCCGATATCGACACCCGCCCGCTGGCGCCGCTGCGCGCGGGCATGGTCTGCCGCAAGGGGCACCCCATCCTGGCGCACAAGCGCGTGGGCATCGAACAGGTGCGGCAATATCCGGTGGCCTCCAGCACGCTGAGCCCGGAGGTATCGCTACGGCTTGCCGAAACCTTGGGGCCAGGCGGCGCGCCCGAACAGATGGTGACGCTGCGTTGCGAAAACCTGGATGCGCTGGCCGACCTGGCGCTGCATACCGACACGCTGCTGCTGGGCGTGATCTGCGTGACGCGGCGCGAACAAGAGGCGGGGCGACTCGTGGAAGTGCCGCTGCCGCCTGACCGCCAGCGCCAGGGCCATTACGTGCTGGCGCGCCTGGCCGGGCGCACGCCCCTGGCGGCGCAAGATGCGCTGTACGAATTCACGCAGCAATGTTGGGCGGGGTTCGCCGCGTTCAAGCCCCGCGGCCCCGGCCGTTGAAAAAAACCCACAGCGGCAATACCCACACAAAGCGCCCCGTTGATTCCCTTACATCATCTCTATAGAATCAGCAATTCGGGCCTTTGCCCATTCCTTTTTCATCCACTTCACTTACCGCCAGGGAGGCCGCATGATGTTTTACCCCATGCTCACCGCCGTCCCGCGCGTATCCCCGCGACGCCATTAAGTCGTCGCCCGCGCGGATCCATCGCTAGACCGTTACCTAGCGACTGGTCCACCGCGCCCGCTCAACACCCGTAAACGCAGTTGCCGATGCCTTGGGCATCCGGCTTGTTATCCCTCTTTCCTCACAAGGACATCCTGGCGTGTCTTGTGCCGCCAGGCCATTGTTATGGCTAGAAAAAAAATCGACTTTCGAGGACAGGCCTTCAAGGACGTCCTGGGCTTTACCTTCAAGCATTGGGTCTTGCAGCCCTGGCGCACCCTGGTCATCGTGCTGCTGGCCTTGCTCTCGGCCGTGGCCGATATTCTGACGCCGATGTATGCCGGCCGCCTGGTTGACGCCGTGGCGTCCGGTTCGAGCGGCGACGCGCTGGCCTGGGACGCGGCCATCACGGCCTTCTGGCTGCTGGTGGCGCTGGGCGTGGGCGGCACGCTGCTGCGCCAGGCGGTGTTCCAGAACATCATCACGTTTACCTTGAAGATGATGAACGGGATCGTGTCCAACGCCTTCTACCGCGTGCAGCGCTTTTCCACCGACTGGCATGCCAACAGCTTCGCGGGTTCCACCGTGCGCAAGATCACGCGCGGCATGTGGGCCGTGGACATCCTGAACGACACGCTGCTGATCGCGCTGTTGCCGTCCGTGGTGATGCTGGTGGGCGCCACCGCCCTGCTGGGCGCGCACTGGCCCTTGATGGGCTTGGTGGTGGGCCTGGGTTCGGTGGTGTATATCGCCGTCACCGCCGCGCTGTCGCTGGGTTATGTGGCCCCGGCCGCGCGCTTGGGCAACGCCTGGGACACGCGCATGGGCGGAGCGCTGGCCGACGCCGTCAGTTGCAACGCGGTGGTCAAGGCCTTCGGCGCGGAAGCGCGTGAAGAGGCGCGGCTGGATCGCGTGGTGAACAAGTGGCGCCATCGCACGCGCCGCACCTGGGTACGCGGCACACTGAACGGCGGCATCCAGGGCGCGATGCTGGTGGCGATGCAGGCCGCCATCCTGGGCGCGTCCTTGCTGCTGTGGTCGCGCAACGAGGCCACCGTGGGCGACATCACCTTCACCTTGACGATGTTCTTCATGCTGCAAGGCTATCTGCGCGACGTGGGCATGCATATCCGCAACCTGCAACGCTCGGTCAACGACATGGAAGAACTGGTGGCGATGGGACGCCAGCCGCTGGGCGTGGCCGACCGTCCGGGCGCATCCGCCATCCACATTCGCGAAGGTGAAATCCGCTTTGAAGACGTGACCTTCCGCTATGGCGCGCACAACACGGCGCTGTACCAGAACTTCTCCGCGCGCATCGCGCCCGGAGAGCGCGTCGGACTGGTGGGCCATTCGGGCTCGGGCAAGACCACGTTCATCAAGCTGATCCAGCGCCTGTACGACGTGAACGGCGGCCGCATCACCATCGACGGGCAGGACATCGCCCAGGTGAAGCAGGCGTCGTTGCGCAGCCAGATCGCGATCGTGCAGCAGGACCCGGTGCTGTTCCACCGCACGCTGGCCGAGAACATCGCCTATGCCCGGCCGGGCGCGACGCAGGCCGAGATTGAGCAGGCGGCCCGGCTGGCCAGCGCGCATGACTTCATCATGACGCTGCCCAAGGGCTACGACACGCTGGTGGGCGAACGCGGCATCAAGCTGTCGGGCGGCGAACGCCAGCGCGTGGCGATCGCGCGTGCGTTCCTGGCGGACTCGCCCATTCTGATCCTGGACGAGGCCACCTCCAGCCTGGACAGCGAAAGCGAAGTGCTGATCCAGCAGGCCATGGACCGCCTGATGGTGGGCCGCACCACGCTGGTGGTGGCGCACCGGCTGTCGACCGTGCGCGCCCTGGACCGTCTGCTGGTGATGGACCGTGGCCGCATCATCGAAGAAGGCAGCCATGACCAGTTGATCCGTTTGCAGGGCGGCCTGTATCGGCGCCTGTTCGAACGCCAGGCCCTGGAACTGACCAAGGGCCTGACGGCCGCCGAAATGCTGCAAGACGGCGCCACGCCCCCGAAGGTCAAGGACCCGAATATGGACCCCAGCGTGGATCCGAGCTTGGACACGGACGTGGATGAAGGCACCTACGCCTTCGGCAAGTAGCGCGGTCCAAGTAGCATGGCCCAAGTAGCAAGGCCTCAGTCGCGCGGCCCAAGTCAGGCAGCCCGATAGCCTAGGGCATGGCGGCGGCGGCGCGGTCCACCGCCCCCCACCGCCGCGCGAAGCGCGCTTCTGACAAGGCCAGGTAGCGCTCCACCACGGCCGGCTCGGACGTGGCCGGCGTGCCGCCCGGAAACGGCGGCTTGGGGTCGTATTCGATCTGCAACTGAATCAGCTTGGCTACGTCTTCGCCACACAGCGCCGCCACCACTTTCAAGCCCATGTCGATGCCGGACGTCACGCCGCCGGCCGTGTAGATATTGCCGTCGACACACAGGCGTTCATCGCTGGGAATCGCGCCAAAGCGCGACAGCAGTTCGCGCGCGCGCCAGTGGCTGGACGCGCGCTTGCCGCGCAGCAAGCCCGCCGCGCCCAACAGCAGCGACCCCGTGCAAATGCCGAAGATGGTTTGCGCGGCCAGTCCCTGCGTGCGCGTGAACGCCACCCAATCCGCATCGACGATGGCATCATCCGTGCCCGGCCCGCCAGGCACCACCAGCAGGTCGCAGGGCGGCGCGGACGCCAGGGTTTGCGTGGGCACGAATTGCAGGCCGCGATCGCACCGTACCGGATCGCGCGTTTTTGCGACAAAATCCACGGTGAAGCCCGGCGCGTTCGCCAAGACCTCGTAGGGCCCGGTCATGTCCAACTGGGTCAGCCCTTCGAACAAGAGAAAATTCACATGCATGACGATGCTCCCTCAGAAACGCCAGCGCCCAGCATAGGCGGACGCGCCCCCGCCCGTGCGCCAGAATGCGGCCAAACCGCGCCACGGCGCGTGGTGTTCATGCTGTACGACGGGTTCCAGCCGCTGGATCTGGCGGGCCCCTGGCAGGCCTTCAGTTCCGCCAACGAAGAGGCGGGAGAAGCGCTATACCAGTTGAGCACGATTGCCGCGACGCCGGTCGTCAGCACCTGGGAACAGGGCCTGCGCATGCAGGTGGACGGCACCTTCGAACAAGACGGCGACGCGCCCATCGACATGCTGCTGGTGCCAGGCGGCCCCGGCGCGGACCACGCCAGCGCCCATGCCGAAACGATGGCCTGGTTGCGGCGTCGCGACGCCGGCGCGCCGCGCACGTGCAGCGTGTGTACCGGCGCCTTCGTGCTGGCCGCGGCCGGCCTGCTGGATGGCCGCGCCGTCACCACGCATTGGCGTTCGGCCGACCGGCTGCGGCAGAGGTACCCCGCCCTGCGCGTGCAAGACGACCGCATCTTCATTGAAAGCGGCAAGTACTGGACGTCGGCGGGCGTGACGGCGGGCATCGACCTGGCCTTGGCGCTGATCGAACGTGACGTGGGCGCGGCGCTGTCGCAACAGGTGGCGCGCCGGCTGGTCGTCTTCATGCGCCGCGATGGCGACCAGCGTCAGTACAGCCAGACGCTGCGCCTGCAAGATCGCGTGGCCGCGCCGTTCCGGGATCTGGTCGAAAGAATCGAGGCGAAGCTGTCGGCACGCTGGTCGGTGGACGACATGGCCGATGCCTGCCAGATGTCGCGCCGTACCTTCCAACGTAAGTTCGCCGCGCACTTCGGTGTGGCGCCCACCGAAGTGCTGCGGCGGCTGCGCCAGGAGCGCGCCAGCGCGCTGCAGGCCACCGGTAAGATGTCGAAAAAATCGGTCCAGCAACATGTGGGCCCCACGCACAACAGGTCCACTCCATGACAACACCCGCTGTCCACCGCAAGTCCGCGCGCCGCGCCCTCGCCGCCTTTGCCTTGCTGGCCCTGCCGCTGCTGGCGGGCTGTGACAACCCCGACGACCCGCCCAAGCTGACCCTGGAACAACGCTTGTTCAAGGATCTGGCGCCCCACCGGGAATTCAAGGGCGAGTTGAACGGCCAGCAGGTGCACTTGATCGTCCACGAGTGCGAGGTCTTCCTGAACGAGCCCGATCCCGAATCCACGTCAGCCGGCGCCCGCCGCTGGACGAAGGTGCTGGAGCCCGAGTTCTATCCGTCGTTCATGGACTGCCAGCGCCAATCCTTAAGCCGCGAAGGCCAGACGGTGGAGGCCATCATCGGCGAAATGGCGATGGGCGCGGGCGGATGCTGCGCCACCGGCGGCCGCTTCCGGTCCAAGGACGGGCGCGAATGGAAGCCGCAATAAGCGGCCTCCCCCCACGCCGCTGGCAACGCGCTACCCCGCCAGGCCCACCGACATACCCCCGCACACATACAGCAGTTGCCCGGTGATGAAGCCCGCCTGCTTGTCCAGGAACATGGCGACGCTGTGCGCCACTTCTTCCGGCTGCCCCACCCGGCGCACGGGAATGGACGCTTCCAGCGCCAGGGTCTTGGGCTGACCGGGCGGATTGGACTGATTGAACAGTTCGGTGGCGATCGGCCCCGGCGCCACGGTGTTGACGGTGATGCCGTCGGCCGCCAATTCCAGCGCCCAGGTGCGCGTCATGCCGGCCAGCCCGGCCTTGGACGCGCCGTAGACCGTGCGCCCGCCCTTGCCCAGCGCGGCGCGGCTGCCGATATTGACGACGCGCCCGTACTGCGCCTCGCGCATGGCGGGCAGCAGCGCCTGCAACAGCAGGACTGGCGCGGTCAGGTTCAAGGCCAGCGTGCGCTGTAATTCGGCCTCGGTCACGTCTTCGATGTTGGCCACCTGGATCATGCCGGCGTTGTTCACCAGATGCAGCACGCGCCGCTCGGCCGCCAGTTCGCGCGCGGCCTCGCGGGTGGCCGCCGCATCGCCCAGGTCAACCGAGCGAAACGTCTCGCCCGACAGCAAGGCATCGGGCGGCCGACGGCTGAAATTCACCACCTGATAGCCGTCCTGAATCAGGCGGGCCACGATGGCGCGGCCGATGCCCCGGCTGCCGCCGGTGACAAGTGCGATGGGCGTGTTCATTGCGCGGTAATCCCTTGGTCTTTGATAAGCCCGCCCCACTTCTTGCGCTCCGCGCGTTCGAAGGCGGCCAGGTCGTCGCCGAACAGCGTGCCGGGCTTGGCGCCCATCGTGGAGAAATTCTTGGCCAGGGCGGCGTCTTGCAGGCCGCTGCGGGCAGCGTCGATCAATTGCTTGACCACCGGCGCGGGCGTGCCGCGCGGCGCGTACAGCGCGAACCAGGCCGTCACGTCAAACCCGGGCAGGCCGGATTCGGCAACGGTAGGCAGGTTGGGCACGGACGGGTCGCGCTGCGCCGAGGTAACGGCCACGCCGCGCACCAGGCCGCCGTCCTTGATCTGCGCCAGCGAGCCGGGCAGGTTGTCGAACAGCAGGTCCACCTGCCCGCCCGCCACGGCGGGCAGCGATGCCGATGTGCCCTTGAACGGCACGTGCAGCATCGTCACCCCCGCCATCGCCTCGAAGTACGCGCCGGTCAGGTGCACCGACGAGCCCACGCCCGGCGAGGCGTAGGTCAGCTTCTTGTCGGGCGATTGCTTGGCGGCCTTGATGACGTCGGCCACCGTCTTGTAGGGCGACTTGGCGCTGACGGCGATGACGTTCGGCGTGGTGGACACCAGCGCGATCGGCACCAGGTCTTTTTCGGGGTCGAACGCCATATTGCTGTACAGGAACTGGTTGATGGTCTGCGTGCCGATCGTGCCCAGTCCCAGCGTGTAGCCGTCGGCCTTGGCGCGGGCCACGTAAGCCATGCCGATATTGCCGCCCGCGCCGGGCTTGTTTTCAACCAGCACCGTCTGCTTCAGCCCGGGTTGCAGCGCATTAGCAATGGCGCGGCCGAACATGTCGGCGCCACCGCCCGGCGGGTAAGGCACCACCACCGTGACGGGATGATCGGGATAGCCCGCGGCATGCGCCACGGGAAACGCCAGCAGGGCCAGGGCGGCCAGCGCCAGCCTGCGCCGCCCAGCGCGCGGAGGTACGGATGAGTTCATGAACTTGTCTCCTGTTGAATCCGCTGCATGCGGATTTCTTCTTGAAATCGACAACTGCTCAAAGTACGTAAATACGTACTATAGTTATAAAAACACAGAAATCGGATAGGAGACAAGCAATGAAACGCTGGACGCAACGCCCCGAAGGATCCACCTGGGGCGACTTCGGCCCGGACGATGAACTGGGCCGACTGAACCTGCTGACCGAGGAAAAAGTGTTGCAGGCCGTGCGTGAAGTGCAGGCGGGCAAGGTGTTCTGCCTGTCGCTGCCGCTGGACCTGCCGGGCGGCAACGTGCTCAACCCCCGCCGCCACGCCCCCACCCTCAAGCCCACCTTCCGCGAGGGCACGCCCTACCTGAACTTTGCGATGTCGCAAGTGCAGCCCGAGGCCGTCGACGTGCTGTCCGACGACCAGGTGACGCTGTCAATGCAATATTCCACGCAGTGGGACGGCCTGTGCCACGTGGGCGCGCTGTTCGACATCCAGGGCGACGGCGAGGCCCGCCGCGTGTACTACAACGGTTATGCCGCCGGGGTGGACGTGTTTGGCGGCGCCGACCCCGACACGGCGCCGGATGCCTGCTGCCCGCCCGGGGGCTCGTTTGCGCGCAAGCTCAGCGTTAGCCGCTATGCCGAAAAAGGCATGCAGGGGCGCGGCGTGCTGGTGGACCTTGCGCGCGCCTTCGGCCCCGGCCGCACGCTGGTGGGGCATGAACAATTGCAGGCCGCCATGCGCGAACAGAACGTGGTGGTGGAAACCGGCGACATGCTGGTGTTGCGCACGGGCTTTGCCGAGCGCGTGGTCGAAATGAACGGGCAGCCTGACCCGCACGCACTGGAGCAGACCGGCGCGGTGCTGGACGGCGCCGACAGCGCACTGCTGGACTGGATCTCCGCCAGCGGCGTGGCCGCCATCTGCGCCGACAACTACGCGGTGGAATCCTACCCGGCACGCACCTCCGGCCCCGGCCATTCGATCTTGCCGCTGCACCACCATTGCCTCTTCAAACTGGGCGTGCCGCTGGCCGAGCTGTGGTACTTGAAGGACCTGGCCGACTGGTTGCATGCCAACGGACGCAACCGCTTCCTGCTGACCGCCCCGCCCTTGCGCATGCCCGGCGCGGTGGGTTCGCCCGTGACGCCCATCGCCACGGTGTGAGCCATGACCTTGCCGTACTCGACCTTCGCCGAACATCTGGATGCACTGGCGGCCCGCCGCCCCGAAGCGACCCTGTTGATCGATCAAGACCAGCCCATCAGCGCCGCACAACTGCGCAACCAAAGCCGCGCCCTGGCCTCGGGACTGGCGCGCATCGGCGTGCGCCCCGGCCACCGCGTGGCGGTCTGGCTGCCCAACTGCGCCGCCTGGGTGGAATCTTTCCTGGCCTGCGCGCATCTGGGCGCGCTGGTACTGGCCGTCAACACGCGCTTTCGCGCCCTGGAGGTGGCCGACATCCTGGGGCGTGGCCAGGCCGACTGGCTGGTGTTCTGGCCGGGCTTCAAGGGCATCGACTTCGCGGGCATCCTGGCCGCCGTCCCGGCGTCGGAACTGACGCGCCTGCAAGGCGCGATCGCCGTTGCCGAGCCGGATCCGAATGACGTCACCCCGAACAATGCCACCCCGAACGTCGCCCCTACAACCGACGCCACTTCGACTGTCCCCGCCGCACCGCCCCCCGCATTCATCCCGGGCAAACCCACCCATCGCTACGCCGACCTGATGGCAAGCCAGCAACCGCCCCCGGCCGCGCAAGGCAACGCCGGGATGCTGTGTTTCACCACGTCGGGCACCACGTCCAAACCCAAATTCGTGCTGCATGACCAGCAAACCCTGCTGCGGCACGGCGCCACGGTGGCGCAAGCGTTTGGCTATGACGACCACAGCTGCGTGCTGGCCAGCGCGCCGTTCTGCGGCGCGTTCGGCTTTGCAACGTTGGCGGGCGGTCTGGCGCAAGGCGTGCCCGTGGTCTGCGCGCCGGTGTTCAACGCCGCCGAATCGGCCGGCGCCATCGCACGCTACAAAGTCACGCACACCTATGCCAACAACGAGGCGCTGGTTGGCATGATGCAGGCCGCGCCCGCCAGCGCCTTCGCCTCGGCGCGGCTGTTCGGCTTCGCCAGCTTCACGCCGGCGTTGGACAACATGCTGGATCTGGCGCGCGAAGCCGGTGTGCCGCTGACCGGCTTGTACGGCTCCAGTGAATTGATTGCGCTGGTGGCGGGCCAGCCCCGTGATCCGGCGGAAGGCGACGTGGCGGCCCGCCACCAACCCGGCGGCACGCTGATCTACCCCGAGGCACGGGTACGCGCCCGCGACCCGGAAACCGGCCAGGTGCTGCGGCACGGCCAGTCAGGCGAAATTGAAATCCTGTCGCCCAGCCTGATGCAAGGCTATCTGGACAACCCCGAGGCCACCCGCAACGCCGTCACCGATGACGGCTATTTCAAGACGGGCGACCTGGGCTATACGCTGACCGAGCGGCAGTTTGTGTTCCAGACCCGCATGGGCGATTCCCTGCGCCTGTCGGGCTTTCTGGTGAACCCCGTGGAAATTGAACAGGTGGTTGAAACCCTGCCCGGCGTACGCGCCTGCCAGGTGGTGGGCGCCTCCCGCGACGGCAAAATCGTGCCCTACGCCTTTGTGCTGCTGCACGGGGGCGCCCAGGCCGACCCCGCCGGCTGGACCGCCGCGTGCAAGGCCGCCATGGCCGGCTTCAAGGCGCCGGTGGGCTTCACCGTGCTGGACGCCTTTCCGTCGGTGGAAAGCGCCAATTCGGTCAAGATCCAGAAACACCGGCTGCGCGACATGGCTGAGGCTATGCTCTCGGATCCTTCCTTACCGCCCACGCCCTGACCCATGCCCGCCCGCAAGCTTTTTTCGCGCAGCCCCCAGCCGCTTTACCTGCAAGCGGCGGCGCTGTTCCGCAGCCATATCCAGAACCGCACGTGGCGGCCGGGGCAACAGATCCCGCCGCTTGAGTCGCTGATGGAAACCTATGGCATCTCGCGGGCCACCATACGCCAGGCGTTCGGTTTGTTGGAGCAGGACGGGCTGATCCGGCGTTCGCGAGGGTCGGGCACGTTCGTGAACGCGGAGCTGCCCGAAACCCCTACCCTGCTGATCCCCAAGACCTGGGCTGAAACCGTGGAGCTGAGCAATCAGCTGGGCACGGTGTCCTTGGTGGAATCCAGCGCCGATTCCCCGCTGCCCGACACGCTGGGCATGCCTTGCGAAGCGGACCGTGGCGGCTTGTTCCAGTACCTGCGGCGCGTGCACACCACGGACGCCGGCCCCTTCTGCTACAGCGAAGTGTTCCTGGAAAGCGGGCTGTTTCGCAAGCATCGCACCCGCATCCAGAAAAGCACGGTGGCGCCCGTGCTGGACCAGTTCTACGGTACCCGCATCACCGAAGCGCGCCAGGTGCTGAACGTGATCGAAGCCGGCCAGGAATCGGCCGAGTCCTTGCAGATTCCCGTGTCGTCGCCCGTGGCCGAGCTGCGCCGCTATGCCTGCATCGACGGCCGCGTGGTGTATTTCGCGCGGCTGGAGTTTCCGTTTCGTAAAGTGCGGATGGAATTCGACCTGCTGGCGCAACGCTGAGCCGGCAACGCCCCGCCACCATCGCCGCAATCAACCCCATCGCCCAAGGAGCTCATCCCACCACCCACGCCACTTTCGCGGCCAGCCCCCAAACCAGAGCGCCATCAAAGCGCCGGCAGACTTCACATGATCCGGCACAAGAGGAGACAAACCATGGCTTACGCCAACACGCCCCGGATTTCCATGCATTGCCGCAGCACGATTACCCGTCTATTCGCCGCGTCCGCCCTGTTGGCGGCAGCGGCCACCCCCGCCTGGGCGCAGCAGCCCGCCGCCATCTCTGACGACGTCGTCCGGCTGGGCCTGATCCTGGACATGAGCGGCGTCTACGCCGACGTGACCGGCAAGGGCAGCGCCACCGCGGCCGAGATGGCCATCGCCGATTTCGGCGGCACGGTGCTGGGAAAGAAGATCGACATGATGGTGGTGGACCACCAGAACAAGGCCGATATCGCCGCCGCCAAGGCACGCGAGTGGTACGACACGCAGAAGGTGGACGCCATCATGGACGTGGCCGGTTCCGCGCCCGCGCTGGCCGTGCTGGAAGTGGCCCGCGAAAAGAAGAAGATCGTGGTGTTCAGCGGCCCCGGCACCGAACGCATCACCAATGATCTGTGCTCGCCCTATTCCGTGCACTACACCTACGACACCTGGTCGCTGGCCAACACCACGGCGCGCGCCACCGTCGAGAAAGGCGGCAAGAGCTGGTACTTCCTGACGGCCGATTACGCGTTCGGCCACACGCTGCAAGCGTCCGCCACCGACGTGGTCAAGGCCAACGGCGGCACCGTGCTGGGCGCCTCGCGCCATCCGCTAGGTTCCAGCGACTTCGCGTCCTACCTGCTGCAAGCCCAGGCCAGCAAGGCGCAGGTGGTGGGCCTGGCCAACGCGGGCGGCGACACGGTCAACGCCATCAAGGCGGCCAGCGAATTCGGCCTGACCAAGGGTGGCCAGAAGATGGCCGGCTTGCTCTTGTATATCAATGACATCCACGCCATTGGCCTGGACGCCGCGGCCGGGCTGACGCTGACCGAAGCGTTCTACTGGGACATGAATGACCAGACGCGCGCCTGGTCGCAGCGCTACTACGACAAGCTGAAGAAAATGCCCAACATGAGCCAGGCGGGCACCTATTCATCGGTCATGCACTACTTGAAAGCGGTGCAGGCGGCCGGCACCGATGCGCCCGAAGCCGTGATGAAGCAGATGAAGTCCATGCCCATCAACGACTTCTTCGCCACCAACGGCCGCATCCGCGAAGACGGCCGCATGGTGCACGACATGTACCTGTTCGAGGTCAAGCAGCCGTCGGAATCCAAGCGGCCGTGGGACTACTACAAGCTCGTCGCCACCCTGCCGGGCGACCAGGCATTCATGCCCTTGTCCAAATCCACCTGCCCGCTGGTGAAGAAGTAAGCGCCTGGGGGTGGCCTCGCCCGATACGTTAGGATGAGCGCCACCCCTAGGAGATTTCCGCATGACCTCCCCCGCCGCGCCGCGCCCGCCTTCAGGCTCCAACGCTGCCCCCGTCGCTGCCCCCATTGCCGCCACCATTGCCGCCGTCATCCGCGACGGCCATGTGCTGCTGGTGCGCCGCGCGAATCCGCCCGACGAAAACTGCTGGGCCTTTCCCGGCGGCAAGATCAACGCCGGTGAGCCCCTCGAAGCAGCGACCGTGCGCGAATTGCTGGAAGAAACCGGCGTCGTGGCCGAGCCCCTGCACGTGTTCGACGCGGTGGACGTCTTCGACCGCGACGACACCGGCGCCCTGCGCCGTCATTTCATCTTGATCGCCATGCTGTGCCGCTGGCAGTCCGGCGAACCGGTAGCCGGCGACGACGCGCGCGACGCACGCTGGATTGCGCTTGCCGACCTGGACGGCCACGAACTTGCCACGAGCTTCGGCGTGGCGCGCCTGGCCCACAAGGCGGCGGCGCTGATGTCGGGGTCGTAAGTCGGCGTCGTACGTCGTCGTAATAAGTCGGCGTCCTGAGCCAGACGGCGACGACGCCGCGGTTGACCTGAACATCGCCCACCAGGCCCTTGCAATGCTGCCCGCATGATCAGGTAAGGTGTAGCCCCTTGCACCCCTTATCTCTTCATTCCTGGAGTCGTGAATGACCGGATTGTTTATCGTGGTGGCGGCGCTGGCGTTCCTGATGCTGGCGGCGTATCGAGGCTATAGCGTCATCTTGTGCGCGCCCATTGCAGCCATGGGCGCGGTGTTGTTGACGGATCCATCCGCGCTGGCCCCCGTGTTCTCGGGCATCTTCATGGAGCGCATGGCGGGCTTCGCCAAGCTGTATTTCCCCGTGTTCCTGTTGGGCGCCGTGTTCGGCAAGCTGATCGAGCTGTCCGGATTCTCACGCGCCATCGTGCAGGCCGTGCTGCGCATGATCGGCGCCGAGCGCGCCATCCTGGCCATCGTGATGGTGTGCGCGGTGCTGACCTACGGCGGCGTGTCGCTGTTCGTGGTGGTGTTTGCCGTCTACCCCTTCGCGGCCGAGATGTTCCGCCAAGGCGGCATTCCCAAGCGGCTGATGCCCGGCGCCATCGCGCTGGGCGCGTTCACCTTCACCATGACGGCATTGCCCGGCACGCCGCAGATCCAGAACATCATCCCCACCACCTTCTTTGAAACCACCACCTGGGCCGCGCCCTGGCTGGGCCTGATCGGCGCGGCGTTCACGCTGACCGTGGGCATCACGTATCTGGAATGGCGGCGCAAACGCGCAGCGGCGGCGGGCGAAACCTATGGCACCGACCTGCGCAACGAACCCACCACGCCCGCTACCGAACGCGATCACCATCCGCTGATCGCGCTGCTGCCGCTGGTGGTCGTGGGGGTGGTGAACTTCCTGCTGACCCGCTGGATTCCCGGCTGGTATCCGGCGGGCGCCGAAGTGGACCTGCCTGGCCTGGCCCAGCCCCTGCCCGTCAACGCCGCCGACCAGGTGGCGCTGTGGGCGGTAATGGGCGCGCTGATCGCGGGTATCGCGACCATCCTGATGTTTTCGTTTTCCACCATCAGGGCGCATTTTGCCGAAGGCAGCAAAAGCGCCGTGTCGGGCGCGTTGCTGGCGTCCATGAACACGGCGGCCGAATACGGCTTTGGCGGCGTCATTGCCGCGCTGCCGGGATTTCTGCTGGTGGCCGACGCGCTCAAGGCCATTCCCGACCCGCTGGTCGGCGAAGCCGTGGCGGTGACGTCGCTGGCGGGCATCACCGGGTCGGCATCGGGCGGCATGAGCATCGCGCTGGCCGCGATGGCGCAGACCTTTATCGACGGCGCGGTGGCGGCCGGCATCCCCATGGAGGTGCTGCACCGCGTCGCCGCCATGGCCAGCGGCGGCATGGACACGCTGCCGCACAACGGCGCGGTCATCACGCTGCTGGCCGTTACCGGCCTGACGCATCGCCAGTCGTATGGCGACATCTTCGCCATCACGCTGATTTCAACGCTGTCGGTGTTCGTGGTGATTTCGGTTTACTACCTGACCGGCATCGTCTGATCGAACGCGGTGGCGAACACCTGGGTTAGCCACTGCGTAAAGACGCGCACCCGCGCCGACACCTGCCGGTTCTGCGGATACAGCACCGACACCGGCATGGGCGCGGGCGGCAGATCCGGCAGCACGACGCGCAGATGCCCGGCCGCCAGTTCACGCTCGACGCGATAGCGCGGCACCTGCACCAGGCCCAGGCCGGCCAACGCCGCGCTGGTGTAGAGCTCGGCGCCCGTCACGCTGACCACGGACGCGGGCTGCGCCGTGACATTACGCCCGTCCACCATGAAGTCCAGGGGCATGGCGCGGCCGGTGGCGCTTGAGATGTAATCCACGGCCCGGTGGCCGGCCAGATCGTCCAGGCCGGTGGGTTCGCCAAAGCGCGCCAGATACGCGGGGCTGGCCACCGTCACCTGCGGCATCAAGGCGATCTGCCTGCCCGCCAGGGATGAATCCTGCAAGGTGCCCGAGCGCAGCACGCAGTCCACGCCTTCACGCACCAGGTCCACCAGCCGGTCGTCCTCGCCCAGATGCAGGACGATGTCGGGATAGCGTTCCAGAAAGCCAGGCAAGCCCGGCATGAGGAAGTATTTGGCCAGCGTACCCTGCGCATTGACGCGCAGCAGCCCCTTGGGCGCGGTGTTCAGGAAGGCGCCGTCGGCCTCTTCCAGGTCCGCCAGCAAGCGCACGCAGCGTTGGTAATAGGCCTCGCCGTCATGCGTCAAGCGCACCTGACGGGTGGTGCGTTCCAGCAGCCGCGCGCCCAGACGCTTTTCCATGCGCTTGATCAGGTTCGTGACCGTGGCGCGCGGGATGCGCAGGTCTTCCGCCGCTTGCGAAAAACTGCGCCGCTCGGCGATGCGGACGAATACCTGCATTTCCTGGAAACGGTCCATGGGTGGCTGCCGATTATTAATGCAAATGAAATTAACTTAGCGAATATAGGGTAATTATTTTCAGTTTGGAATAGTTCATGATTCGTTCCATGCAGTTTCGATTCCCTGTTTTGCCTTTGCTTTGCCTTCCCCTTTCACTGGAGCCCCCCCATGAATACGCAAACCCTTGATCACGCATCACAACGCGTCGCCCTGATCACCGGCGGGTCGCGCGGTATTGGCGCCGCCATCGTGCGCCGCCTGGCGCAGGACGGTTACGCCGTCGCCATCAACTACGCCGCCAGCGCCTCGCACGCCGAGGCCTTGGCCGACGAGATCCGCCAGGCCGGCGGCCGCGCGCTGGCGGTGCGGGCCGACGTGGCCAAGCCCGCCGAGGTGCGCGCGCTGTTCGACAAAGTGGAATCGGAATTGGGCCGCGTCAGCGCGCTGGTCAACAGCGCAGGCGTATTGAAGGTGCAGCCGCTGGCGCAGACCAGCGACGAAGACTACGACCAGACCTTCAACATCAATACCCGAGGCACCTTCAACACGCTGCGCGAAGCCGCCACGCGCCTGGCCGACGGTGGCAGCATCGTCAACGTGTCCAGCACCACCGTGGCGACCAACCTGCCGGGCTATGCCATCTACATCGCCAGCAAGGCCGCGGTGGAAAGCCTGACGCATGTGTTCGCCAAGGAACTGCGCGGGCGCCGCATCACGGTCAATGCCGTGGCGCCCGGCCCCGTCGCCACCGAACTGTTCCTGACGGGCAAGAGCCCCGAATTGATCGAGCACTTTGCCAAGATGCCGCCGTTGGAACGGCTGGGCCAGCCGGAAGACATCTCGGGCATCGTGTCATTCCTGGCCGGCCCCGACAGCGGCTGGGTCAACGGCCAGGTGCTGCGCGCCAATGGCGGCATGGCCTGAGCGCGTCGTTAGAACCGGTATTGCGCCGTGGCCACCACGGTGCGCGGCTCGCCCACCTGGATCTGCCCGGCGCTGGTGGCCGAGCCGTAGTAGGTCTTGTCGGTGATGTTGCGCATGGCCAGGCGCCAGTCCCACTTGCCGGTGCGATAACCCACCAGCGCGTCCCACCGCGCATAGCCCGGCAGCGTCGTCAGGTTGGTGTTGTCGGCGTAGCGTTCGCCCACGAAGGTCAGCCCGGTTTCGCCGTACAGGCCCTCGGCCGGCTTGTAGGTCAGGAAGACGCTGCCGTTGCGCCGCGCCACGTTGCTGACGCGGTTGCCCGCCATGCCGTTGTTGTCTTCGATGATGGCGGCGTTTTGCAGGCCGATCCCGCCACGCAGATACCAGTTGCCCGTCAGCCGGCCGGCGGCGGTCAGCTCGATGCCGCGTGAACGCTGCTTGCCGGTCAGCAGCACCAGCGTCGGGTCGTTGGGGTCGGTGGTGCGGCGGTTATAGAGTTCAAGCTGGTACAGCGCCAGCGTGGTGCTCAACTGCCCGTCCAGCCAATCGCTCTTGACGCCCACTTCCGTCTGGCGCGTGTGTTCGGGCGCCAGCTCGTTGGTGTTGCCGCGCGCGTTCGGCGTGATGCCGATGGTGCCGCCGCCCGTGGGTGAAAACGTCTTGCTGTACGAGGCATAGAAGGAATGGTCGCGCAGCGGCGACCACACCAGCCCCACGCGCGGGCTGACGCCGCGGCTGTCGTGCGACGCCGAGGCATCCAGCATGCGGTTGGTGGAATCAATATTGAAGCGGTCCATGCGCACGCCCAGCAATACCTGCCAGGCGTCGTTCAGCCGGATCTGATCCTGCACGTAATAGCCCTGGCTCTTGACCTTGTGGCGCGCGTCGCTGCTGAGCGCCATGGCGCCGTTGTGCTGCTGGGACAAGTCCGGATCATAGAGATCCAGCGCCGGCACGGGCTGCGCGCCCGGCCCGCGCGTGGCGGCGGAATACAAAGTGGGCGACCGGTCCTGGTGGGCCAGTTCCACCCCGAACAGCACGCGGTGCTCGATGCCGCCGGTATGGAACACCCCTTCGGTTTCCAGGTTGTTGGTGATGTTGCGCGTGCTTAGGTCCTGCTGCCAGCGTGTGCGCGTGACCTTGCCGGTGGCGGCGTTGTAGCCCGTCAGGTAGGTGTTGTCGAAATCACTGTCCAGCTTGAACACGCCCAGCGTGTAGCGCAGTTGCCAATCGGGCGCCAGCGTGTAGGCCAGCCGCGAGCGGAAGGATTGCGCGCGGTCGTCGATGTAGTCGCGGTCGGGGTCGCCGTAGACGGTGCTGCGGCCCACGTCCGCAGGCCGGCCGTTGACGCTGGGAATGCCGCGGTCGGGCGTGCGGTCGTAGCGGCTGTATTCGTACTGCACCAGCCAGTCCAGGTTGGGCGTGATGCGCCAGTTGATGGCGGGCGCCACCAGTTGGCGCGTGCCGCCGATCTTGTGGCGAAAGCTGTTGCTGTCTTCCTGGCCCAGGTTCAGGCGCACGCTGACGTTATCGCTGGGGTCGGCGCTGAAGTCGCCGTACACGCTGCGCAAATCCCAACTGCCGGTCTGCGCTTCGATGCTGGATTCGCGGCCCGGCTGCGGCGCCTTGCTGACGCGGTTGACGATACCGCCCTGGCTGCCCCGTCCGTACAGCACGGCGGCCGGCCCCTTCAGCACTTCGATGCGTTCAATGTTGTGCAGGTCGCGCACGTACTGGCTGTCGTCGCGGATGCCGTCCAGATAGAAATCGCTGCTGGCGTCAAAGCCGCGGATACGCACCGAGTCAAAGCGGGTGTCTTGCGCGCTGGACACGTTGGGCATGCCCGACAGTGCGTCGCTGATCGTCGTGACGCCGTAGTTCTGCACGTTTTCGACCTTCACGGTGTCGATGGTCTGCGGCACGTAGCGGGCCGGCGTCTGCGTGCGCGTGGCGGTGGTGACTTCCGGCACACGCGGGTCGTCGGCGTTGGCGCCTTCGACACTGATGGCGGGCAATTGGGCGGTCTGCGCCAGTGCCTGCGGCAAGGCGGATGACAGGGCGAACGCTACCGCCAAAGAGAGGGAGCGTGGGACAAACGGCGGATGCATCGCAAGACCTTTACGTCGGTTCAGGAAAATGAAAGGCGCGATGCTATCGAGAATTGATTCTATTTCAAATGAGACTCAATCTTGTTGCAGTGCTGCAACATCCTCATCCGAACGCATGACGGCAAGCGCACCGCAAGCGGTTTGGCGCCCTGCCCGCAAGGTCGCGAATTTGCGAGCTTGGTCATCCGTTGCGGCGATGCGCGCCTCGCCCGAGAGGCCGAGGGCTTGCTCCGCTTGGCAAGACTTTCTCTTTAATCACTCGGCGGTTCGACCTACGGCCAAGTCTGGCCAGTCGGACGAGGTTTGCATGAGACGGCACCCGGAAGCTCTGGTTTAGGCTGACCCGGCAGTACTCCGACTCACCTTGATCGATTGGACGAAAGCAAATGAATCAACTCATTCATACAGACTGCCACCCCTTCACCGCCGCGGGCAACATGAAGCAAATCTCGGCCTTTTATGAGGAGGGACGCCGAGTCATGTGGATGATGCTGCGCGCACAACCGCGGCCGTGCTTTAACCACGAACTCATCGACGAAATCATGACCCTGGCGCGCGCCGCCAAGGACTCGGGCCTGCCCATCGACTTCTGGGTCACCGGTTCGCTGGTGCCGCAGATCTACAACGTGGGCGGCGATTTGAATTTCTTCGCCGAAGCTATCCGCAACGGCAAGCGCGAAGCGCTGCGGGCCTATGCACGCGCTTGCGTGGACTGCGTGCATGCAGCCTCGCGCGGCTTCGACACCGGTGCGATCTCGTTGGCGATGATCGAGGGCACGGCGCTGGGCGGCGGCTTTGAAGCCGCATTGGCACACCACTTCGTGCTGGCGCAGAACAATGCGCGCATGGGCTTTCCGGAAATGGCGTTCAACCTGTTTCCGGGCATGGGCGGCTATTCGCTGGTGGCGCGCCGTTCGGGCATGAAGCTGGCGGAAGAGCTGATCAGCTCGGGCGAATCGCATACGGCGGAATGGTTCCACGGCAAGGGGCTGGTGGACACCTTGTTTGAACCGGGCGAGGCCTACCGCGCCACGCGCACCTTCATCGATGTGATGCGGCCCAAGCTCAACGGCATGCGCGCCATGCTGCGCGCACGCCAGCGCGTGCTGAACCTGTCACGTTCCGAACTGATGGACATCACCGAGGATTGGGTCGAGGCCGCATTCTCGATCGACCCGAAAGACCGTGCCTACATGGAACGCCTGGTGCTGGCGCAGAACCGCCGCAGCGCCGTCAGCAGCGAGGCCGTGCAGGAAGCCACCATGCACTGAGCGCGCCCCCGCATCGCGCGGGCTGCATCAGGCGATCAGATGCAGCCGGCGCCGCTGAGCCAGCCAGGCAACGAATTCAGTCGCGGGCATGGGCTTGGCGTACAGATAGCCTTGCTTGGCGTCCACGCCCAGCGTATCCAGGAAGGCGGTTTCCTCAAGCGTTTCCACGCCTTCCGCAATCACCTTCAATTCCAGCGTGCGCGCCACGGCCACGATGGCGCGGGCCAGCGCTTGCGACACCGGGTTCTCGTTCACGCCGCGCACAAAGCTGGCGTCCAGCTTGATGGCGTCCAGCGGAATGCGCGCCAGTTGCGACAGCGACGAATAGCCGGTGCCGAAGTCGTCCAGGTGCACGCGCGCGCCCAATTGGCGGAACTGCTTGATGAGATCGATGGCGGCGTCTTCGTCATCGATCAGGCAGCTTTCGGTGAGCTCGATATCCAGCATGCAAGGCTCCAGGCCCGCATCGCCAATGGCGCGCATGAAGTCGCTGACCACGCCCTTGTCGTCCAACTGCCGCGCCGACATGTTGATGGCGATACGGATGTTCAGGCCGTCGCGCTTCCAGGCCGCGGCCTGGCGCGCGGCTTCGCGCATCACCCACACGCCCAGCGGCGAGATCAGGCCGGATTCTTCCGCATAGGGAATGAAGGTGCCGGGGCAGACCATGCCACGATCGGGCGAGCGCCAGCGCAACAGCGCTTCGACGCTGTGGACTTCACCGGTGCGGCCCACCAGCTTGGGCTGGTAATACAGCATCAGGTGATTCTCGGACAAGGCCTTGCGCAGGTTGGTGTCAAGCCACACGTAGTCGGCGTTGCGGCGGTCCATGTCGGGCTGGAACACGCGGTAGGTATGCCGCCCTGCTTCCTTGGCCACATACATGGCGATGTCGGCGCTGCGCACCACGCTGTCCAGGTCGGCGCCGTGGTCGGGGTACATGGCGATGCCGATCGAGCAACTGGTGTAGACCTCGATCAAGCCCTGGCGGAACGGCTCGCGCAGCCGTTCGATGATGCGTTCGGCAGTGGCTTCCAGTTCCCAGGCCTGCGCCTGTTCCTGCAATACGATGAATTCGTCGCCACCCAGGCGGGCCAGCGTCTGGCCCGGCGACAGGCAGGTTGAAATCGCCACCGACACAGCCTTGAGCAGGCGGTCGCCGAAGCCGTGGCCATAGTGGTCGTTGATGCGCTTGAAGTTGTCCAGATCCAGAAACAGCACACCGCCGCGCCCGTCCTGCCCTGCCGCCAACGCCGCTTTCAAGCGCGACGTAATGGCATGCCGGTTAGGCAGGTTGGTCAGCATGTCGGTATTGGCAAGCACGCGCAGCCGTTCCTGCGCCTGGCGTTCTTCGGTGATGTCGGTGCCCGAGCAGATCAGGTACACACGCTTTTCACCGCTGCCGCTGGTGACGAACTTGTTGCGAAACAAAAAGAGCCGTGGGCCCTTGACCGTGTTGATGAGGCGCTCGACCTCATACGACTGGCCGCGTTTGTAGAATTCCGCGATATTGCGGCGCGAAGCAATGGCCTCTTCGCGCGTCATGAACATTTCGAACACGCTACGCCCGACGATGTCTTGCTCGCGCTTGCCGGTGTATTCCTCGCTGAGCTTGTTGAAGCGCTGCACGCGGCCGTTCTGGTCCACGATGACGATCACCGAATTGGCTTCGGACACCACCGTCTCGGCAAACGACAGGCCTTCGACCAGGTCCTTGGCGACGGATTCGGTATCGGAATAGGCGGACGCGGTGCCGGCCCATTCGTTCGGATTGATCTTGCGGCCCACCAGGTGCAAGCGCAGCAGATCGCCGTACAGCAAGATGTCGATGCGCACGCTGGAGGTAATCCCCGTCAGCGATCGAACCGTGTCTGCCTGATCCGGCCGCAGCGCCAATGCGATGTTGGTCGCCCCCTTGATGGCGGCCAACTGTATGGCGTCGCTATCGGCCGACAGACGCCAATAAGGGCTGTGCGTACCGAACTGCGTGTACAGGATCGACTTTTCGTCTTGATTCTCTGTCATCGTGGTATCCCCCCACTGTCCTAGGCTGGACCGCAAAGTACATTACGGCCTAGTCCGAACAGGGTCAATACCCGTTTGCGGTGCAACAAACGCTGTATTACGGATTATTGCAACGGCAGTCTGAACCGGCGGCGTGCCCACCTGCTTCCCCGCGCCCTTTAGTGCGCCGGGTTCCCCTGCGACGAACGTCTTGTTGCGCGGCCCCTTTTGGCGTCGCACAAAAAATAACGCCGAAGACTTCGTTCGGAAATCTTCGGCGTGTGGCGTAAATGGTTCAGCCGAGAGGCGCAGCGATCAGGCTTACTCTGGCTTCACGCCGGCTTCGTCGATCACCTTGGTCCAGCGGGCGACTTCCGCCGACACCCGTTTGCTCGCATCGGCCGGCGTGGTCCAGGTGGCGATGGCGCCCTGGTTCAACAACGACGCCTTCACCTCTGGCTTGGCCAGGATTTTCTTCAACTCGCCATTCAAACGTTCGATTACCGGCGCCGGCGTGTTGGCGGGCGCAACGATGCCGAACATGGAGCTGACCTCGAAGTCCTTCAGGCCCGCTTCCGCCGCGGTCGGCACGTCCGGCAACGCGTCCACGCGCGCGGGGGACGTCACCGCCAACGCGCGCAGCTTGCCCGCCTTGATGTTGCCCTGCGCGGCAGGCACGGTTTCGATCATGCTCAACACCTGGCCGCCCATCAGGTCGGTCATGGCGGGGCCGCTGCCCTTGTAGGGCACGTGCAGGATGTCGACGCCGGCGGCGCGCTTGAACATTTCGCCCGCCAGATGCTGCGGCGAGCCGTTGCCGGCCGAGGCCATGGTGATGTAGCCCGGCTTGGACTTGGCCAAGGCAATGAACTCGGACAAGGTCTTGGCCTGCACCGACGGGTTCACCACGAACACCAGCGGCACCGTGCCCACGATGGACACCGGCGCGAAACTCTTTTCCACGTCATACGTGACGCGGCCACGGTACAAGGCGGCATTGATGGAGTGGCTGGTCAGCGCGCCCATCAGCAAGGTGTAGCCATCCGGCTGGGCCTTGGCGACCTGGTCGGCGCCAATGTTGCCCGCCGCGCCCGCGCGGTTTTCCACGATCACGGACTGGCCCAGCGCGCCCGTCAGTTCCTGCGCCAGCACGCGGCCGATCACATCGGTGGCGCCCCCAGGCGGGTACGGCACGATCAGGCGGATAGGCTTGTCCGGGTAGGCAGCGGCGGACAGGGCCGGGGCGGACACGCCGGCACACAAGGCCAGCAGGGATAGCAGGACGGCACGGCGTGGCCGCAGACGCAGGTCTGACATAAGGTCTCTCTCCAGCCGGGATGAGTATAGGAATGGACGGACGCCCGGCTCGTCAACCGCGCCAGTTTAGGAGCGTGAACTTGATTGAAGAATCAGAATTTTTCTATCGACTGATCGGTAATTTCGATCAATATTCCGGCATACAGGAACCGCTTGCCGTCGCTTTCAAAGGCTGGATATGATCTTGGACCTGGATTATCAATAATATTATCGGGACTGAAAATGACGGACGAGACCAAGGGCGCCAAGCCCGCGATGGGCCCTTTTGATAGCGACAGCGCCACCGCGCAGGGCGTGGCGCGCGGGCTCACGAACTACGGCGACAAGGGCTTTTCGCTGTTCTTGCGCAAGGCGTTCATCAAGGGCGCCGGCTTGTCCGATGACGCCCTGGCCCGTCCGATCATCGGCATCGTCAACACCGGCAGCAGCTATAACCCCTGCCACGGCAACGCGCCGCAACTGATCGAAGCCGTCAAGCGCGGCGTCATGCTGGCCGGCGGTCTGCCCATGGACTTCCCGACCATTTCGGTGCACGAGAGCTTCTCGCAACCCACCAGCATGTACCTGCGCAACCTCATGTCCATGGACACCGAGGAAATGATCCGCGCGCAGCCCATGGACGCCGTGGTGCTGATCGGCGGCTGCGACAAGACCGTGCCCGCGCAACTGATGGGCGCGGCGTCCGCCGGCGTGCCCGCCATTCAATTGGTCACGGGGTCGATGCTGACCGGCTCGCACCGTGGCGAACGGGTCGGCGCCTGCACCGACTGCCGCCGCTACTGGGGCCGCTACCGCGCCGACGAGATCGACGCGCCGGAGATCGCCGACGTCAACAACCAATTGGTCGCCAGCGTGGGCACCTGTTCGGTGATGGGCACGGCCAGCACCATGGCCTGCATCACCGAAGCGCTGGGCATGATGGTGGCGGGCGGCGCGTCCGCCCCGGCCGTCACCGCCGACCGCGTGCGCGTGGCCGAACGCACCGGCGCCACCGCCGTCGCCATGGCGGCATCGCGCCTGACGCCCGACCAGATCATCAACGGCAAATCCATCGAGAACGCCTTGCGCGTCTTGCTATCGATTGGCGGGTCCACCAACGGCATCGTGCACCTGACCGCCATCGCCGGCCGCCTGGGTATCGACATCGACCTGGCGGGCCTGGACCGCATCAGCCGCGAAACTCCCGTGCTGGTGGACCTGAAGCCGTCGGGCCAGCACTACATGGAAGACTTCCACGACGCCGGCGGCATGCTGGCGCTGCTGCGCGAACTGCGCCCCTATCTGCATCTGGACGTGATGACCGTGTCCGGCCGCACGCTGGGCCAGGAACTGGACGACGCGCCCGCGCCCTTCAAACAGGACGTGATCCGCACGGCTGCGTCGCCGATCTACCCCGTGGGCGGCCTGGCCGTGTTGCGCGGCAACCTGGCGCCGGGCGGCGCCATCATCAAGCAGTCGGCCGCCAACCCCAAGCTGATGGAACATGAAGGCCGCGCCGTGGTGTTCGAAGACGCCGAGGACATGGCGCGCCGCATCGACGACGACGCGCTGGACGTGACCGCCGACGACATCCTGGTGCTCAAGCGCATCGGCCCGACCGGCGCACCGGGCATGCCCGAAGCCGGCTACATGCCGATCCCCAAGAAACTGGCGCGCGCGGGCGTGAAGGACATGGTCCGTATTTCAGACGGCCGCATGAGCGGCACGGCGGCCGGCACCATCGTGCTGCACGTCACGCCCGAATCCGCGATTGGCGGCCCGCTGGCTTACGTGCAAAATGGCGACCGCATCCGGCTGTCGGTGGCCAATCGGGAAATTGCGCTGCTGGTGGACGATGCCGAACTGGCGCGCCGCGCGGCGGAAAAGCCCATCACCCGGCCCACCGCCGACCGCGGCTACCGCAAGCTGTTCCTGCAAACCGTGACGCAGGCCGATCAGGGCGTTGACTTCGACTTCCTGCGCGCCGGCGTTACGCATGACACGGTGCCGAAGAAATAGGCCGACTCGATGTAAGCCGTTGCGAAGCGGCCGATGCGAAGCAGCCGTTTCAAAATAAGCAGACCAACGTAAGCCGACTGAGCAAACGCCCGCAAACATGAACGCCATCACGCCCGACGCCCTGCAAGCAGAGGCCCCCGACGCCACGCAATCCGCGGTGGCAGCCCTGGAAGAAGACATCGTCTTCGGCCGGCTGCACCCGCGCGAACGCCTGACCGAAGACGAGCTGATGGCGCGCTTTTCCATGAAGCGTCATGCCGTGCGGCAAGTGCTGACCGAGCTTGAATTGCTGGGCGTGGTGGAAAAAAAGCGCAACGTCGGCGCCGTCGTGCGGGCATTTTCCGCGCGCGAAGTCATGGAGCTGTACGCGCTGCGCGAAGTGCTGGAAGTGCACGCCGCCAGCCAGATGCCGCTACCCGTTCCCGAAGCGCGACTGGCGGCCTTGGTCATGGTGCAACGCGAACACGACGCCGCCGTGGCCGACGGCGACGCACGCCGCGTATTCCGCAGCAACCAACGCTTTCACCGCGAATTCTTCGGCCTGCTGGACAACGCCGTGCTGGGCCAGGCGATTGAGGAATACGCCCGCCGCACCCACCCGATCCGCTTCGGCACCCTGGTTGCGCCGGCCTACCGCGAACGCGCAAGGCAGGAACACTGGGCCATGATCCAGGCGCTACGCGCGGGCGACCGGGACGCGCTGATGGCGATCTGCCGGAATCATTTGCTGCCTTCCAGAGACGCCTATCTGGCGTCGGAGCAGACGCGGTTGCGGGCGTGAAAATCCGCGGCGCTTCATAGATCAGGCAAGGCTGAAAAGAGAAAATCCGCGTTACCGATCGCGGCGGTGCTTAGGATAAACGCAGGGCATTTCCATTAATGATGCCTGAAGGCACCACCGTCTACATTTCATAATCGTCCTATAGCTCTACCCCAACGATGTGCCCGACGATATCGGGATCACATTCCGGGGGGGGGCTATCGTGACTCATCAATGCGACCTGCGTTTTAGTTTCGGCGTCGTCGGCGGCTTGGATTTCGAGCTTATTGAGTTCACGCTTGATGAGGCACTTTCCGAACCGTTTCGCCTGGACCTCGAACTGGCCAGCGACGATGCGTCGATCGACTTTTCCCGGATCCTGGATCAACCCGCGCTGCTGACCATCTGGCGCGACGACACCCCGGTGCGCTATGTGCACGGCGTGGTGTCCCGCTTCGAGCAAGGCACAACCGGCTTTCGCCGCACGCGCTATCGGGCCACCGTTGAACCGCGGTTGGCCCGCGCAGGCCTGTGTTCCGATTGGCGCATCTTTCAGCTGTTGTCCGTGCCCGAGATTCTGCAACTCGTGCTGAAAGAGCACGGCATTCTCGACTACGAGCAGACGATTACGCACGAGCACCTGCCGCGTGAATACTGCGTGCAGGCAGGCGACACGGACCTGCACTTTCTCGAACGCCTGGCCCGCGAAGAAGGATTTTTCTACGCCTTTCATCACCACGCCAAGGGCCACCGGCTGGTGCACAGCGACCGGCTGCACATACACGGCAGCATTGACGGGGACCCCGTGCGTTATCAACCCGCGCCCGGCGGCGACCAACCCGAACCCGCGCTACGGCGGTTTTCTTATGCCGAGCAAGTCCGTACCGCTCGGCAGACCCAGCGCGACTACACCTACACCCACCCGCAATACGCCCAGGAGCACAGCCGCGACGGCGGCGACCTGCATCATCAGCACGCGCGCTACGAACGCTACGACTACCCGGGCCGCTACAAGCGCGACGAAGCGGGCAAACCCTTTACTGAAAACCGACTGCGTGGCCTGCGGCGG
The DNA here is from genome assembly GCF_057334535.1 of Achromobacter colocynthidis. Lineage (NCBI taxonomy): Bacteria > Pseudomonadati > Pseudomonadota > Betaproteobacteria > Burkholderiales > Alcaligenaceae > Achromobacter > Achromobacter colocynthidis. Next base: position 160,582 of record NZ_JBHFIZ010000036.1, read on the forward strand.
GACGCGCGCGTCGCAACCGTCGAAGGCGACGATCCGCGCCTAACTCCAGGACTTTCATTCGAACTGGTCGGCCATCCGCGCACCGACCTCAACCAAGGCTGGCGCCCGATACGCATGCGACATCACGGCGTCCAGCACACCAGCCAGCAAGAAGACGGCGCCGATGCCGAACGAGGCACACGCTACGGCTACACGGCAGAGCTCGTGTCCAAGCACGCCGAATGGCGGGCCGAGCCCTTGCCCAAACCCAGGATCGACGGGCCGCAGATTGCCACGGTGACCGGGCCCGCCGGCGAGGAAATCTATTGCGACAGCTATGGACGGGTCAAGGTGCAATTTCCCTGGGACCGCCTGGGCAAGCATGACGAGCACAGCTCCTGCTGGATACGCGTGTCGCAGAACTGGGCGGGCGCCACTTGGGGCCACATGGCCATACCTCGGATCGGACAGGAAGTCATCGTGAACTATCTGGACGGCGACGCGGACCAGCCGGTCATCACCGGCAGAACGCACATGGCGCTGCAACTGCCGCCCTATGAACTGCCGCGCCATAAGACACGCATGACCATCAAGAGCCAGACCCACAAGGGCCAGGGCTATAACGAGCTGCGCTTTGAAGACGAACGCGACCAGGAAGAAATCTACGTCCACGCGCAGAAAGATCAGAACATTCACGTCAACCACGACGAAAGCACGTTTGTCGGGCATGACCGCAGTGAAAAAGTAGAAAACGACGAAACCATCGTGATCGGCCACGACCGCGAAGACACCGTGGGCAATGACGAGCGCGTCGACATCGGCCAAGACCGCCGCCACCGCATCGGCCAGGACGACCTGCTGGAAATCGTGCGCGACCACACCATCATTACTGGCAAGGACCGCACGGAAGAGGTCGGCAACAACCGTCGCGACAAGACGTTTGCCAATCACTGGGTAGAAACGGGCGGCCACGTCGAGCACCAGGTGCAGGGCCATCACCACATTGAAGCCCGCCAGGCCATTGAACGGAATACCCCCATTTACCGCCTGCGGACCCGCGAACGGATCGTGCTGCAAAGCCCTGGCGGGTCCATCACCCTGGACGAGGGCGGCATCACACTGGATGGCGTGGCGATCAAAATCAAGGGGCCGCTCAGTCAGCAGGGTGCCGGCGCCGGCCTGCCCCTGAACATCGACGGCGCGCCAAACCTGGACGAACCCGTTTGCCTGAGCTGCTGGATCAAGGCCGCAAAGGAGCGCACCGCGCTGATGAAGGTAAGCCCATGATTCCGCAGCAACTACAACGTGCGTTGGAGGAAGACATCCACGCCGCGCCGGCCGGACAAACGCGGTACCTGATGGTGCTGATCGATATGGCGGGGTTATCGGATGCCCAGCGCGGCAGGATCCGGAACGACATGGCTGGCCGGATGCATTCCCTGCTGTTGCATCCTGATTTTCTGGCCTTGCGACCGCTAGGCGCAATGCTGGTGGGATCGGACGACAGCAGCCCCAAGTCGCGAGATGCCCTGCTGTCGATCGCGGGCGCCTACGATGCCGACATCGTCCAGGCCTGGATCACCAGCGTCCTCAGCCCTGCCGACCTGGCCACCCATTTGAGCCAGGCCTGTTTCGCGCTAGGCAAAGACGGCGAACGTTACTTGCTGCGCTATTACGACTCCTTGATCACACCCGTCCTGTACCGCACGGCGGATGCCGCTTGGGTCGCCAGCGTCTTCGCACCGGTAATTTCATGGTGGTTCGCGGGCGCCAACATCCAGCACCCGCAATGGCACCGCATTCCCGGCAGTGCAAACGCACGCTGCCGGCCACCCAGCCCGCTGGTGCTGACAGAAACGCTGTGGAACGCCTTGGCGGGCAATCCACTTCCCCACCGACTGCTGGACGAACTTGAACAAGTTTCGCCAGACGTTTTCTCCACGCAATGCCGTGGCGTCCGCCTGGCGCAGATCCGGTCTCATCTTGCCTCGGCGAATCAGATTGGACTGAACCGCCACGACGATCTGGTTGCCTACGTATTCACGGCACTGTCGCGGCCGGCGGCCAGCCTGCAAGCCGACCGCGCATGGCAACACGCGCTACAGCAGGCTGTTGCTGGCGAAGCGCCGCTAGCCGTCACCACTCCGATTCCCACTCCACGCAACAGGACTGCCCGATGACGACGCCAACCCTTGAGTCCCTGGTGCCGCAAATCCTGCGCATCGCCGACAGAACCCGTTGCGATGCCGGCCCCAGCCCCGTGGTCGCGTGCAAGAGCGAAGTCGCCATCCTGCCCCTGCGCTACGCCGTCCTGACCGACGCCGACCCGGCCCTTGAAGCCTTGGCGCCAGCGTTGCCGCGTCACCTTGCGTCCGGGTTACCGCCACTCCAGGGCGAGTACGCGCGCTATGCCGTGCGCACGATACGCAGGGGCTATCTCTACCTGTTCACGAAGCGCTTCCAGGACGACTGGTCCTGCGAAAGCGCCTACCGCACCTATGACAGCGGTCTATTGAAGCGTGTTTTTCCGTATGCCCCCCAGCGCTTCGAACGCGAGCCACTCCACGCGCAGCGAGCCAGCGTGCACGATCTATACGGCTCGGCCGAGAGCGGCCCGGGCGGCTGGACCCTTTGCCTGAAAGCCCCTGAAGACATCGAAGAACTTCGCGCCCTGTTCACGCCCGACCCCTTGACGACACGCATGCTGGACTTGATATCCAGCTTCAGTCCGCTGCGCAATCAACTGCAAGCGTTCGATATCCGCAGATTGATGATGTCGTGCTCGCGGGCAGCCGACGTGCTGGATCCCAGCATCATCAATGACACGTTGGCCGACGCCATCGCGCAAGACCAGCCGAACACCGCGCCAGTTCTGGCCAGCCAGTTGTATTCCGATCCTGAAAACCGCTACGCGCGCAACGTTGTCGCCCTGGACCTAAAGGAAAGCGCGCGCCGTGCTCGTGGCTTTGGAATCGTGCTGCATGACGCCATCGGGATCACCCAGCAGCTCAATAGCTGGCGCAACGACGCCTATGAAGCAGTGCAGCGCTATCTGGACAAAAAGGACGACAAAGGCATTGAAAACCAGCGCAAGGTCTTGGTTGCGCAGGCGTTTATCGACGTCAAGCAGCAGTTCGAATCCCGCTCGGCCGCGCTGGAAGCCCAGCACTACATCGATATCGAGCGCGCCCGAGTCTATGATCCGGGCATGGCGGCGGGCCGCAACTGGATCTTGAACGACGACGAGCGCGAACGCTGGGACAACGAAGCAGACCGGTACATCACTCAGTTCGAAGACACCCTGCGCGCCAAGATGCAGGCGAAGCTGGATAGCGGTGAGTACCGGCGTAGATTCGACAGCAAATACCTGTCGCCCGCAAACCCTGGGCAGGCGGTGCGCGTGGCGGACATGGACGTGGAGTTGAAGACCTTCGACGCCGTGTCGGCGACCGCTGAAGCCGTCGGCGCCAAGCGCGCCAAGAATCACGAACGATGGCTCGCCAGCGAGCAACTGCTGACCGCGCTGGACGTCTACGACGACAGGGATCTGGCCAGCGGCTGGCGCTTCGCGGGCCAGACAGGCTTGTGCGTGTTGGGCGCGGATGGGTGCAAAAGTACAGCGGATCTGATCGAAAAGTGGTGGGCCGGGAACCCAACCGAACGCGCCAACTTGGCGATGCGCGGCTTTGCGCTGAATCAAACAGATATTCAAGCGGAATTGCAGCGGACGCAGGAAGAAGCGCGCGGTCAAGGGCAAACCCAGGCGCAAAGCCAAGCGCCCAACCCCGTCCTATCCAACGACAGGATGATCCAGCAAGTTCAGGCGGGGTTCGTCGCGGTTCAACACCTGGCCGATCTATTCGACAAAGCGAATGGCTTATTTGAAGCGTTGGCCGCCACCGGCGAAACGAATCTGGCGGGCGGCGCTTTGGCCTGGTATTCCAGCCTGGGCCGCCAATCCCTGCGCTACGGCTCGGCCGGCAAGGAATGGTATTTCCATAACATCACCCGAAGCTGGCTGGCCGCCAGCATCAGCAAACGTGCCACGAACATGCGCATTGACGAACTGACCAAGCTGGGAAGAAGCGCGGATCCCAAGCAGTTGCGCGCGCAAATTGGCAGGAACACCCGATTCGCATTTGCCACTGAACTGGTGGACGCCCATCGCAGTGACTTTTACAAGCTACGCGCCAGCAGTTGGCTGCTGTTCTTTGAAGCGGCGTTGATTGCCTTGCGGGTGCGGGACATGCCGAACGACGAACGCGGCGTGGGGGAGTTGATCGCCCATGGGTTGCTTGCGGGCGCTGCCGGGACGGAGATCTTGGCGGCGGGAACGGAGCTGGTACTGGGGCACTACAGCGCGGCCAGCGTGACTGGACGGGGCGCGACGGTTTTTCAGGGGCAACTGAAGCTGGTCGGCGGCGCGTTGGCGGCGGTGGGTGGGGTGGTGTTGATGGGGTATGACTTGAAAGACGACCAAGCCGCAACGCGCGAGGGAAAAACGGAATTGGCTCTGGCGTACCGACTACGGCTTGGGGCCGCGCTTGCAATGGTTGGCAGCCAGTCGAGTATTGCTTTCGCCGCCGCTGGTCCGATGCTGAAGATCCTGGCGGAGCGAGGCGGAAAGTCATACGCGATAACTTCCATCATCATGGCGGCGGCGAAGGTATCCGCGTACCTCGGCAAGCCGGCCATGCTGGTCCTGCTACGCAGTGCACTACTGCGTAGCACGTTGATAGGCGTCGCCGCCACCGTAGCTATAGCCATCTTTGACGACGACGCTTTGGAAAAATGGTGCAAGCGCTGCACCTACCGCGGAGTCGACTACCAAGACAACAGCCCGCATAAGGAAATGGAAAAAGAACTGGCCGACCTGTACGGCGCCTTGCTGGAGATAATCTGATGTACTTGATGGAGTGGATTCTTTGGCTTTCCGTCATCAAATCCGACGCGTGGCTACAGGAAAAGACGGACGAAAATCCGAACGATATCGTCAACAAGGCTTTAGAACCCGTATACGAAGACCTACTTGTCGCCGAATATGCGCGATTGCGCGCCTCACGCTTTGACCACGCCATGTCCAGAGGCCCCGTCTACGCCTGCGACAACACCATCCTCGAAATGCGCTGCGGTGGAATGGAAGAAAAGCGCGGATTTATTACGATGATTTCTGTCTTCATATTAGGGGCTGCGGTGGAGGCATTTATATACCTTCCGACACTCTTGTCCGAGTTTGACAGAAACCCCTGGGGCATTGCCCGCACGCTGCATTTGATACTCGTTACCGTGCAGGGAGTGGGCCTCCTCTACGTCTACTTCAAATACCTCTTCCGCTTCACCCGCCTGGAATCCTTCACTTCCCGCCACCTTCTTATCCGCTTCAACCGCATCACCCGCCAGGTCTATCTGCACCGCCCGCCCAGTTGCGGCGGTATCGCCGTGCTGCCTTGGGACGACATTCATCACGATGAAGTCCCCGGCGTGAACCTCGTCGTCGGTTGGTACCCGCCCTACTCTCCGCTTCCGTTTCCCAACATGGTCTTCGTCGGAAAGAAAAGCGTCACCGAATTCGAAATGAAAGCCGAATGGGAATACATCCGCCGCTACATGGATGAAGGCGGCCTGGATGCGGTGGACCCGCCGCGCCTCAGTTCGCACCTGCCCTTGCCTTGGCCGGCGTTTGCGCCGCAGTTCGAGGCGCTGGGTCCGTACCTGCGTCACAGCGGCCCACTGACGTGGCTCGGAATGCTATTGATATCTCCGGCCCTGGTGGTTATCGGGCTGGGGCATTGGGTGTCGCTGCTGTTGTGCTGGCGTCCGCGTTGGCCAAAGATCATCCGGGAAGCCGGACTGCCCGGCAAGCCGACTCCACCATTGACCACCATCGACGACTACCCGCCGGGTATTCGTGCGGCGCTGCTGGAAAATGCACATCGATGGGTGGTCCGGCCGGGTTCGCCGCCACCACGGCCCAAACGATTTTCCCTCAAGGGAAGCTGGGATAACCGCAAACGCTAACCGCCAGCGGCCAGCCGCCAGCCGCTTGCCGCTTGCCGCTTGCCGCTAACGATAGCAGCCGTCGTTGACGCCCCCCCCAGCGCCTCCTCACCGCCCCTGCAACGCCAGATACTCCTTCAAGGTCCCCACCAACGCCGCCGCCGCGGGCGACAAACTACGGTTGCGCGACGTGACCAAGCCAATCGACCTTTCCGCCACCGGCCCGATCAGCGGGCGTTGCACGATCCCCGTTTGCGCCACGGCGCCCGCCGCGATCTCGGGCAGTGCCGCCACGCCGAAGCCGCATTCCACCATGGCCACAATGGTGGTCAGGTGTTCGGCTTCAAACGCGGGCGTGAAGCGGATGCGGTTTTGCAGGAAGGCCCATTCCGTGTATTGCCGCACGCTGCTGGGTTGCACCATCGACACATGCTCGGCCGAGGCGGTGTCGGCCCAGCGCAGCGGGCCACGGGACTTGGCCAGCGGATGCGACTCGGGAATCAGCAGCAGGAAGCTATCGGACATCAGCGGCACATAGTGCAGGTCGGCGTGCTGCGGGTCGGCGGCGGTAAGCGCGAAGTCGACTTCGCCCGCGCGCACCAGGTCGAAGGCCGGGCCCGACAAGGTGTCGCGCACTTTCAGGGCGACATGCGGGTGCGCCTGGCGATAGGTCATCAGCACGCGCGGCAGCAAGCGGGCAGCAAGCGAGGGCAGCGCGGCGACCGACACCTGCCCCTGCTCGGCGCTGGTAATGCTGCTGACCGCCGCGATGGCGTCGCGAAACGCCGCCTGCAACGTCGCGGCCTGCTGCATGAAGACTTCGCCCGCCGCCGTCAGCCGCACGGTGCGCGTGGTGCGGTCGAACAGGCGCACGGCCAAGGCTTCTTCAATGCGCTGTATCTGCGTGGATAGCGCCGATTGCGACAAATGCAATTGCGCCGCCGCCTGCCGGAAATTCAGCGTACGGCCCAGCACCAGCGTGGTATCGATGTCGCGCATCGAAAGGTTGATCTGCATGTCTCTACACCCGGGTCGTATTGATCTGTTTTGTCGATCATTCTATCCAAAAAATCTGATTCATCTATCAAACGCCCTTCTCTACACTCGCCCCCAACGACGATGCAATGACAGGAGCAAACCATGCAGACGGACGCAACAGCGCTGCCCAACCCGGGCGCGGCGCATGCAGTGGTGGTGGGCGGCGGCACGATGGGCGCGGACGTGGCGGTGGTGTTGACCCGCGCCGCCTGCCGCACCACCGTGATCGAATCGAACGCCGAACGCGCGGCGGGCCTGCCCGCGCGCGTGGCGGAAAATCTGAAGACGATTGGACGCGAGGCGAACGCCCCGTTGCTGGCCACGGCCGCCAGCCTGGACGAGGTGGACTGGTCCACGGTGAACCTGGTCATCGAATGCATCCCCGAACGCCTGGACATCAAACAAGCGTTGTTCGCGGACCTCGCGCAGCGGGCGCGCCCCGACGCCATCCTGGCCAGCAATAGTTCCAGCTTTCCGATCAGCGCCATCAGCCAAGGCCTGGACACGCGCGGCCGCATGCTGGGCCTGCATTTCTTCATGCCCGCGCATCTGGTGCCCTTGGTGGAAGTGGTGCTGGGCGAAGCCAGCGACAACGCCTGCGCCGATTCGCTGATTGCTTTCATGCGCCGTTGCGGCAGCGTGCCGGTGAAGGTCAAGCAAGACCTGCCGGGCTTTCTGGCCAACCGATTGCAGCATGCGTTGTCGCGCGAGGCATTTGACCTGATCGACCGTGGCATCGCGTCGCCGGAAGACGTGGACGCCGCCGTGCGCTTCGGCTTTGGCTTCCGCTTCCTGGCCGCCGGGCCCGTCATGCAGCGCGACCATGCCGGCATCGACGTGCACGCCGCTGCGGGCGCCACGATGTACCCCACGTTCTGCAACGCGGACCACCCCGCGCGCTGCCTGACCGAGCGCGCCGCCGACGGCCGTCATGGCATGAAGGCGGGCGAAGGCTTCTACGCCTGGACGCCCGAGACCATTGCGGCCGAACGCGCCCGCTACGACCGCCTGCTGCGAGCCGGCCTAGACCTTATCAACCCGGAACTACCGGAGATCCAGCCTTGAACGCCCCTGCCCTGCCGCGCGCCGCGCTGGCCGACTCCCCCGTCATCATCACCGTGGCGCCCAACGGCGCCTACAAGAAGGCGGCCGACCATCCGGCCGTGCCGCTGACCGCCGACGACCTGGCGCGTGAAGCGCGCGCCTGCCTGGACGCGGGCGCCGGCATGATGCACATGCACGTGCGCAAGCCGGACGGCAGCCATCTGCTGGACGCTACCGCTTACCGCGACGCCCTGGCCGCCGTGGAACGCGCCGTGGGCCGCGAATTGCTGGTGCAGGTCACCAGCGAAGCAGCCGGCGTGTACAAGGCCGCCGAACAGATTGCGCTGGTGCGCGAATTGCAGCCGGAAGCCGTGTCGATCGGCCTGCGCGAAATTGCCGTGCCGGACATTCCGGAGACGGAACTGGCGGCGTTCCTGGCCTGGCTGGCCGAGTGCCGCATCATGACGCAGATCATCCTGTACGACGAAGGCGACGTGCGCCGCTGGCTGTCGTTGCGCGCGCGCGGGCTGGTGCCGCCGGGCGCGTGGTCGGTGCTGTTCGTGCTGGGCCGCTACAGCGCGGGCCAGACCTCGTCGGCGTATGACTTGCTGCCGTTCCTGGGTGCCTACGATCAGTCCTTGCCCTGGGCGGTATGCGCGTTCGGCCCCGAGGAAAACGCCTGCGTCACGACAGCGGCAGCGTTTGGGGGCCACATGCGCGTGGGCTTTGAAAACAACCTGAAGCTGCGTGATGGAAGCGTCGCACCGGACAACGCGGCATTGGTTCGCCAGGCGGCGGACGGGGCGCGCGCGCTGGGCCGGCCCATTGCCACCGCCGCCGACGCGCGCCGCATCTACGGCGCGATTGCCTGATTCAAACTCGCATCAACACCGACCGCGTCTCGCGTGTCGAATGCTATGCCGGATCGATCCGACCTACGCATTCGGCACGCTTTTTTTTCGCCGTGCCATGTGCGGCCTGATCGCCGCGCTACGCGCTGCCCTAGGCACCGCCATATTGCAGCGCCGCAATATTGTTTCGCCGCCATGCAACATTGACGCAATGTAAAAGCACTGCTAAAAACTTCGACATCCGCACGTTCAATGCAATACCCCAACTGTCAAAGTGAGGTGGTGTGTGCAAAACGAGTCAGATGGCTACACCAAGCCTCAGGAGCTGCGAAGTTTTCTGTTCCTGACGGCTGTCATGGCCCCCGTTCTCACGGTCATCATCGTGGCGGGTTACGGGTTCATCGTCTGGGCCTATCAGCTGATCGCCGGCCCCCCGGGCAGCTGATGCCAGGCGACGGAAACCCTTCCATGTCCGCGCTTCCCCCCACCGCGCCGCCCCCGGCGCCACCCGAGCTGCACATCGCCAGTCTGGTTGTGCATGCCCTGCCCCACCGCTTGCCCGACGTGCGCGCCGCCATTTTGGCGATAGCGGGTTCGGACATCCATGGCGCGTCCGACACCGGCAAGCTGGTCGTCACGCTGGAAGCGCCCACCACCGACGACATGATGGCGCGGATCTCCGAGATTCAGCGCCTGGATGGCGTACTGGCTTCGGCGCTGGTCTATCAGCACGCCGACACGCTGGCCGCGATGAACGAGGAGATTGGCGATGTCCATGGCTCGTAGAGATTTCATCAAGCAGTCCGCCGCCGCGGCCGCCGCCACCGTGGCGGGCATTCCCATCGTCGGCATGACGCAGAACATCGTGACCGAATCCGAGGCCGCCAAACTCAAGTGGTCCAAGGCGCCCTGTAGGTTCTGCGGGACCGGCTGCGGCGTGAACGTCGCGGTAAAGGACAACCAGGTCGTGGCCACGCACGGCGATTTCAATGCCGATGTGAACAAGGGCCTGAACTGCGTCAAAGGCTATTTCCTGTCGAAGATCATGTACGGCAACGACCGGCTGACCACGCCGCTGCTGCGCATGAAAGACGGCAAATACGCCAAGGACGGCGAATTTGCCCCGGTATCGTGGGACCAGGCGTTTGACGTGATGGCCGAACAGTTCAAGCGCGTGCTTAAAGACAAGGGGCCGACCGCCGTGGGCATGTTCGGCTCGGGCCAATGGACCATCTGGGAAGGCTACGCCGCGCTCAAGCTGATGAAGGCGGGCTTTCGGTCGAACAACCTGGACCCGAACGCGCGCCACTGCATGGCGTCGGCGGCGGTGGGCTTCATGCGTACCTTCGGCGCCGACGAACCCATGGGCTGTTATGACGACATCGAGAACGCCGACGCCTTCGTGCTGTGGGGCTCGAACATGGCCGAGATGCATCCCATCTTGTGGACCCGTGTCACCGACCGCCGGCTGTCCGCGCCCAAGACGCGCGTGGTGGTGCTGTCCACTTTCGAGCACCGCTCGTACGAGCTGGCCGACCTGACGCTGACCTTCACGCCGCAAACCGATCTGGCCATCCTGAATTACATCGCCAACTACATCATCCAGACCAAGCGGGTGAACCGCGACTTCGTCGACAAGCACACCGTATTCCACGAAGGCAATACCGACATCGGCTATGGTCTGCGCCCCGACCACCCCTTGCAAAAGGCCGCCAAGAACGCAGACAAGGCCGGCGGATCCAAGCCCATCACCTTCGACGAATTCGCCAAGTTCGTGTCGAAATACGATCTGGAATACACGTCCAAGCTGACCGGCGTCCCGCAAAAGCAGTTGCGCGATCTGGCCGAGCTGTACGCCGACCCGAAGATCCGCGTGACGTCTTTCTGGACGATGGGTTTCAACCAGCACACGCGCGGCGTGTGGGCCAACAACATGGCCTACAACATCCACCTGTTGACCGGCAAGATCTCGACGCCCGGCAACAGCCCGTTCTCATTGACGGGCCAACCGTCGGCCTGTGGCACCGCGCGCGAAGTGGGCACGTTTTCGCATCGGCTGCCGGCCGACCTGGTGGTCACCAACCCCAAGCATCGCGCGCACGCGGAAGAGATCTGGCAACTGCCGGACGGCACCATCCCCGACAAGGTCGGCGCACACGCGGTGTTGCAAAACCGCATGCTGAAGGACGGCACCATCAACGCGTATTGGGTGATGGTCAACAACAACATGCAGGCGGCCGCCAACCTGATGAACGAAGGGCTGCCCGGCTACCGCAACCCGGCCAACTTCATCGTGGTGTCGGACGCCTACCCCACGGTCACGACCATTTCGGCCGACCTGATCCTGCCCACCGCCATGTGGGTGGAAAAAGAAGGCGCATACGGCAACGCCGAACGGCGCACGCAGTTCTGGCATCAACTGGTGAACGCGCCCGGCGACGCGCGCTCCGACCTATGGCAGTTGATGGAGTTTTCCAAGCGCTTCAAGGTGGAAGAAGTCTGGCCCGCCGACCTGCTGGCCAAGAAGCCGGAGTACCGCGGCAAGACCTTGTTTGACGTTCTGTACGCCAACGGCAAGGTCAACAAATTCCCCAACAGCGAATTGAACGCGGAATACGAAAACCAGGAGGCCAAGGCGTTCGGCTTCTATGCGCAAAAGGGCTTGTTCGAGGAATACGCCGAGTTCGGCCGGGGCCATGGCCACGACCTGGCGCCGTTCGACACCTACCACGAGGTACGCGGCCTGCGCTGGCCGGTGGTCAACGGCAAGGAAACCCTGTGGCGCTACCGTGAAGGCAGCGACCCCTACGTGAAGGCCGGCGCGGGCTTCGAGTTCTACGGCCACCCCGACGGACGCGCCATCATCTACGCCCTGCCCTACGAGCCCCCACCGGAATCGCCCGACAAGGAATACCCCTTCTGGCTATCCACCGGCCGCATCCTGGAACATTGGCATTCCGGGTCCATGACGCGGCGCGTGCCGGAGCTGTACCGCGCCTTTCCGAATGCCGTCTGTTTCATGCACCCGGACGACGCCCAGGCGATGGGCTTGCGACGCGGCGTGGAAGTCGAAATCGAATCGCGGCGCGGCAAAATGCGCACCCGGCTGGAAACGCGCGGGCGCAACAAGCCGCCGCGCGGCCTGGTGTTCGTGCCCTGGTTCGACGCCGGCCAGTTGATCAACAAGGTCACGCTGGACGCCACCGACCCGATCTCTTTCCAGACCGACTTCAAGAAGTGCGCGGTCCGGATCGTCAAGGTCTGAAGGCCTGGGGGAGACAGCCATGAAAACGCGCACCGCCGCCATCGCCATTGCACTCGTTGCGGGTTCCTTGTTGGGCTCGTCCGCCTGGGCCGCGCCGCCGTTCGAGGTCGTAGACCCCATGCGGGGATCTACGCCCGTTGCGGAAGAGGCCAACCCGCCCCTGATCAGTCCCATCGAAAACAAGGACATCAAGCGGATGCGGACGTATTCGATGCAGCCGCCCACCATTCCGCACAAGATCGACGGCTATCAGATCGACAAGAACTACAACCGCTGCCTGGCCTGCCATGCGCGCGTGAACACCGAGGAAACCCAGGCGCCACCGCTAAGCGTCACGCACTACATGGACCGCGACAGCAATGTACTGGCCGAAGTGTCGCCACGCCGGTATTTCTGTGTGCAATGCCATGTGCCGCAAGCCGAGGCCAAGCCGCTGGTGTCCAACACCTATCAGGACATCGACGTGATCCTCAAGCGCCTGACCGCCCCGGCGACAGACAAGAAGTAAGGGACAGGACGCCGCCATGGTCAAGCTTCTAAAGCGCTACTGGAACATCATCCGCCGCCCCAGCGTGCATTTCAGCCTGGGCTTTCTGACGATAGGCGGCTTCATCGGCGGCATCCTGTTCTGGGGCGCCTTCAACACCGCCATGGAACTGACCAACACCGAGAAGTTCTGCACCGGCTGCCATGAGATGCGCGACAACGTCTATGCGGAATTAAAGGGCACCATCCACTTCACCAACCGCTCGGGCGTGCGCGCACTGTGTTCGGACTGCCACGTGCCGCACAACTGGACGGACAAGATCGCGCGCAAGATGCAGGCGTCAAAGGAAGTGTGGGGCAAGATCTTCGGCACCATCGACACGCGCGAAAAATTCGTCGACAAGCGGCTGGAACTGGCCCAGCACGAATGGGCGCGCTTCAAGGCGAACGATTCGCTGGAATGCCGCAACTGCCACAACTACGAATACATGGACTTCACGCGCCAGAGCGTGCGCGCGCAGAACATGCATTCGACCTATCTGGCGGACAAATCCAAGACCTGTATCGATTGCCACAAGGGCATCGCGCACACCTTGCCGCATATTCCGCCGGGGCAGACGTCCGACGCGGCGCCGGCCGCCGGCACGCCCAAGGAAATCGCCAAGGCGGGGCCAGCCAATGCGGCCCGCTGACGCGCCCCCGCCGCTTCTTGCCGCCACCGGTCTGTGCTGCCCGCGGGGCGGTGCGCCGGGGCACGGCCTGGGCCCATTGCACTTCGACCTGCACGCCGGCCAGTTGTTGCACTTGCACGGCGCCAACGGCAGCGGCAAGACCAGCGTGCTGCGCATGTTGGCCGGCTTGCTGCGGCCCGTAGCGGGCTCGCTGCATGCCTTGGGCCGCGACGTGTCGCGCGACCCGTCGTCCTACTTCGCACGCGTGGCGTATCTTGGGCACGCCAACGGCCTGTGCGGGGACCTGAGCGCATTGGAAAACCTGCGCTACAGCCTGCACGTGGCGGGCGTCCCGCAAGGCGATGACGCCCTCGCCGCCGGGCTGGCTGCGTGGCGCCTGGACGCCAGCCGGCATACCCTGGCGGCCCGTTTGTCGCAAGGGCAGGCGCGTCGGGTGGCGCTGGCGGCCGTGATGCTTAGCGGCAAGCCGCTATGGCTGTTGGACGAACCCGATGCGGGGCTGGACGCGGCCAGCCTTCAACAATTGTGGGCCGCGCTGGACGCGCACCTGGACGCTGGCGGCGCGGCGGTGGTGGCCTGCCATCGGCAACCCGTCGCCGCCCCCGATCGCCTGCAAACCCTGAACATGGATGACTACGCGGATGCTGGCTACGCTGTCTCAGTTGGTGTTGCGTGACATCCGGCTGGCCTGGCGGCGGCCCGCCGACACGCTGGGCGCCACCCTGTTCTTCGTGGTGGCCGGATCGCTGTTTCCGCTGGCGGTCGGCCCCGACCCGGCGCTGCTGCGCGCCATCGGGCCGGGGGTGCTGTGGGTGTGCGCGCTGCTGGGCATCTTGCTGAGCCTGCACCGCCCGTTTACCCAAGACCACGATAACGGCGCGCTGGAGCAACTGCTGGTGTCGCCCCACCCACTGCCCCTGCTGGTGGGCGTGAAGCTGGCGGCGCACTGGTTCAGCGGCTGTGTGCCGCTGATTCTTGCCAGCCCCATCCTGGCATTGCAGTTTGATTTGCCGCCGCACGCCATCGGCGTCCTGGTCCTCTCCTTGCTGCTGGGTACCCCCACGCTGGCGCTGGTGGGCGGCCTGGGCGCGGCGTTGACGCTGGGCCTGCGCGGCGCCGCGCTATTGCCCTTGCTGGTGTTGCCGCTGTATGTACCGGTGCTGATCTTCGGCGCGGGCGCGGTGTCGGCCACGTACGCCGGGCTGGGCGCGGGGCCACAACTGTCGCTGCTGGGCGCGTGCCTGTGCCTGGCGATTCTGCTCTGCCCCTGGAGCGCGTCCGCCGCGCTGCGCGTGGCGCTGGAATGAGAGGGCCCATGCACAAGCAACCTGGCTGGATGCGCTATGCCTCGCCCGCGCTGTTCTACCCGCTGGCCGGCCGATGGATTCCCGGGCTGGCGCTGGCCGCCGCCCTTTTTGCCGCCGCCGGCTTGTACGTGGGCCTGGTCGTCGCGCCCCCGGACAGCCAGCAGGGCGAGGTCTACCGCATCCTCTTCATCCACGTGGCGGCCGCGTGGATGTCGATGTTCCTGTACCTGGTGATGGCGGGCTATGCCGCACTGGGCCTCATCTACAACACGCGCCTGTCGTTCATGATGATGCGCGCGCTGGCGCCCACTGGCGCGCTCTTCACCTTCCTGACCTTGTGGACGGGCGCGCTGTGGGGCAAGCCAACCTGGGGCGCCTGGTGGGTCTGGGACGCGCGGCTGACGTCCGAGTTGATCCTGCTGTTTCTATACCTGGGGTTCATCGCCCTGCAAGCGGCCACCGACGACACCCGCCGGGCCGACCGCGGCGGCGCCATCCTGTTGTTGGCCGGCGTGGTCAACGTGCCCATCATCTATTTTTCGGTGCGGTGGTGGAGCACGCTGCATCAGGGCGCATCCATCAACCTGACCACCGCGCCCAGCATGGCGCGCATCATGCTGACGGCCATGCTGCTGATGGTGGCGGCGTTCTGGCTGTACAGCGCGGCCGTGGCGCTGGCGCGCGTGCGCGGGGTGATCGCGCAACGCGAACCGGGCGCCGTGCATTCGGGCGCCGTGCGTTCGGGCGTCAGGGGTAGCCATGACCACGCGGGCCAGCCCGGCCGCCAGGAGGCGCCATGAGTTGGGACGCATTGTTTTCGCTGCAAGGCCATGGCCCGTACATCCTGGGCGCCTATGGGGTGACGGTGGCGCTGATGGGCCTGGAAGTCTTTTTGCTGTGGCGCCGCCGCGCGCGCAGGCGGTCCGGCTCACGCACTTCGCGCGTATCGTCCGACCCGCGCGCGGAATCGGGGCGCTCATGAGCCCCCGCAAGCGTCGCGCATGGGCTATCGCGGGCGGGCTGGCGCTGCTGGCCCTGGCCACGGCGCTGGTGCTGAACGCGCTGCAATCGAACCTGGTGTTCTTCTTCAGCCCCAGCCAGATCGCCGCGAAAGAGGCCCCAACCAGCGGCAGCTTCCGCGTGGGCGGATTGGTCGAACAGGGCTCGGTGCGGCGCGAGCCCGACGGCGTGACCTTGCGCTTCATCGTGACCGATACCGCGCACACCGTGCAGGTCGCCTACCAGGGCCTGTTGCCGGACCTGTTCCGTGAAGGCAAGGGCGTGGTGGCGGCGGGCAAGCTGGACTCGGACGGCGTATTCCGCGCCACGCAGGTGCTGGCCAAGCACGACGAAAATTACATGCCGCCCGAAGCCGCCGACGCGCTCAAGCGCGCGGCTGGCGCATCCGGTGGCGCGCTTGCGGTGACCGGCAACGCCGCTGCCCCAACCGGCATGGCCAGCAACATAGCCGCCGACGCTTCGCGCCCGGAGGTCCGATGATTCCCGAGATAGGCCTGTTCAGCCTGATCCTGGCCTTGCTGGTGGCGCTGACGCAGGCCACGTTGCCGCTGATCGGCGCGGCCACCGGCTGGCAGGCGGGCCTGCGCGTAGCGCCCCCCCCCGCCGTGGGCCAGTTCTGCCTGACGACGCTGGCGTTTGGTTGCCTGGCCTGGGCGTTCGTCGATAACGACTTTTCGGTGTTGTACGTGGCGGGCAACTCGCACGCCGACCTGCCTGCCGCCTATCGCTTTGCCGCCGTGTGGGGCGGGCATGAAGGGTCGTTGCTGCTGTGGCTGTACCTGCTGACTGCCTGGACCTTGGCCGTCGCCGTCTTCAGCCGCCGCCTGCCTTTGGCTTTCACCGGGCGCGTGCTGGCGGTAATGGGCTGGATCAGCGTGGGTTTTTTGCTGTTCCTGCTGTTCCTGTCCAACCCGTTCGAACGGCTGATGCCGCCCGCCATGGCCGGCCGCGACCTGAATCCGCTGCTGCAGGACCCCGGCATGATCGTGCACCCGCCGATGCTGTACATGGGCTACGTGGGCTTTTCCGTGGCCTTTGCCTTTGCGATCGCGGCGCTGCTGTCGGGCGAGCTGGACGCGCTGTGGGCGCGCTGGGTGCGTCCTTGGACCTTGGCCGCGTGGACATTCCTTACCGTGGGCATCCTGCTGGGCAGCGCATGGGCCTATTACGTATTGGGCTGGGGCGGCTGGTGGTTCTGGGACCCGGTGGAGAACGCGTCGTTCATGCCCTGGCTGGCGGGCACCGCGCTGATCCATTCGCTGATCGTCACCGAGCGCCGGGGCGCGTTCCGCAGTTGGACGGTGCTGCTGGCCATCTGCACGTTTTCGCTCAGCATCCTGGGCACCTTCCTGGTCCGGTCCGGCGTGCTGACCTCGGTGCACGCCTTTGCGGTGGACCCCGGCCGGGGCCTGTACATCCTGGCGTTCATGACCGTGATCGTTGGCGGCTCGTTGGTGCTGTACGCCTGGCGCGCGCCCTCGGTGGGCCTGGGCGGCGGGTTCTCGTTGCTGTCGCGCGAATCCCTGTTGCTGTCGAACAATGTCGTGCTGACGGTGGCGGCGGGCTCAGTGCTGTTGGGCACCCTGTACCCCGTGGTGCTCGACGTCTTGGACTGGGGCAAGATCTCCATCGGCCCGCCCTACTTCGAAGCGGTGTTCGTCCCGTTGATGACGCCCGCGATCTTCCTGATGGGCGTGGGGCCGGTGGCGCGCTGGAAGCAAGCCGAAGTGCCCGACCTGGCGCGCAAGCTGCGCGCTGCCTTCGTCGTCAGCGTGTTGACCGCCGTGTTGCTGCCGCTGGCCATGCCGGGGCCGGCGCGCCTGGGCTCGCCGTTGGTCATGCTGGGGTTGTGGCTGGCCGCCTGGTCGGTGGCCGCCGCCGGCGCACATGCATGGCAACGACTGACCGACGGCGCCGACGGCCAATGGCTGCGCCGCCTGGGACGGCAGCCGCGCTCCTGGTACGGCATGCTGCTGGCGCACGCCGGCATCGGCGTCTTCATCGCGGGCGTCACCTTGGCCAACGGCTATGAGGTCAAACACGAAGTCCGCGTGGACCTGGGCGCCACCCAGGACGCGGGCGGCTACCAGTTCACGTTTGCCGGCATCGCGCCCGCCACCGGCCCCAACTACAGCGCCCAGCGCGCCGAGTTCAAGGTCACGCGCAACGGTAAGCCGGTGGTGACGCTGTATCCCGAAAAGCGCCTGTACATCGTGCAGGACATGGCCTTGAGCCAGGCCGACATCGACAGCGGCCCCACGCGCGACCTCTTCGTGGCGCTGGGCGAACCGGTGAGCGACCCGGGGGGCAAGGTTGCCTGGACGGTGCGCATCCAGGTCAAGCCTTTCATGATGTGGATCTGGGCGGGCTGCGTGCTGATGGCGTTGGGCGGCCTGCTGGCCGCGGGCGACAAGCGCTACCGCCGCCGGCAGGAAGCCGCTGCGCGTCAGGCCCAGCCAGGCCTGGCCACGGCGCAGCGCCAGGCACGGGAGGGCTATTGATGCGCTACGTGCTGCCGCTGGCCGTCTTCATGGCAATGGCCGTGTTCCTGGCGATGGGCCTGTCACGTGACCCGCGCGCCGTACCGTCCGCCATGATCGACAAGCCGGCCCCGCCCATCAACCTGCCGGTGCTGCAATCGCCGGGCGAACAACTGGACCTGCAAGCGCTGCGTGGGCAAGTGTGGTTGCTGAACGTATGGGCATCGTGGTGCGCGCCATGCCGGGAAGAATTACCGGTGCTGCGCGACGCTGCCCAGCGTCACGCCATCCCGCTATACGGCTTGAACTACAAGGACAAACCCGAAGACGCCGTCGCCTGGCTGGCGCGCAATGGCAACCCGTACGTGGCCTCGGCCAGCGACACGGACGGCCGGGTCGGCATCGAATATGGCGTCTACGGCGTGCCGGAAACCTTCGTCATCGACGGCGCCGGCCGCATCCGCCACAAGCATCTGGGCCTGATCACACCCGAGATTTTCCGCACGCGGATCCTGCCGATCGTCGAGGCGCTGAAATGAGCGGGCGGTGGTTTCCGTTGACGCTGCGGCAGGCGTTGATGCCGGCGCTGAAGGTCGCGATCCTGCTGACCTTGAGCACGGCGATCGCGCAGACCGCCTCGCCCTCGCCCGCACTCGCCGCACCCACCGCGCCCGCCCTGCCCGCCCTGTCGCCCACCGACCAGCAACGCGCCGACAAGCTGGCGCACGGCCTGCGCTGCCTGGTCTGCCAGAACCAGACCCTGGCCGATTCCAACGCGCCGCTTGCCCAAGACATGCGCAAGCTGATTCACGCGCAATTGGCCGAGGGCCGCAGCGACACGCAGATCATGCGCTTTTTCGAAGACCGCTATGGCGACTTCGTGCGCTATGACCCGCCCTTCAAACCGATTACCTGGCTGCTGTGGCTGGGCCCGTTCACCTTGCTGGCCTTGGGCTTCTGGGTGCTGGTACGCACGCTCAAGCGGCGCGCCGTGGCCCGCGCGCCATTGACGGCAGACGAGCGCGCCCGCGCCACCCGCTTTCTGGACACCGACCCATGACCTCGCTTTGGATTGTCGTCGTGCTGTTGTTGCTGGCCACCCTGCTGTGCCTGATTCCTCCGCTGCTGCGCCGCGCGCTACCCGGCGCGCCCGCTGCCGACGAGAACCTGCGCGCCTTCTATCGGGCACAGCGCGAGCAGTTGCAACGCGACCTGCGCGCCGGCAGCGTGAGCCCCGATGCCGCGTTGCGCGCGGAAGAAGAATTGCAGCGTGAACTGCTGCAAGACCTGGCGGCGCGCCAATCCCGCGTGGGGCGGGTCGGCGGCCAGCGCGCCGGCCTGGCCGCCGCCTGCCTGTTGAGCGTGCTGATCCCCGTGGCTGCCGTGCTGCTGTACGGCAAGCTGGGCAACCCGCGCGCCGTGGCCGACATGACGCACACGCGCACGGCGCCCGCGCATGCCAACATCGCGGGTAACGGCGTGGGGAATGGTGCAAGCAATGGCGCCGATAATGGCGCGGCAACCAACGCCGCAGGCCCGGCTAGCGATGGTGCCGACATGGCCGTGGCCATCAATGCCTTGGCGCAACGGCTGCGCGCCAGCCCCGACGATGCCGACGGCTGGTATACGCTGGCGCGTTCCTACGAAACATTGGGGCGCTATACGGATGCGGTAGCGGCGTATCGGCAAGTGCTGCGGCTGGTACCGGGGCAGCCCGCCGTATTAGCGGACCTGGCCGATGCCCTGCTCTCGGCCAATCAAGGCAAGCCGGACACCGACGCCATCGCGGCGGTGGCACAGGCGCTGGTGGCTGACCCTGACCAGCCCAAGGCCTTGGCGCTGGCGGGCATGATGGCGCTGCGCCGTGGTGACGCGGCCGAGGCACTGGTGCATTGGGAACGCCTGCAAACGTTGCTGCCGGCAGACTCCGAGGCCGCGCGCCAGATCCAGTCGAACATCGCCCAGGCGCGCGCCCAGTCAGCCGGCGCGCCGGCTGCGGGTTCGGGTAGTGGCACAAGCGCTTCGATCAGCAACACGGGCGATGCCGCCACCGACGCCACCACAAACACCGCCACGCCCGCAGCCGACCCGTCTCCCGCCCGCATTTCGGGCACCGCGAGCATCGCTGACGCGCTGCGCGATCAGGTCCGGCCCGGCGATACCGTCTTCATCCTGGCGCGCCCCGTCGCGGGCTCGCGCATGCCGCTGGCCATCACGCAATGGCGCGTGTCGGACCTGCCGCGCGCCTTCGTGCTGGATGACAGCAGCGCCATGTCTCCACAGGCCAAGCTGTCTGGGGCCAGCCGCGTGCAGGTCGAAATCCGCATCAGCCGTTCAGGCAAGGCCGCCGCCCAGCCGGGCGACTTGTCCGGCGTGCTGTCCGATGTGGACATCCGCGCACGCGATCTGGAGCTGGTGGCCGACACCGTGGTGCGCTGACGCGCTCTCGCTAGACCCGCTCGATCCGCGCCGGCAGGCCCTGGCGCACCGCCGCGCCGGACACCCAGTCGATCCAGACGTTGGCGTGTTCACCGCGCGTGGCGTCGCCAAAGCCCAGGTCGTTCAGGTTGACGCCCGCCGCCAGCGTGGCGTCGTGCGGCATGGGCTTGCCGTCCACCACGTGCGCGCGCGCGCCCAGCTCGGTGTGGCCGTAGCCATGTTCGATGCCGACCGCGCCCGGCTGGATGCCATCGCGCAGCAAGGCCAGCCCCGTCACCGCGCCGCCCGGCGTCACGATGCGCACGGCATCGCCGTTGCGGATGCCCAGCCGTTCGCCGTCCTGCCGGTTGATCGACACCGGGTTGTGCGGATGAACCTGGCGCAGTCGGCTCACGCCGATGGACATCGAGCTCATCAGGTTCGACTTGAACGAACTCAGCAGAAAGGGCCAGTCCGTGGCGGGATACTCGGCGCGCACATCGCGGCCATCCGCCAGGCGTGGCGGATACCAGGTCGGACAGCCGCTGTAGCGCTCGCCTGTCATGGCATGGCGGAACGCCGCCAGGTCTTCGCTCCAGACGTGCAAGGGCTTGGCGTAGGCGGCGCGTGTCTGGCGGGTTTGACGGGTCTCGTTTTGCACCCAGGCGTCGTCCATCTTGTCGAAGCGCCCGCCACGGCTCATCAGCATGGCCACTTGCCGCCACTCGCCCGGCTTCAGCTTGTGTTCGAGCAGGGCGCGATAGCGGTCCACGCCGGTCAGCGCCATGTCTTCGTCGCTGGCTTCGGGCACGGGGCGGCCGGCCGAGAACGCGATGTTGGCCATGCCGCGCAGGAAGAAGTCTTCGGGCGTGTCCAGCGCGTGCTTGCCGCCGTCTTTGTCGGTGATGGCGTTGGCGCCGAAGCCCGGCATACCCAGGCGCTTGGCGCAGGCGATCAAGAACGTTTCCAGGCACACCGGTTCATCCGTGGCCGTGCGCGCCACGCGCGGGCGGACGGCGGGCCAGCGCACCGTGGACGCCTTGGCGACCACGTCGGCCCATGGCGCCGACACGCCCCAGCTTTCGTAGGTGACGGTGTCGGGCACGATGTAGTCGGCCAGCGCGTTGGTCTCGTTGATGAACGGGTTGATCGACACCGATAGCGGCAGGATGCGCGGGTCCTTCATCTTGTCGGCCAGCACGGATTTGAAGCCCGCGATGCCGTAGACCGGGTTGCTCATGTGGTTGAACCACACCTTGGCGCGATACGGATACCCCGCCAGCGCGGACGCCAGCATTTCCGAACTGAGCCCGCCCGTGGCCGGATACCAGGGCGCCGCTGCCGGATAGGCAGGCTGCCCCGCCGCCTGCTTGCGCTTGAATTCGCTGGACTTCTCGTAGGGGTAACGGTTGCGCGACAGCGCGACACCCTTGGGCGTGGCGCGGTTGGCAAAGCCCGCGATGTTGTAGCGCGGGCCGGGGCCGTAGGGCGGAAAGGGGCCGGCGTCCAGCACCAGGCCGCCGTCCACGTTCAGGTTGCCCACCAAGGTGTTCAACATGGCGATGGCGTAGGCGGTGTAGAAGCCCGCGCCGCTCATCGTGCCGCCGTGGGCGTCGGCCACGGCGCGCTTGCCGTGGCTGGTGAAGCGTTCTGCAAGCTGGGCGATCTTGTCGGCAGGCACGCCGCACAGGTCGGCGTATTCGTCCAGGGTTTTTCGATGCGATTCCTCGCGCAGCAGCGCCAGCGACGAACACACGCGCAGGGCTTGCGGCGCACCCGCCATGCCGGGCGCCGCGATGCGCTCGTCCACGAACAAGGTCGCGGGTAACGCGCCGGTGTGCGGCGCCAGCGTGCCGTCTTCCAGGCGAACGACATACACGTCTTGCCATTTATCGTCGGCGTCCGACGGGCGCGGCCAGCCCATGTCCGCGCCGCGCAGGAAGCTGCCCAGGCGCGGGTGGCCGGGTTCGGCCACGACCAGGTGCGTGGCGTTGGTCCAGGCGGCTTCGCCCGCCGCCTGCATGGCCTGCGGGCCGGGCTGCGCCAAGGCCTTGGCGTCGAAACGCTCGTTGTCGAGAATCCAGCGGATCAGGCCCATGACCAAGGCCAGGTCGCTCGCCGGGTTCACCGGCAGCCATTCGTTGCCCGACCCGGCCGACAGGCTGGAGGACGCGGGCAGCACGGGCGACACAACCACGTAGGTGAAGCTGTTTTCTTCCGGACGCACGCGCGCTTCGGCCAACTGCCGGGCCTGGCGCTGGAATGGGTTGCCGGCTTGCGCGGGCGCGGCGCCGATGAAGAGGCCAAAGCGGGCGTTGTCCCAATCAGGCTTGCCATGCGGCATGCCTTTCAAATCGCC
Source organism: Achromobacter colocynthidis (assembly GCF_057334535.1). Classification (NCBI taxonomy): domain Bacteria; kingdom Pseudomonadati; phylum Pseudomonadota; class Betaproteobacteria; order Burkholderiales; family Alcaligenaceae; genus Achromobacter; species Achromobacter colocynthidis. The sequence goes on from NZ_JBHFIZ010000036.1 coordinate 183,518, forward strand.
CAACGCGGCGCCCGCCCCTACGCGGAAGCTCTGGCCGCAATACGAGCCGTGGTTGCTGAAGTTGACCGTGCCGAAGGACTGCGCGGCAAAGCGCTGGATCAGCGGCGTGCGGCCTTCGTTGGAGGCGTCGGTGAACAGGAACTGGTTCACGCGTGCGCCGTACTCGGGGTTGGCGGGGTCCAGCAGCGTGTCGCGGTCGAAGATGGCGCGCAGGCCATCCACGTGGCCTTCGCCAAACAGGTCGCCGCCTTCGCACACTTCCTGCACCAGTTGTTCAAACGAGATGCTCTGCCACTGGCCTGCCCCGCGCGCGCCTACGCGCTTGAGCGGTTGCAGCACCCGGTACGGGCTTTGCAGTTGTTCCAGCATGGCCGAGCCGCGCGCACACGACGTGGCGCGCCCTTCCAGGCCGTTGTCGCCGCCCAGTTGCGCGTAGACCTCGCGCACGGGGGTTTCCATGGCGGCCGGGCGCGTGGTGGCCAGCGGATGATAGGGGTTGCCCGCCACGCGCAGGATGCGGTTTTCCGCCGTGTCCACGCGCAGCCGCACGCCGCATTGGGTCCAACAGCCCAGGCAACTGGACGGGCTGACCGTCTGGCCAGGCTGCGGACTCAGGACGCCGGTGAGCGGGTCGATACGGAATTCCGGGGTCAACGAATTGCCGCGCACGGCATGCGCCGTGGGCACGCCGGCCGTACCGTGGGCCAGGCCCTTCACGGCGCGTGTGACGGTTTCACCGTAGCCGGCCGCAAAGGCGGCCATGCCACCGGCGACCATGCCGCCCCGCACCATCAGCTTGCGCCGCGCGGCGTCCTGGGGCGTGTCCTGCGACGAGTCCGGCCGGGTGCCCTGGACCGGGCTTGTGTTCCGGCCCGAGGTTGCGCTTTCGCCAGGGGTTGCGTTCTGGCCCGGCTTCGCGCCGGGCTTGTCGTCTTCGTGTTGCTTGTTCATTGCTTTGTGTTCCATTGCTGTCAGACCGCCATGCCGCGTGCACGCGCCGGGTAGGCTTCCAGAGCCCAGGTCACCGCGGTGATCAGGGCCACGCACAAGCCCAACACCCCCACCATGCCCAGCAGCCCATCGCTGCCCCAGGGCATGTCGTACAGGTATAGGCCGGCGCCGTACTTGGGCACGCCCTGCACGCTCATGAAGACCACCCAGCGAAAGATCCAGGCGGCGCCCAGCATCGTCAGCGCCAACACGGCCGAAGGCAGCGGCGCGGCCAGCGCGCGCGCGGGCCGCTGCAACAGCGCGATCATGCAAAAGCCCGTGATGACGGCGCCCGCCAGGCTCAGGCGCCAGATGGGAAATTCCGCGAACAGCCGCAAGGCCGCGTCAAACGACGGGTCGGCGCCCAACAGGCCCAACGCCGCCCAGGCGCCCCCCCCCACCGCCATCAGGATCACGGCGGTCAGGCTCAGCCCGCGCAAGCACGCCACCGGCAAGGCCTTCATGCCGCCCGGTAGCCAACGGCCCACCAGGAACATGGCGCCCAGCGCGCCCAGCCAGGCCGTCAAGGCAAAGTTCACGGGCAGGAACGCGGTGTGCCACAAGGGCCGCGAGCGCAGCACCATGACTTCCGCGCCGGTGTAGACCAGGATGGACGCGGCGGACAGCGCCAGCCCCACGCCCAGCACGCGTAGCCAGACAATGCGGCCCCACCACCACGCGGCGCAGAACAGCACCGACAAGCCCACGAACACGGGCAGCAGCAAGGCGCCCAGCCACATCCACGACCACGGCGTGATGTGCGCGTAGAAATGCCAGAATCGGCCGGGCTGGTGCAGGTCGGCCAATAGCGACACGGGCGCGGCGACGGCGCTGACCAGCAGCACGGTGGCCGCGGCCGGCAACAGGCGGCGCAAGGGCGAGCCGGCCTCGCCAAAGGCGGCAAAGACGGCGGTCAGCGCCGTGGTGGCCGCAATGCCGATAAGAAAGAAGTACTGCACGGCCCACGGCAGCCAGGCGGCGTCATAGACCGGCGTGAGCAATTCCGAGATCTGCATGAAAGTCCCCTTCAATGGCTCAATGTCCGCCGGCCAGGCGCACGCCCGCCTGGCCATCGACCTGGTGGACAAAGGCGTCGGGCAGGCCGATGTAATAGACGTGGGGGTCGGTCTTCATGTCGGGCTTGAGCACCTTGATGTCGGCCTTGTGTTCCTTAAGCAGCGTCGAGATGGCGCTGTCGGGATCGTTCATGTCGCCGATGACGCGCGCGCCGCCCACGCAGCTTTCCACGCAGGCCGGCAACAGGCCGACTTCCAGGCGGTGTTCGCAGAACGTGCATTTGTCGGCCGTCTGCGTGTCGTGGTTGATGAAGCGGGCGTCGTAGGGACAGGCTTGCACGCAGTAGGCGCAGCCCACGCAGCGTTCGTTGTCGACCAGCACGATGCCGTCTTCACGCTGGAACGTGGCCTGCACAGGGCAGACCGGCACACAGGGCGGGTTGTCGCAGTGGTTGCACAGGCGCGGCAGCATGACCATGGCGCTTGGCCCCCCGGCGTCGGGGGTGACTTCGTATTGCAGGACAGTGGTGCGGAACTGCCCGATGGGCGGCAGGTTTTCCAGCGAACAACTGACCGTACAGGCTTGGCAGCCAATGCACTTGCGCAGGTCGACCACCATGCCATAGCGCTTGCCGGGCATGCCGGGACGGCGTGGCGGCTGGCCGTTCAGGCCCGTGGCTTCGGCATGGATGGGGATGATGGTGGCGGCGGCGCTCAGGCCAAGCAGCCCTTTGAGAAAACCGCGTTTGCCGCGTAGGGCAGGGTCGGGGGGAACGGGTGAGGCAGGCATTACGGACGACTCCGGACGGGTAGCTTTTTGTTGCTATTAACTTATCACTTTTGGTTATATAGACAGTTGATCTGAATCAAATCGGGGACGGAGATAAAGCGATGGACGGTAAAAAGCCCGCCTAGAGGGGCGGGCTGGGCTGGGCTGGGCTGGGCTGGGCTGGGCTGGGCTGGGCTGGGCGGGGCTGGGCGGGGGGCTGCGGCTTGGGACTGCCGGCTGGGCGCTCCGGCTGCAGCCTTGCCGCGCGCAACTACATCGTCAACGCGCGGCGCCACGCCGCGAGCTTCATGTCGAACGACGCGGCGGCATGGGCGGGGCTGGTGGATGGCAGGTCTACATAATCCACCGATCGATCCAGCGTGGGCAGGACGTGTCGGCGATAGAGCGCGGCGGCCTTGCCCCCGTTGAAGCAGATCCGCGTGATGGCCGGATGGCGGTCCAGGAAGGACGCGAAATCGTTGGGCACCAGCGTGTCGCGGCGGATGTCGGCGTCCAGGCTGCCGGGCCGTTCGCACGCGTGCAGCACATCCCATAGCGCAACGCCCGCGGCTTGCAGGGCTTGCAGCCGCTCTGCATAGTCCAGGCCCGCGTCAAAACCCAGCACCTGCGCGGCGATGGGCCAGAAGGCGTTGCGCGGATGGGCGTAGTAACGGGCCTGCTTGAGCGACGCCACGCCGGGCATGGAGCCCAGCACCAGCACCCGCGCATCAGGCGCGGCAACCGGGGCAAAGCCCCAAACCTGATCGGTGCGCGCGCCCGGCGCGAGGGTGATGCGATGTTCCATGGCGGCAGGATACGTCAGACGAGGGCCGGGCTCAAAAAATCGGATTATTCTTAAAAATCCCGGCCTCGATGCTCATGATCAAGGCTTCAAAGACGGACGGGACAAGGTATCAAAGAGGTATCGAAGAGGTATCAAAGCGGTATCGGCACGGTATCAAAGTGGCCCAAAAGCGTCTTCAGCACGGGCTGGCAATCGTCCGATTCATGGAACAGTCCTTATCAGAAACCAGTACTACTGAAACGTGGGTCCGCCCCTATCTTTACCCTCATGACGAACGGCCCCGAAGGGGCCGCGCAATAGGAATAGATGCCATGAAGAAGATCCTCGGCCTGCATGCCGCTCCGCGCCCCCACTGGGTGGGCGACGGGTTCCCGGTGCGCTCGATGTTCTCGTATCACGACAACGACAAGATCCAGAATGTCAGCCCGTTTCTGCTGCTGGATTACGCCGGCCCGGCCAAGTTCGAGCCGGCCGACCGTCCCCGCGGCGTGGGCCAGCATCCCCATCGCGGCTTTGAAACCGTCACCATCGTGTACAGCGGCGAGGTCGAACACCGTGACTCCACCGGCAACGGCGGCGTCATCGGCCCTGGCGACGTGCAATGGATGACGGCGGCTTCCGGCATCCTGCACGAAGAATTCCACTCGCCCGCCTTCACCCGCTCGGGCGGTGAACTGGAAATGGTGCAGCTATGGGTCAACCTGCCGGCCAAGGACAAGGCCGCGGCGGCGGGCTATCAGGGCATTCTGAATGCCGACATCCCCACGGCCGCCCTGCCCGACGGCGCAGGCAGCGTGCGCGTGATCGCGGGCAACTTCGCGGGCGTGGCCGGCCCCGCGCGCACCTTTACGCCGATGGACGTGTGGGACGTGCGCCTGAACGCGGGCAAGGCGGCAAGCTTTCCGATCGAGGCGGGCCGCAACAGCATGCTGGTCGTGCTGCGCGGCACAGTGCTGATCAATGGCGAATCCGTGGCGCGCGATGCGCAACTGGCGCTGTTCTCGCAGGATGGCGAAGACATCACCGTCGAAGCCAACAACGACGCGGTATTCCTGGTGCTGAGCGGCGAGCCGATCAGCGAGCCGGTGGTGGGCTACGGCCCATTCGTGATGAACACGCAGGCCGAAATCATCGAAGCCATCCAGGACTTCAACGCCGGCCGCTACGGGCAGATGCACTGACGGGCTGGGGCGGCGCGCGCTGCCCCCCTAGCCGACTCGACGCCACACGCTGGCCAGCCACGGTTGTTGCTCACGTGGCAGATTGTCAGGCCGGTAATAATGTTCAAGCTCGTCGAAGCCGGCCCCGATCATCAGCGTGCGCCATCCGTCCAGATCGTGATACGCGCCATAGCGTCCTCGGTTCCAGCCTTCCTGGTTGCCGCCCCTTGGGTTGGAGCAGAACAGCACGCCGTCCGGGCGCAGCGTGGCCCACAGGTCGCGCAGCACGCGCGGCAACTCCTGGCCTGGCACGTGAAACAGCACGGCATTGGCGAATACGCCATCAAAGCGCGCCGGAGGCAAAGACAGTTGCAGGAAATCCTGATGCCAGACCTCGCAACCGGATGCGGCGCGCGCCATCTCGACAAAGCTGGGCGTGCCGTCCAGCCCTACTGGCCGATGGCCCAACGCGGCAAACGTCTTCAGGGCGCGGCCGGGGCCGCAGCCCAAGTCCAGCACGTCAAAAGGAGGTTCGCCCTGGATATGCCGCAGCAAGGCGGCGATGTTCTGGCTGACGTCGTGGCCGCGTGTGCCGGCCTCGAAGTCCACCGCGTTTTCTTCGTAGTTCGCCAAGGTCAGCGAGGTGATCTTGGCCAAGTCTTCGGGATCAAGTTTCATGGGGTCATTGTGCCTGGATCACGCATTGCGCGTTGCTCGATCCGCGAACGCGCACGCCTGGCCGCCTGTTGCAGCCGTTGCGCCATCACCGCGCGTGGCGGCAGGTCGGTCAGGTATTGAGCCACCTGTACGCCGGACTTGTCCAGTTCCAGCAATTCGATTTTTTCAGTCTGCATGCCCGCGCAAACAATGATGCCCAGCGGCGCGGCTTCATCGGGTTCACGTTCGAACTTGTCCAGCCAATGCAGGTGGCGTTCCATCTGGCCCTTGTAGGCCGCCCTGAACTCATCGACCTTCAAATCAAGCGCCACCAGCCGGCGTAGCTTGCGGTGGTAGAACAGCAAGTCCAGGCACGCGTCATCGCCGTCGATGGGCGTGCGCACCTGCCGGCCGATGAAGGCAAACCCCATGTCCAGTTCCAGCAGGAAGGACTCCATGTCGCGGATGACGGCCACTTGCAGATCGCCTTCCGGGCCGCGGTCGCGCAAGGCCGCCCTGCCCGCGTCGCCCCGAAATTCGTCCAGATTCCATTTCGCCACCACGACAACTCCTCGAAAAGCCGAATGAAGAGAGCCATCATGAAATAGAAAAGCCCGCGCGCCTATGGGGCACGCGGGCTTATCAGACCAAGTCAGCGTCAGGCAGCCAGGCGCCCTTCAATCTTGGTCTTGGTGGCCGGCAGGTCTTCGGGCAAGCCTTGGGACAATTGGCCGAACAGTTCGTGATGCAGCGCCAGCTCATCGCGCCAAGCCGCCGCGTCCACCGACATGACCTGTTCGAATTTGTCCGGCGTGAACTCCAGGCCGGTCCAGTCGATGTCCTGGTAGCTGGGCGATACGCCGAACACCTGGTCCACGCCCTTGGATTCGCCGTCGATGCGGCCCAGCATCCAGCGCAGCACGCGCATGTTTTCACCAAAGCCCGGCCAGACGAACTTGCCGTCGGGTCCCTTGCGGAACCAGTTCACGCAGTAGATGCGCGGCAAGGTGGCGCCGGTGGCTTCCAGTTGCTTGCCCAGCTTGAGCCAGTGGTTGAAGTAGTCGCTCATGTTGTAGCCGCAGAACGGCAGCATGGCGAACGGGTCGCGGCGCACCACGCCCTGCTGCCCAACGGCGGCGGCGGTGGTTTCCGAACCCATGGTGGCGGCCATGTACACGCCTTCGACCCAGTTGCGCGCTTCGGTCACCAGCGGCACGGTGGTGGAGCGGCGGCCGCCGAAGATGAAGGCGTCGATGACCACGCCCTTGGGGTTTTCCCATTCGGGGTCGATCGACGGGCATTGCGCGGCCGGCGCGGTGAAGCGCGCGTTCGGGTGCGCGGCCTTGCGCCCGGTTTCGCGGGCGATGGCGGGCGTCCAGTCCTGGCCTTGCCAGTCGATCAGGTGCGCGGGCGGCGTGTCGGTCATGCCTTCCCACCAGACGTCGCCATCATCGGTCAGCGCCACGTTGGTGAAGATGACGTTGGCCTTCAAGGTGGCCATGGCGTTGAAGTTGGTCTGTTCGCTGGTGCCCGGGGCCACGCCGAAGTAGCCGGCTTCCGGGTTGATGGCGTGCAGGCGGCCGTCGGGGCCGGGTTTGATCCAGGCGATGTCGTCGCCAATGGTGGTGACCTTCCAGCCGTCCATGCCCTGCGGCGGGATCAGCATGGCGAAGTTGGTCTTGCCGCAGGCCGACGGGAATGCCGCGGCCACGTGGTACTTGCGGCCCTTGGGCGACGTGACGCCCAGGATCAGCATGTGTTCGGCCAGCCAGCCCTGGTCACGCCCCATGGTGGACGCAATACGCAAGGCGAAGCACTTCTTGCCCAGCAACGCGTTGCCGCCGTAGCCCGAACCGAAGCTCCAGATTTCGCGGCTTTTCGGGAAATGCACGATGTACTTGGTGGGGTTGCACGGCCAGGCCACGTCGGCCTCGCCCGCCGCCAGCGGCTTGCCCACGGAATGCACGCAGGGGACGAAGTCGCCATCCGTGCCCAGCACGTCATACACCTGCTTGCCCATGCGCGTCATGATGCGCATGTTCACGGCCACGTAGGGGCTGTCGGACAGTTCGACGCCGATGTGGGCGATGTCTGAACCCAGCGGGCCCATCGAGAACGGCACCACGTACAGCGTGCGGCCGCGCATGGCGCCGTCGAACAGGCCGTTGAGCGTGTCGCGCATCTCGGCCGGATCGGCCCAGTTGTTGGTGGGGCCGGCGTCTTCGGGCCGGTCGGAACAGATGAACGTGCGATCTTCCACGCGCGCCACGTCGGACGGGTCCGAGCAGGCCAGGAAGGAATTGGGCCGCTTGGCGGGGTTGAGCCTGCGCATCGTGCCGGCCTGGACCATTTGTTCACACAGGCGGTCGTATTCTTCTTGCGAGCCGTCGCACCAAACAACGTGATCGGGCTTGGCCAGCGCAACAAAACTGGCGACCCAGTCGATCAGGCCGCGATGCTTGACGTAGGCAGGCACGTTCAACGCAGCCAAACCCCCATCCAATGGCTTATTCATTGGGGCTATCTCCATGCTTTAGACAAATGGTGATACGGCCCCGATTGCGTGGGGCCGTATGTAATTTGCGCCATCATACTTGCAGCGCCGGGCAACCCGTCAACCCATCCACATGGACGAGATTGTCACGGGTTGAGACGAGCTCAACGGTAGCTGCCGTCGCGTAACTCTCGACGGATGATCTTGCCGGTGGCGGTCGTTGGCAAACTGGTTACAAAGCGGATGGCGCGCGGGTACTCGTGCGCGGCCAAGCGGGTGCGCACGTGCGCCTGCAAGGCCTTGACCAAGGCGTCGTCGCCGTCGAAGCCATCGTTCAGCACCACATACGCCATGACGATCTCGGTGCGTTGTTCGTCGGGCACGCCCACCACCGCGGCCATGCGCACGGCGGGGTGGCCGATCAGGCAGTCTTCGATGGGCGCGGGACCGATGCGGTAGCCCGCGCTGGTGATGACGTCGTCATTGCGGCCCACGAAGCGGATGAAGCCGCGCGCGTCGCGCACGCCCAGATCGCCGGTCAGCAGGGTGTCGCCCACGAATTTCTCGGCGGTGGCGTCGGGGTTGTTCCAGTAGCCCAGGAACATGACCGGGTCGGGCCGCAATACGCCGATGTTGCCCTCCTGTCCATCGGCCACTTCAACACCCAGGTCATCCACAATAACCACGCGATGGCCCGGCGCCGCGCGGCCGATCGACCCGATTTCCGGGTCGAACAGCGACGAGCACGACGACACCAGCATGTTGCATTCGGTCTGGCCGTAGAACTCGTTGATGGTCACTCCCAGCACGCGGCGGCCCCAGTCGATCAGTTCGGCGCCCAGCGATTCGCCGCCGCTGGCCACCGAGCGTAGCGCCAGCGGGCCGGCGCCTTCCGGGTAGGCCGAGCCGCGCATCATCTTCAGCGCGGTGGGCGGCAGGAAGGTGTGGGTGACGCCGTGGCGCGCCATCAATTCCAGCGCGGACGTGCCGTCGAATTTTTCAAAGCGCCGGGCCAGCACCGGCACGCCGTGGTGCCAGGCCGGCAGCAATACATCCAGCAGGCCGCCGATCCAGGCCCAGTCGGCCGGCGTCCACATCAAGGCGGCGTTTTCGGGAAAGAATTCGTGCGACATCTCCACGCCCGGCAGGTGGCCCAACAGGACGCGGTGCGCGTGCAGCGCGCCCTTGGGCTTGCCCGTGGTGCCCGACGTGTAGATGATCACGGCCGGGTCATCGGCGGCGGTGTTCACCGGTGTGTAGTCATCGGACTCTTGCGCCAAGGCGGCGTGAAACGGCACGGTGCCTTCCTCGCCGTCGCCGTCAATGCAATACACGACCTTCAAGTCCGGCAGGCTGGCGCGTATCTCGCGCAGTTTTCGGCACCCTTCCGTGTCCGTCACCAGCGCCACCGCGCCGCTGTTGGCCAGGCGGAACTGGATGGCGTCCACGCCAAACAGCGTGAACAGCGGCACCGCCACCGCGCCCATCTTGTAGACGGCAATATGCGTAACCGCGGTTTCGGGCGCTTGCGGCAGGTACACGGCCACGCGGTCGCCGCGCGCTACGCCGTGGCGCGTCAGGCTATGCGCCAGGCGGTTGGATTGCGCCTTGATGTCGTCGAACGAATAGCGCGTTTGCGCGCCGTCGCTTTTTTCGAAGATCAGGGCCAGGCGGCCACTGCCGTCAGCCCATTTATCGCAGGCGTCCACGCCGATGTTGAAGCGTTCCGGCACCTGCCATTGGAATTGGGACACAAGCTGCTTGTAGGATTCGGCTCGGGACAGCATGGTTTTGTCTCTGATGTTGTTATGAATAATCCAGGGCTTGCTCAACTGGCTTGACCCTGGCTCAATAATAAGCCCCGCCCCACCGCCCTTTTGCCGTCCGCATGGAAAAAACCCCCGTCGTCCCGCCCCGCCGCCCGCCGGCCCGCGCCAAGTCCGAGCAACGCATCCGCGACATTCTGCACATGGCCCGCCAGGTCTTTTCCGAAGCCGGGTTCCAGGCCGCCACAACGACCGAGATCGCCCAGCGGCTGGGCGTGTCCGAAGCCACCATCTTCACGTACTTCGGCGGCAAGCGTGAACTGTGCGTGCGGGTGATCAGCGATTGGTATGACGAGATCATCGCCAAGGTGGAAGACAACCTGCCGCATGTGCAGGGCGCGCGTGCGCAATTGCACTATCTGGTGCACACGCATTTGCGGCACCTGCTGGCCGAAGGGCCGGGGCTGTGTGCGTTCATTCTGTCGGAGGGGCGTGCGCGCAACGACGATTTCGGTGAGATCTACGCCGGCTTGCAGCGCCGCTATACCGCGCCGCTGATGCGCATTCTGGCCCAGGGGCAGGCCGACGGCGACATCCGCCAGGACATGCCGTTGCGGCTGCTGCGTTCCACCGTCTACGGGCCGATGGAGCATGTGCTGTGGGACGCCATTCTGCGTGGCGCGCGTGTGGACGTGGCCGCCACGGCCGAGCAACTGGTCGGCTTTCTGTGGCAGGCCTTGCAGCCCCCGCGCCAGCATGCGCTGGCGTTGGCCCGCTTTCGCGGCGAAGTGCGCGACGCCTTGCATCGGCTTCAGGCCGCCGAGGAATCGGAAGGTTCTGAGAACAAGGACGGCGGCACGTACTGAGGAAAGCCGTTATAGACCTCGCCGCGCTCGGCCGGCTGCAAGGTCCAGGAATGGCGGGCGTTGGGCACGCCGCCATCCACCCGGATAACCGTGCCGTTGATGAAGGCGGACGCGGGCGACAGCAGGAACACCACCGCCGCCGCCAGCTCGGCCTCGGTGCCAAAGCGTTGCAGCGGCACCTTGGTTTTCAGTTCGCGCAGCACCGCGCGGTAATCGTCGTCGTAGCTGTCCATGCCGCTGGAAGCGATCCACCCGGGCGCCACCGCATTCACCCGCACGCCCGCATGCGCCCATTCGCAGGCCGCGGTTTCAGTCAGGTTCCACACGCCGGCGCGCGCCGCGCCTGAATGGCCCATGCCCGGCATGCCACCCCAGATGTCGGCCAGCATGTTCACGATGGCCCCGCCGTGCTGGCGCATGTGCTGCGTGTAGACCTCGCGCGCCATCAGGAAGGTGCCATGCAGATTGTTCTGCACCACGGCGTTCCAGCCATTCAGGCTGATGCGGTCCAGCGGCGCGGGAAATTGCCCGCCCGCGCAGTTGAACAGGCCGTCGATCGCGCCATGCCGCGCCAGCACATCGGCCACCGCGCCGCGCACGCCGGCTTCGTCGCGGATGTCGCAGGTGTGCAGGCTGATGCGCCCCGCCGCTTCGGGGTAGATGCGCGCGATTTCCGCGCTTGCCGCTTCCAGCTTTTCCGGCTTGCGTCCCACCAACGCCAGACTCGCGCCTAATGACGCAAGCTCGTGCGCGGTGCAACGGCCCAAGCCGCTGCCGCCGCCCGTCACCACCAGGGTCTTGCCGTCAAACAGACCCGGCCGAAAGACCGAGGCGTACCGCGTGGTGGCAGTGTGGTTGCCTGCTTGAGGGGCCGCATTTTGGCTTGCTTGTGGGCCCATGGATCGCTCCGATATTTTTTTGAGGATAACTCAATATTTACAATCCGCTCATCCCGTCCAAGTAGTTTTACTCATAGAATCTTCGACTAAACCCCTGCTACTTATTGAGCACTATTCAAAGATAATGGAGACCCGCATGACTGCAAACGCCCCGCTGGACGTCGCGCGCGATGGCGCCATCGCCCGCCTGACGCTGAACCGGCCCGACATGCGCAACGCATTCGACGAGGCGCTGATCGCCGCGCTGACGAGCGCGGTGCGGCAGGCCGAGCAAGACCCTGACGTGCGCGTGCTGCTGTTGACCGGCGCCGGCAAGGCGTTTTGCGCGGGCGGCGACCTGAACTGGATGCGCAAGATGGCCACGCACACCGACGCGGACAACCGCGCCGACGCCACCCGGCTGGCGGACATGCTGCACACCATCTGGGCGTGCTCAAAACCGGTGGTGGCGTGCGTGAACGGCGACGCCTATGCGGGCGGCATGGGCTTGCTGTCGGCCTGCGACATCGCCATCGCGGCGGACAGCGCGCACTTCTGCCTGTCGGAAACCCGTTTGGGGCTGCTGCCAGCTGCCATCAGCCCTTACGTGATCCGCGCCATGGGCGAACGCGCGGCGAACCGCTACTTCCTGACGGCTGAACGGTTTGACGCCGCCACCGCACTGCGCTTCGGACTGCTGCATGACGTCGTTCCCGCTGATCGGCTGGACGAGGCGGTCGACGCCCTGTGCCGCACGCTGTGCGCCAACGGCCCCGATGCTGTCAAGGCCAGCAAGCGGCTGGTGCGCGACTTTGCCGGCGCTCCCATCAACGCCGCCTTGATCGCCGACACCGTCGAACGCATCGCCGCGTGTCGCAGCACCGAGGAAGCGCGCGAAGGCGTGGCGGCTTTTCTGGAAAAGCGCGAACCGTCCTGGCGGCGGGGTTCTTGAGGCAGGGCTCTTGAGGCTGGGCTCTTGAGGCGGGGGTACTTGAGGCGGGTTTGCGAAGACGGGGCTGCGAAAGGCGCTTTGCGTAGGCGGGCTACGCTGAGCCCGCAGCGGGCTGAATACGTCACCCCTGAGCAGGACGCCACTTGCACGCATGACATAATCCCTGGCGCATCTTCAGGAATTTTTCATGCCGCATCCGACTTCCTCCTCCCTCGCATTCCCGCCGCTCAACGCCGACCGCCTGTGGGCCCGCGTTGAAGCCTTGTCCCAATTCACGTTGCCCGACGTCCCCTGGACGCGCCGCGCTTTTTCGCCGCTGTTCGATGACGCGCGCGCCTGGTTGCGCGGCGAATTCGAAGCCGCGGGCCTGGCGACTCGGCTGGATGCGGGCGGCAACCTGGGCGGCACCCGCACCGGCCGCGACCCCGCGCGCAAACCCATCGCCACCGGCTCGCATTGCGACACGGTCATGGCCGGGGGCCGCTTTGACGGCATCATTGGCGTGCTGGCCGGCATTGAAGTCGCGCACACGCTGCAAGAGCACGGCATCGAACTGGCGCACCCGTTTGAAGTCATCGATTTCCTATCCGAAGAACCCAGCGACTACGGCATCTCGTGCGTGGGCAGCCGTTCGCTCAGCGGCCAGCTCACGGCCGACATGCTGGCCGCCTGTAACCCCGACGGCGAATCGCTGGCGCAAGGCATTGCGCGCATCGGCGGCGACCCCGCCGCGCTGCACGCGCCGCTGCGTGGTCCCGGGGGCACCGCCGCGTTCGTCGAACTGCATATCGAACAAGGCCCCGTACTGGAAAGCCGTGGCCTGCCCATCGGCGTGGTGACCAACATCGTGGGCATCCGCCGCGTGCAGATCGTGGTGGAAGGCCAGCCCGACCACGCGGGCACCACACCCATGGACATCCGCCGCGACGCGCTGGTGGGCGCCGCCCGCATCATCGACGCGGCCAGCCGCCAGGCCAGCGCCGCCAGCGGCAACCCGCATTACGTGGTGGCCACCGTGGGCCGTCTGTCGATGACGCCCAACGCCGCCAACGCGGTGCCGGGGCGCGTGGAAATGACCCTGGAAATGCGCAGTGACAGCAACGCGGTGCTGGACACCTTCCCCGAAACGCTGATGGCCGGCGTGGCCAACGACCTGAAGGCGTTGCGCCTGACGGCCGGCTTCACCCCGCTAAGCCGCGCCCAGCCCACCGACTGCTCGCCCTTGGTGATGGATGCCGTCAAGGCGGCCGCCGACCAATTGGGCTACGCGTCCATGCGCCTGCCCAGCGGCGCCGGCCACGACGCCGTCTATATGGCGCCCACGGGCCCCATCGGCATGATCTTCATCCCGTGCCTGAACGGCCGCAGCCATTGCCCGGAAGAATGGATCGAACCCGCGCAGTTGCTGGACGGCACGCGGGTCCTGTACCAATCGGTATTGGAACTGGACCGGGTGCTGCGCGGCGCCTGAGGCGGCCCACCCATCCCGCCCCCGAGGTTATCGGCGGCCCCGGGGCGGCGCGCTGCCATAATGGCTGCCTTGCCCCGCTGCCCTGCCCCGGATTTGATACGCCATGGAACAGATAGAACTCAACGACAGCACCGCCGACCGCTACCTGCTGGACGCCCCCGGTCTTACGCTGCTGGTCTTCCATAGCCGCACCTGCGGCACCTGCCGCATCGCGCGCGAACAACTGCCCGCGCTGGAATTGCCGGTGGAGCGCGTCTGCTGGGTGGATGCCGGCGACAACCGCGGTCTGGTGGAACGCTACGAGGTCTTTCACCTACCCGCCATGTTCGTCACGCGCGACGGCGCTTTCTTCGGCCCGGTGCAATCCACGCTGGCCGAATGGGACCTGCGCCAACAGATCGGCCTGGCGCTGGACAGCTACCCCGCCGAATTGCCATGAGTACGCGCGGGTCTACTGGGTCTGCTGCTGCCCCGACTGCAAAACCGCTGCGCCTGCCGCTGGACGCGTTGGCCACCACCGGCATGCTGGTGCTGTGCGTGTGCTGGGGGTTTCAGCAGATTGCCATCAAACTGGTCGCGGCCGACATTGCCCCGATCATGCAGATCGGCCTGCGCTCGACCTTCGCCGCATTGGTGTTGGCCGTCGTGGGCTGGCGGGCCGAAGGCTTGCGGGCGGTGCGCGACGGCACGGCGCTGCCCGGGCTGATCGTGGGGCTGCTGTTCGCGGGCGAATTCCTGTTCGTGGCGCAAGGGCTGCTGCACACCACGGCCTCGCACATGTCGGTGTTCCTATACACGGCCCCCATCTTCGCCGCGCTGGGCCTGCACTGGCTGCTGCCCGAAGAACGCATGCAGCCGCTGCAATGGCTGGGCGTGGCGGTGGCGTTCGGCGGCATCGCGGTGGCATTCCTGGTCAAGGGCGACGCGCCACTAGCGGCAGCCGGCGCCCCCAACATGCTACTGGGCGACGCCATGGGTTTGGCGGCCGGCCTGCTATGGGGCGCTACCACGGTTGCCATCCGCGCAACATCGCTGTCAGAGGCCGCGCCGTCCAAGACCCTGCTGTATCAAATGGCGGTTGCGGCGGTCGGCCTGCTGGCCTATGCCGCGGTCACCGGCCAGCACACCATCCACGCAACGCAAGCCGCTATCTTGAGCGTTGCTTTCCAATCCGTGGTGGTGGCGCTGTCGAGTTATTTGGCGTGGTTCTGGCTGCTGCGCAGGTACCTGGCATCGCGGCTGTCGATCCTGTCATTCATGACGCCGTTGTTTGGCGTGAGCTTCGGCGTGCTGATTCTTGATGAACCGCTGGACTCTGGGTTTGCTGTGGGGGCTGTGCTGGTGCTGATCGGCATTACGTTGGTGAGTGGCGGGGAAATGGTCAGGGAGTGGGTGCGTAGAAGGCGGGGATGATGGGTTGCGCGCGATTTGTGGGGGAGTTCTTGCGCCGGTCTTGCCGCGCTTCACCCATCCTACGGGCGACGTTGGTGATGGGTTGCGCGCGATTGGCGGGGGGTTCTTCTGCCGACCCTTGCCGCGCTTCACCCATCCTACGGGCCATCCTACGGGTGCACGTTCGTAGGATGGGTGGAGTGCGAGATGCCAACCATCTGGGAACTGCCGTCCAGCGCACGTAACCCATCTCGCTCAGCCACGCCCGCGCCCCAGGTTCAACACGATCAGCGCCGCGCCCGCCAGCACAAAACCAAACCCCCACCAGTCGGCTGCGCCAGGTCTGTCGCCGACCAGGGCCATTGCGCCAAGCACGCCAACCACGGGCACCATCAGCGTTGTCAGCGCGGCGACCGTGGCGCTGACGCGTTCGCTCAGGACGAACCACAGCCAATACGCCACCGCCGTGCCCAGGATGATGTGGAACGACAGCGCCGCGACGATGCGGCCGTTCCAGCCTTGGGTGGGAAATGATTCGCCCGCGATCAACACGCCGGTCAGGGCGCAGGCGGCGCCTACGGCGAGTTGCCATGCCGTGATGACGATGCGATGGCCGTTCACGGGCCAGCGCTTCAGGTAGACGGTGCCGGCCGCCCATCCGAACGCCGCCACCAGCGGGAAGATCAAGCCCTTTGTTGCCGCCAGATCGTGTTCCGCGAACACCGCGTGCAGCACGGGCCAGGCCAGGATGGCCACGCCTATCGCGCCCAGCATCAACGCCAGCCCGCGCCGCCGGTCCAGGCGTTCGCCCAGGACCAGCCACGCCAGCACCGCCGACATCATGGGCATGGTGAAGGTCAGCACCGCCGCGCGGGACGTACTGGTGCTGAGCTGCGCCCAGGCCACCGCCAGGTTGAAGACGGCCACGGCCAGCACTCCGCCCACGACGATGCCGGGCCACGCGTCGCGAGGCGGCAGCAGCGCCAGCCGCTTGGCGCGCGCC
>NZ_JBHFIZ010000036.1:199756-201273 GCF_057334535.1 Achromobacter colocynthidis
GGTTCTTCTGCCGACCCTTGCCGCGCTTCACCCATCCTACGGGCGACGGTTGGTGATGGGTTGCGCGCGATTGGCGGGGGTGTTCTTGCGCCGGTCTTGCCGCGCTTCACCCATCCTACGAGGCGATGGTTGTGATGGGTTGCGCGCGATTGGCGGGGGGGTTCTTCTGCCGACCCTTGCCGCGCTTCACCCATCCTACGGGCGACGGTTGGTGATGGGTTGCGCGCGATTGGCGGGGGTGTTCTTGCGCCGGTCTTGCCGCGCTTCACCCATCCTACGAGGCGATGGTTGTGATGGGTTGCGCGCGATTGGCGGGGGGGTTCTTCTGCCGACCCTTGCCGCGCTTCACCCATCCTACGGGCGACGGTTGGTGATGGGTTGCGCGCGATTGGCGGGGGTGTTCTTGCGCCGGTCTTGCCGCGCTTCACCCATCCTACGAGGCGATGGTTGTGATGGGTTGCGCGCGATTGGCGGGGGGGTTCTTCTGCCGACCCTTGCCGCGCTTCACCCATCCTACGGGCGACGGTTGGTGATGGGTTGCGCGCGATTGGCGGGGGTGTTCTTGCGCCGGTCTTGCCGCGCTTCACCCATCCTACGAGGCGATGGTTGTGATGGGTTGCGCGCGATTGGCGGGGGGGTTCTTCTGCCGACCCTTGCCGCGCTTCACCCATCCTACGGGCCATCCTACGGGTGCACGTTCGTAGGATGGGTGGAGTGCGAGATGCCAACCATCTGGGAACTGCCGTCCAGCGCACGTAACCCATCTCGCTCAGCCACGCCCGCGCCCCAGGTTCAACACGATCAGCGCCGCGCCCGCCAGCACAAAACCAAACCCCCACCAGTCGGCTGCGCCAGGTCTGTCGCCGACCAGGGCCATTGCGCCAAGCACGCCAACCACGGGCACCATCAGCGTTGTCAGCGCGGCGACCGTGGCGCTGACGCGTTCGCTCAGGACGAACCACAGCCAATACGCCACCGCCGTGCCCAGGATGATGTGGAACGACAGCGCCGCGACGATGCGGCCGTTCCAGCCTTGGGTGGGAAATGATTCGCCCGCGATCAACACGCCGGTCAGGGCGCAGGCGGCGCCTACGGCGAGTTGCCATGCCGTGATGACGATGCGATGGCCGTTCACGGGCCAGCGCTTCAGGTAGACGGTGCCGGCCGCCCATCCGAACGCCGCCACCAGCGGGAAGATCAAGCCCTTTGTTGCCGCCAGATCGTGTTCCGCGAACACCGCGTGCAGCACGGGCCAGGCCAGGATGGCCACGCCTATCGCGCCCAGCATCAACGCCAGCCCGCGCCGCCGGTCCAGGCGTTCGCCCAGGACCAGCCACGCCAGCACCGCCGACATCATGGGCATGGTGAAGGTCAGCACCGCCGCGCGGGACGTACTGGTGCTGAGCTGCGCCCAGGCCACCGCCAGGTTGAAGACGGCCACGGCCAGCACTCCGCCCACGACGATGCCGGGCCACGCGTCGCGAGGCGGCAGCAGCGCCAGCCGCTTGGCGCGCGCC
>NZ_JBHFIZ010000037.1:0-167805 GCF_057334535.1 Achromobacter colocynthidis
CGGATGCCGCCGTGCAAACGCTGGACGTCTTTCGTGCCCCGCCCACGCCCGAGGAAATCGCGCGGCGCCAACCCCATGCCCTGACGCCCGAACAACAGGCGATGCTGGCGCGTTGGGGCTACCCGTATGTCTTCGACACCTACACCTTTCACATCACGCTGACCGGCAAGCTGGCGGGCGATGCGCTGGAGCAGGCGCAACGCAGCATCGCCGCCTTTGCCGACCCGCTGCGCGGCCAGGCGATGCCCGTGTCCAGCGTCAGCCTCTTCGTGCAGCCTGAACCCGGGGCCGATTTTGTGGCGGCGCGCCACTACCATTTCGACGGCACGCAGTTCGACGCCGTCGGCGCGCCTGCCCTGCAAGGCCCCGCCGCGCCATGACCACGCCCGCCCCACCCTTGCCGCCCGCCGACGGTGCGCGCCTGATCTACCTGATGGGTGCATCGGGCAGCGGCAAGGACACTTTGCTGCGCTGGCTGCGCGCGCATCTGCATGCAGAAGAACCCGTGTTGGTGGCGCACCGCTACATCACCCGCGATAGCGGCGGCACGGAAGACGCGCTGGCCTTGACGCCGGAAGAGTTTGCGCGGCGCGCGGCGCTGGGTTGCTTTGCCCTGCGTTGGGCCAGCCATGGCTTGCAATACGGCATCGGCATCGAGATCGATACCTGGCTGGCCTGCGGCGCGGCGGTGATCGTGAACGGTTCGCGCGAGCATCTGCAAGCGGCGCACCAGCGCTACCCGGCATTGACCGCCGTGGAAGTCACCGTGGACCCATCCGTGCTTGCGCAACGGCTGGCGGGCCGGGGCCGCGAAAGCGCGGCCCAGATCCAGGAGCGGCTGGCGCGCGCGGCACAGGCCTTTGCGATTCCGCCGCACTGCGCCTACACGCGGATCAGCAACGATGCCGCGCATGACGTCGCGGCGGCGGCCTTGCTGGGCGTTGCGCGCCGGGCGTTGGCGGGATGACGGGGTTGGCGCGGCTAGCCTAGCCAAAACCGCTATCCAGGATTCAAGCCGCCGCAGGCGCCCCGAAGCCCGCACCCTCGGGCAGCCCGGCGTCAACACACAGCGCCAGCAGGATTTCCGAAAAGCGTTCTTCCGCCGCCAGCACCTGTTCGCGCTTGCGGCGGATCAGGTTGATGGGCGGCAGTTCCCAACCGAAATCCCAAGGCAGCATGCCCAGCTTGCCGCGCTGGCAAAGCTCGCGCGCGATGTCTTCCGGCACCACTGAAATCAGCGCCTCGTTCATGGTCAGCATGCCTTCGATGACATCCGTGGAATAGGCCTCCAGCACGGGCGACGGCGGACGCAGACCCGCGCGGATAAAGTGTTCAACAATCAGTTGCCGCGTGGGTGTGTTGGCGGCCGGCAGCACCCAGTCCATGGCGGCCACCGCCGCCCAATCGGGCCGGCGCCGCGCCAGGCGTTGGGCCAGGCGGCTATGCGCAATCAAGCGCGGCCTCTGGCGGTACAGCACGCGGTGGATCAGGTCGTCCAGCGCCACCGTGGACGTGGCGCGGCTGATGATGCAGTCCAGCTCATGGCGGCGCAGCATGGGCACCAGATGGTCCGTGGTGGCGCGGTGCAGCGTCAGCGTGACGCCAAAACGCTGGTGCAAGCGGCTGATGGCCGTGGTCAGCAAGGCGCTGGACACATAGGGCACCACGCCCACGTTCAGATGCGCCGAATGGCCCGCGTGCAGGGCTTCGACTTCGCGCGCCCACAGGTCCAGGTCGCTCTGCATGTGCCGCGCGCGGACCAGGGCTAGGTTGCCCAGCGCCGTGGGCAGCAGCCCGCGCCCGCTGCGCAGGAACAAGGGCCCGCCGAAAATATCCTCAAGCTCGGCCAGCGCCTTGGTCACGGCGGGCTGGCTGATGCCGGTGGCCGCCGCCACGCGCGTCAGCGAACCGTGCTTGGCGATGTTGGTCAGCAAGACCAGGTGGCGGTGTTTCAGGCGGTTGGACAGACGGGCAGCATCCCAGCTCATGGTTTTCTCTATAACCAAACAGTTATTGGATTATGCCAACAAAGATGATTCCAGTTATTTCACAACCCTATACTTCTTCTCGTCCCTTACCCACAGCCGCCCCGCCACCATGAGCGCCTCTTTCACCACCCGTCCTGAAATACGCGGCACCTTCGGTGTCGTGTCGTCCACGCATTGGCTGGCATCGCAGGTGGCCATGGGGGTGCTGGAACGCGGCGGCAACGCCTATGACGCGGCCGTGGCCGGGGGCTTCACGCTACAGATCGTGGAGCCGCATCTGAACGGCCCGGGCGGCGAAGTGCCCATTCTGTTCTGGAGCGAAAACGAACAACGCATGCGCGCGCTGTGCGGCCAAGGCCCGGCGCCCGCGCTGGCCACGCCCGCCGCATTTCGCGCACTGGGCGTGGAAATGGTGCCCGGCATCGGCCTGTTGCCCGCCACGGTTCCCGGCGCGTTCGGCGCCTGGCTGACGCTGCTGCGCGACTACGGCACGTGGGAACTGGCCGACGTGCTGCGCCCCGCCATCGACTACGCCCGCCACGGCTTCCCGCTGGTGCCGCGCGTGTCGCAAGCGGTGCTGGCCGTGCAGTCGCTGTTTCGGGATGAATGGACCACGTCGCGCGACGTCTGGATGCCCGATGACCGCGTGCCGGCGCCCGATTCTCTGTTTCGCACGCCCGCCATCGCCGACACGTATACGCGCATCCTGAATGAAGCGCATGCCGCCAGCAGTGATCGGATCGGCCGCATCGACGCCGCCTTGAACTGCTGGTATCGCGGCTTCGTCGCCGACGCCATCGACACCTATTACACCGAAGCCGAAGTGCGCGACACCACCGGCCAGCGCAATCGCGGACTGCTGCGCAAGGCCGACATGGCCGACTGGCACGCCACCTACGATGAGCCCGTCACCACGCAGTACGGCCGCTATACCGTGGCCAAGTGCGGCGTATGGTCGCAAGGGCCGGTGCATTTGCAGCAATTGGCGATGCTGCGGCATCTGGGCATGGAAGGCCTGGACCCCACGTCGCCCGAATTCGTGCACCGCATTGCCGAAGCGGCCAAGCTGGCGTTCGCGGACCGCGCCGCCTGGTATGGCGACCCCGACTTCACGCCCGTGCCCTTGGCCGCGCTGCTCAGCGACGCCTATGCGCGCGAACGCGCTGCCCTCATCCAAGCCACCGCGTCCACCGTGCTCCGGCCTGGCAGCCCCGACGGGTTGGCCCCCCGCCTGCCCGACCTGGCCGCCGCCGACCGCACGCTGGCCGCTTCCGACACGCGCTTTGGCGTGGGTGAACCCACGTTCGCCGCCTTGCCGCCCGTGGCCGAGTGGGCCGCGCGCGAAATCTTCGTGGGCGACACCTGCCAGATCGACGTCATCGACCGCGACGGCAACATGGTGGCGGCCACGCCCTCGGGCGGCTGGCTGTCGTCCAGCCCCGTCGTGCCCGGCCTGGGCTTTCCGCTGACGACCCGCCTGCAAATGACCTGGCTGGACGACGGCGTGCCCGGCCAACTGCAAGCCGGCAAGCGCCCCTGCACCACCCTGTCGCCCGGCCTGGTGTTGCGCGACGGGCAACCCTATATGGCGTTCGGCACGCCGGGCGGCGACCAGCAGGACCAATGGACCGTGGCGTTCTTCCTGCGGCACGCCATGGGCATGAATCTGCAAGAAGCCATCGACGCGCCGTCGTGGCATATCGATCATTTCCCGGGCTCGTTCTGGCCACGCACGCAAACGCTGAACCGGCTGACGGTGGAGTCGCGCTTGCCCGAGGCCACCCTGGCCGCGCTGCGCGCCGCCGGCCATGACGTCAAGGTCGGACCGGCCTGGTCCGAAGGCCGCATCAGCGCCTGCACGCGCGAACCCATCGCGGGTGGAGGCCTGCTGCTGCGCGCGGGCGCCAATCCGCGCGGCATGCAGGGCTACGCCGTGGGGCGCTGAACCTCATCGACAGACCCACATCAACCATTTCCATCCAGCCGGCGTCCAGACCGGCACTTTCACAGGGGTAAACACCATGAAGCTGAATTTCCAACGATTGCTGCGCGTGTGCGCGCTGGGCCTGGCCCTGGCCACGCCCGCCTTGTCCCAGGCCGCCTGGCCTGAAAAACCCATCACGCTGATCGTGCCGTGGGCCGCGGGCGGGTCCACCGACATTCTGGCGCGCGTACTGTCCGAAGGGCTGACCCAATCACTCGGCCAGCCGGTCATCGTGGAAAACCGCTCGGGCGCATCCGGCAACATCGGCACCACCTTCGTGGCGCGCGCCAAGCCCGATGGCTACACGCTGCTGGTGGGCTCGATGAGCACGCACACGATGAACCAGGCGCTGTATTCCAATATGCCCTTCGATGGCGTCAAGGACTTCACGCCCATCGCCGAACTGGCCTTGGTGACGAACACGATGGTGGTACACCCCTCGGTGCCCGCCAAGAACGTGAAGGAATTCATCGCCTATGTGAAAGAGCGCCCCGACACCGTGGCCTATGCCTCGGCGGGACAAGGTTCGACCAACCACCTGAGCGCCGCGCTGTTTGAAAAAGCCGCGGGCGTGAAGATGATGCACATCCCCTACCGTGGTGGCGCGCCCGCCGTGCTGGACACGGTGGCCGGCCGCACGCAGGTGCTGTTCAGCGCCGGCACGCAGACCCTGCCGCACGTGCGCACCGGCAAGCTGACGCTGCTGGGCGTCACCGAAGAGAAGCGTTCGCCGCTCTTGCCCGAGGTGCCCACGGTGGGCGAAACGCTGCCGGGCTATGAATTGTCGGTCTGGTACGGCGCCTTCGGCCCCGCCGGCATGCCGCCCGAACTTACCGCCCGCCTGAACCGCGAGATCAACCTGATCTTGAAGCGTCCCGAAGTCATCAAGAAGATGGGCGACATGGGCGTGCTGCTGACGGAAACCACGCCGGAACAGTTCGGCCAAATCCTGGCGCGCGATGCCGACAAGTACGGCAAACTGATCAAGGAACTGGGAATTACCGCTGAATGAACGGCAAGCCGACTTCCGTAACGCCGGCGCTGGCCGGCGTGCAAGCCATCGCCCTGGCCTATGCCGCCGCCGACTCGGCGGCGGCCTTGCAGGCCATCGACGCCTACGCCCACGCCTCGCTGGAACACACGCTGTGCACCGTCAACCGTTTTGACGCCGACGCCATGCGCGTGGTGCGCCTGTACAGCTCCAACCCGCAAGCCTATCCACCGGGCGGCAGCAAGGACAAGCGCGATACGCCCTGGGGCCGCCACGTGTTGCTGGAACAGCGCGTGTTCGTGGGCGAAGGGGAAGCCGCCATCCGCGAATTCTTCAACGACCACGACGCCATTCGCAAGCTGGGCCTGCAATCGGTGATCAACGTGCCGGTCGTGTACAACGACGTGTGCCTGGGCACGGTGAATTTCCTGATGCCGCGCCCCAAGGTGTCGGACGCCGACGTCGACAACGCCCGCCTGGCGGGCTTGCTGGCGCTGCCGGCGCTGTTGGCGGGGCGACAAGCCAACTAGATCAACGCCCGCCGGATCCGCGAGGACAGCATGTCGATGGCCACCACGAAGGCCACGATGATGATCATCACCGCGCAGGTTTCGGCGTAGCGGAAGCTGCGGATGATTTCCCACAGCACGGTGCCGATACCGCCGGCACCCACGATGCCCACCACCGACGCCGACCGCACGTTGGATTCAAAGCGGTACAGCGAATACGAAATCCACAGCGGCAGCACTTGCGGAATGACGCCGTAGACGATTTCTTCCAGCGCATTGGCGCCGGTGGCGCGCACGCCTTCGACGGGGCGCGGGTCGATGGCTTCAACGGCTTCCGAAAACAGCTTGGCCAGCACCCCGGTCGTGTGCACCCACAGCGCCAGCACGCCGGCGAACGGGCCCAGTCCCACGGCCACGATGAACAGCATCGCGAACACCATTTCGTTGATGGCGCGGCACGCATCCATCAGGCGCCGCATCGGCTGGTAGACCCAGGCCGGCACCATGTTCGACGAGCACAGCAGCCCCAGCGGCACGGCCACCACGATGGCCAGGAACGTGCCCCACACCGCGATCTGCACGGTGACGATCATCTCGTCCAGGTACATGCGCCAGTCACGGAAGTTCGGCGGAAAGAAGTCGGCGGCAAACTGGGCCATGTTGCCCGAGTCGCGCAACAGATCCATGGGCCGCATGTCCGCGCCCTGCCATGACATGACCAGCAGCGCGAGAACGACGGCCCACACAAGCAGCACGGGCAACGACGAGCGCGGCGCGGTGGGCAGGCGGGGGGAATGAGTGGCAAGGTTCATGGAAGGGGCGGTCCGCTTGAAGGCGTTCAAAAAAGGCAGGGCCGACGCATCATCGGGCGATGCGTCGGCCATTCGCCGTGCTTATTGCTTGGCGGTGGCAGGCTGGCCCAGGCCGGCCAGCTTCTTGTCCAGGTCAGCCAGTTGCTGCTGCTTTTCAGCCTGGCCCAGCGTGGTGTCGGATTCGACCTTGGCCTTTTCGCGGGCAAGCTCGATCTGGCGGATGGGCACCAGCTGCTGGTTGTCGGACGCGCGGAAGCCCTGATAGGTCAGCGCCTTCAGGTTGGCCATTTCACGCTGCGCATCCTTGCCCTTGCCGTAGTTGACGAAGAAGTCGCGGATGCGGCCCTTCAGGTCGGCGGGCAGGTCGGAACGCATGACCAGCGGGTCGGCCGGAATCAACGGCGACTTCCACAGCACGCGCACGCTGTCGTTGGCGTCCTTGCCCGTGTTCAGGCGGTAGCGCTCCAGCGCTTCGGTGTTGTTGACGGCCACATCCACCTGCTTGTTGATGACCGACAGCAAGTTGGTTTCATGGTTGCTGGAACGCATGGTCTTGAAGAAGGTCTTGGGTTCGATCTTGTTGGCGGCCCACAGGTAGTAGCCGGGTACGGCGGTGCCGGACGTCGAGTTGGGATCGCCCGCGCCGTAGCTCAGCTTGCCAGGGCTCTTCAACACGTCATCCAGCGTCTTCAGGTTGCTGTCCTTGTTGACGATCAAGAGCGACCAATAGCCGGGGTTGCCGTCCTTGTCGATGACCGACGCGAACACTTCGCCCTTGGCGCGGTCCACGGCTTCAATGGCCGACTTGTTGCCGAACCAGCCCAACTGCACCTTGTTGAAGCGCATGCCTTCGATGATGCCGGCGTAGTCCGAGGCGAAGAAGGGCTTGACCGGCACGCCGATGGCGCGGCTCAGGTCGTCAATGACGGGCTGCCAGACGGACTTCAGGTTGGTCGACGACTCGGTCGAGATGATGCCGAAGTTCAAGGGCTTGGCCTCTTCCGCGTGGGCTTGGGTGGACAAGGCCGCGGCGGCGATCAGGGTAACGAAGGTTCTGCGTAGCATGGGTGGCTCCGGGTAGGAAGGGGCAGAGAGGTCGCGAAGAGCGGAATAAAAAAGGGATCAGGCGGCTTGCGCCAAAGTGGACAACGGCGCCAGGGCCGGCATGGCCGGCGCCTGCTGCGTGTACTCGGGCAGCAGTTCGCTCAGTTCCGAGCCATACAGGTCGCGCAGCATTTCGGGGGTCAGGTCGGTGGCGCGGCCGTCATACACGACCTTGCCGTGGCGCAGCGCCACCACGCGCGGGCAGTAGCGCAAGGCCACGTCCACCTGGTGCAGCGACACCACCACCGCCACCTTGCGGCTGCGGTTGATCTGGGCCAGCGTGTCCATCACGCGGCGCGACGACTCGGGGTCCAAGGACGCGATGGGTTCGTCGGCCAGGATCACACGCGCGTTCTGCACCAGCGTGCGGGCGATGGCGGCGCGCTGCTGCTGGCCGCCGGACAGCGTCGAGGCGCGCTGAAATGCATAGTCGTCTATACCAACTTGGGCAAGCGCTTCCAGGCCCTGGCGCACTTCGTCGCGCAGGAACCAGCGCGTGAGGCTGCGCCACAGCGGCACGCGCGGCAACATGCCGGTCAAGACGTTGGTGATGACCGGCAGGCGGCCCACCAGGTTGAATTGCTGGAACACGAAGCCGATGCCGGCACGCGCCGCGCGCACGTCACGGCTAAGGCGGCCGTTGCGCTGGATAAGCTGGCCATTGACCGTGACGCTGCCCGCACCCGAATTGCCTGCATCACCGGCGACAAAACCCGCCAGATGGCGCAGCAGTGTGGACTTGCCCGAACCCGACGCGCCCAGCAACGCCACCATTTCGCCGTCGGCCACTTGCAGGCTGACGTTGTCCAGTGCCTTGGACCCGGCCTGGAACGTTTTGCTCAAGGCATGTACTTCGATGGCGGTTGTCATCGCTTGATCCCCCTTGGATGTGGTCATTGCGGCATTCTGTTTTCGCGGCATGACAGCGCGATGACCCGCCAACCTAATCGCCAGGGATAAAAAACGGGGCCAGCAAGCAACTGAAAGATCACCGTCATAAACGCCCAGGCAGACGGCTTGCGGCCGCTGGCGACGTGCAACCGGCGACCGGCGGCGGGCGACGGGCGACCGGCGACGGGCGACGGGCGACGGGCGGC
This sequence comes from Achromobacter colocynthidis, assembly GCF_057334535.1. NCBI lineage: Bacteria > Pseudomonadati > Pseudomonadota > Betaproteobacteria > Burkholderiales > Alcaligenaceae > Achromobacter > Achromobacter colocynthidis. Next base: position 8,486 of record NZ_JBHFIZ010000037.1, read on the forward strand.
GCGGGTATATTCGAGGTGTTATCCCAATGCCTGGCGCTCATCATGATCAAAGGTTCCTGCCTGTGCGGCCGCGTGGCTTACGAGATCGACGGCCCCCTCACCGACGCCCTGAATTGCCACTGCGTCATGTGCCGCAAGTCGCACGGCGCGGCTTTTCGAAGCCGCGCCTCGGTGCAAGCGGTGGATTTCAAATGGACCAAGGGCGAAAACCACGTCACGTGGTATGCCTCGTCGCCGGGCAACTACCGGGGCTTCTGCGAAGCTTGCGGCACGCCCTTGCTAAGCCGCTTCGACCAGGCGCCCGACGCCTACGGCCTGCCGCTGGGCGCACTGGATGACGACCCCGGCGTCAAGCCCGCCGCCCACTGCCATGTGGCCAGCAAGGCGCCGTGGTTCGACATCACGGATGATTTGCCCCAGTACCCCGACGACTTTCCCGCCGAAATCGAATCCCGCCAGCAAACCGTTACATAAGCCCGCACCCTGAAGCCCCCTCGCCCGAGCCCGCGCAATGCGGGGGTCTCGGGGCCGCGCCCCCGAATGCGGAGTCGTTCAGCAGCAACTATCACGCCGCTTGCGCGGATAAATACTGGCTAAGCGGCGCGCTTTGCAGTAACATCAGTCCGTGATTTTTCCGCAAAAACCGGGCTTCGGTCACTCTGCGTGCCAACCTGTACTCCTTCGGGCAACCCCCCAAGATACCCAGGCTGCTCCCGGTTTGGTTGAGATAAGCCACTGGATTACCCCCACGGGATGGCCCGGGTGGACATCACCGGGGAACCTCACGGATCAACCCACCGAGCGACCTCACCCCTGCCCCACGCGCCGCAACACATTGCGCCGCAAGGCATTGCAGCAAACGCTCCAACCCGCTTCTTCCGGAACCATGCATTTGCATGGCGTCGCGACCAAGCCGCGCCCCGCGCGCACATTGCCCACGCTGCGCGAGTATCCGTCATTTCAGACATCCGCTTCGGATGCCGTGGCCTTTACCCGCGCTTGCCCGAACGTTTTACGTTCAACCGCTGGACCTGGTTATCTGTGTCCAACGCGCATGCCGCTTCGTGCGGCGCGTCATGCCGCCGGCCTGGCTGCGCGTATTGATCAAGGAGTAGAGAATGGCTAAAGAAGAACTCATCGAATTGGATGGCATTGTTGACGAAGTGCTGCCCGATAGCCGCTACCGCGTCAAACTGGACAACGGCATCGAAGTCGGCGCTTACGCCTCCGGCCGTATCCGCAAGCACCGCATCCGCATCCTGGCGGGTGACCGTGTCACCCTGGAAATGTCGCCCTATGACCTGACCAAGGGCCGCATCAATTTCCGCCATAAGGACGAGCGCGCTCCCGCGCCCCATCGTCCCCAGCAATACCGCCGTTAAGCCAGGGCCTCAGGGCCGGCCTGTTGGCCGGCTCCCCCTGGCTTTTCGTCGCCTGCCCCAGGGCCCACTGCCCTTAAGGCCCCGGCGCGACATGCCGTAATGCGTGGAACGTCCGTTCGTGAAAAAATGGCAACCCGATCAGGCGCAATGTCTGACGGGAAACGCATGAAGCAAGATGGATTTCAAAGAAGAGTTGCAAGCCGCTGCTGACCAGCTTTCCCTGGCGCGAAGAAAATTCGCGAAAGGGGAGGAAGGGCTGCGCCTGCTGCACCAGTCGCGCGAGGCGTTCATCAACAGCCTGCGCAATACCGGCCTGACCTACGCCGAAGCCAAGATCAAGTACGACAACTGCCTGGACGAGCAAGAGGCCGCGCAGCACCATGTGCGCCAGCAGATGGATTATGCCGAGCGCATGCACCAGTACGTGTTGAACAAGATCGCGCAGCAGACGGCCACGGCCTGATGCGTGCGCCGGGCGCGCCGGCCCGGCATTGAATCAGCGGAATCAGGGCTTGAAGGCCCCGATGAAAATGGCGGGATCCACCCGCGCATCATTCAGGCTGATATTCCAGTGCAGATGTGGACCGGTCGCGCGCCCCGTGGCGCCCACCTTGCCCACCACCCCACCTCGCGGCACCTCGTCGCCCACCTTCACGTCAACCGCTGACATGTGGCAGAACATGCTGATGAAGCCTTGGCCATGGTCGATGAACACGGTCTTGCCGTTGAAGAAATAATCCCCCACCAGCACCACCACGCCCGCCGCCGGCGCCTTGATCGGCGTGCCCGAGGGCACGGCGAAGTCCAGCCCCGAATGCGGATTGCGTTCCTGGCCGTTGAAGAACCGGCGCAGTCCGAACGGGCTGGACAGGCGTCCGCCGTTGACCGGGCGGTCCAGCAGCACATTGCTGGGCGTGACCCCGGCGCGATACGTCCGATAGGCAGCGACCTGCTCGGCCAGCTCGCGCTCGATGCGCTTCATGTCGTCCGGGTTGGGATCCACCTGACGCCGATTCTTCAGGGTGATGTGCTGCGCCACGTAGTCCTTGGCGCCCACCTTGAACGGCAGCTTGCGTTCGCCATTGGCGTCGCGCACCACGGCGTACTGCTCGCCCGGCTTCACGCTCAGCGGAATCCCCACCATGGCGATCCATTGCTTGCCTTCTTCACGCAGGACCATCACGCGCCGGTCCTGGTACGTGACTTCGGGCGCAACGTCGGCGGCGCCCAGCGACAAGACGGCTACGCCACCCGGCACGGGAGCATTCAGCTTGCGTGAAATGAAGCCTTGCTGAGCGGCCGCGCGGCGCGGCAGGCCCAAGGCCAGGGCGGCGGCCGCCAGGCCCAGCCCCAGAACGGCGCGACGCGGGTACAGGTTGCTTACAGGCACAGGTTCGCCGGCTCGATGATGCTTTGGTCGCGGCGGGCGATGCGCGTGGACAGGCGCGCTTCGGTCTTGCCCTGCCAGGTGGTGGTGGTCAGCACGGCTTCGACGCCCAAGCTGTCTTCCTGGATCAATTCAAACCCATTGCGCACCGCCTTCTGCTGAAAGTTGACGCCCATGTTCTTCCAGGCGCTGGCCACGCAGGTCGTGTAGGCCTCGGCCGTGCGCTGGGTGGAACCGTAGAACACGGGATCGCGATCACGCACGTCTTTGACGTTGGCGCAGGCCGACAAGGCAGCCAGGACGGTAAGGGACAGGGCAATGCGAACCTTCATGACGGGCAGACTCTCAAGCAGAAAAGTGGATGGGCGGCCAAAACTATAACGCAGCGTTATCACCTATCACGCAGCGCTATCACACGGCAGGGACTCAGGACTGGGGCGCGCGGCGGGCCGATTTGGGGCGGAACGCATCGATGATCTCGGGGCGCGTCTCTGCGTATGGCCCGCCAATAAGATCAATGCAATAGGGGATGGCGGCGAAGATTCCCGGCGCGATGACGGCCCCGTCGTCTCCCTTCAGCCCTTCCAGCGTCTCGCGAATGGACTTCGGCTGGCCGGGCAGGTTCACGATCAGGGCCGCATGCGAAGGGGTTTCACGGATAACCGCCACCTGGCGCGACAGAATCGCCGTGGGCACAAAGCGCAGGCTGATCTGGCGCATCTGTTCGCCGAAACCCGGCATCTCTTTCGTGCCCACGGCAAGCGTGGCCTCGGGCGTGACGTCGCGACGGGCGGGACCCGTGCCGCCGGTGGTCAGCACCAGATCGCAGCCACAGATGTCGACAAGCTCAATCAAGGTTTCGGAAATGCGTGCCGGCTCGTCGGGAATCAGCCGGTCGACCGCCTGCCAGGGCGACACCAGCGCCGAACCCAGCCATTCGCGCAAGGCAGGCAGGCCCAGGTCCTGGTAGGCGCCGCTGGAAGCGCGGTCAGAGACGGACACCAGGCCGATGATCAGGTCGTCGGGATGGCGGCGGGCGATTCGGGTCGTGGTGTTCATGGCGGAGGCGTCAGAGAGGAAAGGGGGTAGTACCGACGGCCAAGCATGGCGCGCGGCGCGGTCAATCATGGAAATCCAGAAGATGGCCGCGATGTCGATGCTATCGCATTCTTTCCCCGGAGAATGGCGGCCGGCCGGTCCGCCTGGCCCGTTCGGCCCTGTGGCAAAAAAGCGAATCGGCTCAGTGGCCCCGTTTACCGCGCTTGTTGGGGTCACGGACGCTGGATAACATCCGCTAACAAAAATATTCCTGGCTGGCGCGTCACCCCTCCCCCTCTTGGCTTCCATGTTCAAACGACCGTTACGCCAGCATGCCCTGGCCGCCGCGCTGGCCTTGTCGACCGCCGCCGCCGTGGGCGGGCTTGCCTGGCATGCGCTGGCCTTGAAGACGGAGCCCGTGCCCGCCGCGGCGCCCGGCATCTACCTACCCAACCTGGGCAACACGCTGCATGAGCAGACGCGCAACCTGTCGCGGCTGAGCCAGGCGCTGCGCACGGGGGACCGGCTGGTGATCCTGGGCTCGTCCGAACTGACCAGCAACGATTTGCGCTTCGTCCCCTATCGCTATCTGGCCGACGAACTCCAGATGCCCGTGCTGGCCTATGGCCATTCGGGCTTTCAGTCCCTGGGCATGCAATTGGTGCTGGCCGCGCTGGCCGATGACTTGTCGCCGGCCTCGCGCGTGGTGGTGATGCTGTCGCCGGGCTGGTTCGACGGCGACGGCGGGCTGGGCGCCGATGAATTCAAGGAACACGCCAACCCGCTACTGCCGCGCCTGGTGAAGCAGCCGGAAGGCCGCGCCGAGCTGGCCCGCTGGCTGCGCGACAAGGGCGACGCGGGCGTGGCCTGGTCCATGATGACCGAGCAGGCCTATGTGTTCCGGCAGCGGGTGGCCGACCTGTGGACGCCCGCGCATGCCGCGCCGGCCCCGGAGCGCGAACGCGAAGGCCCCGCCGCCGCCGCCCGCGTGGTGGACTGGGACGCGCTGGCGGAAGAGGCCCAACGCGCGGAACAGGATCAGATGACCGGCAACCGCTACGCGGTGCGCGACGACTTCTTCAATAAATACCTGCGCGGTATCCCGGAAGGCGGCAAGACCGCTTATCAGCCGGAGCCCTTGACGGGCCGCGTCGAACTGCGCGAACTCACCGCCTTGATGGCGCTGCTGCACCAGCGCGGCGTGAATGCGCTGTTCGTGATGCAGCCGCTGCACCCGATGGTGTTCAAGGACCTGGATCGCTTTGATCCCGTGCAAAAGGAAGTCGCCACGCTGTGCCAGCGCTACGCGATGACCTGCCTGGACCTGTATGACGCGCCATACGAAGTGGGCATGCTGCGTGACGTGCAGCACCTGGGTGAACTGGGCTGGTTGCGCGTGAACCGGAAGATTGCCGAGGTATTCCGCCCATGACGCCTGCCCCGGCGCGCGAAGACGGGTTTTGCCGCCCCCCACTGGATTAACGCCCTCATGAAAAGAACGCTTTGGCTGTGCCTGCTGTATCTGGGCGTGCTGGCCGTGTTGCTGATCCAGGCGGACACCGCCGCCAACCTGGGTAAACCCATGGAGATCGAGTTCCAATACTCGAAATTCTGACGGTCGCGCCCGTCGGCGGGGCGGGATTTGGTTTTTCGACGCAACCAGGGCCCGGTCACAAATCTGCAATAATCGGCTCCTCACGCCGGAACCTCGCCACCCGCCTCCATGTTCGACCTCTTCCATGGCCTAGACCTCTGGGTCGGCCTCAGCCTTGTGCTGGCCCTGACATTCGTCCTGGCCTTCGAATTCATCAATGGTTTCCACGACACGGCCAACGCCGTGGCCACGGTGATCTATACCAAGGCCATGCCGCCGCATCTTGCGGTGGTGTTGTCCGGCATCTTCAACTTCCTGGGCGTGCTGCTGGGCGGCGTGGGCGTGGCCTATGCCATCGTCCACCTGCTGCCGGTGGAGCTGCTGATCAACGTGGACACCGGCCGCGGCCTGGCCATGGTGTTCGCCATGCTGGCCGCCGCCATCGCCTGGAACCTGGGCACCTGGTACTTCGGCATCCCCGCCTCCAGCTCGCACACGCTGATCGGCTCGATCCTGGGCGTGGGCCTGGCCAATGCCCTGATCACCGACCTGCCGCTGGCGGACGGCGTGAACTGGGGCAAGGCGATCGACATCGGCATGTCGCTGGTGGCCTCGCCCATCGCCGGCTTCCTGGTGGCGGGCGGGCTGCTGCTGCTGCTCAAGCGCTGGCTGCCGCTGTCGAAAATGCACAAGACGCCCGAGCAGCGCCGCGCCATCGACAACAAGAAGCACCCGCCGTTCTGGAACCGCCTGGTGCTGGTGTTGTCGGCCATGGGCGTGAGCTTCGTGCACGGGTCCAACGACGGCCAGAAGGGCATTGGCCTGATCATGCTGGTGCTGATCGGTATCGTGCCCGCCAACTTCGTGCTGGATACCACCAGCACCACCTATCAGATTGAACGCACGCGCGACGCGGCCAACCACCTGAACGTGTTCTACCACCGCAACGAAGCGATGCTGGGCGACTTCCTGGCGCTAAATCGCCCGGACGTCACCACGGAATTGCCGCCCACCTTCCGCTGCGATCCCAAACTGACCGTGCCGACCATTGCCGCGCTGCAAACCGACCTGGCCGGGGTCAGCAACTACGCCGACCTGTCGCCCGAAAAGCGTATCGACGTGCGCCGCTACCTGCTCTGCCTGGATGACACGGCCAAGAAGGTATCGAGCATCGAAGGGCTGCCCGCCCGCGAACGCGCCGACCTGCAACGCCTGCGGTCCGACCTGACGGCCACCACGGAATACGCGCCCTTCTGGGTCATCGTGGCGGTGGCCCTGGCGCTGGGCGCCGGCACCATGGTCGGCTGGCGCCGCGTGGTGCTGACGGTGGGCGAAAAGATCGGCAAGCAAGGCATGACGTACGCGCAGGGCATGTCGGCGCAGGTGACGGCGGTGGCCGCCATCGGGCTGGCCAACGTGTTCAGCCTGCCGGTGTCCACCACCCACGTGCTGTCCTCGGGCGTGGCGGGCACGATGATCGCCAACAAGACCGGCCTGCAAGGCAACACAGTGCGCAACATCCTGCTGGCCTGGGTGCTGACCCTGCCCGCCTCGATGGCGTTGGCGGCCGCGCTGTTCTGGATCGGCGTACAAATCTCCGGCTAAGTCCAAACGGCCGCGCGGGCAATCTGCGCGGCCGGTGCAACACAGTGGCGACCGCGTCAGGCTTTTCTCGGCACGCGGTCCGCGTCTACCATGGCGCCATGGCTACCCAGACTCCCACCCCCGCTCCCACCCCCACCCTGCATTACATCTTTGACCCGCTATGCGGCTGGTGCTATGGCGCCGCCCCGCTGGTGGACGCCGCGCGCGGCGTTGCCGGCCTGCATGTGGCGCCCCATGGCGGCGGCATGATGACAGGCAGCAACCGCCAGCCTGTCACCGACGCGCTGCGCCGCTACGTCATGGCGCATGACGAACGCATCGCCAGCATGACCGGCCAGGTCTTCGGCAAGGGCTACTTCGACGGTTTGCTGCGCGATACCGGCGCCGTCTTCGATTCCGAGCCTCCCACCACTGCCATCCTGGCCGCCGAACAACTTGCCGGCCGTGGGCTGGACCTGCTCAAGCGCCTGCAACGCGCGCACTATGAGGAAGGCCGCCGCATCGCCGACCCCGCCGTCCTGAAGGAACTGGCCCGCGAGATCGGCCTGGACGGCGTCGCGTTTGACGCCGCCTACGATGCCGCCCAGGGCGCGGACACCGCCGCGCATATCGCGGCCAGCCGTCGCCTGCTTGCGCAAGTGGGCGGCAGCGGTTTCCCCACGCTGGTGCTCGAACAAGACGGTGCCTACACCTTGCTGGAACCGGGCCGCTACCTGGGTCGCCCGGAGCAATGGCAGGCTGATCTGCGCAGCCGCATCCAGGCCGGCGGCTGACCCATCAGGATTCTTCGATGTCGCCGTCGCGCTGCAAGGCCCGGTGCATGGCCGGGCGCGCGCCCAACCGTTCGAAGTAGGCGTTGAACACGGGCGATTCGGGTATCACCTTCACCTGCACCATGTATTGCAGTGACCCGCCCAACACGATGTCGACGGCCGAAAACGTGTCGCCCAGAAAATACGGCCGGGCCTGCAACACCCGGGTCAGCACCTGTTCAACCTCGTCGGCCGACCCCCAACCCGGCGCGCCGTCCTGGTGCGGGCGCTTGAAGGCGCGTTCCACCATGGCCGGCTCGAACACGCCGGTGGAATACGCCAGCCAGGTCAGATAGGGCCCGCGCTGTGCGTCGCCCACCAAGGGCCCCAGCCCTTTTTCGGGGAAAAGGTCCGTCAGGTACAGCGCAATGGCGGGGGTTTCGAAGATGGGCACGCCGTCGTGCACCAGGGCGGGCACCTTGCGGTGGGGATGGATGTCGATGTAGTCGGCGGGCATATGCCCCGCGCTGTCGGTGCCGCGAATGGACACCATTTCGGTGTCGTAGGGCACGCCCAATTCCTCAAGCAGCCACAACACCCTGAACGACCGCGAGCGCGGCGCATGGTAAAGCGTAAGCATGGTCGGCCTCCTCTGCCTTGGACACCGACCATTTTGCCTTGCGCCGCGCGCGGACGAAAGCCGACGAAGTGACTACTGATCCCCCTCGCCCAGGGCGCGCAATTGCGCTTTCAGGCGACGCACCTCTTGGCTCAGGTCCAGGATCAGCGCCACCGCGTCCAGGCTCGCGCCAAAGTCGTGTTCCAACCTGCGCGCGTGCAGGGCACGCTGCAAGTCCATGCTGTAGAAGCACCATTCCGCGGGTTGACGGCCCCGGGCATTGACGATGCCGACCTCAACCAGTTGGGCCACCCATTCCACTTCCGCGTGGCAGGCGCGGGCCAGGTCATCCGCGCTAAGCGGCTGCGATTTGCCCACGACGGTGGCGCTGGTGATGACAAGTTTGCTCATGATCAGACCCCCATGTGGCGTCGCGGGTTGAACGGCGCGTCTTGTTGCAGCTTCCGGTAGGCCGCCTTGGCCGCATCGCTATCAGCGGGCGGCAGCACCAGGTCCAGCACCAGGTACAGATCACCCGGCGGATCGCCCGGTATGCCGCGCCCGCGCAGCCGCAGCTTGCGGCCGTTGCCCGACCCCGGTGGAATCGATACTTCGACCGTGCCGCCCGGCGTGGGTGCATTCACCTTTGAGCCCAGCGCGGCTTCCCAGGGCGCCACCGGCAGCGTCATATACAGGTCGCGCCCTTCGGCGCGGTAGCGGGGATGCGGCTTGAAGCGCACCTCAAGATAAAGGTCGCCGTTTTCACCGCCGCCATAGCCGGGCATGCCCTGCCCGGACAGCCGGATGAATTGTCCTTCGCGCACGCCCGCCGGGATGCGCACGCTGAGCGTGCGTGTTTGCAGGTGCGGGCGGCCTTGCGCGTCCGTCTCCATGGCGCGCAGGCTGATGTCGCGCGTGGCGCCATGGATGGCGTCTTCCAGGTCAACCTCGATGGCGGCGTGATGGTCGTCGCCGCGCACGCGGAAATCCTGCTGGCTGGCGCCGCCTGGGCCGGCGCGATGGCCACGTTGGCCACGGCCCCCGAACAGCGACGAGAAGAATTCGCTGAACTGCGCTTCGTCGCCGGACGCCGCGCCCCGGTGAAATTCGAAGCCCTCGTCCCAGCCGGGAGGCGGCTGGAAGCCGCCCTCGGGTGACACGCCCGCCGCCAGGTTGTCGTAGGCCACGCGCTTTTCCTGATCGCGCAGCACGTCATAGGCTTCATTGACGTCGCGCATGCGAACTTCGGCGTCGCTTTCCTTGCTGACGTCGGGGTGGTATTTGCGAGCGAGCTTGCGGTAGGCGCGCCGGATTTCGTCTTCCGACGCGCTGCGCTCCACCCCGAGAATGCTGTAGTAGTCCTTGAACTCCATATGCCAGCCCACCTTAAAGGTTTCGGCCGCCTGGGGCAGTGCCGCATCCGGCCTTGAATATCAACAAGATAGGGGTTGCGGACCGATTTTTCAATGCGCAATATCAGACCAAGCCGTGGATGCGGCATGTCATGCGAGTGGCGTAGTATCTGTTTCGCCGTATCTATTCTTTACCGGCGGCCAAACTTGCCGCCACCTACCTAAACGCAGGATCCACGATGAAGATGAGCAACATCCCCTTCGGCACCACGGATTGGTCCGAAGTCGAACGCACCGAACACGCCGGCGACACGGGCATGGCCTATTGGCGCACGCGCCAATTCGGCGACCTGCGCGTACGCATGGTGGAATACACGGCGGGCTACCTGGCCGACCACTGGTGCACCAAAGGACACATCCTCTTCTGTCTGGAAGGCGAGCTCCACACCGAGCTTGAAGACGGCCGCCAATTTGTCTTGACCCCCGGCATGAGCTACCAGGTGGCCGACCAAGCCGAACCGCACCGTTCGTCCACCGCCACGGGCGCCAAGCTCTTCATTGTTGACTGATGCGCCTGCGCCACACGGAAAATTGCCGTTGCGTTACGCTTTGCAAATCATGCGGCCCGGTGCCGCATGTCGATGCATTGCCGCATTGCCAGACCCCCGCCTGACCGGAGACTACATTGGGCGCCCCGATTACCCTATACGTCGATTCCCAGTTCCTTAGCCCCTACGCCATGTCGGTGTATGTGGCGCTGACCGAAAAGCAATTGCCTTTCGAAGTGCGCCCCATCGACCTGAGCGCGGGCGAGCAGCGGATGCAGCCCTACCAGTGCCGCGCGCTGACCGCGCGTGTGCCGGCGCTGACGCACGAGGACTTCAACCTGACGGAATCCAGCGTCATCACGGAATACCTGGAAGAGGTTTTTCCCGCCCCGCAACACACCGCCCTGTATCCGCAAGCGATCCGCCCCCGTGCCCGCGCGCGCCAATTGCAGGCCTGGTTGCGCAGTGACCTGGCGGCGCTGCGCCAGGAACGTCCCACCGAAACCGTGTTCTACGGCGTAGCGGGCGAGCCCCTGTCCGATGCGGGGCACGCGGCCTCGGCCAAGCTGATTCGGGTGGCCAGCTACCTGATTCCCGTGGGCCAGGCCACGCTGTTCGACACCTGGAGCATTGCCGACCTGGATTTGGCGGTCATGCTCAAGCGCCTGGCCCTGGACGACCTGCCCGACCCGTTGCGCGCTTATGCCGACGCCCAATGGCAACGCCCGTCCGTTCAGAAATGGTTGGAACACAACGCCGCCGCGCGCGACTGACACCACGCCATGACCAGCCTGTCGACAACAATAAAAAGGGACGGCTGAATTCACTGCGGATTACCGAGTTTTAATCGCTGAAATGTTGCGGCGCAGCATTCGTTGCGGTGTAATGGTGAGGTCAACTTAGCCGGCTCCACTTGGGGCCGGTCCGACGGTCTTTCGCCGTCGGGCGCCACTCACAGGAGATCGCCATGGCCGATTCCGGCAACGATCGCGTCCCCACCCCGTCCTTCAATCCCTGGACGGCCGCCTACGAATATGCCGTGGATGCCTGGCAACGTGGCGTGCTCTACGCCGACGTGCTGCGCCAACGCGGCAACCAGTATCACGAACACATGGCCAAGCGCGCACCCAACGTGCTCAGCATGGAGTTCGAACTGGTGATGGATGGCCGCGAGCTGCCCCGCCCCGTCAACTACGGGCTGTTGCGCATCCAGCCGCCCGAAGGCGTGGAAACCGACCCGATCAAGCGCCCCTTCCTGGTGGTGGACCCGCGCGCCGGGCACGGTCCGGGCATCGGCGGCTTCAAGCCGGAAAGCGAAATCGGCGTGGCGGTCCGTGCGGGGCACCCCTGCTACTTCGCCACCTTCCTGCCGCAGCCCATGCCGGAACAGACCGTCGAAGACGTGATGATGGCCGAGGCGCGCTTCCTGGAAGAGATCATCGCGCTGCATCCCGACGCGGAAGGCAAGCCCGTGGTAGTGGCCAACTGCCAGGCCGGGTGGCAGATCATGATGACCGCAGCCATCCGCCCCGAATTGTTCGGCCCCATCATCGTGGCCGGCGCCCCGCTGTCGTACTGGGCGGGCTGGCGCGGCATGAACCCCATGCGTTATTCCGGCGGCCTGTTGGGCGGTAGCTGGTTGACGGCGATGACCAGCGACCTGGGCAATGGCAAATTCGACGGCGCCTGGCTGGTGCAGAACTTCGAAAACCTGAATCCCGCCAACACCTTGTGGTCCAAGCAGTACAACCTGTATTCCAAGGTGGACACCGAGGCCGACCGCTACCTGAGCTTTGAAAAATGGTGGGGCGGCCACGTTTTCCTGAACGGCCCCGAAATCCAGTACATCGTCGACAACCTGTTCGTGGGCAACCGCCTGGCCACCGCCGGCCTGGTCACGTCTGACGGCATCCGTATCGACTTGCGCAATATCCGCTCGCCCATCGTGGTGTTCTGCTCCAAGGGCGACAACATCACGCCCCCGCCGCAGGCGCTGGGCTGGATCCCGGATCTGTACCAGAACGAGGCCGAAGTGCTGGCGCACGGCCAGACCATTGTCTATGCCGTGCACGAAAGCATCGGCCACCTGGGCATCTTCGTGTCGGGCAGCGTGGCCCGCAAGGAGCATCAGGAATTCACGTCGAACATCGACATGATCGACGTGTTGCCGCCCGGCATCTACGAGGCTGAAATCGCCGACAAGACGCCCGACACGCCCAATGCCGACCTGGCGTTTGGCAACTACGTGCTGTCGTTCGAGCAGCGCACGCTGGACGATGTGCGCACCATTGTCGACCGCAAGGAAGAAGACGATAAGCGCTTTGCCGCCGTGGCCCGTATTTCGGACATCAACCTGGGCATGTACCGCAGCTTCATGCAGCCATGGCTGCGCGCGCTGGTCACGCCGCAATCGGCGGAATGGTCGCAGCGCCTGCATCCGCTGCGCTTGCCTTACGAGCTGATCTCGGACCGCAACCCCGCCATCGCCCCCATCGCCGCGGTTGCCGAACAGGTGCGCGAGCACCGCCAGCCGGTGTCCGAGTCCAACCCGTTCCTGATCGCCCAGGAAATGTTCTCGAACTGGGTCGAGAGCAGCCTGAACATCTGGCAGGAAATGCGCGATTCAGCAGACGAACGCACGTTCATGGGTGTCTACGGATCGCCGCTGGTGCAGGACCTGGCCGGCCTGGGCGCGCGTTCCGGCCCGCCGCGCAAGCACCCCGGCGTGTCGCCCGAACACCGCCGCTTCATGGAAGAACGCACCGCCGATCTGCGTTCGCTGTTGCAGGAAGGCGGCTTGCGCGTGGCCGCCATCCGCATGCTGCTGTATGTGTCCGGCGCCGAAGGTGGTCTGGACGAACGCAGCTTTGCGCTGATCCGCAAGGTACGCGCCGAGTCCGACAACGCCATGACGTTGCAGGAATTCAAGGACACCATCCGCGACCAGGCCTTGATCCTGACGCTGGATTCCGACGCCGCCATCCAGGCCATGCCGCGCCTGTTGGAAAAGTCGTCCCCCGACGCCATCCGCAGCGCGCTGAAAACGATGAAGCACGTGTTGGAAGCCGCCGAACCGCTTAGCCCGGCCGCTCGCGAAAGCCTGACCGAAATGGAGCGCATCTTCGAGGCCGCCGAACGCCGTGCCCAGAAGCGCGCCCAGGCGCATGCGCCCGCCAGGCTGGAAGCCACGCCCGCTTCCACGGCCCCCGCGCTGAACCTGATCGACGCGGCCGCGCAAGTGCCGTCCAAGGTTGCCCGTCCGCACCCGGCCGCGGCAAAATCAGCGGCGAAGGTGGCGACGAAGGCAGCAACGGACGCAGCACCGAAAACCGCAACGAAGACCGCAACGAAGACCGCACCGAAGGCGGCTAAGAAAGCAGCCAAGCCCGCCACGAAGCGCAGCACGAAAGCCGCTGCGCAACCCGCTGCACAACCCGCCAAGGCCAAGCGCGCATGACACTGCCCACGTCCACGCATTACGACACGCTGATCGCCCGCGCGCAGACGCTAGAGCCGGCCTTCTGCGCCATCGCCCACCCCTGCGACGAACCGTCCTTGTCCGCCGCGCTGGAAGCCCGCGACCTGGGCCTCTTGCATCCCATCCTGGTGGGCCCGGAAAAGAAGATCCGCGACACGGCGACCCAGTTCAATCTGAACCTGGGCGATGCGCGCATTGTTGACGTGCCGCATAGCCACGCCGCCGCCGAAACCGCCGTGGCGCTGGTGCGCAACGGCGAGGCCACGCTGCTGATGAAGGGCAGCCTGCATACCGATGAACTGATGCACGAAGTCGTCGCGCGCACCACCGGTTTGCGCAGCGGCCGGCGCATCAGCCATGTGTTCATCATGGAAGTGCCCACCTATGCCGGCCCGCTGTTCATCACGGACGCGGCCATCAATATCTTTCCAGACCTGGAAACCAAGGCCGACATCATCCGCAACGTGATCGACCTGCATCACGGGCTGGGCTTGGGCGAGCCGCGCGTGGCCATCCTGTCGGCGGTGGAGCAAGTCACGCCCAGCATACCCAGCACCATCGAAGCGGCGGCCTTGTGCAAGATGGCCGACCGGGGCCAGATCACGGGCGGCCTGCTGGACGGCCCGCTGGCGCTGGACAACGCCATCAGCCCGGACGCGGCGCGCATCAAGGGCATCCGCTCGCCCGTCGCGGGCGTGGCGCAGGTGCTGGTGGTGCCCGACCTGGAAGCGGGCAACATGCTGGCCAAGAACCTGACGTTCCTGGCCAACGCCGAAGCAGCCGGCATCGTGCTGGGCGCGCGCGTGCCCATCATCCTGACCAGCCGCGCCGACAGCCCGCGTTCGCGCCTGGCGTCGTGCGCGGTGGCGGCCATCTACGCGCACCATCTCAGCCAGTTGGCGGCCCGCCCCCTGGTCTGACGCGCGCCTCTCACCGCTACCGGATCCCAGAGCCATGAGCGAACCCCGCGACACCCGAGATACCAGCGACACCATCCTCGTCATCAACGCCGGCAGTTCCAGCATCAAGTTCTACCTGTACGACATCGACGGCAAGCAGGAACTGGCGCCGCGCCTGGGCGGCCAGTTGGAAGGCATCGGCACCTCGCATCCCAAGCTGCGGGTACGCGACGCAGCGGGAAAGACCTTGCTGGAACGCGATGTGGCGCCCAGCCACGCACCGGACGTGCGCGACGCCCAGGAAGTGGTCGGCACCTGGTTAAGCGGCCACCTGGGCGGCGCGCCGCTGGCGGTGGGGCACCGGGTGGTGCATGGCGGGCCGGACCTGTCCGAACCGGTGCTGGTGGACGATGCCGTGCTGGCCAAGCTGGATACGTTCACGCCGTTGGCGCCGCTGCATCAACCCAACAACCTGGCGCCCATCCGCGTGATTCGTGAACGCCGCCCCTGGATACCGCAGGTGGCGTGCTTCGACACCGCGTTTCACCGCAGCCATTCCGACGTGGCCGACCGCTACGCGCTGCCGGAATCGCTGTACCAGGAAGGCGTGCGCCGCTACGGCTTTCATGGGCTGTCCTATGAGTACATCGCGCAGCGCTTGAAGCAGGCGTTGCCCGAACTGGCAATGGGCAAGATCATCGCCGCGCATCTGGGCTCGGGCGTGTCCGCCTGCGCCATGCACGAAGGCAAGAGCGTGGACAGCACGATGGGCTTCACCGCGCTGGAAGGCTTGCCCATGGGCACGCGCCCCGGTCGGCTGGATGCGGGCGTGGTGCTGTGGATGATGGAACGCGGCATGGACCACGACCAGATCGAGCATCTGCTCTATCACGACTGCGGCATGAAGGGCCTGTCGGGCATCAGCAACGACATGCGCGAACTGCTGGCCAGCGATGCGCCATCGGCCAAGCTGGCGCTGAAGTATTTCGCGTGGCGCGTGGCCGAAGGCATGCTTGGCCTGGGCTGCGCCATGAACGGCATCGACGGCATTGTGTTCACCGCCGGCGTGGGCGAGAACTCGCCCCAGATCCGCCAGATGATCGCTGACCATTGGGGCTGGCTGGGCATCAAGCTGGACCCGGAACGCAACGCCCATCAAGGGCCGCGCATCTCCAGCGACGACAGCCGCATCGGCGTGTATGTGGTCCGCACCAACGAAGAGCTGATCATTGCCCAGCACACGCTGGCCCTGGTTCGCCAACAATGAATGCGCCAAGAATGCCCCAACCGCGAGTGAGCCCACGATGAACGCCCCTACCTCGAACGCGGCGCTGCCGCTGGCCGGCAAGCGCGGCCTGGTGACCGGCATCGCCAACGCCGATTCCATTGCATGGGGCTGCGCCAAGGCGTTTCGCGCCATGGGCGCCGAACTGGCGGTGACCTATCTGAACGACAAGGCGCTGCCCCACGTCGAGCCGCTTGCGCGCCAAGTGGATGCGCCGTTGCTGATGCCGCTGAACCTGCTGAACGAGGGCGAACTGGAAGCCGTGTTCGAGCGCATCACGGCCGAATGGGGTCGCCTGGACTTCGTGCTGCACTCCATCGCCTTCGCCCCGCGCGACGACCTGCATGGCCGCGTGACGGACTGCTCGCGCGAGGGCTTCCTGCAAGCCATGGACGTGTCGTGCTGGTCGTTCATCCGCATGGCGAAGCTGGCCGAACCGCTGATGGCCAAGGGCGGCGCCCTGTTCTGCATGAGCTATTACGGCTCACAGATGGTGGTAGAGCACTACAACATGATGGGGCCGGTGAAGGCGGCGCTGGAATCGGCCACGCGCTATCTGGCCGCCGAACTCGGCCCGCAAGGCATCCGCGTGCACGCAATTTCGCCGGGCCCCTTGAAAACGCGCGCCGCCTCCGGCATTGCGGAATTCGACGCGCTGCTGGACCGCGCGCAATCCAAGGCGCCCGCGCGCAGCCTGGTGTCCATCGACGATGTGGGCGAAGCCACCGCGTGGCTGGCCACCGACGCCGCACGGCTCATGACCGGGCAGACGCTGTACATCGACGGCGGCTATCACATCATCGATTAGGCTCACGCCAGTGTGTCCGGCGGCCCCTGGCGCCATCGCTCTATCGCTTCGACCGCTTGTTCGGCGCTGCCGAAAATCTTGTCGCGGCCAATTTTCTTGACCAGCCCCGAACGTTCAAGCGCCATGCGGAACTGGCCGTGGCCGCCCGCCACCAGCAAGCTGATGTGGCGCGCATCCAGTTCGCGCTTCAACTCATACAGCGCTTCGACCGCATCGGCATCGGCCTGCGTCATGGCTTCGGCGTCCAGCACGAACCAGGTGGCGTCACCCGCCTGATCCATGACTTCGCGCGCGCGGCGCCGGAAGGCATCGGCGTTGAAGAACCAGACCGACGATTCAAACAGCCAGATCACCACGCCCGGCACGGGCTGCGCGTCGGGGTTCAAATGCAGCTTGCCCAGCACGTATTCGCCGGGCAGCCGGCCAAGCAGCGCGTCGCGCGGGTTGCCCGATACATACATGGCGTACAGCAAAGTCGCGCCCACCGACACCGCCACGCCTTGCAACACGCCGAAGCCCACCACACCTACCGCCGCCAAAATGCCGAAAGCCAGTTCGATGCGTGAAATGCGTGCCAGGCGCATGAAGGCCTTGGCATCGAAAAGGCTGGCCGCCGCCAGCAGCAAGATGGCCGACAGCACGGCTTGCGGCAGCCAATACAGCGGCGCACTCAACAAGCCCACGACGATCGCCAAGGCAACGGCCGCGCTGACGCTGACCAGCGGCGACGAGCCCCCGGCCACCAGCCCCACCGCCGTGCGCGAATCGGCCCCCGTCACGACAAAGCCCTGAAACAGGCCCGCCGCCACGTTGGCCGCGCCAAAGCCCACCAGTTCGCGATTGGGGTCCACGTGTTCGCCGGTGCGGGCGGCAAAACTGCGCGCCGTGACAATGCCGCTGGAAAAACTGACCACCAGCACCCCCGCCGCGCCCAGCAGCATGCTGTCCACGCCTTCCAGCCGTACGGGCAGGCTGATGCCCGGCAAGCCGGCGGGCACTTCGCCCACAACCGCGATGCCCAGGCTGGGAAAATCAAACAGCCACGACAACAGGCAGCCGCCCACCACCAGCAGGATCGGGCCGGGCCAGCTTGGCCGCCAGCGCTTGACGCCAATCAGCAACGCACACGAGGCCAGCCCTAGAAGCAGGGTCGGAATCTGAATTTCCTGAATACGCCGGGACAACTCCAGAAACGGATGCACCAAGCCGCTGTTGCGCAGCCCCACGCCCGTCAGCCCGCTCATCTGCGACACCGCCAAGGTAATCGCCACGCCGGCCATGTAGCCAATCAGGACGGGACGCGACAGCAGGTTGGCCAGCACACCCAGCCGCAGCACGCGGGCGATCAGGCAGCCCACGCCCACGGTCAGCGCAATGCCGGTGGCGGCCACCAGCCTGTCTTCGGGCGACGTCAGCGCCATGCCCGTCAAGGTGGCGGCGATGAGCGTGCAGGTGGCGGTGTCCGGCCCCACGATCAGGGTGCGCGACGAGCCGAACAGCGCATAGCCCAGCATGCCCGCAATGGCGGCCCACAGGCCGGCGACGGGGGGCACGCCCATCATCGCGGCATAGGCCAGGCCCACCGGCAAGGCCACGGCCGCCACGCTTAGCCCGGCCATGACATCGCGCCGCGCCGAGTCTCGGGTGATGCCACGGAAATTGTTCAGGCCAGGGAAGAAGCGTAGGTTCATGATGCTGCGAGATGACCTGATGGATGATGTTGCGCGAGGGGGCACACAGACCGCAAAGGCTACACCAGACGATGCTCGTTGAACCCGATTCAAATCAACAAGCGCCCGTTATTCATTCCTTTTTAGAATGAAGATCGTTGCGTATTTGTCTCTTTTATCGAAAAGCCGGATTGCGTAGAGTCCCCCGCATAAGAACAGCGGCACTTCGCCGCGCCTTGCACACCGACATGGCCCGCCCGCATCGACCACCCGACGCGAAGGACGGGGCCGGCACTTCTGGAGACTTGATGTCCTACGCCTTCCTGCGTCGCGCCAGCCGCGCGCTTATCCTGGCCGCTTTTGCCGCGGGTGTTGCCCCGGCCGTGCATGCGCAAACCTATCCCGACCGCCCGATCAAGCTGGTGGTGCCTTGGCCTCCGGGCGGCGCCACGGACTCGTTGGGCCGCCTGTTGGCGCAGCGCTTGTCCGAACGGCTGGGTCAGACGGTGATCGTGGACAACAAGGCCGGCGCGGGCGGCAATATCGGCACGGCGTCTTTCGTGCGTGAAAAGGCCGACGGCTACACGCTCTTGATGGCCACCAGTTCCACCAACGCGGCCAATCCGCACCTGTATTCGCGCCTGGGCTTCGATGCGGCAAAGGACTTCGCTCCGGTCGCCTTCGTGGCCGAGATTCCCAACATTCTTGAAGTGCCGAAGCAGTCGCCCTTTCATTCGGTCGCGGACGTGATCGCGGCCGCCAAGGCGGAACCCGGCAAATTGAATTACGGCTCGGGCGGCGTGGGCTCATCACAGCATCTGGCGGGTTCGATGTTCAAGCACCTGACGGGCGCGGATGTGATGCACATTCCGTACAAGGGCAGCGGCCCTGCGGTGTCGGACCTGCTGGCGGGACAAGTGGACATGATGCTGGACACCGGCTCGCTGGCCCAGGTTCAGGCCGGCGCCCTGCGCGCACTGGCCGTGGCCTCGCACCAGCGCCTGCCTGCCCTGCCGAACGTGCCCACCTTCGAGGAAGCAGGCGTGCCGAAGATGTTTGCGTCGGCCTGGTACGGCATCGTGGCGCCCGCCGGCACGCCGTCGGACGTAGTGCAGCGCCTGAACAAGGAAGTCAACGCCGTCGTGGCCAGCCCGGACGTGAAGCAGCGCATGGAAAACATGGGCGCGCTGGTCCCGGCCGGCCAATCGCCGGAAGAATTCGGCGCGTTCATCCAATCGGAAATCAAGCGCTACGCAGAAATCGTGAAGATCTCCGGCGCAAAAATGGAATAAGGCGGGTCGGTTAAAAACCCGATGTCCAATGGCACGTAGGATGGGTGCAGCGCGAGCCCAAAGCAAAGAAGAACACCAATCCAAAACGCGCGAAACCCATCAAGCAGCACAGGCGTAATGGCTGAATCAGCCACATGCGAATGCCGCTTGATGGGTTTCACGCGATACCTTGCAGCGCCCTTGCAGAGACCGTCGCGCGCTACACCCATCCTACGATGGGATATTGCGCGATTGATCCATCATTTACGCCGCGCGCGCTTCCAGCACCGCTACCGCCGGCAGGGTTTTGCCTTCCAGGAATTCCAGGAATGCGCCGCCGCCCGTCGAGATGTAGCCGACTTGTTCGCCGATGCCGTACTTGGCGATGGCGGCCAGCGTGTCGCCGCCGCCGGCGATCGAAAAGCCGTCCGAGTCGGCGATGGCGCGCGCCACCACTTCGGTGCCGTTGGCGAACTGGTCGAATTCGAACACGCCCACCGGGCCGTTCCAGACGATGGTGCCGGCCTTCTTCAGGATCTCGGCCAACTGCGCCGCGGTTTGCGGGCCGATGTCCAGGATCATGTCGTCGTCGGCCACGTCCGTGGCGGCCTTGACCGTGGCTTCGGCGTCCGCGCCGAATGCCTTGGCGCACACCACGTCCACCGGAATCGGCACGGCCGCGCCGCGCTGCTTCATGATGTCGATCACGGCGCGCGCCTGGTCCACCTGGTCAGGTTCCGCCAGCGATTTGCCGATGGACAAACCAGCAGCCAGCATGAAGGTATTGGCGATGCCACCACCCACCACCAACTGGTCGACCTTGTCAGCCAGCGATTGCAGGATCGACAGCTTGGTCGACACCTTGGAACCGCCCACGATGGCGACCAGCGGGCGCTTGGGTTCGTGCAGCGCACGGCCCAGGGCGTCAAGCTCGGCTTCCAGCAAGGGGCCGGCGCAGGCCACGGGCGCAAAGCGCGCGATGCCATGCGTGGTGGCTTCGGCGCGGTGGGCGGTGCCGAACGCGTCGTTGACATACACGTCGCACAGCGCGGCCATCTTCTTGGCCAGTGCTTCGTCGTCCTTCTTTTCGCCGACGTTCACGCGGCAGTTTTCCAGCAGCACGACCTGGCCGTGGTCCACTTGCACGCCATCGACCCAGTCGCGCACCAACTGCACGGGCATGCCCAGCAATTCGGACAGGCGCTGGCCGACCTTGGCGAGCGAATCGGCGTCGGTCAGCACGCCTTCTTTCGGGCGACCCAGGTGGGACGTAACCATCACGGCGGCACCGGCGTCCAGCGCCAGGCGAATGCCCGGCACCGAGGCGCGGATGCGCGTGTCTTCGGAAATGCGGCCGGCGTCGTCGAACGGCACGTTCAAGTCGGCACGAATGAACACGCGCTTGCCGGACAGGGCGCCGGACTTGGCCAGCGCGGACAGGGTATTGACCTTGGACATATTTGCTTTCCTACGATAGGCGAACAAAGGGGACGAACCCATTTTCCGCATTGGCGGAAAACAAATCCGTCCCCTATGGACTGACCGTGTTGCTTACTTGGCCGACATCAGCGCGACGGTGGTGTCGAGCATGCGGTTCGAGAAGCCCCACTCGTTGTCGTACCAGGACGAGACCTTGACCAGACGGCCCGAGACCTTGGTCAGCGACGCGTCAACGGTGCTGGAGGCCGGGTTGTGGTTGTAGTCCACCGAGACCAGGGGTTCGGTGTTGTAGTCCAGGATGCCCTTCAACTCGCCTTCCGACGCAGCCTTCAGGATGCTGTTCACTTCTTCGGCGGTCGTGGCGCGGCTGGCCACGAACGACAGGTCAACCAGCGACACGTTGATGGTCGGAACGCGGATGGCGTAGCCGTCCAGCTTGCCGTTCAGTTCCGGCAGCACCAGGCCCACGGCGGCGGCAGCGCCGGTCTTCGTGGGGATCATGCTCATCGTGGCCGAACGCGCGCGGCGCAGGTCTTCGTGGTAGACGTCGGTCAGGACCTGGTCGTTGGTGTAGGCGTGAACGGTCGTCATCAGGCCGTTTTCCAGGCCCAGCTTGTCGTTCAGCGGCTTGACCAGCGGGGCCAGGCAGTTGGTGGTGCACGAAGCGTTCGAGATGACCGTGTCGGTCGACTTCAGCACGCCGTGGTTCACGCCGAACACGATGGTGGCGTCCACATCCTTGCCGCCCGGGGCCGAGATGATGACTTTCTTGGCGCCGCCCTTGATGTGCGCACCGGCCTTTTCCTTGGTCGTGAAGAAGCCCGTGCATTCCAGGACCACGTCAACCTTGAGCTCGCCCCAGGGCAGTTCAGCCGGGTTGCGGTTGGCCAGCACGCGGATCTTGTCGCCGTTGACGACCATGAAGTCGCCGTCGACTTCGACGGTGCCCGGG
This sequence comes from Achromobacter colocynthidis, assembly GCF_057334535.1. NCBI lineage: Bacteria > Pseudomonadati > Pseudomonadota > Betaproteobacteria > Burkholderiales > Alcaligenaceae > Achromobacter > Achromobacter colocynthidis. The sequence goes on from NZ_JBHFIZ010000037.1 coordinate 30,566, forward strand.
AACTTGCCGTGGGCGGTGTCGTAGCGCGTCAGGTGCGCGTTCGTCTTGGGATCGCCCAGGTCGTTGATGGCGACGATTTCGATATCGTGCTTCTTGCCACCTTCGTAGTGGGCACGCAGGATGTTGCGGCCGATGCGACCGTAACCGTTGATGGCGACGCGAATAGTCATACTAAGCTCCTTTTTTACAAAACCTGTTTGACGGTCTCGGCCACCTTGTCGGCGGTCAGCCCGAAGAACTTGAACAAAGCGCCGGCAGGGGCGGACTCACCGTAGCGGTCGATGCCGACCACGGCGCCTTCCAGGCCCACGTACTTGTGCCAGAAGGCGGTCACGCCGGCTTCGACAGCCACGCGCGGCAGGCCCTTGGGCAGCACGGATTGTTTCCAGGCGGCGTCCTGCTTGTCGAACACGTCGGTGCTGGGCATGGAGACCACGCGCACGGCGACGCCTTCCTTGGCCAGTTGGGCTTGCGCGTCCAGTGCAATGGCCACTTCCGAGCCGGTGGCGATGATGACGGCGCGGGCGCCTTCGGCATCGCGCAGCACATAGCCGCCACGAGCGATGGCGTCGACGGTAGCCGCGTCACGCGGCACGAACGGCAGGTTCTGGCGCGACAGCAACAGGGCCGTGGGGCCGCCGTCATGCACATCCATGCCGATGCTGGTCGGGCGCGTCACGGCGGCATTCCAGGCCACGGCGGTTTCAGCTGTATCGCAAGGACGCCACAAGGACAGGTTGGGGATCAAGCGCAGGCTGGCCGCGTGTTCGATGGACTGGTGGGTCGGGCCGTCTTCGCCCAGGCCGATCGAGTCGTGCGTGAACACGTGCACGACGCGCTGCTTCATCAGCGCGGCCATGCGGATGGCGTTGCGCGAGTAGTCCGAGAACGTCAGGAACGTGCCGCCGAAAGGCAGGTAACCGCCATGCAAGGCCACGCCGTTCATGATGGCGGCCATGCCGAATTCGCGCACGCCGTAGTTGATGTGGCGGCCGAACTGGATGCCCTTTTCGCCGGCGCGAACGGCGACAACGCCCTTCCAGTCGGTGAAGTTGGAACCGGTCAGGTCGGCCGAGCCGCCCAGCATTTCGGGCAGCAGCGGCGCCAGCGCGGCGATCGCGAATTGCGAAGCCTTGCGGGTGGCCACGGTTTCGGCCTTTTCCAGGGTCGAGGCCAGGAAGGCCTTGAACTGGTCGGCGTAGCCCTCGGGCATTTCGCCCTTCATGCGACGCGTGAACTCAGCGGCTTCGGCGGGGAATGCGGCGGCGTAGGCGTCAAACGCGGTTTGCCATTCGGCTTGCGCGGCGGCGCCCGACTTGCGGCCATCCCAGCCGTCGTAGACGTCTTGCGGGATCTGGAAGGGTTCCGACGACCAGCCCAGCGCGGCGCGCGTGGCGGCGATTTCGTCCTTGCCCAGCGGCGCGCCGTGCACGTTGTGCGTGCCGGCCATGTTGGGCGAACCCTTGCCGATGACGGTGCGGCAGACCACCAGCGTGGGCTTTTCCGATTGCGAACGCGCGGCCTTGATGGCGGCGTCCACGGCGGCGACGTCATGGCCGTCAACGCCACGGATCACGTTCCAGCCGTAGCCTTCGAAGCGCTTGGCGGTGTCGTCGGCGAACCAGTGTTCGACGTGGCCGTCGATGGAGATGCCGTTGTCGTCATACAGCACGACCAGCTTGGAAAGCTTCAGCGTGCCAGCCAGCGAGCACACTTCGTGCGAAATGCCTTCCATCAGGCAGCCGTCGCCCGTGAAGGCGTAGGTGTGGTGGTCGACGATGGTGTGGCCGGGCTTGTTGAATTCAGCCGCCAGCAGCGCTTCGGCCAGCGCCATGCCCACGGCGTTGCCCAGGCCCGGGCCCAGCGGGCCGGTGGTGGTTTCCACGCCCGGGGTGATGCCCACTTCGGGGTGGCCCGGCGTCTTGGAATGCAACTGGCGGAAATTCTTGAGCTCGTCGATCGACAGGTCGTAACCCGTCAGATGCAAGAGCGCGTAGATCAGCATCGAGCCGTGGCCGTTGGACAGCACGAAGCGGTCGCGGTTGGCCCAGGCGGGATCCTTCGGGTTGTGGCGCAGGTTGCCCGTCCACAAGGCTTGGGCGATTTCCGCCATGCCCATGGGAGCACCCGGGTGCCCGGAGTTCGCTTGTTGCACAGCATCCATCGCGAGGGCGCGGATGGCATCCGCCAAGGCAAGTTTAGGGGCGGTCGGATTGCTCATTCGGAAGGCTCTTTGAAGCTGGCGCGCCTACGGGAAATATAGGGGCCAGTTGAGTGGGTTGCGAAGCAGACGATTTTAGCATCAGGGGATTTCCCTCACGCCATCGCTCTTAAGCCCGATGTAATGAAGCGTATCGCCCCCGGGGAAATATCAGCGTAGCTCCCGCAATTGCGGGAAAGTAGTCCGACATTCAGCATGGTGCCCTGTACCTCTCTGATGGAGTCCCCTACCATGGGCCTCATGCTGAATCTGACCATCCCCATCGAAGGCTTCATGGCCCTGCGAAATGCCGTGGGCGAAGAACGTGCCGTTGCCTTGGCGCGCGCGCTGGAGCGCGCCCAGATCAAGGGCGAAGCCGACCTGGCCGCCAAGCTTCAGCAAGACTGGCGCAACGAAATGGCCGCCATGATCGCCCCCTTCGCTCGCCGCGAAGAAATGGCCGCCATGATTGCCCCTTTCGCGCGCCGCGAAGAACTGGCCGAAATCCGCAATCAGATCGCGCAGTTGCCCACCCGCGAAGAACTCAAACGTTTCGCCACGCACGAAGACCTGGCGGCGCTGCGTACCCAGTTCATGCGCCTGGACAAGAAAATGACGGTGGGGTTTCTGACGCTGCTGGGCCTGAACCTGGCGTCCAGCGCCCCGACCTTCCTGGAATGGGGGGTCAAGGTGGTAGGCTACGCGCTCAAATAACCTGATCGCCCGCCCCCGCGCCCGAACACCCATGTCCGCCCCCCGATTTTTCTGCGACATTCCCCTTGTTGCCGGCTCCCGTGTCGCCTTGCCCGACGCCCTGGCACACCATGCGTTGCGCGTGCTGCGGCTGAAAGCCGGCGAAACCGTTGTGCTGTTCAATGGCCAGGGTGGCGAGTACGACGCCGTGCTTGAGGTCGATGGCAAGGCAGGCTTTGCCACGCTCGGCGACTTCAACCCCCGCGAAGCCGAGCTTGCCGGGCGCATCACCCTGGTTCAGGGCTTGCCGTCGGGCGACAAGATGGATTGGGTGGTGGAAAAAGCGGTGGAACTGGGCGCAGTCCGCGTCAGCCCGATTGCCGCGCAACGCAGCGTGTTGCAGTTGTCCGGACCTCGGCTGGACAAGCGCGTGGCGCATTGGCACCGCATTGCACAATCCGCCAGTGAACAGTGCGGCCGTAACCGCCTGATGACGGTGGATGCGCCGCAAACGCTGGCTGACTGGCTGGCCCAGCCGGCCGACGGCCTGCGTCTCTTGTGTCATCCGGAAGCCACTGACGATCTGGCCGGCAAGCTGCGCGCCACGCCCGACTTACCGGCGCTGACCTTGCTGGTCGGGCCCGAAGGCGGATGGTCGGACAAGGAACTGGATCTGGCCCGCCAGGCGGGCGTACAGGCCGTGCGATTTGGCCCGCGCGTGCTGCGCACCGAAACGGCCGGGCTGGCCTTGCTGGCGGCCGTCAGCGCGTTGATGGGCTGGTAGCAGTTAGAACGCCGGGCAGCCACCAAGTGGTGACCAACCCTGTGGTGACAAACCCGCGACAAAGCAGCAACCAAGCGGCAACCAAGCAGCAACCCCCGCCGAACCGTAAAAGGCTCAGGCGGGTATGCCTTCAGTCGTTTTCGCCATAGGGCGCAGCCGCGACGCCGGGTTCCGGATCGGGGTGCTTGCCCGCGTGCTCAATGACGAACGCAAAAATACGACCGTTCTCGCGGGCAAAATCCGCCGCATCAGAACATACGGTTTCAATACGAGCGGCGTCTTCTTCCAGCACCGGGTCGCCGGAGTGCAACCGGTACAGCCACAACACGACGCCCGTCTTGTGATCCAGGACCGTATCGCACAGGCAGTCGTACAGGGCATCCAGGTTGCCGCCGAAGTATTCGGGAAAGTCCACCGCCTTGACGATGGCGCGCAGTACCGCGGAACGGCTGCGGGCGGGGTCGCAGTTGGCAACGAACAAGGACAGGCCCAGCTCGTGGGAGGCATCCACGACGGCCTTCTTGTCCAGCCCCTCATGAGGCAGCGCTCCCCCGCGCAGAAGCTGCTTCTGCAACGTAGATTGGCCATTGCGCGTCATGCCTGAGCCTCCTTGAAAAAGGCGATCACTTCTTCGTTACGCTGCATCGTATCGGCATAACCCAGTTCAATCAATCGCTTGGTGTAGCTGGATTCGAACAGCAGATACGACATCAGCGCACCGCCCCCAGGACGGCCTGGATCGGACGATACACCGAGTACGCGGAAAAGAGCACGCGCTTGTGCGGGCATGTCTTGCAGGTGCTCAAGCGCCATTGTGTCCAGCGACTGGCTGGGGGTGATGGTCAGCACCTGGATGCGGCGCACATTGACCTGGACACCATCCGGCGTGGTGTGCTCCATCAGGGCATTGATGCGCTCAAGCCGTTCCACATCCACCGACAGACCATCCAGGAAGATGCTGGACAGCGCATGGCCGCCCACCTGCGCCAAGGACGGATACGGCGGGGAATCTTCGCGGTTCTCGGGATGGGTATCGTCACGAAAGCCCGTGCCTATCACCATGACGCGGTGCGCGCCCAGATGAATGGCCGGGCTGATCGGCGCCAACTGCCGCATGGAACCGTCGCCGCACCATTCGCCCTTGCCATGCACCTGCACCTGCCGCGCGGGGAACACAAACGGAATCGATGAAGACGCCATCAGATGATCGATGCTGATGGGCGTGGGGATGGCCAGCCGCAGATAGCGGTGCCAGGGTTCGATGGGTGCGTGCGCCTGGTAGAAGGTCAGGTGTTCGCCGCTGGTGTAGCCCGACGCCGTGATGGCCAGTGCCGACAGCGCGCCGCCTTCCAGGTTGGCGCGCAAATGATCAAAGTTCAGCACCCGGCCCAGCAGCGCCTCCATGGGGCTGTTGTCCAACAGCGACTGCGGCCGTTTGCGCGTCAGCCCCGAATACATCCACCCCAGCGACAGCAAGCCCAGCCAGCGCACACCCGTGCGTATCAGCCCGGGCGCGTCGGCGCGGTAGATCATGTCGGTATTCAGCGACGACCACAGCCGGCGAATGCGGCGCACGCCCAGGTGCGGGCGGTCGGCGCGGCAGGCCAGTGCGGCGGCGTTGATCGCGCCGGCCGATGTGCCGCAGATGATGTCAAAAGGGTTACGGAAGCGGGACTGCCAGTCCGGGTCCAGCAGCTCCATGATGGCGCTGAGCACACCGACCTGGTAGGCGGCGCCCCCCCCCCCCCCCGTCAGGACCAGGCCGATCGGCGCGCGGGGGCACGCCGGACCCGCTGGACTCACTTCAACGTGGCGTGTTGACATCGACCACAGTCATCGCGGTCATGTTGACGATGCGGCGCACGGTCGAGCTGGAGGTCAGGATATGCACCGGCGCATTACAGCCCAGCAGGAACGGGCCCACCGCCACGTTGCCGCCGGCCGCCGTCTTGAGCAGGTTGTAGGCAATGTTGCCCGAGTCCACGTTCGGGCACACCAGCAGATTGGCTTCGCCCTTCAGCGTGGACGAAGGCAGGATGCGCATGCGCAACGCTTCATCCAGCGCGCAGTCGCCGTGCATTTCGCCGTCGATTTCCAGTTCGGGTTCTTTCTCGCGCACAATTTCCAACGCGCGGCGCATCTTGGCGCCGGACGCCGAGCTGCCGGAACCGAAGTTCGAACGCGACAGCAGCGCCACCTTCGGCGCCAGATACATCCGGCGCATTTCGTTGGCCGCCGAAATGGTGAATTCCGCGATCTGTTCCGCCGTGGGTTCGTCATTGACGTGCGTGTCCACCAACACCACCGTGCGCTCGTTGAGCAGCAGGATGTTCATGGCGGCATACACGTTGTGGCCCGGGCGGCGGCCGATCACTTCATCCACGAAACGCAGATGATCGTGATACGCCCCCACCGACCCGCACACCATGCCGTCGGCATCACCCAGGTGCACCATCATCGCGCCGATCAAGGTCATGCGGCGGCGCATTTCCACGCGCGCCATTTCCTTGGTGATGCCGCGACGGCACATGCGTTCCCAGTACGTCGTCCAGTACTGATGGAAACGTTCATCGTATTCCGGGTTGGTGACTTCAACGTCTTCACCCAGACGCAAGCGCAGGCCCAGCTTTTCGATGCGGGTCAGCAGCACCGACGGGCGGCCCACCAGGATGGGGCGAGCCAGGCCTTCGTCAACCACCACCTGCACCGCGCGCAGCACGCGCTCGTCTTCGCCTTCCGCAAACACGATGCGGGCGGGGCCTCCTTCACGCACGATACGCTTGGCGGCCGAGAACAGCGGCTTCATGAACGCGCCCGAGTGATACACGAATTGCTGCAACTGCGCTTCGTAGGCTTCCAGATCGGCCAGCGGGCGCGTGGCCACGCCGCCGTCCATGGCGGCCTTGGCCACGGCCGGCGCAATACGCACGATCAGGCGCGGGTCAAACGGCTTGGGAATCAGGTACTCGGGGCCGAACGAGATGTCGAACGTGCCGTAGGCGGCGGCCACGACTTCGTTCTGCTCCTCCTGCGCCAACTGGGCAATGGCATACACCGCCGCCATTTCCATTTCGCGCGTGATGGTGGTGGCGCCCACGTCCAGCGCGCCACGGAAGATGTACGGAAAGCACAGAACGTTGTTGACCTGGTTCGGGTAGTCGGACCGCCCCGTGGCCATGACGACATCGTCACGTACCGAATGCGCCAGTTCCGGCAGGATTTCCGGCGTGGGGTTGGCCAGCGCCAGGATCAGCGGGCGCGGTCCCATCGTGGCAACCATTTCCGGCTTGAGCACGCCGCCCGCCGACAGGCCCAGGAACACGTCCGCGTCCTGGATCACCTCGGCCAGCTTGCGGGCTTCCGTCTTTTGCGCAAAACGCGCCTTGTCCGGGTCCATGAGCTCGACACGGCCTTCGTAGACCACGCCTTCGATGTCGGTGACCCAGATGTTTTCCAGCGGCAGGCCCAGGTCCACCATCAGGTCCAGGCACGCCAGGGCGGCTGCACCGGCGCCGGACGTCACTACCTTGACCGTCTTGATGTCCTTGCCCACGACCTTCAGGCCGTTGATGAACGCGGCCGACACGGTGATGGCGGTGCCGTGCTGGTCGTCGTGGAAAACCGGGATCTTCATCCGTTCACGCAGCTTGCGTTCCACGGTGAAGCATTCCGGCGCCTTGATGTCTTCCAGGTTGATGCCGCCGAAGGTGGCTTCAAGACCCGCGATGATCTCGACCAGCTTGTCCGGGTCGGTCTCGTTGATTTCGATATCGAACACATCCAGGCCGGCAAACTTCTTGAACAGCACTGCCTTGCCTTCCATGACCGGCTTGGAAGCCAGCGCGCCGATATTGCCCAGACCCAGCACCGCCGTGCCGTTGGTGATCACGCCCACCAGGTTGCCGCGCGCGGTGTAGCGAAACACATTGGCCGGGTCGGCCACGATTTCCTCACAGGCTGCCGCCACGCCCGGCGAATAGGCCAGCGCCAGGTCGCGCTGATTCGTCAGTTGCTTGGTCGGCGTGACCGAGATTTTGCCGGGACGGCCGGCCTCGTGATATTCAAGGGCGGCTTTGCGAAGGTTGTCATCCATATGGGCGGCTACAGGCTGGTAAGTGAAACAGAGGGAGGAATTCTATTCCCATGACGGCTGTCGCGGTATCTCTGCGCGGCCTCTCCCCTTTGCGCAGGACAAGCGGCCGAATCTTACATTAAGCTGAATAGCTGTCAGGTTTCGTTAGGCAGAAATAAGGGAAAACGACCATGCGGGTCGAACAGCGTCTTGACCCGCGCGTCGAGCCGGAACGTGGCGAGCCCGGGCGTGTGTGGTTCGGATGGGGGTAAGGAAGGCGCTTCAGGCTCCCGGCCCGCATCCAGACCCGAATCCCGGCCCGAGCCCACAACCGGCACGAAACCCGGCTCCATGGCTGCCGGCGCATCGGTCAACGTCACGCTTTGCACCCACGCCAGGGTCCCGCCGTGGCCCAACAGCAGATGGGCCAGATTGACGGTGGCCGGCGCCACGGGTTTAAGCGCGTCCAACCGGTAACGCCCCAGCCAGTGATCGCCGTCCCGCGTGGCAAAGGCGTCGCCGCCCGAAGCCAACTGGAACAGCGAGGGCACCAGGCTTTGCACGGTGGCTGAGCGCAGCGGCTGGACATCGGCCTCGCCAAAAGGTCCCAGGGTTTCCTCGACGCCGTCGGCCAACATGACATCCACCGTCAGCACGCCCGAGGCGGCACAGCGGCCGGCGGGCCAGGGCGCCGGCGCGGCCAGCCATTCGGCCAGGGTCATGGCATCCGGAAAACCCACGAACTGCCGCAAGCCGGCCTGGACCAGCGCCGCCATGGGCACGCCGGGCTGTGCGCGCCAACGGGCGGGGTTGCCGGCCGGGTCACTGGCCGCGTCACCACCCAAGCGGGCCAGGCCCGCCAGGCGCGACGGATCGATCCGCAGACGCGGGCTGGCGGACGGTGCATAAGGCCCCGTCGCCCCCTCCAGCGCCATCACCACGCGGTACTCGGCGCACAGCGTGCGCGCATGGGCCACGTCGGCATCGCGCGTGGGCGTCAGGATGGCCTGCGCACCGCCCGGACCGTTCTCGCCCAAATCATTGACTTGCCCCTGGCACAGCAGCTTCAAGCGCTGCATAAATGCGGCCCACGGCGTTTGCGCGGGACGCCTACCTAGCAGGAAAGCGCGCCGGGATGGCTGCATGACTACAATTCCTTTTTGCTTCAAAGACGCTTTTCGAGAATCCAATGCCCCGCCTTGCTGCTCGCACTCATGACTTTCTGACCTTCCAGGTAGTGGAACTTTTCAAGCAGGCGCAAGCGCTACAGGCGGCGGGCAAGGACATTATCAGCCTGGGCATCGGCGAACCGGACTTTACCGCGCCGCCCCAGGTGGTGGAAGCGCTGGAGCGCGCCGCGCGCGCCGGCCTGAGCGGCTACGGCCCGCCCGCCGGCCTGATGCCGCTGCGCGAGGCCATTGCGCAGTTCTACCACGACAAGTTCGGCGCCAAGATCAATCCGGCGCGCGTGATTGTCACGGCGGGCGCATCGGGCGCGCTCACGCTGGCCTGCGCGGCGCTGGTCAACCACGGCGGCGAAGTGCTGATGCCTGACCCGTCCTACCCCGCCAACAGCAACTTCGTGCTGGCAGCAGGCGGCGTGCCGCGCTTGATTCCGAGTTCGGCCGAAAAACGGTTCCAGCTTTCGGCGGCGGACGTGGCCCAGCACTGGACGCCCGCCACCCAGGGCGTGCTGGTGGCCTCCCCCAGCAATCCCACGGGCACCTCCATCGCCCCTGCCGAACTGGCGGAACTGTTGGCGCAGGTTCGCGCGCGCGACGGTTTTGCCATCGTCGACGAAATCTACCTGGGTCTGTCTTATGAAGGCCAGCCGAAATCGGCGTTGACCCTGGACGATGACATCATCGTCATCAACAGCTTTTCGAAGTACTTCCATATGACGGGCTGGCGGCTGGGCTGGATGATCGTGCCCGAAGACATGGTGGCTCCCGTTGAAAAGATTGCCGCCAGCCTGGCGATCTGCGCGCCCACCCTGGCCCAGCACGCCGCGCTGGCCTGCTTCACCGAGCAGGCGATGAAAACCTTTGAGCACCGCCGCGAAGCGTTCAAGCAGCGCCGCGACTACCTCTTGCCGGAATTCGACCGCCTGGGCATCCATGTACCGGTCAAGCCGGACGGCGCGTTCTATATCTACGCCGACATCAGCAACCTGGGCATGGACAGCGCCGCGTTCTCGCAGCGCCTGCTGCTGGAAGCGGGCGTTGCCGCCGTGCCGGGCCTGGACTTCGGACCCACCCATGGCAGCCACACCATGCGTTTTTCCTACGCCACCGGGCTGGACCGGCTGGAAGAAGCCGTGGCCCGCATCGGCAAACTGCTGCAACGCTGAACAAAAAAAAGCGCGCTTCGGAAAGAAGCCCGCTTGGGTGTTCAACCGGCCGGCGGCGTCAGTCGCGCGCCAGCGCAATGCCCGAGGCCAGGGCCAGGCGTCGGCGTTCCGCCTGCACTTTGGCGCCGTAGCCGTTGTCGTTCGGCCCGGTGGCGCCCACGTAACAGGCCAAACCGGCGTCGACCGACCCGCGACGGCTGATGCAATCGCGCAAGATCGTGGCGCCCACGCCGATGTTGGCGGCGGGGTCCAACGGGTTCTTGCCCACGGCGTCGAACTTCTCCTGGTGCACGCTGGTCATGACCTGCATCAGGCCTTGCGCGCCCACGTGGCTTTCGGCCAAGGGGTTGTAGCGGGACTCGATGGCGATGACGGCCAGCACCAGCAGCGGGTCAAGCTGCTTTTCGCGGCTGACCTTGTACACGGTGTTCAACAGCGGACCGGTGGCGTCATAGGCCACCTTGTATTTGCGCGATATATAGTTGCGCAAGGCCTCCGCCTGGGGGCCCGTTGCCGACAAGGCAGGCTTTTTCGGCGCCGGCGGTGCGACGCGGGCCGGCCCCAGCATGCCGGTGGCATTGCTGGCGGGAGCGGTTGGTACGGCCATGGCAATTGCCGACGCAGTGTCGGAACCCAATTCGGAACCGGCATCGGAATCGGTGCCGGATTGCATGGATGAAGGCGCTAGGGCGGTCAACAAGGCTTTGTGCACTTGCAATGCCTGGTCGCGCAAACCGGGCAGGGCAAATCCCATGCTTACCGTCACAATCACTGCGATGCCCAGATAGACTGAGCAAATTCGCAAGCATTCGGCAAGATACTGGTGCACTCCTTGGGCCATATTCCTGAACAGGCTGGCCACTGACGCATCGGGCATGAAAACCTCCTGCGTGGAAAAAGAGGGAGTCAATGTTAACCTCTCTTTCGACCTCAAATGTAACCAAATCGCTGGGATCTGTAGTGAAATACCGCGACCTTAGAGACTTCCTCGCCCAACTCGAACGCATGGGCGATCTCAAACGCATTGCCGCGCCCGTGTCCACGCGCCTGGAAATGACCGAAATTTCCGACCGCGTGCTGCGCGCCGAAGGCCCCGCCCTGCTGTTTGAAAAGGCCCTGCACGACGGCCAACCGGCGCAGATGCCGGTGCTGACCAACCTGTTCGGCACCCCGTCCCGCGTGGCGCGCGGCATGGGCGCCGACAGCGTCAGCGCCCTGCGCGATATCGGCGAACTGCTGGCGTCGCTGCGCGAACCCGAAGCACCCAAGGGGCTGCGCGATGCGCTGGCCAAGGTGTCGATGCTGAAGGCCGCGCTGTGGGACATGAGCCCCAAGAACGTGAAGAGCCCGGCTTGCCAGGAAGTGGTCTGGGAAGGCAAGGATGTGGACCTGACCCGCCTGCCGATCCAGACCTGCTGGCCCGGCGACGTGGCGCCTTTGCTGACCTGGGGCCTGGTGATCACTCGCGGCCCGAATGCCAAGCGACAAAACCTGGGCATCTACCGCCAGCAGCTGCTGGGGCCGAACAAACTGATCATGCGCTGGCTGTCGCATCGCGGCGGCGCGCTGGATTTTCGCGACCACGCCCTGGCCAACCCTGGCACGCCCTTCCCCATTGCCGTGGCGCTGGGCGCCGACCCGGCCACCACGTTGGGCGCCGTCACCCCCGTGCCCGACAGCCTGTCCGAATACCAGTTTGCCGGCCTGCTGCGCGGTTCGCGCACCGAAGTCGCGCAGGCACTCGGCAGCAACCTGTCGGTGCCGGCCTGGGCCGAGATCGTGCTGGAAGGGCATTTGCTGCCGTCCTCCGACCCGCGCGCCGTCAAGCCCGTGGTGCCCGAAGGCGTCAACCCGCCGCCCAACAGCGACTATGAAATGGCGCTGGAAGGCCCCTACGGCGACCACACCGGTTACTACAACGAGCAGGACTGGTTTCCCGTCTTCACGGTCGAACGGATCACGATGCGGCGCAACCCCATCTATCACTCGACCTACACCGGCAAACCGCCCGACGAGCCCGCCGTGCTGGGCGTTGCGCTGAACGAAGTCTTCGTGCCGCTCTTGCGCCGCCAATTGCCGGAAATCGTCGACTTCTATCTTCCCCCGGAAGGCTGCAGCTACCGGCTGGCCGTGGTGTCGATCCGCAAGCAATACGCGGGCCACGCCAAGCGCGTCATGTTCGGGCTGTGGAGCATTCTGCGCCAGTTCATGTACACCAAGTTCATCGTGGTGGTGGACGAAGACATCAACCCGCGCGACTGGAAAGAAGTGGTGTGGGCCATGACGACCCGCATGGACCCCGTGCGCGACACGCTGCTGGTGGAAAACACGCCTATCGACTACCTGGACTTCGCCTCGCCCGTGTCCGGGCTGGGCGGCAAGATGGGGCTGGACGCCACCAACAAATGGCCTGGCGAAACCCAGCGCGAATGGGGCACACCCATCACCATGGACGCCGACGTCAAAAAGCGCGTGGACGATATCTGGGGCCAGTTGGGCCTGTAGCCGCTGCCGACCATATCCACACCCGTAAAAAAACCCCGCCGTTGTACCCAACGCGGGGTTTTTGCTTGGTGCAACGCAGAACCCTACTGATCGTCCTCGCGGGAACTGCGCCATAGCTTGAACAACTGCCAGCCGACAAGCGCACCACCCGCAATCTTCAGCAGCTTGGAACGTTTGCCGCCCCGCATCAGCAGCGTCGACACGGACGAACTGACCAGCGGATAGCGCCGTGCCAAGGTAATGGCCTGCATGGCCCAGCGCGATGCTCCGCCCGAGGCCAGCCGGGGCAAGAGCCCCCGGATGATCGAGGCGGGCTCCAGCTTGTGGCCGGTCGTCACGATGTCATGCACCAAGGATTCGCGTTCGATCGCGGCGCGGGCGCGCAGCAGCTCGATACGCACGGCGCGATCCACGACGGGAGACCTTTTCGACATGTTCAGTCCTCCTCGCGCCGACGCGCCGGGGGATCGTCGTCTTGCGCATCACGCACCCGTTCGAGCAGTTCCGCATCGCGGCTCAGCTCATCCAGGGTGGCCGCGAAAGGCGGCGCGCCATAAACCAGCCCATGGCGCACAACCAGCAGCAACGCAATGCCGACAATGCCGTAGAACGCCGCCAACAGGCCCAAGGCCATGTAGCGGTCTTCGGTGGGCCAGAACAGCACCGCCACCGTCACCGTGAACACCAGCACCGCAAGCGTCAAGAAGAGCAACGCCGCAAATGCCATGCCCAGCAGTTTGAGCAGGCGCGCCTTTTCATCGGCGGCTTCCAGTGCCAGAAGCTCCAAGCGCGTTCGCAACAGCCCGACCAGGCTGGACGCAACGCCGAAAACAGATTTTCGTAGACCCATGGCGTCTGGAACGTCAAAGGCGGGCAGTGCCCGCCTTCGACGCTCAAGCCCTTAGCGGCGGCTGATCAGCAAGCCGAGCAGCAGGCCGGTCACGCCTGCGATACCGATGGCTTGCCAGGGATTGTCGTGCACGTAGTCGTCGGTGGCACGTGCGGCTTTGCGGCCACGCTCCAACACGGCGTCTTGTGCTTCGTAGAGGGCTTCGCGCGTGCGCTTGAGCGAGGTCATGGCGCGTTCACGCAGTTCGTTGGCCTTGTCGCCGGTGGTGCCGGCTGCTTCGCGCAGCAGGTTTTCGGCGTCGTTAAGGCTGGTCTTGACACTGTCGATGAGTTTTTCTTTTGCGACTTCTTCGGATTTTCTCGTGGCCATTTTATTGAGCTCCTGTTGTGTGTCTATGACGAAAACATCATACCAGCCGCCTTGCCCGCGGCAAGGCGTGCTTGATACCGTGTGCTACTTGATCTGCGTAATTTCAACGGCCGATTTAACGCCGCCTTGATCGATGTCTTGCTTCATCACCAGATTCACCGCCGGGCAATACCAATCGGTGACTGTCGTGTTCATGCCGGGGATGGGAATGGTCAGGCCTTGGAACGTGGCCATGGTGGGGTCAGAGTTGCGCGTGTACTTGACGGGGTGGCACGACTGGTTGCCCAAGGCCGTGCTCAACGATGTCTTTTGGCCCACGCTTTTTTCGCCGATGCGAACCGTGGTGCTGGGCTGGCCACCCACCGGCGCTTCCTTGCCGATCTTCAAACGAAACGACGAACCCGGCAGCTTCTGGCCGGCGTTCAGATTGCCGTCGTAAGCGAACAGGCCCAGCATGCGCAGGTCGAACTGGCCTTCGGACGGCTTCGGCGCTTCGCCGGCGGTGGCATAGCGCACGAAGGTGGCTTGGCCGCCCTTCACCGTCATCAGGTAATCAAGCTTGGACTTGCCCGGTGGCAGGCCGGCGTAGCCGAAGGTGGCCACGCCTTGCACGCGCGCCCGGCAGTTGTCGCCATTGCTTTTTGTAACTTCGGTGAAGCTCAGGTCCGCGCCCAGGGCCAGGTTGCCCGAGCCGGTCAACTGCACCGCACCGCCGTCATGCATGAACTGGGCGTCGCACACGCCCGCCTGCACCGACGCGGCCGCGCCCAACGCGCCCACGCACAACATCAAGGATGCGATTTTTTGCATCGTCACTAGCCACTCCAGTATTCAGGACAGGCCGCCCACGGCTGGCGGCGGCTGGCTTGATACTACACCGGTTGCCGTGCCTGACATATGTCCACTCGTGTCGGGGCGCGGGCGATCAACGCGCGCACTTCCGGTACGCAAGATCCGCAGCCGGTGCCGCACCCCAAGGTGGATTTCAGCCCATCCAGATCGCATCCGCGCGCGATGCCCGCAAGGATCGCGGCCTCGCTCACGCCGATGCATGCGCACACCGTGAGCGAACGCGCCGGCCCGCTGATGCGTCCTGCCAGCAAGGCGGACACGCTGGCGGGAGCCTGGCCGCCGGCGGCCCAGGACAGCAAGGCGTCTTGCGCCCGCAGGTCCCCCGCCAGCAGGAAGGCGCGCACAGCGCCCTGCGCCACCGCCACCCGGCGCAGCTTGCCTTGCGCGAGGTCATCGAACACCACATCGGCCTGACTAAGCGCCAACGATTGCGCCAGTTCAGCAAGCACGCCGTTGTCCGGCGCCTGGGCCGCAGCCACGCGTATCCGCACGCCGCCCGCGCTGGATGGCAACACCACCGCGTAATCAAAGCGGCGCAGCCAGGGCGCCAGGCGCGCGCGCAAGGCCACCGAGTCGCCTTGCAGCCAGCCTGCCGCCTGCCAGGGCAGCGCGGCGGGTTCAACGGCAACGGCGCTGAACTTCAATTCGGGCTGCCGCGAAAAGGGATCCGTGGCCGGACTGGCCAGCGCGTTCACGCCCAGGCCGGCCATGTAGGCGCTGCCCCAATGCATGGGCAGGAAGGCATGCCCGCGTTGCAGCCCCTCGTCCGCCTGCACGGGTAGCACCACACTGCCCCGCCGCGAACGCAGCCGCGCCAGGGCGCCCGACGCCAGACCCAGCCGCTGCAAGGTTTCCGGATGCAGGGACAGCCACGGCTCTTCAACATGCTGTGTCAACACGCGCGCTAACGACGTACGCGCCATCGTGTGCCAGTGGTCGCGCAAGCGGCCGGTCGTCAGCGACATGGGGAAGTCGGGCGTCAACGCATCGGCGGGTGGCTGATAGCGCACATCGCAAAATCGCGCGCGGCCGTTGGCAGTGGGAAACCCGCCATCCGCGTACAGCCGCGCCGTGCCCTGCCCCGCCCGGTAGGGCCACTGCTGCGGTCCATCCCGATCCAGAATGCCGTAATCCAGCGCGCTGTAATCCAGGTCGCGCCCCGCCGTCATGCTGACGTGTTCCGCGAACACCTCGCTTTCGTCGCGGTACGCAAACCCGGCTGCCTTGTCCGGCGCGATGCGGGCCGCCAGGCGCAGCGCCACCGCCTGCGCCAGCCGCCAATCCGGCTGGGCATCACCGGGCGGCGCCACGGCGGCATGCACGCGGCTGATGCGGCGTTCGGAATTGGTGACCGTGCCCGATTTCTCGGGCCAGGTGGCGGCGGGCAGCACCAGGTCGGCGTAGGCCAGCGTCTCGGTGCCGGTAAAGGCCTCTTGCACGATGACAAACTCGGCTTGCTCCAGGGCCGCGCGCACGCGGGCCTGGTCGGGCAGCGACTGCGCGGGGTTCGTCGCTGCAATCCACAGCACCTTCACCCGCCCCTCCAGCACGGCATCGAAAAGCTCCAGCGCGGTGGCACCCGGCGTGTCGGGCAGGCGGTCCACTCCCCACAGCGCCGCGACCTCGGCGCGGTCTTGGGCGACGGCCGGGTCGCGATGGCCCGGCAGCAAGGTCGCCATGCCGCCCGCTTCGCGCCCGCCCATGGCGTTGGGCTGGCCGGTCAGCGAGAACGGCCCCGCGCCCGGCTTGCCGATCTGCCCGGTGGCCAGATGCAGATGGATCAGCGCGGCGTTCTTGTCGGTGCCCTGAGTGGATTGGTTCAGGCCCATTGTGTAGAGCGACAGCGCCGCGCCGCCGCTTCCGAACCAGCGGGCGGCCTGGATGATGTTGGCGGCCGGCACGCCGCAGATTTCCTGCGCCACGGCCGGGGAGTACGCATCCACCGTATTCATCAGCGCGTCAAAGCCGTCGGTGTGACGATCGATGTAAGCCCGGTCGATCCGCCCTTCGCGCGCCATGACGTGCAACATGGCATGAAAGAGCGCCACGTCCGTGCCCGGCGCGATGGGCAGGTGCAAGTCGGCGAACGCGGCGGTATCCGTGCGGCGGGGGTCCACCACGATCACCTTCATGCCGGGCCGGCGCGCGCGGGCCGCTTCCAGGCGGCGAAACAGCACGGGGTGGGCGTACGCCATGTTGGAACCGGCGATCAGCACGGTGTCGGCCAGGTCCAGGTCGTCGTAACAGGCGGGTGGCGCATCCGCGCCCAGCGTGCGCTTGTAGCCCGACACCGCGCTGGACATGCACAGCCTGGAATTGGTGTCGATATTGTTGGTGCCGGCCAGCGCGCGCGCCAGCTTGTTGAAGACGGCGTAGTCTTCGGTCAGCAACTGGCCCGACAAGTAAAACCCCACGGCGTCCGGCCCGTGCGCCAGTATCGTGTCGGCGAGTTTTTGCGCCGCAATGTCCAGTGCCTGATCCAGGGCAATGTTCTGGTGCGCCGCGCCGCGTGACTCGCGCCATTGCGCCGATAGCACGCGCGCGCCGTCTCGCCGCACCGTGTCGGCCAGGGCCAGGCCCTTGCTGCACAGCTTGCCGTGGTTGGCGGGATGATCTTCATCGCCACGCACCCGCAGCACCGCGCCGTCGCGCACCTGCACGCGCACGCCGCATCCCGTGCCGCAATAGCAGCAGACCGAACGCAGCTCGCGCTCGCCTTCGTTCGCGCCGCCATCATTCGCCAGCGGCGCGATCCTACGCAACGGCATGTCCATGGTTTATCCGCCCGTCACCGCGTGATCAAGCCCATCGCCAGCGAACTCGCCCGCCATCAGTTGGTCGCGCAGCGCGCCGATGCCCTGCCCGTCTCGGATCAGCCGCAGATACCAACTGCTGTCGGCCGTGTCGCCATACAGGCACGCGCCCACCAGCTTGTCGTCGCGGATCACCAGCTTCTTGTAGACGCCGTCCAACGCGTCGGCCAACACAATCGTCTCGGTCTGCGCGCCGCCCGTGAAGTCCCCGGCGGAGAACAGGTCGATGCCCGTCACCTTCAATTTCGTGGACGTGATGCTGCCTTCGTATCGGCCGATGCCATGCATGGCCAGATGATTGGCCGCCACCTTCGCTTGCTCGAACAAGGGCGCGACCAGGCCATACGCCGTGCCACGGTGGCTGACGCATTCACCCACCGCGTAGATGCGCGGGTCATAGGTCTGCAGGGTGTCGGTCACCACGATGCCGCGATCCACCCGCAAGCCGCAGCTTTCCGCCAGCGCCGTATTCGGCCGCACGCCCACCGCCATCACCACCAGGTCCGCCGGCACCTCTGCGCCATCCGTAAACCGCAGCGCGCGCACGCGCCCGTCCTCGCCCGCAACGATCTCTTGCGTCTGGCGTTGCAGCAGAAAAGTCAGGCCGCGCGCTTCCAGGCTGCGCCGCAACAGCGCGGCCGCTTCAAGATCCAATTGGCGGTCCAGCAACGCGGCGCCCAAATGCACGACCGATACGTTCATGCCTCGGGCGGCCAGGCCATTGGCCGCTTCCAGCCCCAACAGGCCGCCGCCGATCACCACCGCGTTGCGGTAGCGCGACGACGCCTCGATCATCCGGTTCACGTCGTCGATATCCCGGAAGGCGACCACGCCGTCCAGGTCGTGGCCCGGCACCGGCAGGATGGTCGGGTTCGACCCCGTGGCCAGCAGCAGCCGGTCATACGCGGCTTCGGTGCCATCGTCGCAATGCACGCGGCGGCGCGCCCGGTCGACCCGCGTGACCTTGCGGTTGCACAGCAGCCGGATGCCGTGCCGCGCATACCAGGCTTCATCGTTCAGCACGATGTCCTGCAAGGTCTGTTCCCCGGTCAGCACCGGAGACAGCAGGATGCGGTTGTAGTTGGTGTAGGGCTCGGCGCCGATCACCGTGATGTCGTAGAGCTCGGGCGCCTGCGCCAGCAGTTCTTCCACCGTGCGGATACCGGCCATGCCGTTGCCCACCACCACCAGCTTGGGCTTGGCGCCCGTGTTGCGTGTCGTCGCGCCCATGTGCTCTCCTGTGCCGCCGTTCAGGCGGCGGCCCGGACGGCGTGGTCGGGGGATTCCAAGGCCTCGGCTTCGCGGTCCAGCTCGGCGTTGATGTCAGCGGCGGCTTGCGACCGTTCCGGGTTGCCATGGCGACGATGCAGAAAGTCCACCACCGACGCGCGGCAGGCCAGATACGTGGCGTCGTTGGCCAGCCGCACGCGGTCACGCGGGCGCGGCAAAGGCACGGACAGGATGTCGCCTATGGTTGCGGCCGGACCATTGGTCAGCATGACGATGCGGTCGGACAGCAGCACGGCCTCGTCCACGTCGTGCGTGACCATGATGGTGGTGGTGCGCGTCTTGGCCACGATCTTCAGCAGCTCGTCTTGCAGATGCGCGCGCGTCAACGCATCCAGCGCGCCGAAGGGTTCGTCCATGAGCAGCACGCCCGGCTCGATGGCCAAGGCGCGCGCGATGCCCACGCGCTGCTTCATGCCGCCCGAAATTTCACGCGGCAGTTTGTTTTGCGCCGGCAGCAGCCCCACCAATTCAAGCGCCGCCCGCGTGCGCTGCTCCAGTTGCGGGCGCTTTTCCTTGGCGCCGAACACGCGCTCCACCGCCAGGTAAACGTTCTGGAAGCACGTAAGCCAAGGCAGTAAAGAATGGTTCTGGAACACCACCGCGCGGTCCGGGCCGGGCCCGGTGATCTCGCGCTCGGCGCACAGCAGCACGCCACGGCTAGGCCGGGTCAAGCCAGCGATCAAATTCAACAAGGTCGATTTGCCGCAACCGGAATGGCCGATCAAGGTAATGAATTCCCCCTGCTCAACCGTCAGGTCGATATCGCGCAGCGCCACGAAGTCGCCCTTGCGGGTGTGGAAGGTCTGGCCCACGTTTTCGATGCGAACGAATTTCTTCATGGCGCTATTCCTCGGTGTAGGTGAAGCGGCGGGCCAGGGCCACCAGCAGGGTTTCCAACAGCAAGCCCACAATGCCGATCACAAAAATGGCGATGACGATGTGCTCGACCTTCAGGTTGTTCCATTCATCCCACAGCCAGAAGCCGATACCCGTGCCCCCGGTCAGCATTTCGGCTGCCACGATCACCAGCCAGGCGGTGCCGATGGACAGGCGCACGCCGGTCAACACATAGGGCAGCACGGCGGGCAGCAGCACTTTCGTGGTCAGCTTCCATTCGGACAGGTTCAGCACCCGCGCCACGTTCAGGTAGTCCTGCGGCACGCGCGATACGCCCACGGCGGTGTTGATGATCATCGGCCAGATCGAACAGATGAAAATCGCCCAGATGGCGGCGGGGTTCGCGGCCTTGAACAGCAGCAGCCCCAACGGCAACCACGCCAGCGGCGACACCGGCCGCAACAGGCTGACGATGGGTGAAAACATGGCGTTGATGGCGGCGTAGCGCCCGATGGCGAAGCCGGCAGGAATGCCGATCACCGCCGCCAGGCCAAAGCCGATGGCCACGCGCTCCAGCGAGGCCACCAGGTTCCAGCCGATGCCCTTGTCGTTGGGCCCGTTGTCATAGAACGGATCTGAAAACAGCGTCACGGCGGCATGCCAGGTCACCCCCGGCGTGGGGATTTCCGGGATCTGCATCGCGATCACCTGCCACATCAGCACAAACAACGCGAAGCCGGCCACCGGTCCCGCCACGGTTTTCAGCGCCGATTCCAGTTTCTCGCGGCCAGCGGCGACAAACGCTTCGCCCCGACCCACAGTCGTTACGGTAGAAGTCATAGCAAGCCCTCTTGTGGTTTTCCGGTCAGACCTTGACCTTGAATCCGTCGGCATAGGCCGCCGGGTTGCTGCCGTCCCACTTCACCCCGTCGATCAACGTCGAGGTGCGCGTTTCGCTGGTGGGCAAGGCCACGCCCGCGGCTTGCGCCGCCTGCTTGTAGAGATCGATGCGGTTGATCTGCTTGGCCACCGCGAGGTAGTCGGGGTGCTCTTTCAAGAGGCCCCACCGCTTGTGCTGCGTCAGGAACCACATGCCGTCGCTCAGGTACGGAAAGTTGGCCGACCCGTCGGCGTAGAAGCGCATGGCGTGCTCGTCCGTCCAGGTCTTGCCCAAGCCGTCCTGGTACTTCCCCAGCATGCGGTCCACGATGCCGCTGGCGTCCGTGTTCACATAGGATTTGGCGGCGATGGTTTCGGCCGTCTTCTGGCGGTTGGCAGGCGAGGCGTCGATCCACTTGCCGGCTTCAAGGATGGCGGCGGTAACGGCCCGCGCCGTGTTCGGATTGCGCGACACGAAATCCGCGCTGGTGCCCAGCACCTTCTCGGGATGGTCCTGCCAGATGCCTTGCGAGGTCACGGCGGTGAAACCGATCTTGTCCATGATGGTGCGCGCCCCCCAGGGCTCGCCCACGCAGAAGCCGTCCATATTGCCCACGCGCATGTTCGCCACCATCTGGGGCGGCGGCACGGTGATGACCTTGGCGTCTTTCATCGGGTTGATGCCATAGGCGGCCAGCCAGTAATACAGCCACATGGCGTGCGTGCCAGTCGGAAAGGTCTGCGCGAAGGTGTATTCGCGCTTGTCCGACGCCATCAGCTTGGCCAGCGATTCGCCGTCGCGCGCGCCCTTCTCCAGCACCTTGTTCGATAGCGAGATTGCCTGCCCGTTCTGATTCAGGCTCATCAAGACCGCCATGTCCTTCTTGGGGCCACCGATGCCCAGGTGCACGCCGTACACCAGCCCATACAGCACGTGCGCCATATCGAGCTCGCCGTTCAGCAGCTTGTCGCGCACGGCGGCCCACGACGCTTCCTTGGACGGCGTGATGGTCACGCCGTATTTCTTGTCGATGCCCAGCACCGACGCCATCACCACCGATGCGCAATCGGTCAGCGGAATAAAGCCGATCTTCACCTCGGTCTTTTCCGGTGCGTCCGTGCCGGCCGCCCAGGCGCCGGCGCGCACCAGCGGGTCGACCAAGGACAGCAGGCCGGCGCCCGCCACCGCGCGCGCCGTGCCGCTCAACCACTTGCGGCGGCTGGCATTCGCGCCCGCATCGGCAAGAGGGGCAAGGTCGGATGAGGGGCTACGTGTTACTGGCGTCATGCATGGCTCCTGGCAAAAAAAAACGTCCCGCGCGCCATGGAACCCAGTCCATTGGCGCAGCGGAACGTCGTTGTCCCTTGCCGCGTAGTGCGGCGCGTTGCGTCGGCGACCGCCGTTGGCCGCCCGATATCACTCAAGCAAACGCTGTGCCAGACGCGCAAGAAAATGCCTTGACCGGGCGGTATGCCGCGCCAGCATTGGCGTTGCGATGAATCATGCGTAGGCGCGCGATGACCGTTGTATTTGCCACGGAACCAAGTTGGTGCGCAATGCGATGCGGCGGCGCACCATCCCTGTGCCGTCCACGCCCTACCCGTGTGCGCGGAAATCCGGCCGCGCGCGCAATCCGGGATGGCATGGAACTTGCATGCACCACGGCATCGGGGGAAACACATGCTGAAGGTCATGCTGCTGAATGATGGCGAGGGACGCGCGGCGTCGCTGCGGCAAACGCTTGCCGCGGCGGGCGTACACGTGGTCTCGGAAGTAGCCCCCGGCACCGACCTGGCCACCGCCATTGCCCAGGCGGCCCCCGATGTGGTGCTGATCGACAGCGATGCCCCCGGACGCGACACGCTGGAGAACGTCTGTGTGGCCAGTGCGCACAGCGACCGGCCGGTGGTCATGTTCACGGACGACGGCAACCGCGACACCATCCGCACCGCGTTGCGCGCGGGCGTGGCGGCTTATGTGGTGGGCGACGTGCCGGCAACCCGCATCGAACCACTGTTGACGGTGGCGATTGAACGCTTCGCCATGGAAAAGTCGCGGCGCGAGGAACTGCGCGACGCGCAACTGCGGTTGGCCGAGCGCCAGTGGGTGGAAAAGGCCAAGGGCATCCTGATGAAGACGCGCGGGATTCAGGAAGAGGAAGCACACCGGCTGTTGCGTGATCGCGCCATGCAAAGCCAGAAGCGGCTGGGCGAGGTGGCGCGCGAGGTCGTCGAGATGAGCCAATGGCTGGGCAGCGCCTGACCAAATAAATTCTGGATATAAGTTCTAGATATAAGGATTCAAGAAATCAAAAGTTGTGGGGATGTAAGCCCGTCCCTATCATCGGCTGATATTTTGCCGGGTACGCCCGAGGCGGGCACAAGATGAAGCTTTTCCCGATTTTTGCTGACCTGAAGGGTCGGCGAGTGCTGGTGGTGGGCGGTGGCGCGGTGGCCGAGCGCAAGACGCTCGCGCTATTGGAAGCCATGGCCGATGTGGTCGTGGGCGCGCCGGAACTGACCCCGGCATTGACCGAGCTGGCGGCCCAGGGCCGCGTCCGCCATCTGGCCGGCCGGTTCAACCCCGACTGGCTGAACGATGTGTGGCTGGTGGTGGCCGCCACGGACGACCGCGGCGCCAATGCCGAGGTATCCGACGCCGCCAGCGCGCGACGCATTTTTGCCAATGTGGTGGACGACCCGGAACTGTCGTCGTTCCAGGTGCCCTCCATTGTCGACCGCTCGCCCGTCATCGTGGCGATCTCGTCGTCGGGCGTGGCGCCCGTGCTGGCGCGCCGCGTGCGCGAGCGCATCGAATCCCTGTTCGACCATACGCTGGGCCAACTGGCCGCGCTGGCCGCGACCTACCGCAAGCGCATCCGCGCCAGCCATCCCGACCTGGGTGCGCGCCGCCGCTTCTACGACTGGCTGCTGGACGGCCCGGTGGCGGGCCTGCTGCGCCAGCAGCAACCCGCGCAGGCCGAAGCCGCGCTGACCCAGGCACTGGACGCGCCGCTGGCCCCGGCTGACGGCAGCGTGGTGCTGGTGGGCGCGGGGCCGGGCGACCCCGGCCTGCTGACCCTGAAGGCGCTGCGCGCCTTGAACGAAGCCGACGTCATCCTGTACGACCGCCTGGTCAGCGACGACGTGATGTCGCTGGCGCGCCGCGACGCCGAACGCATTGCCGTGGGCAAGCTGCCCGGTGAAAACCACCACGCTACCCAGGCCCGCATCCATGCCCTGTTGGTGGAACATGCACAAGCCGGCCGCAGGGTGGTGCGCTTGAAAGGTGGCGACGCCTTTATCTTTGGCAGGGGCGGCGAAGAACTGGAGTATCTGCGTGCGCACAAGGTGCGCTTCGAGGTGGTGCCGGGCATCACGGCCGCGCTTGCCTGTGCCGCCTATGCCGGCATTCCGCTGACGCACCGCGAGCATGCGCAGTCGGTGCGGCTGATCACGGCGCACTGCCGTGAAGACGAAGACAACCTGGATTGGCCGGCGCTGGCGCGTGAAAAGCAGACGCTGGCGTTCTATATGGGCGTGGGTCAGCTAGACCTGTTGACCCGCCGCCTGCTGGCACATGGCCGTGCGGCCGACACGCCGTTCGCGCTGATCGAAAACGGCAGCCGGCCGGAACAGCGCGTGCTGTCGGGCACGCTGGAAGCCCTGCCCCGCCTGGCGGCAGAGCACGCCATCCGCTCCCCCGCCCTGTTGATCGTGGGCGAAGTGGCCGGGCTGGCGCCGCGCTTGCAATGGTTCGGCCAGCATATCGAGGGTGATGGCGGCGCGTAGCCGCTTGCCTTAAACCGCCTTCTGCGTCGTGCCGAAAATGCGGTCGCCCGCATCGCCCAGGCCCGGCATGATGTAGCCGTGCTCGTTCAGGCCGTCATCGATGGACGCCGTGTAGATATGCACGTCGGGGTGCTTGGCCAGCACGGTGTCGATGCCGACGGGCGCGGCCACCAGCACCAGCGCGCGGATTTCCTTGCAGCCGGCGCGCTTGAGCAAATCAATCGCGGCCACCATCGAGCCGCCGGTTGCCAGCATGGGGTCGACGATCAGCGCCAGGCGCTGGTCCAGTTCACCGACCAGGCGTTCCAGGTACGTATGGGCTTCCAGCGTTTCTTCGTTGCGGGCCACGCCCACCACGCTGACCTTGGCGCCGGGAATCAAGCTGAGCACGCCATCCAGCATGCCGATGCCGGCGCGCAAGATGGGCACTACCGTGACTTTCTTGCCGGCGATTTTCTCAACCTGGACTTCGCCACACCAGCCCTGGACGGTGGCGGGCGCCAGCGGCAGGTCCTTGGACGCTTCGTACGTGAGCAACGCGCCCACTTCCTGCGACAACTCCCGGAAGCTCTTGGTGCTGAGGTCGGCGCGACGCATGATCCCGAGCTTATGGCGGATCAGCGGATGGCGGATTTCGTGCACGGGCATGTGCGTAATTCTCCAGAATATTGAAATACAGGGGTTGTCGCCTCAGGCCATTTTCGAGCCATAGCTGAGGATCGTAATCGGTTTAGAAAAAAAAGCCCTATTGTTCTGCGAGCCACGCGATGAGCGCGTCGTCGAACGCGCGGACGGCACCCGCCTGCTCGTGGTTCACGATGCTGACCACCACGTAGCGCTTGCCGCTGGCGCCCAGCACGTAACCGGCGATCGCGCGCACGTCGCGCAGCGAGCCGGTCTTCAGGTGGGCCATGCCCAGCGTGCCATCGCCCTTCAGGCGGCGGCGCACTGTGCCGTCCACCCCGGCGATGGCAAACGATGAAATGTATTCCGGCATGACCGGCGAATTCCACGCCACGGTCAGCATCGACGCCAGGCTGTCGGCCGACACCCGGGCCTCGCGCGACAGGCCCGCGCCGTTGTCGATGACCAGTTCAGGCATGTCCAACCCCTGCTTGACCAGCGCGCCCTTGGCCACGGCCTCGCTGCTGGTCACCGTGGCCGGCCGGCGGCCGCGCTCGGCGCCCAAGGTCAGCAGCAGCGTGCGCGCCATGACGTTGTTGCTGCGCTTGTTGATCTGGCGGATCACTTCGGCCAACGTGGGCGAATCGTGCGAAGCCAGCACCACCGCGTCGGCCGGCACCATGCCGGACTTGACCTGCCCCTTGAAGGTGCCGCCCAGTTCTTTCCACAGCAGGCGGAAGATTTCGGTGGCGTATTCGGGCTGCGACAAGGCCAGGCGATACAGGCTGAATTCCCCGCACGAACCCGCCACCTTGCCGCCCAGGCGGATCGTGACGCCCTGCTGGGTGATCAGCGGTTCCGTCGTCACAACCGGGGGGCCAGGGCAACGGATGTCGCTCCATTCCACGCTGCCCTCAAGCTTCAAGCCCGGCAGGGGCGGGTCGATCAGCGGCACCCATTTGTGCGCGGCCGGGTCTGGCGTGAACAACAGGCGCTGCGCGCCAAAGCCCACCATCAGCGCATCGGGGCTGGCGTTGTAGGCACGATCGGGCGCGCCGTCGAAGGCGCCGGGGTCGATGGCGACCTGGCCGAAGATGCTGCGGTCGATGATCAAGTCATTGATCTGCTTGACCCCGCGCAGGCGCAATTCGCGCAACAGGGCCCACAGGTCTTGCATCAGGAATTGGGGGTCACCGCCCGCCCGCAGATACAGGGGGCCGGCCAGCACGCCACGCGCGTCGGGCCGGGCGCCCGGCGCGGTCATGAACTCAGTGCGCCAGACGTAATTAGGGCCAAGTTCGGACAGCGCGGCCCAGGTCGTGACCAGCTTCATCACCGACGCGGGGTTGCGGGGTTCCTTGGCGTTCAGGGCCACCATGCGCGGCCCGCCCAGTTCCTGCACCACCAGCGACAGCGAACTGTCGGGCAATTTGGTGGCCTTCCACGCCTTGATGACGTCGGGCGGCAAGCCCTGGACCTGCGCAAAGGCGGCGCCCGCCGACAAGGCCAGCAGCCCGCCGGCCAGCCACTGCCTGAGCCCGCCCACCCGCTTCTTCGCTTGTCCCGTCATGCGCTGTCCACCTTGTTGCCCGTCCTGCAAAACCGAGAGCATACAAAACCTGCGACGGTTACGGGCGCCCCTGTGTTCCGGCCCTGATAACCTTCGCCTTTACAATACCCGGTTGCCCCGAGCCCGCCCGGCTGGCCCAGCCCTCGTTTTCCGGGCCGCCCTCACTGACAGACAGATATCCGCGTGACCCAGTCCCTGACCGTTTCCGATTTCAATTACGAGCTGCCGCCCGAGCTTATCGCGCAAACGCCCGCCGCCCAGCGCACGGGCAGCCGCCTGCTGCACCTGGACGCCGCCGGCCAATTGCACGACCGCCAGTTCGCCGACCTGATCGGCCTGCTGCGCCCCAACGACCTGCTGGTGTTCAACGACACCCGCGTCATCAAGGCGCGCCTGGCAGGCCACAAGATTACCGGCGGCAAGGTCGAGGTACTGGTGGAACGCATCACCGAATCCGACCGCGTCCTGGCCCACGTGCGCGCCAGCAAATCCCCCGGACCGGGCATGGTGCTGCGCCTGGCCGAGGCCTTCGAGGCCACGGTGCTGGGCCGCGAAGGCGAACTCTTTGACATCCGCTTCCCCAGCCCCGTGCTGGACTTGCTGGACGCCCATGGCGCCACCCCGCTGCCGCCCTACATCACGCACGCGGCCGACGCGGGCGACGACGATCGCTATCAAACCGTCTATGCCCGCGAACCCGGCGCGGTCGCCGCCCCCACGGCCGGCCTGCACTTTGACCAGCCCACGCTGGACCGCCTGGCCGACCTGGGGATCGAGCGCGCTTTTGTCACGCTGCACGTCGGCGCGGGCACGTTCCAGCCGGTGCGGGTCGACAACCTGGCCGACCACATCATGCACGCCGAATGGTTCACGGTGCCCCAGGCCACGGTGGACGCCATTGCCGCTACCCGCGCCAAGGGCGGCCGCGTCATTGCCGTGGGCACCACCAGCGTGCGCGCGCTGGAATCCGCCGCCGCGCAGACCGAAGGCCGCACGGCGCCCGGCCTGCCCCTGGCCGCCGCCCAGGGCGACACCCGCCTGTTCATCACGCCTGGCTACCAGTACCGCGTCGTGGACGCCCTGGTCACCAACTTCCACCTTCCCCAGTCGACCCTGCTGATGCTGGTGTCGGCGCTGGCCGGCGTTGAGCCGATCCGCCGCGCCTACGCCCACGCGGTAGCCCAGCGCTACCGCTTCTTCAGCTATGGCGACGCCATGTTTATCGAGTCTTCCGCCCCATGACCGGTCTGAATTTTGAACTGCTCGCCACTGACGGCGGCGCCCGCCGCGGCCGCATCACGCTGAACCACGGCGTGGTCGAGACGCCCATCTTCATGCCCGTGGGCACCTATGGCAGCGTCAAGGCCATGATGCCGCACGAGCTGAAAGAGATCGGCTCGCAGATCGTGCTGGGCAACACGTTCCACCTGTGGCTGCGCCCGGGCACGGACATCATGGAAAAGCACGGCGGCCTGCATGGCTTCATGCAGTGGGACAAGCCCATCCTGACCGACTCGGGCGGCTTCCAGGTGTTCAGCCTGCAGGGCATGCGCAAGATCACAGAGGAAGGCGTGAAGTTTGCGTCGCCCATCGACGGCGCGCGCCTGTTCCTGACGCCCGAAGAATCCATGCGCATCCAGCGTTCGCTGAATTCCGACATCGTCATGGTGTTCGACGAGTGCACGCCGTATGAAATCGACGGCCGCCCCGCGACCGTTGAAGAAGCCGCGCGCTCGATGCGCATGTCCTTGCGCTGGGCGCGCCGCTCGCGCGACGAATTCGACCTCCTGGGCAACCCGAACGCGCTGTTCGGCATCGTCCAGGGCGGCATGTATGAATCGCTGCGCGACGAATCCCTGGCGGGCCTGCAGGACATCGGCTTCCATGGTTACGCCATCGGCGGCCTGTCGGTAGGCGAGCCCAAGGAAGACATGATGCGCATCCTGGCGCACGTCACCCCCAAGCTGCCGGCCCAGGCGCCGCGCTACCTGATGGGCGTGGGCACGCCGGAAGACCTGGTCGAGGGCGTGAGCCGTGGCGTGGACATGTTCGACTGCGTCATGCCGACCCGCAACGCGCGCAACGGCTGGCTGTTCACCCGCTTTGGCGACGTCAAGATCCGCAACGCCAAGTACCGCGACGACACCCGCCCGCTGGACCCCAGCTGCACCTGCCACACCTGCGCCAACTTCTCGCGCGCCTACCTGCACCATCTGCAACGGGCCAACGAGATCACCGGCGCGCGCCTGAACACGCTGCACAATCTGCATTTCTATCTGACCATCATGAAGGAAATGCGCGAAGCCATCGCCGAAGGCCGTTTCGACGCCTGGCGCGCGCAGTTCGCCGCGGACCGCGCCCGCGGCATTGAATAGCGGGCCTTTTTTTGCCCGGGGGACTTTTCTATTGGGGTTTTGCCCCCATAGATTGGGATCCCCCCCTAGTGAAAGGCCGGCAATAAGATGGATACAATAGCCGGCTTGCCCTATCCATGGCTCGCGCGGGGATGGGCGCATAACAAGACAGCTAGTGGGTATGGCGATGTTTCGTAGTTACATAGAGAACTCGGGCATGGCCGTCCGTAGCAACAAACAACCCAAACAGACTTAAACGCAGGAGAATTCAATGTCCGTTATCGATACCGCAAGCCTCGTCGTGGCTCAAGCCGCCGCCCCTGAAGGTAATGCGCTGATGGGCATGTTGCCCATCGTCCTGATGTTCGTGATCCTCTACTTCCTGATGATCCGCCCGCAGATGAAGCGTCAGAAGGAACACCGCAACCTGATCGCCGCCCTGGCCAAGGGTGACGAAGTAGTCACCGCCGGCGGCATGCTGGGCAAGGTCACCAAGGTCAATGACAGCTACGTGACTGTTGAAGTGTCCGAACTGGCCGACAAGCCCGTCGAAGTGATCATGCAGAAGTCGTCGGTTTCGACCGTGCTTCCTAAAGGAACCATCAAGGCCCTTTAAGCGTCTAATAGGAGCCCCATCGGGCTCTTCTTACGTTTGATGGGACCCACCGCCGCCCGCAGCGTTTATCGCCCGGGCGGCCCTTTTATCACCCTGACATGAAGTAGCCGGCAATGAACCGCTATCCCCTCTGGAAGTACATTACGGTCCTGATCGCGGTCATCATTGGCCTGCTGTACACGCTTCCCAATTTCTACGGCGAGTCCCCCGCGGTCCAGGTTTCCAGCGCCAAGGCCACCATCAAGGTGGATCCGGCCATGCTGAACCGGGTCGAACAAATCCTGACTGACGCCAAGATCCCGAACGAAGGCGTCTTCTACGAACAAAACGGCACGCTCGGCACCGTGCGCGCCCGCTTCACGTCAACCGACCTGCAACTGCAGGCCCGTGACCTGATCGAAAAATCCCTGAACACCGTCGCCGACGACCCGCACTACACCGTGGCGCTGAACCTGTTGCCCGCGTCGCCCCCCTGGATGCGCGCCCTGGGCTGGTTCGCCCCCAAGCCCATGTACCTGGGCCTGGACTTGCGCGGCGGCGTGCACTTCCTGCTGCAAGTCGACATGCAGGGCGCGCTGACCGCCCGCTACGACTCGCTGGCCGCCGATGTGCGTTCGGTGCTGCGTGACCAGAAGGTCAACGTGACCGGCGTTGAGCGCTCGGGCGCGAGCGTTGCCGCCACCTTCGCCAACAACCACGACCGTGACCGCGCCATCGCCACCCTGCGTACGCGCCTGCCCGACCTGGAATTCACGGAACGCGAAGAAGGCGGCAAGCCCCTGCTGATCGGCGCGCTGAATCCCGCCGCCGTCCAGCGCGTGCAAGACTCCGCGCTGAAGCAGAACATCAACACCCTGCACAACCGCATCAACGAACTGGGCGTGGCCGAACCGGTCATCCAGCAACAGGGTGCGGACCGCATCGTGGTGCAACTGCCCGGCGTGCAAGACGTGGCCAAGGCCAAGGAGCTGCTGGGCCGCACCGCCACGCTGGAAATCCGCATGGTCGACGACTCCCCCACCGCGCAAGGCGCGCTGCTGGGCGGCACCGTGCCCTTCGGCCTGGAACGCTACAACGACCGCGACGGCCGCCCGATCCTGGTCCGCCGCCAAGTGGTGCTGACGGGCGAAAACCTGCAAGACGCCCAACCCGGCCGCGACTCGCAAACCCAGCAAGCCGCCGTCCACCTGACGCTGGATTCCAAGGGCGCGCGTATTTTCCGCGACGTCACCCGCGACAACATCGGCAAGCGCATGGCCATTCTGCTGTTCGAAAACGGCAAGGGCGAAGTGGTCACGGCACCGGTCATCCGCAGCGAGATCGCGGGCGGCCAGGTGCAGATCTCGGGCAGCATGAGCTCCGAAGAAGCCGCCGACACCGCGCTGCTGCTGCGCGCCGGCGCGCTGGCCGCACCGATGTCCATCATCGAAGAACGCACCATCGGCCCGAGCCTGGGCGCCGACAACATCTCGAAGGGTTTCCATTCGACGCTGTACGGCTTCCTGGCCATCGCCGCGTTCATCATGCTGTACTACCGCCTGTTCGGCGTGTTCTCCACGGTGGGCCTGACGTTGAACGTGCTGCTGCTGCTGGCGCTCTTGTCCATGCTGCAAGCCACGCTAACCTTGCCCGGTATCGCCGCTATCGCGCTGACGCTCGGCATGGCCATTGACTCGAACGTGCTGATCAACGAGCGGATACGCGAAGAACTGCGCGCCGGGGCTTCCCCGCAGCAGGCCATCCACCAAGGTTTCGAACGCGCCTGGGGCACGATTCTTGACTCGAACCTCACGACGCTCATCGTCGGCCTGGCGCTGCTGGCCTTCGGCTCGGGCCCGATCCGGGGCT
Organism: Achromobacter colocynthidis; assembly: GCF_057334535.1. Taxonomy (NCBI): domain Bacteria; kingdom Pseudomonadati; phylum Pseudomonadota; class Betaproteobacteria; order Burkholderiales; family Alcaligenaceae; genus Achromobacter; species Achromobacter colocynthidis. The sequence goes on from NZ_JBHFIZ010000037.1 coordinate 61,864, forward strand.
TCGCGGTGGTGCACTGCCTGGGCATCCTGACGTCCATGTTCTCGTCGGTGGTGGGCGTGCGCGCCCTGGCCAACCTGTACTACGGCCGCAAGAAGAAGCTCACCTCGATCTCCATCGGCGAAGTCTGGAAACCGAAGGCAAACTGACAATAAGGCGGGTGGCGCATAGCCATCCGCCGTAGAAAAGAACCGAAGGCGAAAAATGGAATTCTTCCGTATTCACCGCACCATCCCGTTCATGCGCCACGCATTGGTGCTGAACATCATCAGTCTCGTCACGTTCGTCCTGGCGGTCTTCTTCATCGTCACGCGCGGCTTTCACCTGTCGATCGAATTCACCGGCGGCACGGTCATGGAAGTCAACTACGCCCAGACGGCGCAGCTTGAAAACGTGCGCGGCGTGGTGTCCAAGCTGGGCTACACCGACTTCCAGGTGCAGAACTTCGGCACCTCGCACGACGTCATGATCCGCCTGCCGCTGCAGGAAGGCCAAACGTCCGCCACCCAAAGCGAAAGCGTGCTGGCCGCCTTGAAGGCAGCAGACTCCGGCGTGGAACTGCGCCGCGTGGAATTCGTCGGGCCGCAGATCGGCCAGGAGCTTCTGCACAACGGCTTGATGGCCTTGCTGGTGGTGGTCATCGGCATCATGGTGTACCTGGGCTTCCGCTTCGAATGGAAGTTCGCCGTCGCCGGCGTGATCGCCAACCTGCACGACGTGGTGATCATCCTGGGCTTCTTCGCGTTCTTCCAGTGGGAATTCTCGCTGGCGGTGCTGGCCGGCGTGCTGGCGGTGCTGGGCTATTCCGTGAACGAATCGGTCGTCATCATGGACCGGATCCGCGAAAACTTCCGCAAGTACCGCAAGGCCGACGTCACCGAAGTCATCAACAGCGCCATCACCCAGACCATCTCGCGAACCATCATTACCCACGGTTCCACGCAGATGATGGTGCTGGCCATGCTGTTCTTCGGCGGCCCCACCCTGCACTACTTCGCCATGGCGCTCACCATCGGCATCTGGTTCGGCATCTATTCGTCGGTGTTCGTCGCCGCCGCGCTGGCCATGTGGATGGGCGTCAAGCGCGAAGACCTGATCAAGCCGGTCAAGAAGGAAGGCGAGGAAGGCGAAGTCGCCTGATCCTGATCCTCCAAGGCTCCAGACAAAAACCCGTCGCTCGCGCGACGGGTTTTTTGCTTTCTGCATCCGAGGTTTCCGACCGAAGCGCTTCGGTCCCTACGAATAGCCGTCTTGGTCCGATGCGTCTACCTTTGCCGTTCTCGCCGCAAGGCGTATTGACATATATATCCGAACAGGTATATTCATGCAAACGGACATCCCCAAGACGCTGTATTGGGAAGGATCATCCAAAAAGGACTTCAAGGCATTTCCTCGCCCTGTCCAAAAGAGCATGGGAATGCGTCTGTTCGTTGTGCAGTCGGGAGGATGGCCCGATTCGGCCAAAGCCTGGAAAGGGCTGGGTTCTGGCATTTATGAACTTATCGACGACGAACAAGGCGACACGTATCGCGCGGTGTACGCACTACAAATCGGCAACGCCGTCCATGTGCTGCATGCATTCCAGAAGAAGTCCAAATCAGGGATCAGCACGCCTCGACCCGACATCGAAGTAATACGAAAACGGCTGAAACAGGTACTGGCCCGCCACGGCCCAATAAGGAACGCTCCATGACTCAAGCCTCAAACCCTGGCACCAAGAACGTCCTCTACGACCTCGGTTTTGAAGACGCCGCCGACCTTACCGCCAAAGTGCAATTGGCCATGAAGCTCAACGACTTGATCGATAAGCGCGGACTGAATCAGACCGACGTCGCCACACTGACCGGCATGACGCAGCCCAAGGTCTCTCTAATTCGCCGCTACAAGTTGCTGAACATCTCGCTGGAACGGCTCATGCAAGCCCTGGTTGCCCTGGATCAGCATGTTGAAATCCGGGTGCGCAAAGCGCGCCAATCCGACACGGCCGGCATTACCGTCACGGCCTGATCCGCACTGTACCGTCTGCTCTCGTCATGCTGTACGGGTACGAATCCTTCCGCATTCGCTACCATAGACCACCATGAAACTCACCATCGATCATCTCGTCATCGCCGCGGCGGACCTTGCCAGCGGTACCGAATATGTCGCGGGCCTGCTGGGCATTGCGCCCCAGGGCGGCGGCGCGCATCCGCGCATGGGCACCCACAACCGCGTGCTGGGCATGGCGGACGGCGTGTATCTGGAGGTCATCGCGATTGATCCCGATGCGCCCGCGCCCGAGCGCCCCCGCTGGTTCGGGCTGGACCAGGGCGACATGCGCGCGCGGCTGGAACAGGGGCCTTTCCTGGCGCACTGGGCCGCGCGGGTGGAAGCGCCGTTGGACCTGACCCGCATGCAGGCCGAGCACCCCGAACGCATCGCCCCCGTCATCCCCATGACGCGCGGTGATCTCCGTTGGCGCCTGACGGTGCCGGACGACGGCAGCCTGCCCGCCTGGCGCGAAGCGGGCCACATGGCGGGCGACGGCCTGCTGCCCACGCTGATCCAATGGGACGTGGACGCCTACCCCGGCGTCAGCCTGCCGCGCCAGCCCTTGAAGCTGGTGCGCCTGACCGGTTGCCATCCGCAGGCGGGCCTGCTGCGCCAAGGGCTGACCTGGATGGGGGCCGACACCCTGATCGACCTGGAACAAACCGACGGGCAGCCGCGCCTGACCGCGCTGATCGACACGCCGCAAGGGCCGAAGACCCTGGCGTAACGCGCCCCCGCCCCTTACAAACCGGAGACCCGCATGACCGCAACCCGCATCACCGCCACCCGCAAACGTTTCGACGACGAGCCCTATCTGGACCAGTGCGACGCCACCATCATTGCCGTCACCCCTGAAGGCGTCGAGCTGGACGAAACCATCTGCTATGCGCGCAGCGGTGGCCAGGCCGGCGACAGCGGCACGCTGACCCTGTCCGATGGGCGGGTGCTGCCCTTGGCGGACACGGTCTACGCAGACGACCGCCAGCGCATCCTGCACGTGCTGGCCCTGCCAGAGGGCGAGGCGGCCCCGCAAGTGGGCGACCGCGTCACCGTGGCCATCGACTGGCCGCGCCGCCATCGCCTGATGCGCCTGCACACCTGCCTGCACTTGCTGGGTGCCTTGGTGCCCGCGCCGGTGACCGGATGCAGCATCTCGCCCGACTCCGCGCGCATCGATTTCGACCTGCCCGAATCCACCCTGGAAAAAGGCGAGCTGACCGAGCGCCTGAACGCACTGATCAACCGCGGTCTTGACGTTGCCGTGAACGGCATCACGCCCGAAGAACTGGCCGCGCAGCCCGACCTGGTGCGTACCATCGGCGCGGCGCCGCCGGCCGGCACGGCCAAGATCCGCATCATCGACATCCCGGGCGTGGACCGCCAGCCCTGTGGCGGCACGCATGTGCGCAACACCAGCGAAATCGGTGCGGTGGCCATCGCCAAGATTGAAAAGAAAAGCCGCACGAACCGCCGCGTGGTCGTCAATTTCGCCTGACACCGCGCAATGAAAAAAAGGCCGCGATGATCACCATCGCGGCCTTTTTTTTTGTCCCACACGCAGGCTTACGCCTTCTTCCACCAGCGCCACGGCGCGCGCAGTGGCCATTGGTACTGGCTGCCCAGTACGCGCGGCGCCAGCATGTGTCCCACCACGAAGGCGATGCCGGCCGCGGTCATCACGTCCGACAGGTAGTGGTCCAGATTGACCAGGCGGCTCATTGCCACCAGCACGGCCAACAGATAAAAGACCGCGCGCCAGCGCGGCGCCAGGATAGCCAGCACGACGGCCACGGCGAAGGCCGCATAGGTGTGGCTGGACGGGAAGGAATTGAACTGCTGCGCGCGCGAAAAGGATTCGCCCAGGCCGTAGATGCCCTTCTCGAAAAACAACTCGGGACGCGCCCGCGCCACCGAGCGTTTCAGCAAAAGCACAATCAGGCCGCCCACCGCCAAGGTGGACAGCATCAGCAGGCTGCCGCGCGCCATGCTGGCGTAGCTCATGCGCAGCGGGTTGCTCCAGCCGCGTGCCAGGCCAATCAGGCCGACCACGTAAAACGCCAGCGCCACGCCGATGTACGGGCCGCTTTCGCCCAATTCCCCGATCCATTCAAAGGACAGGTTCACGCCGTCGGACACGGACCGCTGGATCCAGATGGCCAGCGGCAGATCGATCCAGCGCGCGCAGGCGCCGGCCACCAGCGCCAACACCCCGGCAAGCAGCAACCACGTCACTAAGGAAACAGGGTGGCGGATCGGGTTCTGCGGGGACAGGCCGGGCGCGGCAGGGGCCACGGAAACGGCGGCCTGGGGCGTCAGGGGATCGGGATTCATCGGTAACGCTCAAGGAGAATAAGAAATATTACTGTCGGCTGAAACACAACCGGCTCGCTATCGTAACGGCACCCGCACGCCCAGCAAAGAAACAATTTCCACGCAAGGGTTAAAATTCCGCCTTTCCACCTCATTGAAGCCCCCGGGATCTACACCCGTCACGGCGACCAACATGCAAGCTACCTCCCTCAAGCGCGGCAACGCGCCCGGCGACGGCACCCCCGCCGCGCCCGTTCTTGACACTCCCGCCGCTGACGCCGGCACCGGTTCCCCCCGCAAGCTGTACATCCGCACCTTCGGCTGCCAGATGAACGAGTACGACTCGGACAAGATGGCCGACGTGCTGCGCGGAGACCAGGGCCTGGAACTGACCGACAACCCGGAAGAGGCCGACGTCATCCTGTTCAACACCTGTTCGGTGCGTGAAAAGGCGCAGGAAAAAGTGTTTTCGGACCTGGGCCGGGTGCAGCACCTGAAGAAGACCAATCCGAACCTGGTGATCGGCGTGGGCGGCTGCGTGGCCAGCCAGGAAGGCGCCGCCATCGTCAAGCGCGCCCCGTACGTGGACGTGGTGTTCGGGCCGCAGACCCTGCACCGCCTGCCCGACCTGATCGCGCGCCGCCGCGCCGAAGGGCGCTCGCAAGTGGACATCAGCTTTCCGGAAATCGAAAAGTTCGACAACATGCCGCCCCCGCGCGTTGATGGCGCCACGGCGTTCGTGTCCATCATGGAAGGCTGTAGCAAGTACTGCAGCTTCTGCGTCGTGCCGTACACGCGCGGCGAGGAAGTCTCGCGCCCGTTCGAGGACGTGCTGATCGAAGTGGCCGACCTGGCCGACCAGGGCGTGAAGGAAGTGACGCTGCTGGGCCAAAACGTGAACGCCTATCGCGGCAAGATGGAAGGCTCGGACGAGATCGCCGACTTCGCCATGCTGCTGGAATACGTGCACGAGATTCCCGGCATCGAGCGTATCCGCTACACGACCTCGCACCCCAAGGAAATGACCCAGCGCATGGTGGACGCCTACGCCCGCCTGCCCAAGCTGGTGTCGTTTTTGCACCTGCCCGTGCAAGCCGGCAGCGACCGCGTGCTGGCCGGCATGAAGCGCGGCTACACCACGCTGGAATTCAAGTCGGTGGTGCGGCGCCTGCGCGCGGCGCGCCCTGACCTGACCCTGTCGTCGGACTTCATCGTGGGCTTTCCCGGCGAAACCGAAGAAGACTTCGAAAAGACCATGAAGCTGATCGAGGACGTCGGTTTCGACACCTCGTTCTCGTTCGTCTACTCGCGCCGCCCGGGCACGCCCGCCGCCGACCTGACGGACGACACGCCGCAAGACGTGAAACTGCGCCGCCTGCAGCGCCTGCAAGCGTTGATCAACGAGCAGGCGGCCACCATCGCCCGCAACATGGTCGGCACCCGCCAGCGCCTGTTGGTCGAAGGCCCCTCGCGCCGCGACCCCAACGAGCTGATGGGCCGCACCGAGAACAACCGCATCGTGAATTTCGCCGCGCCCGCGCGGCTCATCGGACAAATGGTCGACGTCATCATCACCGAAGCGCACACGAATTCGTTGCGCGCCCGGGTGGCCGATGTGGACCGCGTTCCCCAAGAGGCCGAATGACCACTCCCCGTTCCCGCGCCCGTCGCAGCATGCCCGCCGTCGTCAATCTGGACGGCGACAACACCCACCTGGCCAACCTGTGCGGCCCGCTGGACGAAAATTTGCGTCAGCTTGCCGATGGCATGGAAGTGAAGCTTTCGCGCCGCGGCAGCCGCGTCACCATCGAAGGCGAACGCGCTGAACTGGCCGGCCGCGTGTTGCGGCGCTTTCACGAACAGGCCGTGCACCGCGCCCTGTCGGTGGACGACATCCAGCTGGGCCTGGTCGAAATCGGCGTTGGCCGCCAGGAAGACAAACAGGAAGCCCAGGCCCCCGAAGCCGCCCCGCTGCCCGCCCTGGACGACGAAAGCGACAGCATCGCGCTGCGCACCAAGCGCAGCGACCTGCGCCCGCGCACGCCGCGCCAGCGCGACTACCTGAACAACATCCTGAAGCACGACATCACGTTCGGCGTTGGCCCGGCCGGCACCGGCAAGACCTGGCTGGCGGTGGCTTGCGCCATCGACGCCATGGAACGCGACACGGTGCAGCGCCTGGTGCTGACCCGCCCCGCCGTCGAAGCCGGCGAACGCCTGGGCTTCCTGCCGGGTGACCTGGCCCAGAAGGTGGACCCGTATCTGCGCCCGCTGTACGACGCGCTGTACGACCTGATGGGCTTCGAGAAGGTGCAGCGCCTGTTTGAAAAACAGACCATCGAAATCGCGCCGCTGGCCTACATGCGCGGCCGCACGCTGAACCACGCCTTCGTCATCCTGGATGAAGCGCAGAACACCACGCCGGAACAAATGAAAATGTTCCTGACGCGGATCGGCTTCGGCAGCAAGGCCGTCATTACCGGCGACCCGTCGCAGGTGGACCTGCCGCGCGGCCAAGACAGCGGTCTGGCCCACGCGGTCAAGGTGCTTGAAGACGTGCAAGGCATCGCCACCACCCGCTTTACCAGCCGCGACGTCGTGCGCCACCCCTTGGTGGCCCGCATCGTCGACGCTTACGACCGCGCCTCTGAAAATGAAGCCTGATCTGTCCCTGTCCGTGCAATACGGCGTGGAAGAGCCGCGCCTGCCCCGCTGGCGCCTGCGCCGGTGGGCCGAGCGCGCGCTGGCGGCCGCCGCCGAAGATGGCCTGGTGGATTTCTCGGCCGCCGAACTCAGCCTGCGCCTGGTCGGCGCGGCCGAGGGCCGCCGCCTGAACCGCGACTTCCGCGAACGCGACTACGCCACCAACGTGCTCACTTTCGAGTACGGCGTGGACCCCGTGGGCGTGGCGCGTGGCGATATCGTGATGTGCGTGCCCGTGCTGGTGCGCGAGGCCCGTGAGCAGCGCAAGCCGCTGCTTGAACACGCCGCCCACCTGACCATCCATGGCGTGCTGCATTCGCTGGGCTACGACCACATCAAGGCGCGCGACGCCAAGCGCATGGAAGCGCTGGAGACGGCCACGCTGGCGCAGATGGGCATCAACGACCCGTACGTCGTGGTCGACTAAAGTCGATAGCCGCGAGATCAACGCGTCAGTCATGCAGGTTCAACGTGGACCCGGAGGTCCGGGTCTACCCCTACGAATCTTATGAAATGGCGGCCAGCAAGGCGCAGATGCCGTTGTTTGGCCCCATTTTCGGGGCCGTCGTAACAAAAGGCGGTTCAGTTTCGGTTATGCTGGCCCCTCCATAACTTGTCCTCCCGGACGATGTCTGACCCTTACCCTGCTCCTGAAGCGACCACTGCTCGCTCATCCAAACCCGCCACCAAATCCCTTCTAGACCGCCTGCTTTCCCTTGTGCGCCGAGAGCCCGAGGACCGCGAAGGCATCAAGGCCATTCTGGAAGCCGCCCACGATCGCCACCTGCTGGACGCCGAGTCCTACAAGATGATCAAGGGTGCGCTGGCCGTGTCCGAAGGCACCGTTGGCGACATCATGGTTCCCCGCTCGCGCATGGATCTGCTGGACGTCACGCAGCCCATCCCCTATCTGGTGGCCTCGGTGATCGAAACCGCGCATTCGCGATTCCCGGTCTATGAGGGCGACCGCGACAACATCATCGGCATCCTGCTGGCCAAGGACCTTTTGCGCTGCATGCTGGAACCCGGCATCGAACTGCGCACGCTGGTCCGCCCCGCCGTGTTCATTCCCGAATCCAAGCGCCTGAACGTGCTGCTGCACGAATTCCGCGCCAGCCGTAACCACCAAGCCATCGTCATCGATGAGCACGGCGGTATTTCGGGCTTGGTCACGATGGAAGACGTGCTGGAACAGATCGTCGGTGAAATCGAAGACGAATTCGACGAAACCGAGGAAGACGAGATCTTCCCCGAAGGCGAGAACCAGTGGCGCGTCATGGCGGCCACCGACATCTCGCACTTCAACGAGGTGTTCGGCTGCGCCTTGCCCGATGACGAATACGACAGCGTCGGCGGTTGGATGGGCGGCCAGTTGGGCCGCATTCCGCGCCGGGGCGACGTCGCCGAATTCGACGGCCTGCGCATGGAAGTGGCCCGAGGCGACGCCCGCCGCGCCATCTGGCTGCGCGTCAAGCGCAACGATCCCACCCAAACCGCCCGCCCCGCCGACGACGAATGAGCCGTATCCCGCGCAGCACCCTCCTGCGCGGCGCCGCCGGCTTGACGCTGGCCGGCGCCGTGCACGCCCTGACCTTCGCGCCCGGCCCCTTGCCCGGCTGGGCATTGGCGATCACGCAGATTCTGATGCTGGCCATCGCGGCGCGCGTCACGCTGACCGCGCCGTCGGCCAGGCAGGCCTGGATGCGTGGCTGGCTGTTCGGCTTCGCCACCTATGCGGTGGGCCTGTACTGGCTGTTCATCAGCATGCATCGCTACGGCGATCTGGCCGCGCCGCTGGCCGTGGCCGGCGTGCTGGCCTTGTCCGCCTTCCTGGCCTTGTTTCCCGCCACGGCCAGCGCGCTGACGCGCCGCTATGCCCCCCTGACCGCCGACGCCACGCCCCTGGGAATCCTTGCGTCCACCCTGACCTGGGCCGCGATGTGGGGCGGCTTCGAATGGTTGCGCGCCGTATTGCTGACGGGTTTCCCGTGGCTGAACATCGGCTACGCGCAGGTGGACAGCCCCATCGCCGGCTGGGCGCCGATTCTGGGCGTGCATGGCATGGCGTTCATCGCGGCCTTCGTCGCGGCCGCGCTCGCCACCCTGTGGCAGCCATCGCGCAAGAAGGCCATGGATTCGCGCCAGGCCATGGCGGCCGGCATCGCGGTGGCGCTGGCCGCCGTCGGCTGGCCGCTGTCTCGCATGGATTGGTCCGCCCCCACGGGCGACCCGCTCAACGTGCGGCTGATCCAGGGCAACATCGAGCAGTCGCAGAAATTTGATCCGGCCTTGCTGGAGCAAAGCCTGGTGCGCCATCTGGAAATGACGGCATTGCCCCCCGCCCAGGGCGTGCCCGCGCCGCAACTGGTGATCCTGCCCGAAACGGTGCTGCCCATTTTCCAGGACCAACTGGATCCGCGCGCGTGGGACGCCTGGCGCGGCGTGGCCGCGCGCGGCAACATGACGATCGCCATGGGCGTGCCCTTGCACGACCAGGTCGATGGCCGCGACCGCTACACCAACAGCGTGATGGGCTTTGACGGCAACACGCCGGTCGAACAACTGGTGCGTGGCAACACCGCCATGCGCTACGACAAGCGCCATCTGGTGCCTTGGGGCGAATACGTGCCGCCGGGATTCCACTGGTTCGTCGACCTGTTGAACATGCCGCTGGGCGATTTCGATCGCGGCGCGGCGCGCCAGACGCCGTTTGCAGTGGGCGGCCAGCACATCGCCTTCAACATCTGCTACGAAGATCTGTTCGGCCCCGATCTGCTGCCCGCGTTGCAGACCGGCGCCAACGGCGAACCGGGTGCGACCATCCTGGTCAACGTCAGCAACCTGGGCTGGTTCGGCAATTCGTGGGCCTTGCGCCAGCATTTGCAGATCGGCCGCCTGCGCACCATGGAAACCGCGCGCCCCATGCTGACGGCCACCAATACCGGCATCACCGCCGCTATCGATGCCAAGGGCCATGTGGCGGCCCAGCTCGCGCCCTTGCAGCCGGGCGTGCTGCCGGTGTCGGTCCAGGGCATGACGGGGCTGACCCCTTACGCGCGTTTCGGCGACAAGTTGGCGTTGGCGCTGATGGGCCTGGTGCTGATCGCCGCCATCGGCAGCCACCGCAAGGCGCGCCGGGGCTGATCGGCCCCGGAGGCCAGACCTGGGCTTAGGTCCAGATCCAGGTCCAGTCCCAGACCCAAATCCAGGCTCCAGACCTAAGCGAACAGGTTGACCGGCAAGCGGCCGCTGTCATCGGGCGGGCGCACAGGTCCGGCGCCCGCGCCGGTCAGTTCAATCGCTTCAGCGACGGCGTCCATGTCGTCGCTATCCAACTCCAGTTCCGCCGCGCCCAGCAAACCGTTGACCTGCGCGGCGCTGCGCGCGCCCACGATCGCCCCGGTGACGCCGGGCCAAGCCAGCGTCCACGCGGTGGCAACCGCGGCCACGGTGGTGCCATGCCGTTCGGCAATGGGTTTCAAGGCATCGGCCAGCGCCAGGTTCCTGTCCAGGTTGGGCGGCGAAAACTCCGCATTGCGGGCGCGCCAATCGTCCGGCGGCAACGCACGCGCGCGCTCGGCGGAAAACGCACCGCTCAACAATCCGGATTGCAGGGGGCTGTAGACGATTACGCCGATGTCGTGCTCGGCGCACCACGGGATCAGGTCAGCGGCGGCAGCGCGCTGAATTGCCGAGAACGGCGGCTGAAGCGAATCTACGTGGCCCAGCGACTCGGCATCCTGCACCTGCGCCAGGTTGTGGTTCGACAAGCCGATCGCGCCCACCTTGCCTTCCTGTTTCAGGTCCAGCAGTTCCTGCCAATAGGTCTCGATCGGCGTGCCGTCGCCGGCCGGCCAGTGCATTTGGTAAAGGTCGATACGTTCCACGCCCAGGCGGCGCAGCGAGCCCTCGATCTCGCGCCGGATGCTGGCGGGCGCGCCGGTGCGGCGGGGCATCGCCTGGGGATTGTCGGCCGACCAGGTCAGCCCGCATTTGGTGAACACGTAGGGCCTTTCACCCGGCGCCATCTGCGCCAGCGCGCGGCGCACAATCTCTTCGGAATGGCCCAGCCCGTAGACCGCGGCGGTGTCGATCCAGTTGATGCCCCGGTCCACCGCCAGCCGGATCGCCGCGATGGAGTCGGCATCGTCTTGCGGCCCCCACCCCACCGCCCAGCCGTTGCCGCCGATTGCCCACGCGCCCAGACCTATCCGCGTAATGGCCATGCCGCTGCGGCCAAGCGGCCGAGTGGGAAACGAAGTCTTCGTGCTCATGCGTGAATTCTCGATGTTGTCGCGCCGGTTTTTCTACGCGAAAGCCACAGGATGAAGAAATTTTTTGCCTCTCACGATAGCATCTGCACAAGCCCTTGATTTTCCTGGATTCTGCACAAATCGATGCCCCTTGTTTTGCGATGAATCGGTCACAAAATAAGCAAAAAATGCCATCCAACCCTCATTTTTTTTGTGGTTTTAAGGTTTTTGCCCCCGATCGACTTGCACACCTGTTTTTGTTCGTGCATAATCTCGTTTCTTCGCCAACGGCACTAAACAAAACCGGCAACGAACGACGAAAAACGCACCATAAAACGTGTGTTTATCTCGTAAAACGTAGCTGGCATTGCTTAGAGAAACGGGGGTATAGCTCAGCTGGGAGAGCGCTTGCATGGCATGCAAGAGGTCAGCGGTTCGATCCCGCTTACCTCCACCAGTCAACAGCGAAGAATGCAGTACCAGTAATGCAGTACAGCAAGTCCAAGTCCCCTTCGTCTAGAGGCCTAGGACATCACCCTTTCACGGTGAGTACAGGGGTTCGAATCCCCTAGGGGACGCCAGTTTACTGGCAGCAGTACAGAAGTAGATAAGTGCAGTTGAAGTGACAAAGTAGTTGAGTAAGCCGCTGCGGAGCGGTAGTTCAGTTGGTTAGAATACCGGCCTGTCACGCCGGGGGTCGCGGGTTCGAGCCCCGTCCGCTCCGCCAAAAGCTCTCTCGCTCTCGGTCTTTCAAGAGCTCCGTCTTCGGGGCTTTTTGCTTTTATAGAGTGTGAGACCTTGTTGTTTGCCGTTCGGAACACCAAGGCGCCCTGTGGGGGTATAGCTCAGCTGGGAGAGCGCTTGCATGGCATGCAAGAGGTCAGCGGTTCGATCCCGCTTACCTCCACCACAATGCAGTACCGTAGTAAAGTTGTTTGCAGTTCTGTTAGTTCAGGTCCCCTTCGTCTAGAGGCCTAGGACATCACCCTTTCACGGTGAGTACAGGGGTTCGAATCCCCTAGGGGACGCCAGTTCACTGGCATGTAGTTCCAAGCTGCCTTGACACCGCAGTGTAGTGATGAAGTTCAGTAAACCGCTGCGGAGCGGTAGTTCAGTTGGTTAGAATACCGGCCTGTCACGCCGGGGGTCGCGGGTTCGAGCCCCGTCCGCTCCGCCAAGCACTTTGTGCTTGCCAGCATTGCAGCACACCACAGCAGTACGCCATTGAAGCTCCGGATTCCGGAGCTTTTTGCTTTTCTGCGCGCGTATATCCTTCCACTTCTTGCGTATCGCCTTTCACTTCTTCGGCGCCATATCTCGCCGCGCAATCAAGACCCCATCCCCCAGCGCTATCCCCCCGGCTTTACCCCCCCGCTAAGACTCGTCCGTTTTGCTCTCTGGACAGCATCGCCGCGCGCCTGCATCCTGTGGGCTAACGCCACGCGAACCGAAGAGGCCTACGTGACCGCAAACGCCGCCGCGCCCCACGCGCATCGCCAGCACCTGCAAGCCATCATTGCGGGTTTGAATGAAGGCATCATCCTGCTTGAACCCGATGGCTCGATCGCCTGGGCCAATACCAGCGCACTTGAATTACACGGCGTGGACACTCTTGAGGCGCTGGGCGGCACCCCCGCCGGCTATCGCAAACGCTATACGCTGACCTACCGCAACCACCATCGCGTGCCCGCGCGCCAGTACCCACTGGACCTGCTGGCGGCCGGCGAAACGTTTGACGACCTGCTGCTGGACCTGGGGCGCAAGGACGATGACGAATTCCTGCGCAACCTGCGTGCGCGCGGGCTCAAGCTGGAAGGCGACAAGGACGCCGACTACCGCGTGCTGATCCTGCACGACCAAACCGATCAGATCAACGCCGAAGAACGCTTCGAACGCGCGTTTGGCGCAAACCCCGCGCCCGCCTTGATCTGCCGGCTATCCGACCTGCGCTACGTGAAAGTGAACCAGGGCTTCCTGGAAATGACGGGCTACACGCGCGAGACCGTGCTGGGCAAGTCGGCCTACGAACTCGACGTACTGGACGGCGGCGAAAACAAAGAAGAAGCGGTGGCCAATCTGAACGAAGGCAAGACCATTCCGCAGCGCGAAGGCGTGGTGAAGTTGGCAAACGGTGAGACGAAGTTCGTGATGGTCGCCGGCCAGCCCATCGACATGCACGACGAGCCCTGCATGCTGTTCACCTTTATCGACCTGGAAGCGCGCAAGCGAACAGAGACGGCGCTGCGCGAAAGCGAAGAGCGCTTCTCGAAGGCATTCAAGCTGGCCCCCGTGCCCATGGCCGTCTGCGAAGGCGATTCGCTGCGCGTGCTGGACTTCAACGATGCTTTCGCGGCGGTCACGGGCGCCTCGTTGGAAACCAGCACGGGCGAGGCCCTGACCGACATCGGCCTGCAACCCTATGAAGGCATGGCCGCAAGCCTGAAGCGCGGCGAAAGCGCGCGCAACCGCGAGGCCACGCTGGCCACCCCGGACGGTGGCAGGCTGGACTGCCTGGTGTCGGCCGAGCCCGTGATGATTGGCGGACAGCGCCGGTTGCTGATCGTCATGCAGGACATCACCGAGCGCAAGCGCTCTGAAATTGAATTGCTGGCCGCGATTGAAGCGGTGATGCAGGACACGTCCTGGTTCAGCCGCGGCATCATCGAAAAGCTCGCGCAACTGCGCCAGCCCGCGCCCGCCTCCCGCGACGTTGCGGAACTGGCGCAACTGACCACCCGCGAACGCGAAGTGCTGGGCCTGCTTTGCCAGGGCCACGATGACGACGCCATCGCCAAGGCCCTGAAGCTGTCGCGCAATACCGTGCGCAACCATGTGGCCACGATCTACAGCAAGATCGGCGTGCATCGGCGCAGCGCGGCCATCGTGTGGGCGCGTGATCGTGGTATTACGGGACACGAGTCCGCCCGGGTACGCGACAAGTCCGCAAAGGACTGATTCGGACATGGCTGGACCCCTCGATTTTTACAATTAGAATCAAAATATTCAGGGGTCCGGCATCACCGAAGATGCCGCCGAGTTAGATCAGGCCACGCGCTTAAATCCCGCATCCGCGGCAATTACCCTTGCAAGTCCCCTTCATTTTCGGGTTGCGGGCACACGTTGCGTAAACCCTGCGCAGGTTCTTACGATCCGCCGATCCCGCCCTTGCCTGCTTTGGCATGCGGCGCGATTTCCGGAAGACCGACAGGAGCCCGCCTTGCATATCGCCACCATTCCCGTCCCGACGACGTCCAAGCACTTGCCCGCCCCGGCCTGGCGCACCGCCGACATCCTGGCGCTTTACGCGCTGCCGTTCATGGACCTGGTACACCGCGCGCAACAGGTGCACCGCGCCCACTTCGACCCGAACGCCGTACAGCTGTCCAGCCTCTTGTCGATCAAGACGGGCGGTTGTCCCGAAGACTGCGCCTACTGCCCGCAGTCCTCGCATTACGACACCGGCCTGGATGCGGACAAGCTGATGCCGCTGGACGAGGTGGTCGCCGCCGCCCGGGCAGCCCAGGCGGGCGGAGCGCAGCGCTTCTGCATGGGCGCGGCCTGGCGCAGCCCCAAGCCGCATCACCTGGAAGCCGTGGCGCAGATGGTCAGCGCGGTCAAGGCGCTGGGTCTGGAAACCTGCGTCACGCTGGGCATGTTGAAAGACGGCCAGGCCGAGCAACTGAAGGACGCCGGGCTGGACTACTACAACCACAACCTGGACACATCGCCGGAGTTCTACGGCAAGATCATTTCCACCCGCACATATCAAGACCGGCTGGATACGCTGGACCGCGTGCGCGACGCCGGCATCAACGTGTGCTGTGGCGGCATTGTCGGCATGGGCGAATCGCGGCAAGAGCGCGCAGGGCTGATCGCCCAACTGGCCAACATGGATCCCTACCCCGAGTCGGTGCCGATCAACAACCTGGTGCACGTCGAAGGCACGCCGCTGGCCGACGTCCAGGCGCTGGACCCCTTTGAATTCGTACGCACCATTGCCGTGGCGCGCATCACCATGCCGCGCGCGGCGGTGCGCCTGTCCGCGGGCCGCGAAGCCATGGACGACGCGCTCCAGGCCCTGTGCTTCATGGCCGGCGCCAACTCGATGTTCTACGGCGACGCACTGCTGACCACCGCCAATCCGCAAATGCAGGCCGACCAACGCCTGCTGCAGCGTCTGGGCATGCATGTGGAGGCAGGCGATCACCCCGCGCCCGCCGGGGCGCAGCAGCAGCAGCAGCAGCAGCAGCAGCAGCAGCAAACCCCGACATGCCGTTAACGCCGGGCATCCTGTACCTGCTGGCCAGCGTGACGTGCAGCGTCACCGTGGCCGTGCTGCTCAAGCTGGCGCGCCGCTATGACGTGGACGTGCGCCAGGCCATCACCATGAACTACGCGGTGGCCGCCCTGCTCTGCTGGGCCGTCTTGAAACCCGACCCCGCCGCGCTGCTGGCGCCCCACACGCCGTGGGCCGTGCTGGCGGCGCTGGGCGTGCTGCTGCCCAGCGTTTTCCTGGCGATGGCGGCGGCGGTGCGCCACGCCGGCATCGTGCGCAGCGACGCGGCGCAGCGCCTGTCGCTGTTCATTCCCTTGCTGGCGGCGTTTCTGCTGTTTGGCGAACCGGTCAGCGGCCGCAAGCTGGTGGCCATCCTGCTGGCGTTCGGCGCATTGGCCTGCCTGCTGCGCCGTCCGTCGGCCGACACCGGCACAGGCACAGGCACAGGCACCGGCACCGGCACCGGCACAGCGCCGGCCCAAGGCATCTGGCTATGGCCGCTGGTGGTCTGGGTGGGCTATGGGGTGATCGACATCCTGTTCAAGCAGGTGGCGCGGGCCGGCACCGCGTTCGCCGCCGGGCTGCTGCTGGCGTTCGTGTCGGCGGGAGGGCTGATGCTGGTGTATCTGCTGGCGCGCCGGGTGCGTTGGCAACGCCGCCACTTGTTGGCAGGCGTGGCGCTGGGCGTTTTCAACTTCGGCAATATCCTGACCTACATCCGCGCGCACCAATCGCTGCCCGAGCACCCGGCGCTGGTATTCGCGTCGATGAACATGGGCGTCATCACCCTGGGCACGCTGGGCGGGGCCTTGGTGTTCCGCGAGCCGCTGACACGGGTCAACGGCTTGGGCATCGCCCTGGCGCTGGCCGCCATCGTGCTGATGGCGCCTTGGTAACCCGCGCCGGGCCGGTCTTAGGTGCCGGTACGGCGCTCGCGCTCGGCAGCTTCGTCCGCGTCGCTGGTTGAGCCGGTTGAAGAGGCGGCTGCGTCGGTCGCGGTGCCATCGGCTGCCGCAGCACCGGCTGCCGCAGCACCGGCTGCCGCAGCGTCGGCTGCCGCAGCATCGGCTGCCGCAGCATCGGCTGCCGCAGCATCGGCTGCCGCAGCGTCGGCTGCCGGCGCTGCTGCTGCATCGGCCGGCCATTCTTGAGTGAGCGGCGCAGCGACGGGTGCCGGCTCCGAAGGCTGCGACTGCTCGGCCTGCTCCGATGGTCCCGATGATTCCGATGAGTCCGATGGCTCCGCCGGTTCCGTTGGCTCCGACGCAGCCGAGACCGTTGCCGCCGCCGGATCAGGCTGCACCATTTCCATCGCGATATCGATTTCCGGATCCACGCGCGGGTCCAGCACCGCCGCGGCGGGCGAGCTTTGCAAGGTGTCGGGCATGGGCACGAAATGCGTCGGCGCCTCGTCGACCTGATGCGCGCCGGTAACGCGCGTTGGGCGCACCTGCCACACCAGGATCAGCGCGCAAGCCGAGATGAACACGTAATACATGCTGGGGCCGGCAAGCGACATCAGCAGGCCCGCGACCATGGGGCCAATACAGGCGCCCACGCCGTAGGTCATGAGCAGCACGGCCGACAGACTGACGCGGCGCTCGGACTCCACGTGATCGTTGGCGAATGCCGCGCCCAGCGGATACAGCGTGAATTGCAGGATGCCGAAGACGCAGGACAAGGCCACCAACGCCCAATACGGCAAGGTCAGCCAGCCCCACATCACCGTGGGCAGCAGCACCAGCAGCAAGGCGTTGAAGCGAATCAGGCCGGCGCGGTTGATGCGGTCCGACAGCCAGCCCATCGGCCATTGCGACAGCAGGCCGGCCGTGACGGCGGCAGCCACGAAGATGGCGGCTTGCGAGGTCGTCAGGCCGTACTTGGCGCCATAGACGGCGGCCAGGCCATAAAAGGCGCCGGACAGGTTGCCCGCCACGAACAGCACCGTCATCGACAGCGGCACGCGGCGCATGAAAAAGCGGATGTCCAACGGCGCGGGCAGCGGCGTGGGCGGGTGCGAACGCGCGGTAACGGCAATGGGCACCAGACACAGCACCAGGCACATGGCCACCAGCGTCAACGGCCGCAGATCGAGGGTGGCATAGGCGGTCAGCGCCAATTGCCCCAGCACCGTGCCCAGGCCGGACACCACCATGTAGACCGAGAACACCCGGCCGCGCTGATGGTTTTCAGTTTGTTCGTTGAGCCAGCTTTCGATGACCATGAATTCGGTCACCATCACCACGCCGGAAATCAGCCGGAACACCAACCACAGCGGCATGGAATCGACCAGCGTCTGGGCCAGGATCATGCTGGTGGCGATGGCCGCGCACGCGACGAACGCGCGGATGTGGCCCACGCGGATGATCAGCTTGTGCCCCAATCGGGCGCCGCACACCAGGCCAAGGTAGTAGCCGGCGATCAAGGCGCCGATCCACACTTCGCTGACGGACTGCGCGGTCAGGCGCAGGCCCATGTAGGTGTTGAACAGACCTGTGCCGATCAGCATCAGCAAGGTCGCGAAATACAGGGACGAGAATGAGGAGAGGGTGGCGAGCATGGCGTTGGCAACCGCTGCTGGCATTAGCGCGGCAGGCTGCAAAGGCAGCCTGCCGGGTTGAGCGGTAAAACAGGAACTACGTTAGGTCAGATTTGCGACAGCAGCGTGGCGGCATCGCTGACTTCGAACTTGCCAGGGCCTTCCACGTTCAGTTGCTTGACCACGCCGTCGACGATCAGGGCCGAATAGCGTTGCGAACGCACGCCCATGCCGCGCGCGATCAGGTCCAGTTCCAGACCCAGTTCCTTGGTCCACAGCGCCGAGCCGTCGGCCAGCATGCGAACCTTGCCTTCGGTCTTTTGCTCGCGGCCCCAGGCGCCCATGACGAAAGCGTCGTTGACGGCCACGCACCAGATTTCATCCACGCCCTTGGCCTTCAAGGCGGCGGCTTGTTCCACATAGCCCGGCAGATGCTTGGCCGAGCAGGTGGGGGTGAAGGCGCCCGGCAAGGCGAACAGCGCGATGGTCTTGCCGCGGGTCAGGTCGGAAACCTGGAACGCGTTGGGGCCCAGCGAGCAGCCGGCGGTTTCGGTTTCGATGAATTCGGTCAGGGTGCCTTCAGGCACGCGGTCGCCGACGTTGATCGTCATGGGGAATCTCCAGGGAAAAGTGGGGTAATGCATTGAGGCGGGATCGCCTCACACCCGACATCATAGTGCGTGCGCGCCCTGCCCGCTGCGCCAGACCGGCGCGAAAAAATCACGCACAGTCTGAAACGACTCCATACCCCGGCTACATCGCCTGGAAACGGCTGCTTGCCATAATGCAGGCGTACCCACGCCCGCCCGGGCTGAACGCCGCCCGCGGGCATCTATCGGAGACTCACCGATGCACAAGATCTTGACTGGCTTGGCTTGGGTCCTGGCCACCACCGCCGCGCCGGCCTGGGCCGCGCCCGATGCAAGCGAACAGGCCCAATACGATTCCTTCGTCATTGCCGCGGGCGCGTCCAACGGCGCCGCGCGCGCCTGCGGCGCGTCGGAGCCCGATCTGGCCCAACACCGGGCGACGGCGCAGAAAAACCTGACGCAATTCGCCAAGGAATATGGCTTTTCGATGGCGTCCTACGAGGCCTCGTTTCAGAAAGGCCTGGCCGAGGGCAAGACGATGATGGACGACATGAAGCGCTCGGGCGTGGACGGGTGCCAGGGCGTGCTGGGCAGCTTCCAGCACGAGCGCGCCATCAGCTATGAGCGCATGAAAAAGGCCTTGGCGGAAGTCAGCGACGGCCTGCCGGGGGAAAAAGCCAAGTAGGTGCCCAGTAGGTGCCCGATGGCTCCCCCTGGGCCGCCGCCCGCCCTTTCTGCCTAATGTCCGCTCAAGCCTCCGTCTACGCCGTCAACCCGTTCTGCTTGAACCAATCCAGCATCCGGGTCCAGGCCTGCTCGGCCTCGGGCTTGCGGTACGACGGACGGTAATCCGCATGGAACGCATGCGGGGCCTCGGGGTAGACATCGATCCGTGACGCCTTCGCCGCCGCCGAGCCTTTGGCGAGTTCGACCCGCATGCGGTCAACATCCGTCAGCGGAATGCCCGCGTCCTTGCCGCCATACGCGCCTAGCACCGGCGCCTTCAGGTCGTTCACCAGGCTCAGGGCCGACTTGGGTTTAAGGTCGGAGGGCTCGCCGGCCAGTTGGCCGTAGAACGCCGCGCCTGCCTTCAGCTTGGGGTTGTGGGCCGCGTACAGCCAGACCTGACGGCCGCCCCAGCAAAAGCCCACGATGCCCAGCTTGTCGGGGTTGCCGCCATTGGCCGCCGCCCACGTCGCGGTGGCGTCCAGGTCGTTCTGCACCTGAAGGTCGGGCACTTTGCTCACGACCTCGGCCAGCAGCTTCGGGATTTCGGTGTATTTGGATGGGTCGCCCTGGCGCGCGTAGAGTTCCGGCGCGATGGCCAGGTAGCCCAGGTGCGCCAGGCGGCGGCACACGTCCTGGATGTATTCATGCACGCCGAAAATCTCGGACACGACCAGCACGGTGGGCAGGTTCTTCTTGCCTTCCGGCGCCGCGCGATAGGCCGGCATCTTGCCGTCTTTGGTGGGGATGTCGACCTTGCCGGCCGTCAGCCCCTTCGTGTCGGTGGCGATGGCGGTCTGTGCCACGGCCGGCCCCGCGGCCAGCGAGAAGCCCGCCGCGACCGTCGTGGCGATGAAGCCCCGGCGGTCCAGCCGCAAGGGCGGCAACAGGCTGTCGAAGTGCGCGTCCTGATCTTTCATCGAAAATCTCCTGGCAAAAAAGCTGGTCCAAGACGCGGCACGCGGCGCGCGTCGTCGGCCAAGCGGGTTCACTTCAGGGAGAAGTCCACGCGCGAGGGTTGCCCCTCGTCCTTGATGCCGTCCGCGTCCAACTGCGGCGCAACGATGAAGACACGATCCGCGAGTCCTTCCTGGGCTTGCAACTTCTCATAAACCGCCTGTGCGCGGGCATCGGCCAATTGGCGCAATTGCTCGTCGCCCACCGGCGCCACGCCGCGCAGCATGGATTCCATCTGCTCGGCCGGCACGGACTTGGCCATGCCGACGAAATTGCGCGGCTTGTCCTTGATGTCCGTGTCGTCGTAGACGTCTTCCAGGTATTTGGCGCGCTCGGCGGCCGACACCTGCACCCCGGCCGGGTTCGGCTTTTTGCCACGCGGGGCCGTGTCCGCGGCCTTGGCGGCGCGGATCTGCGCATCCACCCACGCTTGGCGCAGGCCTTCCATGTCGGTCTTGGGATCCGCGCGGCCGCTGATGTCCATCTTCAGCGCGGGGCGCTCGGTCAGGGCCTTGGTCAGCGTGTCGATGCGCTGGATGGAATCTTCCGTCAGCACCGCGCTGCCCGGCGCGAATTCCACATACGACAGTTCTTCACCGCCCCCGAAGGCCGAGGCCAACAGGCTAAACGGCGAGGTCACCGCCTTGACCACCAGGTTCAGCAACACGCGCACCACGATGCCGCCCACCGAGAATTCCGGATCGTCCAGCGAGCCGGACACGGGCAGGTTGATGTCGATATTGCCGCGCGAGTCCTTCAGCAGCGCCACCGCCAACAGCACCGGCAGCTTGGTCGCGTCGGGGCTGTTGGTTTTGTCGCCGAAGGTCAGTTGGTTCAGCACCACGTGGTTGGACGCCTGCAAGGCGCGGTTCTTGATCTTGTATTCCAGGTCCACCGACAGCTTGCCGCGCTTGATCGGGTAGCCCACGTACTTGGCCGAATAGGTGTTGAAGCGCGGCAGGTCCACGCCCTTGGCCGACGCCTTCAGGTCCAGCGTCAAATACTTGGCGAATGGCTGCACGATGCCGCTGATGGACAGCGGCGCCGTGGTGTACACCCGCCCCGTCACCTTCACGTTGGCGGGCTGCGGGTTGGTGGACGACACCGCCGAGATCGCGCCTTCGATGGCCGACAGTTCCGCCACATAGTTCGGCTTGACGAAGCGGTCGGTGAACGTCATGCGGCCGCGCGACAGCGTGACGCTGTTGACAGAAATGTCCGGCATGGCGGCGCCGGCATCGCTCTTGGCGTCTTTATTCGAGGAAACCGGCGCCGCGGGCGCTTGCCGGCCCGGCGTTTGCGTATCTTGCGTGATGGAACCGCCGGCCTGGCCGGGCGCGGCCACCAGGTCCATCACGTTCAAGCGGCCCTGCGCGTTCAGCAGGATGCGGCCATAAAAGTCTTCCAGCGCGATGTCACCGAGCTTGGCGGCCACCTTGTCGCCCGCCACGGACACATCCATGCCGGCAAACGCCAGGCGCTTCCAGTTCAGGAAGTCGTCCTTGTTGACGCGGTCTTGCAGGTCGACGCCGGTTATGTCGACGCCGCCCTTCCAGTTGACCCGCATGGGCGCGTTGCCGGTGGCGGCGGCAAAGGCCACGTCGCCCTTGGCCGCCAGCGTGATGGCGCGCACAGTGGCGTTCAGGCTGCCGGCCGCATAGGGCGCGAACGGCGCCACGTTCAGGTCAGACAGGTCCACGGAGGACGACAGCGTCAGCGGCTGCGGCGTGAACGAGCCCTTCAGGTTCAGCGCGCCGTCGCCCTGGATGCCCGCGGCCGCCAAGGTGAAATTGCTTTTCCCGGGGCCCATGGCCAGTCGGTCCGCCGTCAGGCGCAACGATTGCAGGGCGATGTCCAGCGCGGGCTTCTGTGCCTCGTCGCGCGCCTTGAACTGGGTCAGGTCGGCCTGGACACCCGTGGCGTAGGCGTCGATGGCGCCGGCCTTTTCGCTGACATGGACCTGGGCGGATGCACCTAGACGGCCATCCAGCAGCAGGATCGGCGCCGCGTTGCGCACAGCCGGGGCCAAGGGCGCCAGGGCAACGTTGCCCATCCGCACGGCCAGTTCCAGCGACAGCGGTTTCAGCTCCAGCGGCCCCTTGGCGCGGATCCATCCTCCGTCGGTGCTGTTATCCACGTTCAGCCACAGGTTGACCGGCTGGTCCTTGACCTCGGGGATGGTCACGCCTTCAACGGTGGCGCCCACGCCGGTCACCACGTAGTCCAGCTTGCTGATCGCGTCGGTCAGGGTGAGTTCGCCTTCGTGCAGATTGAAGGCGTCCAGCGTGACTTTCCAGTCCGACGAGGCGGGGGTGGGGGTGGCATCAACCGGGGCATCAGCAGGGGCAACACCTGGGGCCGACGGCGCCGTGGCAGCCGGCGACGGCGTGGCCGGCGTGGCATCAGGAACGGGCGCCCCGGCGGCATCAGGAACAGGTTCCACGGCGGCGTCGGGTTTCGGCTTGTCCTTCAGCCCCATATCCCGCCGCAGCTTGTCGGCCACGGGTGTCTCGGTGGGCGCCACGCCCGCCAGCGCCTTCAGCTTGACGACGACGTCCTGCCAGTTCAGATGTTCATTGGCGTAGCGCCGCACATGGACCTGCGGCGCCCACAGGCCGATCTCGCCCACATAGGCCTGGCGCGCAATCGGTTCCAGTTCCAGCCGGGTGACGGTCAGCGCGCTCCAGGCGGCCAGGGGGTCGCCATTGGTGTCGCGCAGGTCAAACCGGCGCAGCCCCAGATCGCCCACCACGCGAATCTTGGGCGCGGCGTCCTTGGGCTGTTCAAACACCACTTGCAGGTTGGAATCCAGCAGCGCGCTTTCCAGCTTGAAGGGCAGCGGCATCGGCCAGACGTCCGCCCACTTTTCAAGCTGCAAGCCATTGAAGGCCACGCGCAGGGTGGACGAAGGCACCTTGTCGAACGGGCGCGCCACGCCGGTCAGGTCGAACGGGCTGCCGTTGATGCGCAGGTGCAGCCGAGGCTGCACGTCGATGTCGGTGGCGTAGCCAAAGTTGGAAATGAACGGCACGCCCAGGCCCAGTTCATCCACTACCTGCTTGCGTCCGGTGACCTTGTCATCCAGCGTGATGGACCCGCCTTCGATGACCATGTTGTTCAGCGAAAAACGCGGCAGGCCGACGTCGGGTTCGGGCGGTTCTTCAGGCTTGGCCGCTGCCATGTCCGCGACGCGTTGCTGGATGTCAGAAAAATTGAAGCGCGTGACGTCTTCACGCACGATGGCAATGCTGGGCTCGCGCAGCGTCAAGCGGTCGACGACGGGCGCGAACCAGAACAGCGAGCTCCAGGCGGCGCTGGCATCCAGTTCGGCCAAGGTCAGCAGCGGGGCCTGCGACCCGGGTTGCGCCACGGCAAGGTCGCGGGCGCGCACCGTCAGAGTGAAGGGGTTGAAGCTGATCTTGCCCACGGAAACATCGCGGCCGATCATCTTGGCGACGTCGGTGGTCAGCACGTTGTGCAAGACCTTCGGCACTTGCCAGGCGGCAATGCCGCAGAGGATCAGCGCGACCGCCACAATGCCCAGTAGGATTTTGCCGGCGCGCCGGGTGAACCGAAACTTGGGGCGCCGCAAGGGCATCGCGAGTTCTCCTGATACGAGTTGATGGCGATTATCGCGCCCTGATTAGGGCTCGTCTATCATAGGCGGAACCACGTCCCCGCCCGGCTCGCTGGCGCGGCAGTTTTCAAACATTAACAATTCTCGATCCCGATTCCCAATGTCATCTTCCCCCCCTTCCCTGAGCCACCTGGACGAAGCCGGCCAGGTGCGCATGGTTGACGTCATCGCCAAGTCGGACACCGAGCGCGTGGCGATCGCCGTGGCCAGCGTGCGCATGAACGCCGTGGCCTACGGCCTGCTGACGCAGCCGGGCCAGGGCAAGGGTGAAGTGCTGAACACCGCGCGCGTGGCCGCCGTGCTGGCCGCCAAGCGCTGCGCGGAACTGATCCCGCTTTGCCACAGCCTGCCGCTGGCGTTCGTGGGCGTTGACTTCGCGCTGGACGACGCCGCGCATCGCATCGACATCCAGGCCACCTGCCGCACCAGCTACAAGACGGGCGTGGAAATGGAAGCCATGATGGCGTGCAGCGTGGCCGCGCTGACCATCTACGACATGTGCAAGGCCGCCGACAAAGGCATCGTGGTCGAACAAGTACGCCTTAAGTACAAGGCCGGAGGAAAAAGCGGTGAATGGCGCAACGATTAATCTGCTGTACTTCGCCCGCGTGGCCGAACTGGTCGGCAAGCGCGGCGAAGACTGGCCGCTGGATGGCGAATCCACCGGCGCCGAACTGCTGGCCGCGCTGGGCGAACGGTATCCCCAACTGGCCCCCGCGGCGCGCTTGAAGCTGGCCATCAACCAAACCCACTCCAAGCCGACGGCGCCGATCCGCCCGGGCGACGAAGTCGCCGTGTTCGAACCCGTCACCGGAGGTTGAACGCCATGATCAGCGTCCAGGAAGCCGATTTCGACGCCGCCGCCCTGACGGCCGCGCTGCGTGAAAGCGCCGGGTCCGGCGTGGGTGGCATCGTCACCTTCGTGGGCTATGTGCGCGACTACGCGCCCGATGCACCCACCGACACGCTCTATCTTGAACACTATCCCGGCATGTGCGAGCGCGAGCTTGAAGCCATTGCCGACACCGCCCGCCAGCGCTGGAAGCTGGACGGCACGGTCATCGTGCATCGCGTGGGCGCGCTCTCGCGCAACGCGCAGATCGTGTTCGTGGCGGCCGCCAGCGCCCACCGGGGCGACGCCTTCCGCGGCTGCGAATACATCATCGACGCGCTGAAAACGCGCGCCCCCTTCTGGAAGCGCGAAACGCTGGCAGGCGGCCGCAGCTTCTGGGTAGAACAACGCCAGGCCGACCAGGACCGCACCGACGCCTGGGATGAAGACACCGCCCCTACCAAGGAACGCCCATGAGCGAAGAAATTCCCGTCTCGCTGGCCTGCGCCGTGCTGACGGTCAGCGACACCCGCAGCGCGGGCGACGACACCTCCGGCAACCTGCTGGCCCACAGCCTGGCGCATGCGGGCCACGAGTGCGTACGCCGCGACATCGTCCGCGACGACATCTACCAAATCCGCCGCATCATCAGCGACTGGATCGCCGACCCCGAGGTGCAGATCATCCTGACCACCGGCGGCACGGGCTTTTCGCATCGCGACCACACGCCCGAGGCGATCCTGCCCCTGCTCGACCGCGAGATCCCCGGCTTTGGCGAACTGTTCCGCCAGATTTCCTACACCGAGATCGGCAGCTCCACGATTCAGTCGCGCGCGTTCGCGGGCTCGGCCAACCAGACGCTGATCTTCTGCCTGCCCGGCTCGAACAACGCTTGCGAAACCGCGTGGGCGCAGATCCTGCGCGAGCAACTCGACAGCAGGCACCGCCCGTGCAACTTCGCCTCGCACTTCAAGCCCCAAAAAGAAGACCACTGACCCATGCTGGATTTTGATCACGCCCAGACCCTGCTGGCCAACGCGGCCGGGCCGCTGCAACGCCGCGAAGAAATTGAACTGAACGAGGTTGCCGGCCGCGTGCTGGCAACCGATCTGCAAGCCACGGTGGACATCCCGCCGGCCGACAACAGCGCCATGGACGGCTACGCGCTGCGCGTGGCCGACTGGCGCGCCGGCGCCCGCCTGCCCATCCAGCAGCGCTGCTACGCGGGCGACGTGCCCGAACCGCTCAAGCCCGGCCACGCCATCCGTCTGTTTACCGGCAGCCTGATTCCCGATGGCGCGGACACCGTCGTCATGCAGGAAGACGCCGTCGAAGCCGACAACCAGGTAGAGATCACGCGCGCGCCCGCCCCCGGCCAGCACATCCGCCGCCGGGGTGAAGACACGATGGCCGGCGCGCCATTGCTGGCGGCCGGCGCCATGCTGCAAGCCGCGCACGTAGCGTTGCTGGCCTCGCAAGGGCTGGCCACCGTGCCGGTGATGGGCCGGTTGCGCGTGGGCATCCTGACCACGGGCGACGAGCTCGTGCCGCCTGGCACGCCGCGCGCGCCCGAACAGATCTACAACTCCAACGGCCCCATGCTGGCGGCGCTGGCGCGCGGCCTGGGCGCCGTCCCCGTGCACGTGCTGCACGCGCGCGACACCGAAGAAGAACTGTTGGCCGCGTTCAAGACTTTGCTGGCTGATTGCGATC
Source organism: Achromobacter colocynthidis (assembly GCF_057334535.1). NCBI lineage: Bacteria > Pseudomonadati > Pseudomonadota > Betaproteobacteria > Burkholderiales > Alcaligenaceae > Achromobacter > Achromobacter colocynthidis. The sequence continues at coordinate 88,428 of NZ_JBHFIZ010000037.1, forward strand.
TGGTGCTGAGCGTGGGCGGAGTGTCGGTGGGCGAACGCGATCTGGTCAAGCCCGCCCTGGCCACCTTGGGCGGTGAACTATCGCTGTGGAAAGTTCGCATGAAGCCCGGCAAGCCGGTGGCGCTGGCCCAGATTGGCGGCAAGCCCGTGGTCAGCCTGCCGGGCAATCCGGTGTCGGCCTACGCGGTCTTCGCCATGCTGGTATCGCCGCTGATGCGGCGCATGCAGGGCCGCGAAGACATCTTCCCGCCCGTCAATCTGCTGCCGCTGCGCACCGACCATCCGCGCCAGGACGGGCGCGAGGAATTTCTGCGCGTGCAGCGCCGCGTGGCGAAAGACGGCACCGCCGAGCTCGTGCCGTATGGCCATCAAGGGTCGGGGGTGATCAGTTCTCTGCCCTGGGCCACGGGGCTGGCGCGCTTGCCGGCCGACGTGCTGGTCAATGACGGCGACCGCGTGCCCTACTACGACATGCGGCACTGGCTGGCGTAGCGTTCAGCCTCGGCCAGTTCTTCGGGCGTATTCACGTTCATGAAGGCGTCCGGCGCGTCGTCAAAACACGCTGCCACGCCGCCCACGCGAGCCTGCCACAAGCCCACCTTGCGGTCGCCCGCCAGCAAATAGGCGCGCAGGTCTGGCAAGAGCGATGGGCGCAACGCCATGCAAGCGGCATGGCGTTGGCCGCCCGCCGTGGCATAGGCCAGCCGGGCCTGGGCGGAAACCGCTGCGGCAATCAGCCGCGCTGCAAGGTCATGGGGCAGAAAAGGCGTGTCGCAGGGCACGGCAACGACCCAGTCGTCGTCAGCGTGTGACGCTGCGGCAAGCCCCGCCGCGACCCCCACCAGCGGGCCTTGAAAGTCGCCCAGCGCGGGCTCGCCGTCCGCCACCACCGTGCCGTATTGCGCATAACGTTCCGCGTGCCGGTTGGCGCTGATGATCAGCCGCCGTACCTGCGGCGCCAATCGTTGCGCCACGTGCGCCACCATGGGTTCGCCGTTCAGCAAGACCAGGCCCTTGTCCTGATGGGCCATGCGCGCGCCCTGCCCGCCCGCCAGGATCAACCCGGCGATGCGTGCCGGGGATAACGGCAGGGGCGCGTCAGCCACCGATGTAGCTCATCTCGACCTTGCGGCCGGAAGTTGGTGTGGCGTCCGCCATGTTGCGGCCGCGCAGTTCGGAATAATTGTCGTGGCGGCCGGACCAGATGCCCGCCAGGATGGCGGCCAGTTCGGCGTCGCTGGCGCCGTCGCGCAAGGGCGCCCGCAGATCAAAGCCCTCGTGCGCGAACAGGCACAGATAGAGCTTGCCCTCGGGCGACAGGCGCGCGCGCGTACAGCCGCCGCAGAAAGCCTGCGTAACGCTGGATATGACGCCGATTTCGCCGCCGCCGTCCGCATAGCGCCAGCGCTCGGCCACGCGGCCCATGTCGTCCGTCTGCACGGGTTCCAGCGGATACACCGCGCCGATACGGTCCAGCACTTCCTGGCTGGGCACCACTTCTGTCAGGTTCCAGCCGTTGGTGTTGCCCACGTCCATGTATTCGATGAAGCGCAGGATGTGGCCGCTGTGGCGGAAGCGTTCGGCCATGGGCAGGATGTGCCCGTCGTTCAGGCCGCGTCGCACCACCATGTTGACCTTTACCGGCGCCAGGCCGGCCTCGGCCGCGGCGTCGATGCCGCGCAGCACGTCGTCGGGCGTGAAGCCGCTGTCGCTCATTTCCTGGAACATGGAGGCGTCCAGCGCGTCCAGGCTCACGGTCACCCGCGTCAGCCCGGCCGCTTTCAGATCGGCGGCCTTGCGCGCCAGCACGCTGCCATTGGTCGTCAGGGTGAGGTCCAGCGGAAGGCCCGCCGGCGTGCGCAAGGCGGCCAGTTGGCCCACCAGGTTTTCCAGATGCTTGCGCAGCAGCGGTTCGCCGCCCGTCAGCCTGATTTTTTCCACGCCCAACTGCGTGAAAATGCCGGCCAGGCGGCTGATTTCCTCGAAGGACAGCAGCGCCGAATGCGGCATGAAGGTATAGCTGGCGTCGAACACTTCGCGCGGCATGCAGTAGGTGCAGCGGAAGTTGCAGCGGTCGGTGACGGAGATACGCAGATCACGCAGCGGACGCGCGCGCTGGTCCAGCGCGGGCTGGCCGTCCGGCGGCAGCTCGCCAGGCGCGGGCCAGGCGGAACGGTTGGCGCCGGGAGTGGATCCAGGGTCAGCGCCGGGCTTGGACCCGGGCTTGGCCCGTTCATCGGCAAGGAATATCACTTTGCTCATGGGGCGATCATATATCGGCGGCCAGGGTCCGGGCGGCCCCGCCTACGCGAAAGCCTCTTCCAGGGTTTGCAAACGGCCGGTGTCCTGGGCGTCGTAGCCCACCAGTTGCCCCACATAGCCCACGTAATCGGCACTGCGCATGATGGACAGCAGGTCCTGCATGGCGGGCGTCTCCAGCGACGACTTGCGGATGGCGAAGAAGTAGCGTTCGCGCACCAGCGGAATGAAGTCCAGCCCGAACCGGCAGGCGGCCGTCTCCACCCCCACGCCCGTGTCCGCCATGCCGCTGGCAATGTGCGCGGCAATGGCCATGTGCGTGAATTCATTGGTTTCGTAGCCCTGGACCTCACCGATGGACACCCCGGCGCGTTGCAGCATCAGCCCCACCAGGTAGCGAGTGCTGGACCCGATCTGGCGGTTTACGAAGCGCACGTCCTGACGCGCCAGGTCGGCCATGCCACGGATCTGCTTAGGGTTGCCGGCCGTGACGAACAGTCCGGTATTGCGCACGGCCAGATGGATTAGCAGGTAGTCGTCGGCGTGCAGCCACTGCGCATAGCGCTCCATGATGGGCGATTCAAAATCGCCCAGCGGCACCTGAAACCCGGCCAGGTCGCACTCATGGCGCTCCAACGACGCCAACGCCTCGATCGCGGTGCGATAACGCAGTTCCAGCCCGGGTTTTCGGTCGCCCATGTGCTGCATCAACGATTCCACCGCGAACCCGTGGCTGGCGTGCAGCCGCAAGTGCGGGCCGCTTTCGGGCAGCAGCCGTTCCAGCTCTTCCTGCAATTCCGACGCCATGCTGTCCAGCGTGGGCATCAAGCGCGCCTCGATGCGGCGGTTGGCCCACAGCAGGCGCTGTGCGAACGGCGACAGTTGCGTGCCCTGGCGCCGATTCGTGATCAGCAATTGCGTGCCGAAGGTGGTTTCGAACCGGCGCAGCACGCCCCAGGCATGCCGGTACGACAACCCGCAGGCGCGGCAAGCGCCCGAGATATTGCCGGTGGCGTCTATGGCGGCAAGCAGCGCAAGCATGTCTTGCAAAGGCACGGGCGCCGTGTCGTCGCCCCCCCCCAAGGTCCACTGCGGCCGCAGGCCGATACGAAACTTATATGTCATTTCTTTCTTATTGAAGACAGCCAAGTACGTGGTTAGAGTACACAAATAACGCGGCAGCCGGGCTTTTATTATGTTTTTACAAACATATTAAACGCCATAAGGACCTGACCCGAACCACAGACCCCTGAACGGGGCCCGCAACATTGGAGGAGACCACCGTGCATCAGCGCGAGGCAAAATCCGACCTGGCATCCAGCGGCGGCGCCCGTGGCGGCCAACTGGCGCTGGACGCCGCCCAGGCGTCCGCCACCCCCGCCATCGCAGCCACCGCGCGCATCCTTGCGCGGCTGAAAGACCTGCCCGGCCCCCTGCTGCCGGTACTGCACGAGGTGCAGCATGAATTGGGCTGTATTCCGGCCGAGGCGGTGCAAACCATCGCCGAGGCCCTGAACCTGTCCCGCGCTGAAGTGCACGGCGTCATCACCTTCTACCCGCACTTTCGCAGCCAGCCGGCCGCGCGCCACACGCTGGAAGTCTGCCGCGCCGAATCCTGTCAGGCCATGGGTAGCGAGCCGCTGGCGGCACATGCCCGCGCCCGCCTGGGCTGCGACTTTCATGCCAGCACGGCCGACGGCAACTTCACCTTGGAACCCGTCTACTGCCTGGGGCTGTGCGCCCAGTCGCCCGCCGTCATGATCGACGGCCAGCCGCATGCCCGCGTTACGCCAGACAAGCTGGACCGCCTGTTGGCGCGCACGCTGGACCGCGCTTCCGACCCCACCTTGAATCGCGCTTTGGACCGCACGCCGGAGACCACGCCATGAGCGCCCCCGTCGTCATCTACGTGCCGCGCGACGCCGCGGCGCTGGCCATGGACGCCGATGCCGTGGCCCATGAAATTGAACGCATCGCCGATGAACGCGGCGTGGCCGTGCAAGTGGTGCGCAACGGCTCGCGCGGGCTCTTGTGGCTGGAACCGCTGGTGGAAGTGGCCACGCACGACGGCCGTGTGGCCTACGGCCCGGTGGCGCCGGAAGACGTGACCGGTTTGTTCGACGCCGGGTGGCTGAGCCCTGGCAACGGCGACGGCAACGCCGCAGCCAAAACCGCCTCGTCCCACCCCCTGTGCCTGGGCCTGACCGAAGACATCCCCTACCTGAAACACCAGGAACGCCTGACCTTCGCCCGCGTCGGCGTGATCGACCCGCTGTCGTTGCAGGACTATGCCGCGCACGGCGGCCTGGCGGGCTTGAAGCGGGCGCTGGCGATGGAGCCGGCCGCCATCATTGACGAGATGGTCACCTCGGGCCTGCGCGGGCGTGGCGGCGCGGCGTTCCCCACCGGCATCAAATGGAAGACGGTAGCGGGCACGCCCAGCGACCAGAAATACATCGTATGCAACGCCGACGAAGGCGACTCGGGCACCTTCGCCGACCGCCTGTTGATGGAAGGCGACCCCTACGTGCTGATCGAAGGCATGACCATCGCCGGGCTGGCGGTGGGCGCAAGCTACGGCTACATCTATGTGCGCTCGGAATACCCGCACGCCATCGCCACGCTGGAAGCGGCCATCGCGCGCGCTCGCAGCGTGGGCTGGCTGGGCGCGGACGTACACGGCAGCGGCCGCCGCTTCGACCTGGAAGTGCGCAAGGGCGCGGGCGCCTACATCTGCGGCGAAGAAACCTCGTTGCTGGAAAGCCTGGAGGGCAAGCGCGGCGTGGTGCGCGCCAAGCCGCCGCTGCCGGCCATCTCGGGCCTGTTCGGCAAACCCACCGTGATCAACAACGTGATCTCGCTGGCTACCGTGCCCATCATCCTGGCCAAGGGCGCCACCTACTACCGCGATTACGGCGTGGGCCGTTCGCATGGCACGCTGCCCTTCCAGTTGGCGGGCAACCTGAAGCAAGGCGGGCTGGTGGAGAAGGCCTTCGGCCTGAGCCTGCGCGACCTGCTCTATGAATTCGGCGGCGGCAGCGCCTCGGGGCGGCCCCTGCGCGCCGTGCAGGTGGGCGGGCCGCTGGGCGCCTATCTGCCCGAATCGCAATGGGACGTGCCGCTGGACTACGAGGCCTATATCCAGATCTCGGCCATGATCGGCCACGGCGGGCTGGTGGCGTTTGACGACACCGTCGACATGGCGCGCATGGCGCGCTACGCGATGGAATTCTGCGCCATTGAATCCTGCGGCAAATGCACGCCCTGCCGCATTGGTTCGACGCGCGGCGTCGAAACCATCGACAAGATCGCGGCGCCCGGGGCCGACGCCCGGCAACGCGAACAGCAGGTGCATCTGCTGCGCGACCTGTGCGACACGATGATGGGCGGTTCGCTGTGCGCGCTGGGGGGCATGGCGCCCTACCCCGTGCTGTCCGCGCTGAACCACTTTCCGCAGGACTTCGGCATCGAGTCCTCGCAGTCTGCCGCGCACGCGGCCTGAACCCGAGAGGCGACCATGCTGGAAACCGTTATCAAGCGCGACCGCGACCTGGGCACACCGGCCCGCGTGTCCGAGAACACCGTCATCCTGACCATCGACGGCCAGGAAATCCGCGTGCCCGAAGGCACGTCCCTGATGCGCGCGGCCGCCGAGGCCGGCATCAACATCCCCAAGCTGTGCGCCACCGACAGCCTGGAACCATTTGGATCCTGCCGCCTGTGCCTGGTGCAGATCGAAGGCCGGCGCGGCTATCCCGCGTCGTGCACCACGCCGGCGGAAAACGGCATGGTGGTCTTTACCGAAACACCCAAGCTGCACGAACTGCGTCGCGGCGTGATGGAGCTGTACATCTCGGACCACCCGCTGGACTGCCTGACCTGCCCCGCCAACGGCGACTGCGAATTGCAGGACATGGCCGGCGTGGTGGGCCTGCGCAACGTGCGCTACGGCTACAACGGCGCCAATCACCTGGACGCCAAGGTCGACGACTCCAACCCCTACTTCAGCTACGACGCGTCCAAGTGCATCGTCTGCAACCGCTGCGTGCGCGCCTGCGAAGAAACGCAGGGCACCTTCGCGTTGACGATATCGGGCAAGGGCTTTGAGTCGCGCGTGTCGCCCGGGCAGGACCAGCCCTTCCTGGACAGCGAATGCGTGTCCTGCGGCGCCTGCGTGCAGGCCTGCCCCACATCCACCCTGCAAGAAAAGACCGTCATCATGATGGGTCAGGCCGAGCACTCGGTGGTCACCACCTGCGCCTATTGCGGCGTGGGCTGCGGCTTCAAGGCCGAGATGAAGGGCCAGGAAGTGGTGCGCATGGTGCCGTGGAAAGACGGCCAGGCCAACCGCGGCCATTCCTGTGTGAAGGGCCGCTTTGCATGGGGCTACGCCACGCACAAGGAACGTGTGCTGAAACCCATGATCCGCAAGCACATCACCGATTCCTGGAAGGAAGTGTCCTGGGACGAGGCCATCAACTACGCGGCCTCTGAATTCCGCCGCATCCAAAGCGAGTACGGCCGCGACGCGGTGGGCGGCATTACGTCGTCGCGCTGCACCAACGAAGAAACCTGGCTGGTGCAAAAGCTGGTGCGCGCGGCCTTCGGCACCAACAACGTGGACACGTGCGCGCGCGTCTGCCATTCGCCCACCGGCTACGGCCTGAAGCAGACCTTGGGCGAATCCGCCGGCACGCAAACCTTTGATTCGGTCATGCACACCGACGTAGTGATCGTGATGGGCGCCAACCCCAGCAGCGGCCACCCCGTATTCGCCTCGCGCCTGAAGCGCCGGCTGCGCGAAGGCGCGCGCCTGATCGTGATTGACCCGCGCCGCATCGAACTGGTCAGCTCGCCGCACATCAAGGCCGACTTCCATTTGCAAGTACGGCCGGGCACCAACACCGCGCTGCTGTCGTCGCTGGCCCACGTGATCGCCACCGAAGGCCTGATCGACGACGCCTTCGTGGCCGAGCGCTGCGAGACCAAGGCCTTCAATGAATGGCGCGACTTCGTGTCCTTGCCCGAGAATTCGCCCGAAGCCATGGCCGAGATCACGGGCGTGCCGGCGCAAGACGTGCGCGGCGCGGCGCGTCTCTTCGCCACCGGCGGCAACGGGTCCATCTATTACGGCCTGGGCGTGACCGAGCACAGCCAGGGGTCCACCACCGTGATGGCGATTGCCAACCTGGCCATGGCCACCGGCAACGTCGGCCGCGAGGGCGTGGGCGTGAACCCGCTGCGCGGCCAGAACAACGTGCAGGGCTCGTGCGACATGGGCTCGTTCCCGCATGAGCTGCCCGGCTACCGCCACATTTCCGACAACACGGTGCGCGCGCAATTCGAAAAGGATTGGGGCGTGACCTTGCAGCCTGAACCCGGCCTGCGCATTCCGAACATGTTTGAAGCGGCGCTGGGCGGATCCTTCAAGGGCCTGTACTGCCAGGGCGAAGACATCGTGCAGTCCGACCCCAACACGCAGCACGTGGCGGCCTCGCTGGCGGCCATGGAGTGCATCGTGGTGCAGGACCTGTTCCTGAACGAAACCGCGAAGTACGCGCACGTGTTCCTGCCGGGTTCGTCGTTCCTGGAAAAAGACGGCACCTTCACCAACGCCGAACGCCGCATCTCGCGCGTGCGCAAGGTGATGGAGCCCAAGAACGGCAAGTCGGACTGGGAAGTGACGGTGGCCTTGTCCAACGCGCTGGGCTATCCCATGAACTACACGCACCCGCGCCAGATCATGGAAGAAATCGCGCGGCTGACTCCGACATTCGCGGGCGTCAGCTACGACAAGCTGGACAAGCTGGGCAGCCTGCAATGGCCGTGCAACGACGACGCGCCGGAAGGCACGCCCATCATGCACATCGATACCTTTGTGCGCGGCAAGGGCAAGTTCATGATCACCAAGTACGTGCCGACCGATGAACGCAGCACGCGCCGTTTCCCGCTGCTGCTGACCACCGGCCGCATCCTGTCGCAATACAACGTGGGCGCGCAGACGCGGCGCACGCCCAACGTCATGTGGCATGGCGAAGACGTGCTGGAACTGCATCCGCAAGATGCCGAGGACCGGGGCGTGGCCGAAGGCGATTGGGTGGGCATTCAAAGCCGCGCGGGCGAGACCGTGCTGCGCGCCACACTGACCGACCGGGTGCAACCGGGCGTGGTATACACCACGTTTCACTTTCCCGAGTCCGGCGCCAACGTCGTCACGACGGATGCCTCCGACTGGGCGACCAACTGCCCCGAATACAAGGTCACGGCCGTGCAGGTCACGCGCGTGTCCCAGCCTTCGGAATGGCAGCGCCAGTGGTCGCGCTTTGCCGACATCCAGCAAAAGCTGCTGCGCGAACGATCGCGCGAAAACGAAGCGGCGCTGACCGGGAAATAACGCCCTACAGCCCTGGATGCCATGACCGCCCCCACGCCCCCGTCCTCTCGCCCCGACTGCACGCCGCCCCAGGTTACGCGCGTGCGGGCCGGGGCCATCGCCCCGGCCACCGAGTCTGACTTCGTTGCCGAGGAAACGCCGGTGGCGCTGGAGTTCAACGGCATCAGCCACGCCACCATGCTGGCCACCCCCGCCGACCTGGAAGACTTTGCGGTGGGCTTTTCGTTGTCGGAAGGCATCATCGACAGCGTCAGCGATGTGCGCGGCATTGATGTGCTGCCGCAATGCGACGGCATCGTGGTGCAGGTGGAAATATCCAGCGCCTGCGAAGCGCGCCTGAAAACGCGACGGCGCGCCATGGCAGGCCGCACCGGCTGCGGCCTGTGCGGCGTGGAGACGCTGCCCGAAGTGCTGCGCCCGGTGGCGCCGGTGACGAACGGGACGTCCGTGCGCATCCAGGCCGTGCTGAACGCCATGCGCGACATGCGCGCGCGCCAGACGCTGCACGACATCACGGGCGCCACGCACGCAGCGGGCTGGGCGGGCGCCGATGGCGTGGTGGCGCTGGTGCGCGAAGACGTGGGCCGCCACAACGCGCTGGACAAGCTGATTGGCGCGTTGGCGCGCCAGGCCATGCATGCCGGCAACGGCATCGTGCTGGTGTCCAGCCGCGCCAGTTTTGAAATGGTGCAGAAGACGGCTGCGGCCGGCGTGGCCGTGCTGGCGGCGGTGTCCGCCCCCACGGCGTTGGCCATCCGCCTGGCGCACGACGCCAACGTCAGCCTGGTGGGTTTCATGCGCGGCGACGATGCCACGCTGTATTCCCACGCCGAACGAATCATCCCCTGAATCGGGCCATGAACCGGACCATGAACCGGTCTCAGAATCGGACCCTGAATTGGACTTAGACACGTAATGGAAATCGGCAACCTGATCCGCATGGCCAACCGCATCGGCCAGTTCTTTGATGCCATGCCGGACCGCCACGAAGCGCTGGAAGGCGTGGCCAACCATATCCACAAGTTCTGGGAACCCCGCATGCGCAACGAGCTGCTCGGCTTCCTGGCGGCCACCCCCGACGGCGATGCCGGCGACGAACAATTGCATCCGCTGGTGCTGGAGGCGGTCACGCAGAACCGCCAGCGCCTGACGCCCGCGCCCCGCGTGGGCTAGCGGGTGAGCAAAAAAAAAAAACAAACAAAGCGGCAATAAAGCCGCACCCCAGAGGAGACTGTATGGAAAGCACCGCCACCTTGGACTTGCCCGGCGCCAAGCCGGGTTTTTTTGACAAAGAACGCACCATCGCCGGGCCGGGTTTCTCGCGCTGGCTGGTGCCGCCGGCCGCCTTGGCCATCCATTTGTGCATCGGCATGGCCTACGGCTTTTCGGTCTTCTGGTTGCCGTTGTCCAAGGTAGTGGGCGGCGCCCAGCCGCTGGCCTGCCCGGCCGACATGAGCCTGGCCGCCGAGCTGTTCACCACCAGTTGCGACTGGCGCATTTCCACCATGGGCTGGATGTACACGCTGTTCTTCGTGCTGCTGGGCTGCGCGGCGGCGCTGTGGGGCGGCTGGCTGGAACGCGCCGGCCCGCGCAAGGCCGGCGTGGTGTCGGCGGTGTGCTGGTGCGGCGGGCTGGTCATTTCAGCCATCGGCGTGTACCTGCATCAAATGTGGATGCTGTGGCTGGGGTCCGGGGTCATTGGCGGCATCGGGCTGGGGCTGGGGTATATCTCGCCCGTCAGCACGCTGATCAAATGGTTTCCCGACCGCCGCGGCATGGCTACCGGCATGGCCATCATGGGTTTTGGCGGCGGCGCGATGATCGGCGCGCCGCTGGCCGACATGCTGATGCGCCACTTCGCCACGCCCACCTCGGCCGGCGTCTGGCAGACCTTCCTGACCATGGCGCTGGTGTACTTCGTGTTCATGATGTCGGGCGCGCTGGGTTACCGCGTGCCGCCCACCGGCTGGAAGCCGCAAGGCTGGACCGCGCCGGCCAAGCATGCCAACAACGCGATGATCACCAAGGGCCACGTCCACGTGAAGCGCGTCTGGGGCGTGCCGCAGTTCTGGCTGGTGTGGCTGGTGCTGTGCCTGAACGTCACGGCCGGCATCGGCATTCTGGGCATGGCTTCGCCCTTGCTGCAGGAAGTGTTTGGCGGCGGGCTGATCAACAAGCCGGAACTGGGCTTTGGGCAACTGGACAAGGAACAATTGGCCGCCATCGCGGCCATTGCCGCCGGCTTCACCGGCCTGCTCAGCCTGTTCAATATCGGCGGGCGTTTCTTCTGGGCCAGCCTGTCGGACAAGCTGGGCCGCAAGATGACCTATCTGATCTTCTTCGTGCTGGGCTTCGTGCTGTACGCCGCCATTCCCTGGACGGCGCACATCGGCGCGCTGGCCCTGTTCGTGGCCGCGTTCTGCGTGATCCTGTCCATGTACGGCGGCGGTTTCGCCACGGTGCCCGCCTACCTGGCGGACCTGTTCGGCACCCAGATGGTGGGCGCCATCCACCGCCGCCTGCTGACCGCGTGGTCGGCGGCCGGTATCTTCGGCCCGGTGCTGGTGAACTACATCCGCGAGTATCAGTTGTCGATCGGCGTGCCGCGCGCGCAGGTGTACGACATCACCATGTACATCCTGGCGGGCATGCTGGTGCTGGGCTTCCTGTGCAACCTGGCGATACGCCCGGTCAACCCCAAGTACTTCATGACGGACGAAGAACTGGCCCAGGAAAAGGCGCTGGCGCACGAGCGCGCCGCAGCCGCCGAAACCCACGGCGTGGGCGCGTCCACCTTCCGCACGCCCATGGCGCTGGTGCTGTTCGCCTGGGCCTGCGTGGGCATTCCGCTGGCCTGGGGCATCTGGATCACGTTGCAGAAGGCGGTGGTGTTGTTCCACTGAGCCCGCCTGAGACCGGGTCTGCTCCCGGCCTGACCCCGATCTGACCGCATGGCGCCTGGCGCGCCGTGCTCCGCCCCAGGGCGCGAAGCTGCTACATTGGCAGCCCGCGCCCTATCTTTTTTTATTGGTCCCCATGATTCTTACCCATTCCCCCGTCTTTGCCGGAGCGACACATTGAGCGCCCCCGAATTGCACTGGGAAGAAAACGACGTCTCCCACACCGCCCGCTGGCGCTCTGAAACCGGCGCAACGCCGCCCAAGCGCGTGGTGGTGGTGGACGACAAGCTGACCGCCGACATGGCCTATCGCCAAGCCTGCGAAGGCGTGGGCCTGCTGTGGCGCGGAGACTTCCAGAACGCCCGCCAGTTGCTGCTGGCCATGACCCGGCGCGTGGACAAGCGTCCGCGCAAGCCCGTCGAGACCATGCTGGAAGCCTTCAACCAGCACCGCCAGATCCAATCCCAACGCGCCCGCATCCTGGGCATGCTGCTGATTCCGTTTGACGCCGGCCACGGCATTTCGCTGCGCCGCGCGCCGGATGCGCGCCAGGCCTGCGAAGAAGCCCACGGCCCGGCCGACGAACCCTATGTGGCGTCGCTGCGCGAACTGCTGGGCCTGATCGGCGCCTTTGAATGGCGCAAGAAAGGCGTGGAGATTCCCGCGCTGAACAACCGCATCCACCCGCACTACGGCGTGTTTTCGCCGCTGCGTGGCGAATATGTCGACTTGGTGGCGAACACGCCGATGCCACGCGGCAGCGTGGCGTTCGACGTCGGCACCGGCACCGGCGTGCTGGCCGCCGTAATTGCGCGCCGAGGCGGCAAGCGTGTCATCGCCACCGACCTGGACCCGCGCGCCCTGGCTTGCGCCCGCGAAAACCTGGAACGGCTGGGCCTGTCCAAGCAGGTTGATGTGGTTGAGGCGGACCTGTTCCCCGAAGGCCGCGTGTCGCTGGTCGTCTGCAACCCGCCGTGGCTGCCCGCGCGCCCCAGCTCGCCGCTGGAGCAAGCCGTGTACGACCCCGACAGCCGCATGCTGCGCGGCTTTCTCAACGGTTTGACGGCGCACCTGACGCCGAATGGCGAGGGCTGGCTGATCTTGTCGGACCTGGCCGAGCACCTGGGCCTGCGCACCCGCGAACAGTTGCTGGAAATGATCGACGCCGCCGGCCTGCGCGTCATCGAACGCATCGACACCCGGCCCACCCACAGCCGCGCCAAAGACCCCAGTGACCCGCTCTATGCAGCGCGTTCGAAGGAAGTCACGTCCTTGTGGAGATTGGGCGCCGCCGCCTGATTGCCAGCGGTGACCCATGCCTTCCAGGTGTGTGGGGCCTTGCCCCACACACTATGCTTTACCCGCCGCCACGTTCACGCTGATCGCGATGATGAACACATTGAAGAAAAACGCGATGACGCTGTGCATCAGCGCCATTCGGCGTACGCGGCGGTTGACGATCTGTACGTCGGACACCTGGAACGTCATCCCCAGCACCAGCGCGAAATACGCAAAGTCCCAGTAGTCGGGTTCCTGCGTACCGGGAAAATCCAGCCCCTTGTGCGCCCCCGTGCGATGGCCGTAATAGCCATGCGCATAGTGCAGCGCAAAGATCATGTTCATGTAGAGCCATGCCAGCACGATGGTCGCGCCGGCCGCCAGCACCGCCAACGCGCCGCCCGGGCTGTTTTCGCCATGCAGCTCGACCCACAGCGCCATCAGCACCATGCAGGACAGCGCCACGCTGCTCCACAACACGCCGACACGGCCCACGTCCTGCTGCTTGGCGCGCACGTGCAGGGACGCCGGGCTGGCCTGGCCGAATACCCGCGCCGTCAGCACCAGGAACACCAGCGCGGCCGCATCAAAACCCAGCAGCAGCGCCAGGCCGGCGGAACGGCTCCAGACGTAGGACGCGGCGCCCACCGCCAGGAATAACAGGCCGCACAGCACCAGGCGCCGATGCGCGTGAAAGAAAGGCAAGCGGTCGACGGCCGTTGCGGCGTCGTCGGGCTGCGGTTCGTCCGGAATCGGCTTGGTCATGAAGGCTCCGAGTGCGGGTGGCCACGTGCGAAGGTCCCGCGTGCGACAAGAGCCCAACGCTAACCGATCGCCAGCAAACCCACCAGCGCGCCGCCGAACAAGAGCCATAAGGGATGGATGCGCGTCGTGCTGCCCAGCACGGCCACCACCGCCGTGATTGCGCCCAGCAGCCAGCTATGCACCGAGGCCTCGGTGATCAGCGCAGCACTGGCGGCCACCAGGCCCACCGTCATCGGGAAGATGCCCGCCTGGATCACGCCGCGCCACGGGCGGTCCTTGAAGCGTTCCCACAAGCCCAGCGCCAGGATGGTGATGAGCGACGACGGGCCGAACTTGGCAATGGTGGTCACCAGCATGCCCCACCACCCGGCCACGTGCCAGCCCACCAGCGTCACCACCATCAGGTTGGGGCCGGGCGCGGCCTGGCCCAGCGCGAACAACGCGGAGAAATCAGCGGCGGTCATCCAGCCATGCACGTCCACGACCTGGCGCTGCATCTCGGGCAGGATGGTGTTGCCACCGCCGAACGCCAGCACGGAAAGCTGGGAAAAGATCAGGGCCAGCGCAATCAGGGTATGGATCATCGACGTTGCCTCCAGACCAGCAGAATGCTCAACGGCGTCAGCACCGCCATGGTGGGCAAGAGCGGAATGCGCAGCACGGCAATGGCCACGAAGCACAGCGTGGCCACCACGCCCGCCAGCCAGTCGCGCCGCTTGATGACCGGCACGCCGATCTTGACCGCCATCGATATCAGCAGCCCCGCCGCCGCCGCCGCCAGGCCCGCGAACAGGTGCTGGATATGCGGGTCGTGTTGAAAGCGGTCGTACACCATGCCCAACAGAATGACGATGGCCGACGGCGCCAGGATCAGCCCCATCAAGGCCGCGAAAGCGCCCCGCGGCCCGCGAAATTTCATCCCCAGCGCGACAGACAGGTTGATGATGTTGCCGCCCGGCAGGAACTGGCACAGGCCCAGCAGGTCGGTAAACTCAGCGCCGCTGAGCCAGCCGTGCTTTTCAACGACCATGCGGCGCGCCAGGGGTAGCGCCCCGCCAAAAGCGGTCAGGCCCAGCATGAGAAAACCGGTGAACAACTGCCCACAGGTGGGTGGCGGCCGGTTGGCGGCCTCAAGGGTGGAGGGTGCTGCATTCATGGGACGAAGAGCCGGTGCATAGCCGGCGAGCAAGGGCTGGCGCATTGCAGCGCACAGCAGAAATAACAAGGCGGGAGCCTACTCTTGGCCCCGGATAATGTCTAATATATGACCCCATCGACACTCATATTCACTGCATATGGCATCAGTTGATCTCCGCCTACTGCGCTACTTCCTGGCCGTTGCCGAAGAGGCCCACCTGACCAAGGCCGCGGCGCGGCTGGGCATTCGCCAACCTCCCCTTAGCCAACAGATTCGTGTGCTGGAACAAGAGCTGGGCGTGACCTTGTTCAACCGGTTGCCGCGCGGCATGGAACTTACCGAAAGCGGTCGCGCGTTGTTGGAAGATGCCCGCAACATCCTGGCACTGGTGGATCAGGCCGTGGACGGGGTGCGCCGCGTTTCGCAAGGCGAAGCCGGCCGGCTGACGGTGGGGTTTACCGGGTCGGCCGCGTTCCATCCCTTCGTGCCCTCGGTCATCCGCCGTTTTCGCGAAAGCGCGCCCAACGTGCGGCTGGTGCTGGAAGAAAGCAGCACGGGCGAACTGCGCGACGCGGTCAGCGAAGGCCGCGTGGACGTGGCCTTCATTCGTGGCACGGTCCTGACCACGCCGGGCGTGTCCGAAGAAACCGTGCTGGAAGAAACCATGCTGGCCGCCTTTCCCGCGGACCATCCCTTCGTCAAGGGTCGCGACCGGCGGCAGATTGCGCTGGCGGAACTGGCCGAGGAATCGCTGATTCTGTACCGCCGCCATAGCGGCCCCGGCCTGTATGACGCCATCATCACGGCGTGCAGCGCGTCGGGCTTCAGCCCGCGCGTGGTGCAGGAAGCGCCGCGCATGTTGTCCACGCTGAGCCTGGTGGCGGCGGGCCTGGGCGTATCGCTGGTGCCGGCGTCCTTGCGGCGGGTCAACATCGAAGGTGTGGTGTACGTGAACGTGACGGGCCCCGTGGCGTTGCGCGCCGGCTTGAACCTGATCTGGCGCGACGCGCCGCTGTCGGGCGCCACGCGCAAACTGATCGACGAAGTGCGCCGCCATCGCGCCGAGGGCCTGGACGAGGGGCATTCCCATCATGTCCAGTGATTCCTTGATCGGCGTGTACGACTCCGGCGTGGGCGGCCTGAGCGTGCTGCGCGCCATCCGCGAGGCGCTGCCCCAGGAACAATTGCTGTACGTGGCCGATTCCGCGCATGTGCCGTATGGCGACAAGACGCAGGCGTTCGTCCTGGAGCGTGCCTACGCCTTGGCGGATTACTTCGTCTCGCGCCAGGCCAAGGCCATGGTCGTCGCTTGCAACACGGCAACCGCCGCCGCCATCGCGCCGCTGCGCCAGCGCCATCCCGACCTGATCATCATCGGCGTGGAACCGGCCATCAAACCCGCCGCGCACCTGACGCACAGCGGCGTGGTGGGCGTGTTCGCCACCACCGGCACCTTGGCCAGCCCCAAATTCGCCACACTGGTCCAACGCGAAGCGCCCGAGGTGCGCATCCTGCTGCACCCCTGCCCGGAATGGGTGCGGCTGGTGGAGCAAGGCACGTTGTCCGGGCCTGAAGTCGACGCGGCCGTGAGTAGGCCGGTGGCCGCCTTGCGCGCGGCGGGCGCCGACGTGCTGGTGCTGGGCTGCACCCATTTTCCCTTTCTGCGCGATGCGATCCAGGAAGCAGCAGGACCCGACGTGCCCTTGCTGGAAACGGGCGCCCCCGTGGCGCGCTGGCTCAAGCATCAACTGCACCAGCATGGCCTGTTGCGCACCGAGGGCGTGGGCTCGCTGCGGCTGGAAACCACCGGCCATGTGCCCACCTTGGCGGCCTTGGCCAGTCGGCTGCTGGCGCCGGGCCTGGACATTGGGGAAACGCCCGAACGCTGGCGTTAGGCGCGAGATTGTGAACGGGGGTTGATCAAGCGCATCTTTCGATCGGCAAAATGGGCGAAACGGGCAGATCGCGGGAAAACAATTCGAATACAGTAGAACGACCCGCCTACCCAGGCTCGCATAACAAAGGAGACGCGCATGAAACGCATCCTGATCCCCGTTGACGGTTCGCAGCCCTCGCTGCATGCCGTGCAAGCCCTGCTGGCGGCGCGCGCATATGACCCGGTCGAACGGGTGGCGCTGTTGACGGTGCAGATTCCACTGCAATCCGGCAAGATCGGCCGAGGCCTGTCTCAGGCCGATATCGATGCCTACTACCAGGACGAGGGCGCCGCCGCGCTGCAAGCCGCCAGCGACCTGCTGTCCAAAGCCGGCGTGCCCTTCGACGTGCGCGTGGAGATCGGCGAAGCGGCCGAAACCATCGTCCGCGTGGCCGGTGAATCCAACGCCGATGAAATCTACATGGGGTCGCGCGGGCTGGGCTCGGTGTCGTCGCTGTTCATGGGGTCTATCGCCACCCGCGTCCTGCACCTGACGGACCTGCCCGTCACGCTGGTCAAGTAACGCATCAAGGAGCAACCATGCTGAACATACTTGTCCCCGTCGACGGCTCAGACAATGCCAACCGCGCCGCGCTGTACGCCCGCGAGCTTGCCCAGGGCGCGTCCGCCGCGCACGTCCATCTGCTTAACATCCAAACGCCCACGCACGGACGCGTCGGCCTGTCGCGCTTGATCACGCAAGACATGATTGATGAGTTCTACCTTCGGCAAGGCCAGGAGGCCACGCGGGAAGCCCGCAAACTGCTGGACGTGACCGGCACCGACTACACCACCCACACGGCCTTTGGCCACGCCGCCACCGAGATCGCCGGCTACGCGCGCGACCACGGCTGCGCGCGCATCGTCATGGGCACGCGCGGCAATGGCACGCTGGCCAACATCCTGATCGGCTCGGTCGCCAACCAGGTGCTGCAACTGACGGATGTGCCGGTGACCTTGGTGAAGTAAAAGCTCAGGCCGTGGGCAGCCGCAGGGTGACGCGCAGCCCGCCCAGCGGTGAACGCCCCGCGTGCACCTCGCCGCCATAGGTGCCGGCAAGGTCTCGCACGATGTCCAGGCCCAGGCCGGAACCCGGCAGTTGCTCGTCCATGCGCACGCCGCGCAGAAAGATCCGTTCGCGCGCATGGTCGTCGATGCCCGGGCCGTCGTCGTCGACATGCATCAGCAAATGCCCCGCGTTGGGCATTTCGCCCGTCACCCGCACCTGGCTGCGCGCCCATTTGCAGGCGTTGTCCAGCACATTGCCCAGCATTTCCTGCAAGTCCTGCGGGTCGCCCCGAAACACCATCGCGTCGGACAAACCCTGCATCTCGATGTGCAGGCCGCGTTCGGCATACAAGCGCTGCATGACGCGCACCAGCCCTTCTGTCGCCTCGCGCAGCGGCGCGCGCCCATCGGCGGCGCCCGATGACGCCGCGGCGCGGGCGCGTGCCAGGTGGTGGTCGATCTGGCGGTTCGCCATGGCAACCTGTTCGTTCACCAAGGCGGCCGGTACGCTGGCCTCGCGCGACGCGGCATTGGCCAGGATGGTCAGCGGCGTCTTGACCGCATGCGCCAAATTGCCGGCCTGCGTGCGCGCGCGCTGCACGATCTCGGCGTTCATCGCCAACACCTGGTTGAAGTCGTCCACCAGCGGCTGGATCTCGCTGGGGTAGCGGCCGTCGATGCGGGTGCTGCCGGCGTTCTGCCTGGCCAACTGTTGCCGCAAGCGCGCCAAGGGCCGCAGGCCGACCACCACCTGAACCACCGCCGCCGCAGTCAGCCCGACAGCCAGCGCGCCCAGCGCCATGGCCAGCATGCCGTTGAACCGGCCGATGGGCTCGGCCAGCACGCGGCGGTCGGCGGCCACCACCAGGCGCAACGGCGCGGCGTCTTCCTCGGCGGGTTTCAAGGTGCGCGCCAACGCGGTCAGCTCGCGTCCGGCCGGGCCTGTCGTGTCATAGGTTTGGTCGCCGGACTCGGTGGCATGCAGCGCCGACGGTGCCGGCACGGGCAAGGTCTGGTCCCACAAAGAGCGCGAGCGCGCCACGCCGATGGCGGCCGGACGCGCGCCATCGGCCAGCCTGTCCACCTGCCAATACAGGCCCGACAAGGGCTGCTCCAGCCGGGGGTCGCTCAGCGGCGGGGATACCACGGGCCGACCATCCGCGCCCACGTTGACGGCGGCGGTCAGTTGATTCAAATGCAGGGCAAGCTCGGCCTGGAATTGCTGCGTGACGTGCTGGCGGAACAGGCTGGCCAAGCCCCAGCCGGCCAGCGCCACCGACCCCACAATCCAGGCCAGGGTGCCCGCCAGCAAGCGCAAGCGCAGCGAGCCCAGCATGCCGGCGCGCGCCGGCGTCATCCGCGCGCCGCCAGCCGGTAGCCCAGCCCGCGCACCGTTTCGATGGTCTCGGGCGGCAGCTTCTTGCGCAGCCTGCCGATGAAGACCTCGATGGTGTTGGAGTCGCGGTCGAAGTCCTGCGCGTAGATGTGGTCGATCAATTCCGTGCGCGACACGACCTCGCCCGCGCGTTGCATCAACACGGACAGCACCTTGAATTCGTGGCTGGTCAACGACAGCGCCTGGCCGTCGACGGTGGCCTTGGCCTGGCGCGTGTCCAGCATCAGCGGGCCGCAACGCCATTGCGCGCTGGCATGCGCCGTGCTGCGGCGCAACAGCGCCCGCACGCGGGCCAGCAGCTCTTCCATGTGAAAGGGCTTGGTCAGGTAGTCGTCCGCGCCGGCGTCGATGCCCGCCACCTTTTCATGCCAGTTGTCGCGCGCCGTCAGGATCAGCACCGGCATGTTGCGCTGCGCGGCGCGCCACTGCTTCAGCACGGTCAGGCCGTCCATGACGGGCAGGCCCAGGTCCAGCACCACGGCGTCGAACGCTTCGACGTCGCCCAGGAAACGCGCGGATTCACCGTCGCCGGCCTTGTCCACCGTGTAGCCCGCCGCGTGCAGGGCATCGGCCAATTGGGCGGCCAGCGTGGGCTCGTCTTCCACTACCAGGATGCGCATCAGTCCTTGCCCTTGAATTTGATGTCGCGCCCCTTCACGGCCAGCAAGGTGCCGTCGCGCGCGTCGATCTTCAGTTTCAGGATGCCGCCGCCGCTTTGCAGCACGCGGATCTCGTAGATGAATTCGTCATCGTCCTCTTCGAATTCCACCTTGACCACCTGGCCGGGGAACTCGCGTTCAACGATATCCAGCACCGCGCCCAGCGGCAGCACCTTGCCGGCTTCCAGCGCCTGGCGCGCGCGTTCGTGGTCATTCTCGTCGGCCAGGCCGCTGACCGGACCCGCCATCAGCGCCAAGGCCAGCACGCAGCCCGACAACAGGATGCCGCCACGTTTACGCCGAAAGAATGGGGGTTGCCGCAATGCAGGGCCTTTGAAAAATAGGGGGAATCGACCGCCATTTATACCGCGCCACCGATGAACCGAACATGAACAAAGGCTTCAGAAAAGGTTCATGCGGCGACCCCAATAATGGCCACAGGGTCAACGAAACGACCTGATTTTCTCACTACCCTTTTTCAGTTCCCTTTTTCCCCTACCCTTTCCATTACTAGGAGCTACCCATCATGACGCGCATTCAGAAAACCTTGGCCGCATTGGCAATTGGCGCTTCCGCCCTGGTCGCCGGCACCGCCGTGCAGGCGCAGACCGCCACGCCGGCACCCGCCGCGCCCGCCGCCACCACCCCCGCCGCACCGATGCTGACCATCCGCCAGGTCTACGACAAGATGGAAGCCGCGGGCTACCGCAACATCTCCGAGATCGAGCGTTCCCGCAAACATGGCTACGAGGTCAAGGCCTACGACCCGCAAGGTCAGCGCGTGAAGCTCTACGTCGACCCGCAATCCGGCGCCGTCACGCGCAGCCGCTTCGACGACTGATCGGTCCGGCCGCGCGGCCCGCGCGGGTGAGTATGATGGGGCAGTCCAACCGCCTTGGAGTCGCCTCATGCCACCCCTGCGAATTGCGCGTGCCCTGGCGGCCGGCGTGGCGCTTGCCGCGCTTGGCTTTCTTACCGCCTGCGGCGAAATGGCCACCCTGCCCGTAGAAGCAGGCATGGGTCCCGCGCCCACGCTGCCCGCCCCCAACACCACCCTGATCCCCACCGTCAACACCGCTCGCGCCGTCGGCTGGGCAGATGGCGCACAGCCCGTGGCCGCCACCGGCCTGGCCGTGAACGCCTACGCCAGCGACCTGGACCATCCGCGCTGGCTTTATGTGCTGCCCAACGGCGACGTGCTGGTCGCCGAAACCAACGCCCCGCCCAAGCCCGAAGGCGCCGGTGGCGGCCTGAAGGCCTGGGCGGCGGGCATCGTCATGAAGCGCGCCGGCGCCAAGACGCCCAGCGCCAACCGCATCACCTTGTTGCGCGACGCCGACCATGACGGCGTGGCCGACACCCGCAGCGTCTTGCTGCAAGACCTGAATTCGCCATTCGGCATGGCCCTGATCGGCAATCAGCTGTATGTGGCCAACGCCGACGCCGTGCTGCGCTTTCCGTACGAAACAGGCCAGACCCAGATCACCGCCCCCGGCGTGCACGTGACCGACCTGCCCGCCGGCATCAACCACCACTGGACCAAGAACCTGATCGCCAACGCCGACGGCAGCAAGCTGTACGTGTCGGTGGGTTCCAACAGCAATGTGGCGGAAAACGGCATGGACATCGAGGCAGGCCGCGCCGCCATCTGGGAGATCGACGTGGCCAGCGGCAACAAGCGGCTCTATGCCACGGGCCTGCGCAACCCGGTCGGCATGGCCTGGGCGCCAGACGGCAAGACCTTGTGGACGGCGGTCAACGAACGCGACGAGCTGGGCAGCGACCTGGTGCCCGACTACATGACATCCGTGAAAGACGGCGGCTTCTACGGCTGGCCCTACAGCTATTTCGGGCAGCACGTGGACACCCGCGTCACGCCGCAACGCCCGGACCTGGTTGCGCGCGCCATCGTGCCCGACTACGCGTTGGGTCCGCACACGGCATCCCTGGGGCTGGCCTGGTCGGGCAAGACCCGGCTGCCGGCGCCGTTTACCGGCGGCATGTTCGTGGGCCAGCACGGATCATGGAACCGCGACCCGCGCAGTGGCTACAAGGTCATCTTCGTGCCGTTTTCCGACGGCGTGCCGAACGGCCCGGCACGCGATGTGCTGACGGGGTTTCTGAACGAACAAGGGCAGGCGCAGGGGCGGCCGGTGGGCGTGGCCATCGACAGCCAGGGTGATCTGCTGACGGCGGACGACGTGGGCAATGTGATCTGGCGCGTCAGCCCACAGCCGTAATTCGCGCCGGCTTGCGTTGTATCAAATACGCCCTTGCGGGCGTTGGCATTCTGGCCGGTAGCGGGGTGAGAATGTCGTGAAACCGGTTTTGTGCGCGCGTCGCACAGGCCGGACATCCGCTTTTTGCGAAACGTTGGAGGCATGAATATGTTGTTCAAGAAATTGTGCGTGGCAGCAGTCCTGGCTGTCGCGTCGGCCCCGGTCCTGGCCGCCGAATGCTCGGTGGATATCGCCGGCAACGACCAGATGCAGTTCGACAAAAAGGAAATCACGGTCAGCAAAAGCTGCAAGCAGTTCACCGTGAACCTGACGCATCCGGGCAAGCTGGCCAAGAACGTCATGGGCCACAACTGGGTGCTGACCACCACGGCCGACATGCAAGGCGCCGTGAACGACGGCATGGCCGCCGGGCTGGACAAGGACTACGTGAAGCCGGGTGACGCCCGCGTCATCGCGCACACCAAGGTCATCGGCGGTGGCGAGAAAGATTCCGTCACCTTCGACGTCAGCAAGCTGGCCGCCGGCACCGCCTACACCTACTTTTGCTCCTTCCCCGGCCACTTTGCGCTGATGAAAGGCAGCTTGAAGCTGGTCGACTAAGCAGCGCGGGCGCTGCGACTCACCGACCAAGCGGCGCGCAGGTGCCGCGCCTTACCGAATAGCCAGCGCGCAAGCGCTGCGCCGCACGGGCTCCGCCCTCCGGGAAATCCGGGGCCGGGGCCCGTTTCAATGAAGGGGTTCCCCCTACAATGGCCGCTCTTCGTACACCCCGACAGGAGCAGGCATGAGCACCGAAAAAGTAGCGATCGTGACGGCGGGCGGCAGTGGCATGGGCGCGGCCGCGGCGCGCAAACTGGCGGCCGACGGATATCGGGTCGCCATTTTGTCATCGTCCGGCAAGGGCGAGGCCCTGGCGGGCGAACTGGGCGGCATCGGCGTCACCGGCTCGAACCGGTCGACCGACGACCTGGCCCGGCTGCTTGAAACCACCTTGGATAAATGGGGCCGCGTAGACGCCGTGGTCAATAGCGCCGGCCACGGACCCAAGGGCCCGCTGCTCTCCATCAGCGACGACGACTGGCATCTGGGCATGGAGTTCTATCTGTTGAACGTGGTGCGCATCACCCGCCTGGTCGCGCCCGTGATGAAGCAGCAGAAATCCGGCGCCATCGTCAATATCTCCACCTACGCCACCTTCGAACCCGAAGCGCTGTTTCCCACGTCGGGCGTGTTTCGCGCCGGCCTGGCCGCCTTCACCAAGGTGTTTTCGGATGAGTACGCCGAACACAATGTGCGGATGAACAACGTGTTGCCCGGCTTTATCGACAGCCTTCCCGAAAAAGAAGACCGCCGCACCCGCATCCCCATGGGCCGCTACGGCACCGCCGAGGAAGTGGCGGACCTGATCGCCTTCCTGGCGTCCGACGCGTCGTCCTACATCACCGGCCAGAACATCCGTATCGACGGCGGCATCACGCGCTCGATCTGAGCCTCATGCTTTGGGATTAATCCTCTCGTCCGTATGACGGTATTGAAGCGCGCGGCGCGGTTCAGTACCGTAGTCAATCGCATACGACGAGAGGCTTGCGATGACAGTTACCCCCGGCCAGGCCTCGCGCTTTCTGGCGCAGGCCACGTTCGGGCCCACCCCCGCCCTGATCGACGCCGTGGTGCGCGACGGCTATGCCGACTGGCTCGACGCCCAGTTGGCAATGCCGCCGTCCCAGACGCACTTTGATTGGCTGCTGCAACAGCGGAAAAACACCGAAGCATTCAAGGGCAACGGCATCAACGCGCCGCTGGAGTCCACGCTGTGGCGCAAGTTCATCAGCGCGGAAGACCAGGTGCGCACGCGCATGGCCTTCGCCCTGTCCGAGATATTCGTGGTGGGGGTGCAGTCCATCACCGCATCGTGGCCGCTGTTCGGCGCGGCGGGCTTCATGGACCTGCTGGCCGAACACGCGCTGGGCAGCTACCAGGCGCTGCTGACCGCCGTCACCAAGAACCTGTCGATGGGCTGCATGCTGACGTATCGCGGCAACCGCAAGGAAGACCCCAAGACCGGCCGCCACCCCGACGAAAACTACGCACGCGAAGTGATGCAGTTGTTCAGCATCGGGCTGCTGATGCTGGAGCCGGACGGCACCGTGAAGCTCGTGAACGGGGCGCCGGTGGAAACCTATACCAATGCGGATGTGCAGGGGCTGGCGCGCGTCTTTACGGGCTGGGACATCAACGGCCCAGAAACCAATGTGGAGTTTCACCGGCGGCCCATGGCGTTGAACAATGCCCTGCATTCGATGAGCGAAAAGCGGTTCCTGGGCGCGGTGATACCGGCGGGCACCGACGGGCGTCTGTCGCTGCAAAAAGCCATGGACGTGATTTGCGCGCATCCCAACGTGGGGCCTTTCATCGGCATGCAACTGATTCAACGGCTGGTCACCAGCAACCCCAGCCCGGCCTATGTGCGGCGCGTGGCGGCGGTGTTCGACGACGACGGCAGCGGCGCGCGCGGCAATCTGAAGGCGGTGCTGCGCGCCATCTTGCTGGACCCCGAGGCGCGTGCGCCTGACCTGAACGACCCCACCTGGGGCAAGGTGCGCGAGCCCATCCTGCGCTTCTCGGGCTGGGCGCGCGCCTTCGGCGCCACGTCCATCAATGGCGCGTGGGCCATGCCGGATACCACCGACAACACCATCCGGCTGGCGCAAAGCCCCATGCGGTCGGCAACGGTGTTCAACTTCTTCCGCCCTCGCTACTCGCCCCCGGTCACGGAACTGGCCAAGCGCCATCTGGTGGCGCCCGAGCTACAGATTACCGACGAGACGAGCATTGCGGGTTACTTGAATTTTCTGGCGATCTACGCCGATCGCGGGTGGGAAGATTTGCAGACCAGCTACGCGCCAGAGATCGCCTTGGCGAAGGACCCGCAAGCATTGGTGGCGCGCGTCGTGCTGCTGCTGGCCGGCGACGCCTTCAGCGAGCGCACCGCCGAAGCCATCGCAGAGGCCGTCGCCACCGTGCCCGCCAATCGGCCGCGCGACCGCGTGCGAGCAGCCATCCTGCTGGTGGCCGCCAGCCCTGAATACCTGGTGCAGAAATGAAGCGATCCCACGACGCCGACCGCCGCGCCTTTCTGTTGCGCGCCTGCGCATTGGGCGCAACCGGCGCCGCCGCGCCGCTGGCCTTGAACCTGGCGGCCTTGGGCGCAGCGGCGGCGCAGTCCGCCCCGGCCTCGTACAAGGCGCTGGTCTGCGTGTTCCTGTATGGCGGCAACGACCCCTACAACACCGTCGTACCCTACGACACCGAAGCCTATCGTGCCTATGCCGCCGCGCGTGGTGATATCGGCTTGAAAAGAGATGTGCTGCAAGCCACCGTCTTGCGGGGCAAAGCGCCCGCGGCGGGTGGGGGGCAGTTTGCCTTGGCCCCCGCGCTGGCGCCGCTTGCGCCGCTGTATGAAAGCGGACAGTTGGCCGTGCTGCTCAATGTTGGGCCACTGGTCACGCCCACGTCGAAAGCGGAATACATCAGCGCGCGCGTACCGTTGCCGCCCAAGCTGTTTTCACACAACGACCAGCAAGCGTACTGGCAGGCGCTGGCGCCCGAAGGCGCGTCGTCAGGCTGGGCGGGCCGGCTGACCGACCTGTTTGCCGGCGCCAACGCGCAGCGCACCTTCACGGGTATTACGGCAGGCGGCAGCACGGTGCTGCTGGCCGGGCGCAAGGTGGCGGGGTATCGGGTGGGCATCAATGGGTCCACGTCGATTGATCTGTTGGGCCGGGATATGTATGGCTCCAGCGCCTGCACCGCACTGTTGCGGCAGTTGATCACGCAACCGCGCGAACACTTGATGGAACGAGAAATGGCGCGCATCGCGGCGCAGTCCATCAGCGCCGACACGCAATTGCGCGCGGCGCTGGCAGATGTGGCGGTGCCGGGGGATTTTGCGTCACCCTTGGCGCAGCAGTTGAAGATCGTGGCCCGCATCATCGGCGCCCGCCAGGCTTTGGGCGCGAGGCGACAGGTGTTTTTTGTGTCGCAGAACGGGTACGACAATCACACGGGTTTGAACGATACGCACCCTGCCCTGCTGCGCGAGCTGGGGCAAGCGATGGCGGCGTTCCAGCAGGCGCTTTCGTCGATGGGCGTGGCGGATCAGGTCACCACCTTTACGGCATCGGAGTTCGGACGCACGTTGGGTTCAAACGGCAACGGCTCGGACCACGGCTGGGGTTCGCACCATTTCGTGATGGGCGGCGCGGTCAAGGGCGGCCGCTATTACGGCGCGCATCCAGAGATTGCGCTGGACGGCCCGGGGTTTGTGGATAACGGGCGTTTGTTGCCGACGCTGGCGGTGGACCAATTGGGCGCGGCGCTGGGCGGGTGGTTTGGCGCGGGGAAGGAGGAATTGGGGATGGTGTTTCCGAATTTGAGGAATTTTGATGCGGGTGGGGCGGGGGTGATGGGATGACGGGTGCTTGATGGGTTGCGCGCGATCTACGCTTGGGTTCTTTTCCTGGGCATATCGCGCTTCACCCATCCTACGATCAACGGGTCATGCAGCCATCGTAGGATGGGTGAAGCGCGAGGATGGCCGGGACAAGGAAAAGGTGGGGATCGCGCGTAACCCATCTGCCGCCATGGAACACCGCGTGGCTCGTTGGCGTTGTGGCTGGCATTGCGTTGCGGGCGACGCTGCTTGATGGGTTGCGCGCGATCTACGCTTGGGTTCTTTTCCAGGGCATCCCGCGCTTCACCCATCCTACGATCAGCGAGTCATGCAGCCATCGTAGGATGGGTGAAGCGCGAGGATGGCCGGGACAAGGAAAAGGTGGGGATCGCGCGTAACCCATCTGCCGCCATGGAACACCGCGTGGCTCGTTGGCGTTGTGGCTGGCATTGCGTTGCGGGCGACGCTGCTTGATGGGTTGCGCGCGATCTACGCTTGGGTTCTTTTCCAGGGCATCCCGCGCTTCACCCATCCTACGATCAGCGAGTCATGCAGCCATCGTAGGATGGGTGAAGCGCGAGGATGGCCGGGACAAGGAAAAGGTGGGGATCGCGCGTAACCCATCTGCCGCCATGGAACACCGCGTGGCTCGTTGGCGTTGTGGCTGGCATTGCGTTGCGGGCGACGCTGCTTGATGGGTTGCGCGCGATCTACGCTTGGGTTCTTTTCCAGGGCATCCCGCGCTTCACCCATCCTACGATCAGCGAGTCATGCAGCCATCGTAGGATGGGTGAAGCGCGAGGATGGCCGGGGCAAGGAAAAGGTGGGGCTCGCGCGTAACCCATCTGCCGCCATGGAACTCCGCGCACCATACGAACGCACGGCATCTGCGATGCGTGCCGAAATCAGCTCTCTATCGCGGCACGCGTTACGCCAATTTCTTATGCTTCCCTTTTCACTCCGGAGGCGGAAATGACTGCGTATCGGCGTTTGTATATCCCCGGTGGCACTTACTTCTTCACCGTTGCGGTGCTGGCGCGGGAACATCACGATTTGATCCCTCACGCATCATGGCTGAAGGCTTGCATACGGGCCGAACAACAGATCGCGCCGTTCGCGGTGCTGGCGGCGGTGTTGCTGCCCGACCATCTGCACATGATCTGGCGGCTGCCCGATAACGATGCCGACTACTCTGGCCGCTGGCGTCGGATCAAGGCGCGGTTTTCCCGGGCCTTGCGCCCTTACCATGTCCGCCGCAGCGTCTACCGCAAAGGCGAGCGCGGCATCTGGCAGCGGCGCTTTTGGGAGCATGTCATCCGCGACGAGCGTGAGCTTTCCGCCTGCATCCACTACATCCACATGAATCCCATCAAGCACGGCCATGTCGCCACGCCAGACGCCTGGGAGCACACGACGTTTCACGCTTGGCAACAGCGGCAAATTGCCTGGCACAGCGCCTGCCGTCACACCCATCGCTCGCGACCTGCACCGGCGGCGTCCTAGCACGCCGCCCGCTCCACGGTTCGCGACCGACACCAGTCACGTAGCACGCCACCCGCCCCTCAACTCGCGACCGACACCACCCACCCACTACCGTGCCGCCAACTTCTGCTTGTCCGCCAATTGCTTCCACCGCACGGCCTCGCTTTGCACGAACGCCCCCAGTTCAGCCGGTGTACTGCGGCGAACTGCCGCGCCTTGTTCAGCTATCTTCTTCGCGACAACCGGGTCCGACAAGGCCTGATTCAGCGCCTTGTTCAGCTTATCCACCACCGCCGGCTCGACCTTGGCCGGGGCGAAGATGGCGTACCACTGCGGCACGTCCGCCCCAGCCACGCCCGCCTCGGCCAAGGTCGGCAGATCGGGCAGTGCCGCGATACGGCTTGACCCTGCTACCGCCACCGCCTGGATCGCGCCCGACTTCAGGTGCGGGTACACGCTGAACAAGCTGGGGAACATCACCTGCGTCACGCCGGCCAAGGTGTCGTTCAGCGCGGGCGCGGAACCTTTGTAGGGCACGTCCAGCATGGCGATCCCGGTGGCCTGGTTGAAGAGTTCGCCCGCGATCGCCGGTGCGGTGCCCGGCCCGGCGGAGGCGAAGTTCAGGCCATCGGGGTGCTCGTGCCCGTACTTCACCAGGCTGGCCACGTCCTTCACCGGTATGCGCTTGGACACAACCATGATGGTGGGTGAATCGGCCACCATGCCGATGGGCGTGAAGTCCTTGACCGGGTCGTAGTTCAGCTTCTGCATGGCGGGGTTGATGCCATGCGTGCCGATGTAGCCCAGCATCAGCGTGTAGCCGTCCGCCGGCTGGCGCGCGACGTAGTCGGACGCAATCGCGCCCTGCGCGCCGGGCTTGTTCACCACGATGACGGTCTGGCCCAGGAGTTCGCCAACCTTCTGGCCCACCACGCGCGCCAGCACGTCGTTGCCGCCGCCCGCGGCGGTAGGCACGACCAATGTGATTGCGCGTTCAGGGTAATCAGCCTGCGCCACGGCGCTTGCGGCCAGCAGCATGGCGGCGGCGCACAGGGCTTTGATGGGATGATGCTTCATTGCTTGTCTCCAGATATAGCGATTGCCGTGTTGTGGCGGCCTCTTTGCGGGCCGCTTCGGCGGTAGAAAAAGTTGAATTGATCGGCGTACTAAAACTAGCGTCTTATGCAACCGCGCGCATCGGCTCGTCGCCCGCCAACACATAATGGCCGGGCACGTACAGCAGCCCCTTCATGATCTTGCGTGCCGTCCGTACCAAGCCCGCGGCGCGCACCTCGCCGCTGACTGTGTCCAGATCGACATCGATGTCCATGCCTCCGGACGGATGCTCAATGCGCACCGTGCGATACCCCGCCACCACGGGCGGCCCACCGCAAGCATGCGCCACGGTGCCCGGCATTAGAAACGCGCTGGCCACGCCCACCGCACCCGTTGCCGCGTGAGCGCGATGGCAAGCACGAGGCGTGAAATAGCGTGAATGCAGCGCCAAGGCGCCCGCTTCATTGCAAGGCGCCACCAGCACCGGTTTGGGGATGACGCTCTGCGACACGTCACCCAGCCCCATGCGACGCCCCGCTTCCAGCCGAATGCGCTCCATGCGTTCAAGCAAGCCGGCGTTGGCGTCCAGTTGCGCGGGCGTTTCGTCGCCGCGCAGGCCGAAGTCCTGGGCGCGCATCAATACCATCGGCATGGCCGCATCGATCAGCGTCACCGCTACCCCGTCGACATATTCCTGCCGCTGCCCGGTGGGAAACAGCTTGCCGGTGATGGCGCCCCAAGCCTCCAGGAAGTTCAGCCGTACCGGTGCCGCCGTGCCCGGCACGCCATCGATGCGTGCATCGCCTTCATAGGTCAGGTGGCCGCCCGGCGTCTGCACCACGGCTTCGATCACCGCGCCGGTGTTGACGTTATGCACCCGCACCGATGTGACGCCATCGCGCGGCACGACCAAGCCTTCGTCAATGGCAAAGGGCGCGGCGCCCGACAGCATGTTGCCGCAGTTGGGCCGGGTGTCGACCATGGCGCGGTCCACCGACACCTGCGCAAACAGGTAATCGATATCGCAGTCCGGCCGGGTCGAGCGCGACACGATGGCCACTTTGCTGGTCAGCGTGTTGCCGCCGCCGATGCCGTCAACTTGTAGCGCATGGGGCGAACCCATGGCGGTCAACAGCAGGCGGTCGCGCTGCACCGGGTCGGCCGGCAGCCAGTCGCCCAGAAAAAAGGGGCCGCGCGACGTGCCGCCGCGCATCAGTACGCAAGGGATTACGGTTTCCATGGAAGCCATTCTGCGACTTGGCGGCTATTATTTGAATTGCAACTTACGGATGGATTAATGCATGGCACGCATCAATTTCGATTTACAGGAATTGCAGGCCTTCGTGGCGGTGGCCGAACGCGCCAGCTTTCGCGCGGCAGCCGACGACCTGCACTTGTCCCAGCCCGCGCTCAGTCGGCGCATCGAAAAGCTGGAAAGCATCCTGGGTGCGCGCCTGTTGGAACGCACCACGCGGCGCGTGGCCTTGACGCAGGTGGGGCGCGTATTCCTGGAGCGCGCGCGCAGCGCCATTGATGAACTGGAAAGCGCCGTGCTCAGCATCGGCGACCTGGCCGCGCAGCGTGGCGGGTTGGTGACGGTGGCCTGTGTGCCGTCCGTGGCCTATTACTTCCTGCCGTCCGTCATCCGCGACTACACCGAGCGCTTCCCGCGCATTCGCGTGCGCATCATCGACGAAACCGCCAACACGGTGCTCAACAGCGTGGTGACGGGTCGCGCTGATTTCGGCATCAGTTTTTTCGGCACGCAGGAACCGGACGTGGATTTCAAGGCGGTGCTGCGTGAAGACTTCGTTCTGGCGGTGCGGCGCGACCATCCGCTGGCCAGCCGCCGCAGCGTGTCCTGGGAAGCGCTGTCGCAAGAACGCTTCATGACGGTCGCGAAAGAAAGCGGCAACCGCCTGTTGATTGACGATGCGCTGGCAAAGAGCGGCAAGCGCACCGTCAGCGCGTTTGAGGTCAGCCACGTGATGACCTTGCTGGGTCTGGTGGAAGCGGGCCTGGGCGTGGCCGCCGTGCCGCAGTTGGCCATGCCGCTGGCGGGGCATGCCACGCTGACGAGCGTCAAGCTGGAACACCCGCGCGTCACGCGCACGCTGGGCTTGATCGCCCGGCGCGGCCGCCCCCTGGCGCCCGCCGCGCAACAGCTTTATAACTTGATCCATCAGGCCGGCAAGACGGCCAAACGCAAAACGCCCTCCGCAGAACCCCTTACGCAGCCGTAATTCCATGACGTATTCCCCTGCCCCGGAGCATTCCCTGGCGCTGCAACCCGC
Source organism: Achromobacter colocynthidis (assembly GCF_057334535.1). NCBI lineage: Bacteria > Pseudomonadati > Pseudomonadota > Betaproteobacteria > Burkholderiales > Alcaligenaceae > Achromobacter > Achromobacter colocynthidis. The sequence continues at coordinate 119,685 of NZ_JBHFIZ010000037.1, forward strand.
CACCGAAGAAGACCTGCCCTTTCTGCTGGCGTTGCGCAAAGCCACCATGCAGGAACATATGGAACGCGCCGGCGCGCCAGCGACTGACGAACATCATCTGGCCCGCATCCAGTACCACTTCGACGACGCGCAAATTGTCTGGGTGGACGGCCGCCCCGCCGGCCTGTTCAAGCATTACCGCGATACGGACGGGTGGCACATTGTGCAGATACAAATCGCGCCGGATTTCCAGGGCATGGGCCTGGGCCGCCGCCTGATCGAGCCCGTGCTGGACCGGGCGGACGCGGAAGGCGCGCCCGTCACCCTGAGCGTGCTGAAAGGCAACCCCGCCCAGCGGCTTTATGCGGCCCTGGGTTTCACCCCCGTCAAGGAGACTGACCTGGAGTTTGAAATGCGTTACGAACCCGGCGCTGGTCGGCCGGTCGGCTGAACGTTGCAGATTTTTTTGGGCTGGCGGGAATAATCCCGCCATGGCCGACGTCTGTAGCGGGCAGTCATCCCTTTCCCCCATCTACGTACGAGGCTCAACATGCGCACACATATCGCCGCCGCCCTGGTCCTGGGCTCCGCCGCCCTGTTCTCGGCCGGCGCCCACGCCCAAGCCGTCAAAACGCAAGACGGCATCCTGGTCAACAGCGCGGGCATGACGCTCTACACCTTCGACAAAGACGCCGCGGGCAAAAGCGCCTGCAACGACGGGTGCGCCAAGGTCTGGCCGCCCGTCGCCGCCCCCGCCGACGCCAAGCCCATGGGCGACATGACCGTCATCACCCGCGACGACGGCTCCAAGCAATGGGCCCATAAAGGCAAGCCCGTTTACCTGTACGTGAAGGACACCAAGCCGGGCGACAAGACCGGCGACAACTTCAAGGAAGTCTGGCACGTCATCAAGCCCTGATCCGCGACGGCTCCTGCCTGGCTGCCATGCGCGCCGACGACGAGGCCCTGATCCTGGCCTGCATCCCCAGCCTGCGGCGATACGCGCGCGGGCTGACGGGCGACCCGCATCGGGCCGATGACCTGGTTCAGGACACGTTGGAGCGCGCCTGGAGCCGCTATTCGCGATGGCAAAAGCGCGGCGAGCTGCGGGCCTGGATGTTCGGCATCATGCACAACCATTTCATCGACGGCGTACGCGCCAACAGCCGGCGGGCGGATCAGACTGCCCCGGGCGACCTGCCCGACATGCCGGTGCGCGCCACGCAGACCGATCAACTGGAGGTGCGCGACCTGGACCGCTGCCTGCAAGCCCTGCCGCCCGAGCAGCGGGAAGTGCTGTTGCTGATCTGCGTGGAAGACCTGTCCTACCAGGACACCGCGCGCGTACTGGACGTGCCCATCGGCACGGTCATGTCCCGGCTGTCGCGCGCCCGTGAAAAGCTGGGCGCGCTGATGCGCGGACACGATTCGGTCAGCCGCTTGCATCGCGTGAAATGACATGAACGAAAAATCCCTCCATCCGGTGCCCAGCTCGGGCAGCCCCATCACCGAAGCCGATCTGCATGCCTATGCGGACGGCCAGTTGGCCCCTGCCCGCCATGCCGAGGTCGACGCCTTCCTGGCCTCGCATCCGCAGGACCAGACCCGCGTGGCGGACTGGCAGGCGCAACGCCGCGCGCTGCATGCGCTGCTGGACCCGGTGCTGGATGAACCGTTGCCCTTGCGGCTGCCTTTGAAAGCGCCGACACGGCAGTTGCCGTGGCGTGCCTTGGCGGCCGGCGTGGCGATCGCGGCGGTCAGCGCGGGCGCGGCATGGACGGTACGCGGCGCGATGGATGCGCGCCATCTGCAAACCGTGCTGGCCACCGCCGGCCCGGACCGCGCGGCGGGCGGTTACGCCCAACGCGCAGCCATCGCGCATGCGGTGTATGCACCCGACATGGGCCGCCCGGTGGAAGTCAGCGCCGACAATGAAAAGGGTTTGGTCACGTGGTTGACCAAGCGCATGGGCGCACCGGTGCGCGCGCCATCACTATCGCAAGCAGGTTATGAATTGGTGGGCGGCCGCTTGTTGCCCGGCGGCTCGGGACCGGTGGCACAGTTCATGTACGGCGGGGCCGACGGGCAAAGGCTGACGTTGTACGTCACCCGCGAAGCCGCGGGCGGCCAGACCGCGTTCCAGTTCACGCAGGAAGGGGCGGTACGGGTGTTCTATTGGGTGGAAGGCCAGTTCGGCTACGCCCTGTCCGGCGCAGTCAGCCGGGATGAGCTGCAACGGGTGTCGCAAGAGGTATATAAGCAGTTGCAGGGGTAGCGAATGTGATTCGGTCACGGCGGGTAAACCCCGGATGGATCACGTCGCGGGCACCGCCCGATGGGTTACGCGCGATCAGCGCCGGTGTTCTTTAGAAGACATTCCCGCGCTTCACCCATCCTACAATTCCCGAGCCCACCGTAGGATGGCCCGCGCAAGGTCCGCCGCCAAAACCCCACCCCCGATCGCGCGCAACCCATCAAACACCCCCCCTTTACCTCCCCCCTTCCCTTGCCTCATGCAGCATATGCAGCGTGATCTTCCGTACCTCCGCCTTGCTCATCTCAATATGCGACTTCAGCATCCGTGCCGCCTCATCCCCGCGCCGTGCCAGCACCGCGCGCAAAATCGCTGCATGTTCCTCATACGTCGCGTCCACCCGGAAATCCTTCGTGAAATCCAGCCGCCGGACAATGCGGATCTTCTCCGTCACGTCCCGGTGTATCTGCGCCATCTCCGGATTCCCGGCCGCCGCCACCAATGAACAATGGAACGCCTCATCCAACTGCGCCACCAGCCGCCCGTCCAGAATCCGCTGTGGCGGGGGCACCAACCAAACGTCCTTCAACGCGCCCAGGATGCCGGACTCGTCCATGTGCTCGCGCGTGCACAGCTTGTCCACCGCCGCCTGTTCCAGCACCACCCGCACGTCGTACAGCGCTTCGAAGCGTTCAAAATCGAACGGCCGCACCTGCCAGCCGCTGCGCGGGCTGGCCAGCACGAAGCCTTCGCGCTCCAGCCGCGCCAAGCCCAGCCGCACCGGGGTACGGCTGACGCCCAGCCGCGCCACCAGGTCCGCCTCGGTAAAACGCTCACCCGGCAGCATCCGGAAATCGAACAAATCGTCCTTGATGCGCTGATACACCTGGTCAGCCAGTGACCCGGCCAGCGCCGGCGCCTGCCGGATCGCCGGGCTGACCTGGACGGATTCCAGGCGCATCATCCCGCCACGGTGCACGTGGCGTCTTCCGCCAGCACCACCAAGGGGTCGCCCGCGTTCACCGGCTTGCCCGGCACGCAGCGGATCGCCGTGACCGTGCCCGACGCGGGCGCAATCACCGACAGCTCCATCTTCATGGCCTCGACCACCACCAGCGTGTCGCCCGCCGATACGCTCTGCCCCACCTGGACCGGAATCTTCCAGATGTTGCCGCACATATCCGCGCTGACCAGTCGTTCGCCCTCGCGCAGTGCCGTGTCGGCCTCGGCCTCTTGAGCCGGCGCCTCTTGCTCCACCGCCACGTCCTCGCTCTTCCACAACGCCACTTCGGCGTCGAAGGCGCTTTTCTGGCGCGTCTGGAACACGGCGATGCTGTCTGCCTGCTCGGCCAAAAAGCGCTGGTGCGCGGCGAAATCAAACACTTCCTCTTCAATGCGCACCGTGGCGCGCCCTTCGCGGAAGTCTTCGCGCAGCACATCCAGCTCGGCCTCGGTGACCGGGTAGAAGCGCACCTGATCAAAGAACCGCAACAGCCAGGGCTTGCCGTCCTGGAACACCGGATTCTTCAAGAACTTGTTCCAGATGGGCAAGGTGCGGCCGACCAGTTGATACCCACCCGGCGAATCCATGCCGTAGATGCACATGTACACGCCGCCGATGCCCACCGTGCCTTCCGCCGTGAACGTGCGCGCCGGGTTGTACTTGGACGTCAGCAGGCGATGGCGCGGATCGATCGGCACCGCGCATGGCGCGCCCAGATACACGTCGCCCAAGCCCATGATCAGATAGCTGGCGTCGAACACAATGTCGCGCACATCATTGCGGCTGGCCAGCCCGTTGATGCGCTGGATGAAGTCCACATTGTTCGGCAGCCATGGCGCGTTGGCGCGCACGGTTTCCTGATAGCGCTTCACCGCGCCCAGCGTGGCCGAATCCTCGAAGGCCATGGGCAGGTAGACCACGCGCGTGGGCACCTTCAGCGTGGCCACGTCGGCCAGGCCGGCTTCGATCTTCAACAAGCGTTCGATCAACGCGCCTTGCAGAATCTGGCGGCTGTCATAGCGGATCTGCAACGAGCGCACGCCCGGCGACAATTCCTGCACGCCCGCGATCGGGTCGGCATTCAACGCCTCCATCAGCAAGTGAATGCGCATGCGCAACGCCAGGTCCAGCACGTTGTCGCCATATTCCAGCAGCAGGTAGCCGTCGCCCGCCTGGCGGTATGACACCGACGGGCGCGAGCCCTCGGCCGGCAAGGCGGCGACGATGGTTTCGGACACCGTGGCGGGCACGGGCGATGGCGCGGTTGCCTCGGGCGATACCGCCGACAGCGCCGCCACGCTTTGGTCTTGCGCGGCTTCCAGCGCCACGGCTTGCGGATAGTCCATGCGCACGAAGCGGATGCGGTCGCCCGGCTTCACCTGGCCCACCTTCCACAGTTCGGCGCGCGCGATGGTGACGGGGCACACAAAGCCGCCCAGGCTGGGACCGTCGCGCGTCAGGATGACAGGGCTGTCGCCCGTGAAATTGATGCTGCCGATGGCGTATTCGCAATCGTGGATATTCGACGGGTGCAGGCCCGCCTCTCCGCCGTTCTCGCGCGCCCAGGTGGGCTTTGGGCCTATCAGGCGTACGCCCAGGCGGTTCGAGTTGTAGTGCACTTCCCAATCCGCCGCGAAGAAGGTGTCGATGGCTTCGGGCTGGAAGAAGTCCGGCGCGCCATGCGGGCCGTACAGCACGCCGATTTCCCAGGTGTTGCCGTAGGAGGGAATCAGCTCGGCCGGCGCGGGCATCGGCTCTGCCACCGGCGCGGCGACAACACCCTCGCCCAGCTCCGGCCGCACCAAGGGCAGCATGTCGCCCACGCGCAGCGTGCGGCCGGCGTGCCCGCCGAACTGGCCCAGCGCAAAGGTCGAGCGGCTGCCCAGGTAAACCGGCACGTCCAGCCCGTTGCGCACGGCCAGGTAGCTGCGGCAGCCCGACAGCGCGCGGCCGGTGGCCAGCACCTGACCCGAACGCACGGCAATTGGCTGCCACATCGGCACGGGTTCGCCGTCCAGCGTGGCGGCGCATTCGGCGCCAGTCAGAGCCACGACGGTGTCGCCGTGAAAGCGCAAGGTCGGCCCAATCAGCGTGGCCTCGATGCCGGCCGCGTCCGGCGCATTGCCGACGATGCGGTTGGCCAAACGGAAGGCATAGTCGTCCATCGGGCCCGAAGGCGGCACGCCGATGTCCCAGTAGCCGGTGCGGCCGGGGTAGTCCTGCACGCTGGTGTAGGTGCCGGCTTCCAGCACTTCGATGGCGGCGGGCCGGTACGTGAAGCTTTCCAGGAAGCGCGTGGACAGCTTGCCGGCGCGGAAGCGTTCGTCGGCGACGATCTGGCGCAGGTAGTCCAGGTTGGTGGCAATGCCGTGCAGCCGCGTGCGCGCCAGCGCGTCAGCCAGCTTGTCCAAGGCGGCTTCGCGCGTGTCCGCGTGCACGATCAGCTTGGCCAGCATGGGGTCGTAGAACGCCGGCACGTCGGTGCCGGTCGCCACCCAGCCATCCACCCGTACCCCTTCAGGGAAGGACACCTCGGTCAGCACGCCCGGCGACGGCTGGAACTGGCGCAGCGGGTCTTCAGCGTACAGGCGCACTTCGATGGACGCACCCTGCGGCGCGCGCGACATCGCGGCGATATCCAGCGCTTCGCCAGCGGCCACGCGCAGCATGCATTCCACCAGGTCCAGGCCCGTAACGGCTTCCGTCACCGGATGCTCGACCTGCAAGCGCGTGTTGACCTCCAGAAAATAAAAGCTGTCGCGGGCCGGGTCGTAGATGAATTCAACGGTGCCGGCCGAGCGGTAGTTCACCGACTCGCCCAACTGCACGGCCGCCGCCAGCAAGGCCGCGCGTGTCGCGGCCGGCAGCAGCGGCGCGGGCGTTTCCTCGATCACTTTCTGATTGCGCCGCTGCACCGAGCAATCGCGTTCGCCCAGCGCCAGCACGCGGCCCGCGCCGTCGCCGAAGATCTGCACTTCCACGTGGCGCGCGTTATCCACATAGCGTTCGATGAACGCGCCGCCATCACGGAAGAAGTGTTCGCCCATGCGCTGCACGCTATCGAACGCCACGGTCAGTTCCGCTTCGTTCTCGCAGCGCGACAAGCCGATGCCGCCGCCGCCAGCCGTGCTCTTGAGCATGACCGGGTAGCCGATGCGCTCGGCGTGCAACAGCGCTTCACCCAGGCTGGCCAAGAGCCCCGTGCCCGGCGTCATCGGCACGCCCGCTTCGGCCGCCAGTTCGCGCGAACGGTGCTTCAGCCCGAACTCGCGGATCTGCAAAGGCGTGGGGCCCACGAACGCAATGCCCGCCGCTTCGCAGGCTTCGGCGAATTCCGCGCTTTCGGACAGGAACCCATAGCCGGGGTAGATGGCTTGTGCGCCATGCTCGCGCGCGGCCGCCAGCAGCAGGTCCATGCGCAAGTAGCTGTCGACGGCTTTTTCGCCGCCCAGGGCCACGGCCACATCGGCCTCGCGCACGTGCGCGGCGTTGCGATCGGGGTCGGAATACACGGCCACACTACGGATGCCCAGCCGCTTCAGGGTGCGGATGGCGCGGACGGCGATCTCGCCGCGGTTGGCAATCAGAACGGTATCGAACACGGTTCGGCTCCCAAATGGCTTGCGGGGTTAGCGGGGGGTGGCGTTGGAGTTGGCGCCGGCAGCAGCACTAAGGCTCGCCAGATAGGCGCGCCAGCCGCCAAAGGTGGTGATGTCGCGCGCGCCATCCAGGCCGCGTGGTTCGCAGATGAAGCCCTTGACCAGGCGGCCGTCTTCCAGCTCCAGCGTGCCGATGCCCAAGGGCGCGGGAATCTCGGCCACGAAGGCGCCGAACGCCGTCACCGGCACATCCCACAGTTCCACTTCAATCGGCGCGCCGGACTCGGACTTCACCAGCCCCGGCTTGGGCGGCGTGGTGTTGGCCAGCGCATACAGGCGGTAGTCGTCCGCCGTGCGGGTCTTTTCCACCAGCACCGCGTGGCGCGAGGTCAGTTGATGGTTCAGCGGCATGCCGGTCAGGTGCGCGCCCACCACCGCCACACGCACGGTGTCGGCGGGCGGGGTCGCCACGTCCATGCCGGCCGGCAGCGGCGCGCCCGTGGCGCCCAGCGGCAGGCCACGCTGCGCTTGCCACAGGCGGCCGAACTGCGCCAGCGCGCGGTCCTGCCAGGCCAGGCCGATCAGCGTGATGCCCGACGGCAAGCCGTCGGCGCGCATGCCGGCCGGCACCGCCAGCGCCGACAAGTCGGCCAGGTTGGCAAAGTTGGTATAGACACCCAGCCGCGAATTCAGCGTGACCGGGTCGGCTTGAAGCTGCGCGATGGTGTAGATGGACGGAGACGTCGGCACCACCAGCGCATCAAAACCCGCCAGCGCCTGATGGATTTGCCGCGTCAGTTCAGCACGGCGGTATTCGGCCTTGAAGGCATCCAGCGCGCTGTAGTTGGCGGCTTGCTCGACAATGCCGCGCACGACGGGGTTGATGACGTCCGGCGTCTGCTTCCACAGGTCTTCCACCGCCGCGAAGCGTTCGGCCACCCAAGGCCCTTGATACAGCAGCGCGGCCAGTTCATTGAAGGGCGCGAAGTCTATCGCTTCCACTTCGGCGCCGGTGGCCTTCAACGCACGCACGGCGTCGTCGAACACCGTGGCCGCCTGCGTGTCGCCAAAGAATTCCAGCGTGGCGGGGATGGCCAGCTTGGGCGCGCGTGGCCACGGCAGCGAGGCGCCGGCAGGCATCTTGCGCGAATAGGGATCGCGTTCGTCAAAGCCGCCCGCCACGTCGGCCACCAGCTCGGCATCGGCCACGGTCAGCGCAAAGATCGACACGCAATCCAGCGTGCGGCACGCCGGCACCACGCCTGCCGTGCTGAGCCAGCCCTTGGTCGGCTTCAAGCCCACGATGTTGTTGAAGCCCGCCGGCACGCGGCCCGAGCCCGCCGTATCGGTGCCCAGCGAAAACGCCGCGATGCCACGCGCCACCACCGACGCGGACCCCGAGCTTGAGCCGCCGCTGACGTAGTCGGCGTTGAAGGTGTTGGCCACCGCGCCATGCGGCGAGCGCGTGCCCACCAGGCCGGTGGCGAACTGGTCCAGATTGGTCTTGCCGATCAGGATGGCGCCCGCCGCGCGCAGGCGCTGCACCACAGTCGCATCCTCGCCCGGCGTGTAGGCAAATTCGGGGCAGGCGGCGGTGGTGGGCCAGCCGGCGGCGTCGATGTTGTCCTTGATGGCGAAGGGCACGCCATACAGCGGCAGGCGCGCCAGGTCGCCGCCAACGGCGGCCAGCATCAGCCGCAGCCCGTCCAGCTGTTCGTCCAGCGTGGCGCGGTCCACTCGCTGTATCCAGGCATTGTCTGCGGGCCCGTCTTGCGGCGCGGCGTAGTCGGCCAAAAGCGTTTCGGGCTGGGCCCCGCCTTCGCGATAGGCGGCTTGCCATTGCGCGATGGTCCAACCGATGGGGCTCGTCTGCGTTGCTGCGGCGTTCATGCTGGAATCCTTTCTTGTATACAAGTACGGATTCCCAAGCAATCGGCGTGCCATGTTTGGCGGCTACGCGGCTTTCCCTCTGGCGCCACATGCCAACGCCGTCAAACAGGCATCACGCGCCGCTTCCCGGCCGCTACGCCCGCACCGCAAGCGGGCAGGATGCGCACCTGTTTTGTGCATGGCGCACGGTTTTGATCCGACCACGCCACGCGCGCAAGACCCAGCCGTATTCGCGTAAACACCCCCTCTTCATACAGCGGCCTGCCCGGCCTTGGGCACTTGGCATGCCTTTTGCTTTGATGTCCTTGAAGTCCTTGTTGTCGACTGTTTTCAGAGACCGTTCCTGCCGGCCAACCCGGCACATACCAATCAGGAGTCACCATGAAACGCAGACTAGCCCTTAAGCAACTGACCGCCGTGAGCCTGTTGGCCATGTCCGGCTGGATGCCGCAGGTATTCGCCGCCGAAGACACCATCAAGGTCGGCATCCTGCATTCCTTGTCGGGCACCATGGCCATCTCGGAAACGTCGCTGAAAGACGTTGCGCTGATGACCATCGACGAAATCAATGCCAACGGCGGCGTGATGGGCAAGAAGCTGGAAGCCGTGGTGGTGGACCCCGCGTCGAACTGGCCGCTGTTTGCCGAGAAGTCGCGCCAACTGCTGTCGCAAGACAAGGTGGCGGTGGTGTTCGGCTGCTGGACCTCGGTGTCGCGCAAGTCGGTGCTGCCGGTCTTCAAGGAACTGAACGGCCTGCTCTTCTACCCCGTGCAATACGAAGGCGAAGAGCTTGAGAAGAACGTGTTCTACACCGGCGCCGCGCCCAACCAGCAAGCGATCCCGGCCGTGGAATACCTGATGAGCGAAGACGGCGGCGGCGCCAAGCGCTTCGTGCTGCTGGGCACCGACTACGTCTACCCGCGCACCACCAACAAGATCCTGCGCGCCTTCCTGCATTCCAAGGGCGTGAAGGACAGCGACATCGACGAGGTCTACACGCCGTTTGGCCATTCCGACTACCAGACCATCGTCGCCAACATCAAGAAGTTCGCCACCGGCGGCAAGACGGCCGTCATCTCGACCATCAACGGCGATTCGAACGTGCCCTTCTACAAGGAACTGGGCAACGCCGGCCTGAAGGCCACCGACGTGCCGGTCGTGGCGTTCTCGGTGGGTGAAGAAGAACTGCGCGGCGTGGACACCAAGCCCCTGGTCGGCCACCTGGCGGCATGGAACTACTTCCAGTCGGTGAAGAACCCGGTCAATGAGGACTTCATCAAGAAGTGGAAGGCCTATGCCAAGGCCAAGAACCTGCCCAACGCCAACACGGTCGTGACCAACGACCCGATGGAAGCCACCTACGTCGGCATCCACATGTGGAAGCAGGCCGTGGAACAGGCCAAGACCACCGACGTGGACAAGGTGATCGCGGCGATGGGCGGCCAGAAGTTCAGCGCGCCGGATGGCTACACCATCGAAATGGACAAGAGCAACCACCACCTGCACAAGCCGGTCTACATCGGTGAAATCAAGGCGGACGGCCAGTTCAACGTGGTGTGGAAGAGCAAGGGCCCGATCCGTGCCCAACCCTGGAGCCCGTACATCCCGGGTAATGAAAGCAAGCAAGGCCTCTAAGCGGAGCTAGCATGCACATCGCGGCAATCGCCCATTTCTTGCGTCGTTTCATTCTTGCGTGGCTGCTGGCCATGCCACTGCTGACCGCGCCCGCGGCGGCGGCGGGCGTGGACCCGGCCCTGCTTGCGCCGCTGACCGGCGACGACACGGACGCCAAGCTGCAAGCGATTGCCGCGCTGGGCCAGTTACCTGATCCGGGCGCGGCCGCGGTCTTGCAAGCGCTGGGCAATGACCAGCTCTATGCAACGGCCGATGGCCGCGTGCTGATCGGCATCGACAGCACGCGCGCCACCGATCCGACGACGGGCGCGGCCGTGGATCTGCCTGCGGGTTCCGGCACCGTCAGCATCAACAACCGCCTGCGCCGCGCCATCCAGGCCGCGCTGGCGGGTTCGCGCTTGTTCTCGGACCAGCCAAACGAACGCCTGGATGCCGCGCGCCGCCTGCAACAAACGGGCGACCCGGCGCGCCTGCCCATGCTTGAAAAAGCATTGGCTACAGAAAAGAACGAGGCTGTGCGCGATGCGCTGTTGATCGCGCAGGCCAACCTGGAATTGAAAAGCACCGACCCCGCCAAGCGTCTGCATGCCGTGGAGGTACTGGGCGAAACACGCAACGCCGCCTTCCGCCCCGTGCTGGCCTCGCTGACGCAGCAGCGCGACGGCGTCTACACGGAGCCCGATGCGACCGTGCGCGATGCGGCGGCCACGGCGCTCAAGCAGATCGACCGCCACCTGGCCACCATCGAATGGGCGGGCAACCTCTTTTACGGCATCAGCCTGGGCAGCGTGCTGCTGCTGGCCGCGCTGGGCCTGGCCATTACCTTTGGGCTGATGGGCGTCATCAACATGGCGCACGGTGAATTGCTGATGATCGGCGCCTACGTGACCTATGTGGTGCAGACGCTGTTCCGCGCCTGGTTGCCGGGCTGGCTGGACTGGTATGTGGTGGCCGCGCTGCCGCTGGCGTTCGTAGTGACGGCGCTGGTCGGCATGGCGCTGGAACGCACCGTGATCCGCTGGCTGTACGGGCGCCCCCTGGAAACGCTGCTGGCCACCTGGGGCATCAGCCTGATGCTGATGCAAGGCGTGCGCACGCTGTTCGGCGCGCAGAACGTGGAAGTGGGCAACCCCAGCTGGATGTCCGGCGGCATCAACGTGCTGGGCGGGCTGGTGCTGACCTACAACCGCATCGTCATCATCGGCTTTGCGTTCTTTGTGGTGTTCCTGGTGTGGGTGCTGCTGAACCACACACGGCTGGGCCTGTTCGTGCGCGCCATTACGCAGAACCGGCGCATGGCCGATTGCGTGGGCGTGCCCACCGGGCGCGTGGACATGCTGGCCTTTGGCCTGGGCTCCGGCATCGCCGGGCTGGCGGGCGTGGCCCTGTCGCAGTTGGGCAACGTGGGGCCGGACCTGGGCCGTGGCTACATCGTGGATTCCTTCATGGTGGTGGTGCTGGGCGGGGTGGGCCAGTTGGCCGGCACCGTCATCGCCGCGATGGGCCTGGGCGGCGTGAACAAATTCCTGGAGCCCTATGCGGGCGCCGTCATGGCCAAGATCACCATCCTGGTGTTGATTGTGCTGTTTGTCCAAAAACGGCCGCAAGGCCTGTTCGCCCCCCGCGGCCGGAGCGTTGAATGAAACAGACCGCGCTGACCGATCTGACCCTGCTGACCCGTCGCCCGCTTTTTTCAGGCCGCGCCTGGACAGCCCTGGCCGTGGCGGCCGCGCTGCTGGCGCTGCTGCCGCTGCTGAACCTGGTGTTTCCGCCGGGCCATGCGCTGCACGTGTCGGCCTACGCCGTGGCGCTGCTGGGCAAGTTCATGTGCTACGCCATGGCCGCGCTGGCCCTGGACCTGGTGTGGGGCTATGCGGGCATCCTGTCGCTGGGCCACGGCCTGTTCTTTGCGCTGGGCGGCTACGCGCACGGCATGTACCTGATGCGCGCCATCGGCCGCGACGGCGTCTACCAAAGCAACCTGCCCGACTTCATGGTGTTCCTGGATTGGAAGAGCTACCCCTGGTACTGGTCCTTCACCGAACACTTCTGGTACGCCATGCTGCTGGTGGTGCTGGTGCCGGGCGTGCTGGCGTGTGTGTTCGGCTACTTTGCCTTCCGCTCGCGCATCAAGGGCGTGTACTTTTCCATCATCACGCAAGCGCTGACGTTCGCCGCCATGCTGCTGTTCTTCCGCAACGACACGGGCTTTGGCGGCAACAACGGCTTTACCGATTTCAAGCGCATCCTGGGCTTTGACATCACCGCGCCGGGCACGCGCGCCACCTTGTACTGGATCACGCTGGCGGCCTTGGCGGGCGCCCTGATCCTGGCGCGCATCGTCACGCAATCCAAGCTGGGCCGCGTGCTGACCGCCGTGCGCGACGCCGAAAGCCGGCTGCGCTTCATCGGTTACGACCCCTTGGGTTTCAAGCTGTTCGTGTGGACCTTGTCGGCCGTGCTGTGCGGCATCGCGGGCGCTCTGTACGTGCCGCAGGTGGGCATCATCAACCCCAGCGAAATGTCCACCGAGACCTCGATTGAAATGGTGATCTGGGTGGCCACCGGCGGGCGCGGCACCTTGATCGGCCCCATCATCGGCGCGGGCGCGGTCAATGGCCTGAAGACCTGGTTCACCAGCGTGCTGCCGGAATTCTGGTTGTACGCGCTGGGCCTGATCTTCGTGCTGGTGACGCTGTTCCTGCCCACCGGCATCGTCGGCCTGGCCCGCCGCATCACGGCACGCTTGCAGGAGAAAAAGGCATGACCAGCACGCATACCGAACTGGCCACGCTGGACGGCGGCCCCAGCGGCGACGCCGGCTACGGCCGCGTCAGCCCCAAGGGCCTGGACACCAGCCACGGCGCCATCCTGTACCTGGAAGGCATTACCGTCAGCTTCGACGGCTTCAAGGCGCTGAACGACCTGACGCTGGATATCGGCGTGGGCGAACTGCGTTGCATCATCGGCCCAAACGGCGCGGGCAAGACCACGATGATGGACGTCATCACCGGCAAGACGCGGCCCACCGCCGGCACCGCGTTCTTTGGCCAGAGCATCGACCTGACGACCTTGAACGAAGCGCAGATTGCGCACGCGGGCATCGGCCGCAAGTTCCAGCGGCCCACGGTGTTTGAACAGCACAGCGTGTTTGAAAACCTGGAGCTGGCGATGAAGACGGACAAGCGCGTGCGGCCCACGCTGTTCTCGCGCTTGACCAGCGAACAAGCCGACAAGATTGGCGAAACGCTGGACCTGATCCGCCTGCGCCCCGAAGTGCAACGCCCTGCCGGCCTGCTGTCGCACGGTCAGAAGCAGTGGCTGGAAATCGGCATGCTGCTGATGCAGGAACCGCAGTTGCTGCTGCTGGACGAACCGGTTGCCGGCATGACCGACGCCGAGACCGAACGCACCGGCGAGTTGCTGAACGAACTGCGCGGCCGCCATTCGCTGATGGTGGTGGAACACGACATGGACTTCGTCAACCAGATCGCGGGCGACGGCAAGGTGACGGTGCTGCACGAAGGCTCGGTGCTGGCCGAAGGGCCGATGAGCAAGGTGCAGGCCGACCCGCGCGTGATCGAAGTCTACCTGGGGCGCTAAAGATGCTGGACGTAAGCACGATCAACCAATACTACGGCGGCAGCCACACGCTGCGCGGCGTGTCGCTGTCGGTGCGCCAGGGCGAGTGCCTGGCGCTGCTGGGCCGCAACGGCGTGGGCAAGACCACGTTGCTGAAATGCGTGATGGGCGTGCTGCCCGTGGCCAGCGGCAACATCGCGTTTGACGGCGCCGACATCACGCGCCTGGCGCCGCACCAGCGGGCCGCGCGCGGCATGGCTTATGTGCCGCAGGGCCGCGACATCTTTGCGCGGCTGACGGTGGAAGAGAACATCCTGATGGGCATGGCGACGAAGCCCGCCGCCCGCGCGCGCCGCATCAAGGAAGAAGTCTTCGAACTGTTTCCCGTGCTGAAAAGCATGTTGTCGCGGCGCGGCGGCGACTTGTCCGGCGGACAGCAGCAACAGCTTGCGATTGCGCGCGCGCTGGTGGCCGAGCCCAAGCTCATCATCCTGGACGAGCCCACCGAAGGCATTCAGCCGTCCATCATCAAGGACATCGCGCGCGTCATCCACATGCTGCGCGAACGCGGCGACATCGCCATTTTGCTTTGCGAGCAGTACTTCGATTTCGCGCGCGAGCTGGCGGACCAGTTCGTCGTGCTGTCGCGCGGGGAAGTGGTGGCCAGCGGCGACCGCAGCACCATCGATGGCGAGGACGTGCGCCGGCACTTGTCGGTATAGCCGAGGGCTAACGGAAACGCCATGAGGAAAAGACGCGGGCGGGCGTCTTAAGATTTCCTTGATACTGCGCACGCATCGGAAAACTGCTCCGATATAATTCCGCTCCATGTGCTTCGCTACTTTCCTGACCCGCCCCAACCTGTGGATCGCGCTTGCCGCGATCCTGTGGGCGTCGTTGGCGCCGTCGCTAGCCCATGCCTTGAGCCTGTCGCCCGACGGCCATCACATTCATCGCATCAGCGTGGAGTACTGCGCCAGCGAAGGGGACGCCAGCGGCACCCTGACGCTGGAAGTGCCGCACAACGAATCGCACAACGACTCGCACGGCAGCAAGGCCGATGACGCCCATGGCGACCATCATTGCCCGCTGTGCCGCAACCCCCAAGCCGACGTGAGCATCCTGCCCGCGCCCGTGCCCGTGGTGCCCGCCCCCGTGGGCCGCGCCATCACCTACCCGCCGCTGTTTTTCCTGGCGGAAAACTCCCTTCATGCCTGGAGCGCGGTACAGCCGCGCGCACCGCCCGCAAACTGAGCTGGGCTTCGGTTGTTCGCCGCATAGGGTTTCCGACACGTCGGTTTTCCGTCATTGCTTGCGGCAGCGCCATGCGCCCACGCCATCGTCTTTCCTGACACGCACGACTAGCGGTTTCGGCCGCCAGGCTTAGCGCCGTCGACATCAGACCCTTGCGACTCGTCGCGCCCCGCTTATGAGCAGCGGCGCGCTGGATGCGCTCGCTCGTTTGCTCGTTTGCTCGTTTGCCGACCTCCGACATGAAACACACGACTCTCTACACCTTGCTGCTGGGCGCCATCGCCGGCAGCCCGGCCCTGGCCGCCGAACCCGCCGTGAAGACCCTGGCGCCCACCACCGTCTACGGCGCGGGCTACGCCGCACCCGCGCCCAATGGCGTGATCGACCTGGACGCCCACGACAACACCGGCAGCCGCCTGGGCTTGACCCTGCGCGAAACGCCGGCCAGCGTCACCGTGATCTCGCGCGAGCAGATCGAAGCGCGCGGCTCCTTGAACACGCAGGAAATTGCGCGCGGCATCCCCGGCGTGGACAACGCCTCGCCCCCGGGCAATGCCGGCGCGGTCAGCTATCGCGGCTTTTCAGGCGGCCAGGTGTCGCAACTGTTCAACGGCATTTCCGTGCAGTACGACGCCATTGCCGGGCGCCCCATCGATAGCTGGATCTACGACCGCGTCGAAGCCATTGGCGGCCCCGCCACCTTTCTGTTCGGCGCGGGCGCGGTGGGCGGCGCCATCAACTACGTGACCAAGCTGCCCGAACGCGACACCTTCTACGACGCCCAGTTCCGCCTGGGTTCGTTCGACAGCCGCCAGTATTCCATCGGTTTGAACCAGCAGCTGGCGGGCGATGCAGGCGGCCAAGGCCACTACCTGCGCATTGACGCCAACACCGGTTCCAGCCACGGCTGGGTCGACGGCAACCATAGCCGCGCCACCCAGGTGGCCGCGTCCTTGCTGTCGGACCTGGGCGCCGACGTGACCCAGACCTTCGCCTTTGAATTCCAGCGCGAACAGGTCGACCGCCCCTACTGGGGCACGCCGCTGAAGTCCAACGCCAATGGCGTGGTGCAAGGCGAAGGCCACATCATGGATGGCACGCGCTTCAAGAACTACAACGTGAATGACGGCCTGTACGAGCAGTCGGTGCTGTGGGCGCGTTCCGTGACCGAATGGCGCGCGGGGTCGAACCTGACGTTGAAGAACACGCTGTACCACTACCGCGCGGACCGCGACTTCCGCAACCTGGAAAGCTATCGCTTCAACGCCGACAACAGCCTGGTGCTGCGCTCGGGCGCGTTGCTGCAACGGCACGAACAGCGCCTGGTGGGCAACCGCGTCGAAGGGCTGTATCGCTCGTCCATCGCGGGCCTGCGCAGCGATTGGTCATTTGGCGCCGACATCAGCCAGAACAAGGTCACGCGCTTTCCCACCAGCCTGTCCGGCACGGTGGACGCCGTGGACCCCTACGATTTTTCGGCGGGCGATTTCTACGACATTCCCGGCATGACGCGCGGCCACAAACCCGACCGCGAGAACCGCATCCGCACCTTTGCGCTGACGCTGGAAAACCGCACGCAAGTGCTGCCCGGCGTGGCGATTGTGTCGGCACTGCGCAAGGACTTCATCGACCTGGACCTGACCAACCGCCGCGCGGTCACCGCCACGTCACCCGCCAGCGCGCAGCGCAGCTATTCGCCCTTGACCGGACGTCTGGGCGTGAACTGGGAGATCAGCCCGGAAGCGTCGCTGTACGCCCAGTACGCCACCGCCGCCGATCCCCCGTCGGGCCTGATGGCCACCGCGTCATTCGCCGACGTGTTGAACAACGACAAGCTCACCACCGGCACGCAGGCCGAGGTCGGCGGCAAGTTCAACTTCTGGGATGGGCGCGGCGCGGCCACCGTGTCGGTCTACGAGATCAAGCGCAAGAACCTGGCGACGTCCGACCCCAACAACCCCGGCGTCAGCGTGCCGGTGGGTGCGCAGTCCGCGCGCGGCGTGGAACTGGCGGGCGGTTTGCAACTGACCTCCAAGCTGTCGCTGCAAGGCAACGTGGCGTTTGTCGACCCCAAGTACGACGACTTCACGCAGTCGGTCGGTGGGGTATCGGTATCGCGCAACGGCAAGGTGCCGACCAACACGCCGCGCCGCCTGGCCAACGTGTGGGTGGACTACGCCTTCGTGCCGGACTGGAACGCCAGCGTCGCGGCGCGCTACGTGGGCCGCGCGTATGCGGACGCGGCCAACACGGTATGGGCGCCGTCCTACACCGTGTTTGACGCGGCGCTGTCGCACCGGATCAACCGCAACGTGGACGCGACGTTCCGCGTGCGCAACCTGACCGACAAGGTCTACGCCGCGAACAGCAGCCCCACGATGTACTACCTGGGCGCGCCGCGTTCGGTGGAACTGACCTTGCAAATGCGGTTCTGACGAACGCGCTTAAGGGGAATGCCATGAGCGCCACGTCCACACGCCAAGCCGCACGTACGCCCGCAAGCACGCCCGCAAGCACGCCCGCGGATAAGGCTGACAACAGGCCAGCAAAGAAGCCCGCCCGCCGCGCCGGGCCGCCGCTGTCTTCCCGCCTCAAGCGATGGCTCTACCTGACCCATCGCTGGGCCGGCATCGTGCTGTGCCTGTTCTTTGCCATGTGGTTTATATCCGGCGTGGTGATGATGTACGTGGGCTACCCCAAGCTGACGCCGCAGGAACGGCTGACGCACCTGGCGCCGCTGGATGCCGCCGCCATCGCCATTACGCCCGCCCAGGCGCGGGGGGGGGCGGGCGCCAGCGACAACCCGGGCCTGAGCCTGGCCGCCACGCGCGCCGGCGCGCCGGTCTATCTGGTGCCCGGCGCCCCGCGCGCGGCGCCCACGGTGGTGGATGCCGCCAGCGGCGCCCTGCTGCCGCCGGCCGATGCGGCCGTGGCCAAGGCATCCGCGCTGGCGTGGTTTGGCGGCCAATACGCCGCGCGCCACCAGGAGGTGGTGGACGAAGATGTCTACACCCACTCCGGGTCGCTGGATGTGCACCGGCCGCTGCACCGCATCGACATGGATGACCCGGCGCACACCCGCCTGTATGTCTCATCGGCAACCGGCGCGGTGGTGCTGGACGCCACTCGCAACGAACGCGCCTGGAACTACGCAGGCGCTTGGATTCATTGGTTGTATCCGCTGCGCGGCAATGCGCTGGACCGCTGGTGGCACGACGTGGTGGTGTGGCTGTCGGTGGCCGGCGTGGTGCTGGCGCTGACGGGCACGGTCGTGGGCATCCTGCGCTGGCGCTTTTCGCGCCCCTACGCCACGGGCAGCCGTTCGCCCTACCGCGAAAGCATGATGCGATGGCATCACATCAGCGGCCTGCTGTTTGCCGCCATCACCATTACCTGGATCTTCAGCGGCCTGATGTCGATGAACCCGTGGAAGCTCTTCACCAGCACGGCGGCGCCGCTTGCAGCCAATGCCTACGCCGGCCCACCGGCCGACGCGCCGCTGGCCACGCCGCGCGACTTGATCGCCGCCCTGCCCAGCGCCCCGCGCGAATTGCTGTGGACCCGCGCGGCTGGTCAGGACGTGGCCCTGGCGCGCAGCACCGCAGGCGCGCCGCGCGTGCTGTCTGCGACCGACGCCGTACCCACTACGTTCGCCGAAAGCGACTTGCGCGAGGCCGCCACGCGCCTGCTGCCGGGCGCCAAGGTTCGCGAGGTCCAGGTGCTGACCCAGTACGACTTCTACTACTACGCGCGCGACGCGCACGCCATGCTGGGCCATGTGGAAAAGCCGTTGCCCGTCTGGCGTGTGGTCTACGACAACCCGCAAGCCACCTGGGTGTACCTGGACCCGACCACCAGCCAGATCGTGGGCCGGCAAGACCGCAGCAACCGCGTCAGCCGCTGGCTGTTCTCGTTTCTGCACAGTTGGGACTGGACCGGCCTGTTGTCACGCCGGCCCATCTGGGACGTCTTGCTGATCGTCCTGAGCCTGGGCGGCGCGGCGTTGAGCCTGACGGGCGTTGTGCTTGGGTGGCGTCGGCTGGGCAAGAAGCTGCGAGGCGGATGAAGGCACAGGATGAAACAGAAGGATGAAGCTGAGGTCTCATCCCGAAGCACGATCCAGGCGAATAGCGAAGCGCGTGTCCAGAAGTAAAAGCCCGCATTCAGCCGCATTTTGTAAGCGGACTGACGGGTAACCCCACTACCATCGCGACTATTGATTATTACGCTGCGATGACGTGTCATGAATGCTCTGGATGCTTTGAACCATGCCCTGTTTCTGTCGATCAACGCCGACCCGGCCACCGCCGCCTGGCAGATCCAGGCCGGCTTGCTGCTGGCCAACCGCTTGATCCTGTTCGTGCCGGGTGCGCTGGTGGCGATGTGGCTATGGGGCGGACAGGCGCAACGCAGCCTGGCGCTGAAGGTGCTGACCAGCATTGGCGTCGCGTTGTTCATCAGCTACCTGTGCGGCGCGCTGTGGCCGCAGCCGCGTCCTTTTGTGCTGGGCCTGGGCCATGCGTTTTTCCCGCACAAGGCCACCTCGTCATTCCCCAGCAACCACACCATCATCATCGCCACGTTTGCGTTCGCGCTGATTTTTGACCGGCGTTGGGCCGGCTGGGGTTGGGCGGCGCTGCTGGCCGCCGTGATCGTGGGCACGTCGCGCGTGTACCTGGGCGTGCACTTTCCGCTGGACATCGCGGGCGGCCTGATCCTGGCGCCCATCGTGGCAGCGGCCACCGCCGCAGTGTGGAACCGCGTCGGTGCGCCGCTGACACTGGCTGCGCAAGCCCTCTACCGCAAGCTGCTGGCCATGCCGATTGCGCGCGGCTGGATCCGCGCGTAGCGGCTTCAATTGCCGACCGAGCAGCGGACCGAGCAGCGAACCCGCAAGCTCAGTTGATCGCCACGTTCGCGTCCTTCACCAGCTTGGCGTAGTTGGCCGTATCCGTGCCGATGCGGGCGCGCATCTGCTCCGGCGTATCGCCGATGGGCACCGCGCCAATCTCGGCCATGCGGCGCGAGAAATCGGGCGACTGGATGATCTTCACCATCTCGGCGTTCAGCCGCGTCACCACGTCCTTGGGCACGGCCGCCGGCGCCCGCACGCCGAACCAGGTGCCCATGTTGAAGGGCTTCAGGCCGGCCTCTTCCATCGTCGGCACGTTGGGCAGCGCCTCTGAACGCTTATTGGTGGTAACCGCCAGCGCCCGCAGCTTGCCGCTTTGTATGTGCGCCAGCACGGGCGTGATGGTGTCGAACGACATATCGATCTGCCCGCCCAGCAGGTCCGTCGTCAGCGGCCCGCTGCCCTTGTACGGCACGTGCAGCAGCTTGACGTGACCTTGTTGCTCAAACTGCGCGCCAATCAAATGCTGGCCGGTGCCCATGCCGTTGGACCCGAAGGTGAGCTTGCCGGGCGCGGCCTGCGCCAGTTTCAACAAGCCTTGCACGGTAGTCGCGTCCAGCTTGGGGTTGACCACCAGCACATTGGGCACCAGCGCCACCGTGGTGACCGGCGCGAAGTCCTTCTGGAAGTCGTAATGCAGGCTCTTGTAGACGCTGGTGGCGATGGTGTGATGCACCGCGCCCATCAGCAAGGTGTAGCCGTCAGGCGCGGCCTTGGCCACGTAATCCGCGCCCAGGGTCGAGCCCGCGCCCGGCTTGTTTTCCACCACCACCGGCTGGCCCAGGCTTTTGCTTAGCTCCTGGCCCAGCGCGCGCGCCAGCACATCGGTGGTGCCGCCCGCCGGAAACGGCACCACCAGGCTGATGGGCTTGGCGGGGTAAGTCTGTGCAACGGCCATGCCGCCTGCCAGCGGCAGGCTGAACAGGCACGCGAACGCCAACGCGCGCGCGCCGGAATTTTGCTTGGACATGCTTGTCTCCTTGGACTACGAATGAACTTCGCTTCTTGTTGTATTGCCGGCCAGGCGCCCTCCAGCGCTATGCCGCTTTCACTGCCCTGCCCTGCGCCAGCCGCGCGCACACCGCGGCCGTGACTTCTTCGGTGGTGGCGTTGCCGCCCAGGTCGCGCGTGTGCAGTGCGGGCGTGCCCGTGACTTGTTCTATGGCTTGCATCAAGCGTGCCGCCGCATCGGTTTCGCCCAAATGCTCAAGCAGCATCACCACCGACCAGAACGTGCCGACCGGATTCGCCAGGCCCTGGCCCATGATGTCGAACGCCGACCCGTGGATGGGTTCGAACATGGACGGGTAACGGCGTTCGGGGTCGATGTTGCCGGTAGGCGCAATGCCCAGGCTGCCGGCCAGGGCTGCGGCCAGGTCGCTGAGGATGTCGGCATGCAGGTTGGTGGCGACAAGCGTGTCCAGCGACGCGGGCCGGTTGACCATGCGCGCGGTGGCGGCATCCACCAATTCCTTGTCCCAGGTCACGTCCGGAAATTCACGGCTGACTTGCAGCGCGATCTCGTCCCACATCACCATGGCATGGCGCTGCGCGTTGGACTTGGTGACGACGGTAAGCAGCTTGCGCGGCCGTGATTGCGCCAGCTTGAAGGCAAAGCGCAGGATGCGTTCGACCCCGGCGCGCGTCATGATCGACACGTCGGTGGCGGCTTCGATGGGATGGCCCTGGTGCACGCGCCCGCCCACGCCGGAGTATTCGCCTTCGGAGTTTTCGCGCACGATGACCCAGTTCAGTTGCTCGGGCGTGCAGCGCTTGAGCGGCGCGTCGATGCCGGGCAGGATGCGCGTGGGGCGCACGTTGGCGTACTGGTCAAAGCCCTGGCAGATCTTCAGGCGCAAGCCCCACAGGGTGATGTGGTCGGCAATGTCGGGGTCGCCCGCCGAGCCGAACAGAATCGCGTCTTTGTCGCGCAGGGCGTCCAGGCCGTCGGCCGGCATCATCACGCCGTGCTGGCGGTAGTAGTCGCCGCCCCAGTCGAAATTCTGGAACTCGAAATGCAGTCCGCCTTCGTCGGCCAGGGCCTGCAAGACGCGCTGGCCGGCTGGAATGACTTCCTTGCCGATGCCGTCGCCGGGGATGGTTGCAATGCGATAGGGCTTCATGGCCGACAGGGCTCCTTGCTGATAAGGGTCTGTCGGCAATGTACCGAGCGCCGCGCGCCGTGCGCGCAGCGCCATTCACAACATCTTCAACTTCAGGTTGAAGATGTTGTGCCGGGGATCAGCAGCGGCTGACGTTCAGGTTGTTGATCAGGTTGTTGAATGTCTGACGCAGGCTGTAGGCGTCGTCGACGATGGTGGGGCGCATCATCTTGAAGGCGCCCGTACGCGCGGCGTCTTCCTTGTAGCGGCCGCTTTCCGTGTGTTCCAGCACCTTGCGTCCCGCCGCCAGGAAGGCGTTGGCTTGCATCATCGTGCTGGCGCAACCCTTGGGATCGGCTTCGCGGGTCTTCTTGTCAAAGCCCAGCGCCATCTCGTTGAGCTTGTCCAGGTCTTGCTTGAAGGCGTCCTTCTTGTCGCCCAGGCCCGTGCCGGCAAAAATGCCGGTCGCTTGGTTCAGCGTCGACTTGCCGTAATACACCATACCGGCGCGGTAGTAGGCCACCGTGTCCTTCTTGGCCTTTTCAAACGCTTCCTTGGTGTTGGCGGTGTCTTTCACGGAAATGCCGTGGTAGAAAGCGCTTTCCGCCTTGGCCACCTCGGTCAGCGCGGCCACGTAGGCCGGGCTCTTCTCGCGCGCCAGCGCGCCGTTGTCCGACAGGAAGGTCTTGGCGGCGGCGTAGTTCTGCAGGTCGGTGCTAAGCGGGGCCAGCTTGCCCAAGGCTTGCGCAAAGTCCTTGGCGGCGGCGTCAATCTCGGGAATGGCGGGCTGCATCGCCAAGGCCTTTTCCAACTTTTCCTTGGTGCGCAACACCATGATGTCGTTGCCGATGACGTAGTCCTTGACGGGCTTCTTGTCGGCCAGCTTGGGCACCATGTACTGCTCGTACTGGTCCAGCGTTTCTTCAAACGACTGGTTGATGCTGTTGGCCGTATCGACGTACTGGTTGTACTTGATGATCTCGGCCTGGGCGGTGCTGGCTTCGGCGGTTTTCGCTTCCGGCTTGGCGTTGTCGTCGCCGCACGCGGCGAGCATCAACGTGGCGGCTAACAGGGCGGACATGCACAAGGGGCGCGACATAAACATCTATTCTCCGAAAAAGGGAACGCATCATATGCCGCCGCCATCGTTAACACGCTACAAAGTCATTCAGACCTGTCACAAGGGTTTGCAAAGCGCGACCACTTCTGTTCGTGGTCCAACAACCAGCGCTTGCGGTGCAGGCCGCCGCCATAGCCCGTCAGCGACGCATTGGCGCCCACCACACGATGGCACGGTACGACAATGCCGATGGGATTGGCGCCGTTGGCCAAGCCCACCGCCCGCACCGCCGTCGGCCGCGCGATGCGCGTGGCAAGGGCGCCGTAGCTGATGGGCGCGCCGCCGGCAATGCCGCGTAACGCTTGCCAGACCTGCCGCTGAAACGGGGTGCCGGCGGTTGCGACCTCAAGCTCGTCGACGGGCCGTAGCTCACCGTCGAAATACGCAGCCAGCGCCTGCCGGGCCGGGGAGGCTGACGAAGCATCGCGCAAGACAATGGCGTTTTTGCCGTACTGGCGGCGCAGCAGCGTATGCATACGGCTTTCATGATCTTTCCAATCCACCGCGCGCAGCCGATGCCGTGCATCGGTCACGATCAGCATCAGGCCGATGGGGGTGGGCGCGCGTTCAAGCAAAAAGACTTCAGGGTCGGTAGTCATCGGGCAGGATCCGGTTGGAGCACGAAAATGCGGCCACGATAGCCGCCCGGGACGGCGGCTGGCTGGCGGTTTTCGGACAGGAATGTCATTGGCACAACAAGGTCCGAAAACCGCTAGATCCGCGCGCGATGGCAGCGCTAGCATGGCGGCATGAACCTTGACCACGACGCCTGCTACCGCGCGATCAGCGTGCGCGATGCCCGTTACGACGGCCGCTTCTTCACCGCGGTGAAGACGACGCGCATCTATTGCCGCCCCGTCTGCCCAGCCCGCACGCCGCTATCGCGAAACGTCACGTTCTTCGGCAGCGCCGCCGCCGCGCAAGAAGCGGGGTTTCACCCTTGCCTGCGCTGCCGGCCCGAAACCGCGCCCGAGCTGGGGCCATCGCGCGACCTGCCCGACAGCGTGGCGCGCGCGCTGACGCTAATCGAGGCTGGCGCGCTGGACGAAGCCGGCATGGATACGCTGGCCGCCAGGCTAGGCGTGGGCGAGCGCCAGCTACGCCGCCTGTTCCGCCAACATCTGGGCGCGTCCGCCGTGACCGTGGCGCAGACCCGGCGCGTGCTGCTCGCCAAGCAACTGATCCACGAAACGCACCTGCCCATGGCCGACATTGCGTTTGCGTCCGGCTTTGGCAGCATCCGCCGTTTCAACGAGAGTTTCCTGGCGCTGTTTGGCCGGGCGCCGGGCGAGCTGCGGCGGTCCGCGCAACCCGAAAGACCTTTCGCGCCGCAAGGTGACATCAAGCTGCTGCTGCGCTACCGCCCACCCTACGACTGGCAGGCCATGCTGGGCTTTCTGCGCCTGCGCGCCATTCCTGGCATCGAGCGGGTGGACGGCGACCGTTATTCCCGCACGATCAGCCTGGATGGCATGCAGGGCACGATCAGCGTGCAGCCCGGCAAGGGCAACGCGTTGCAGGCCACGGTGCGCGTGGCGCGCGTGCACGCGTTGCCGGCCATCATTGCGCGGATCCGGCGGGTGTTCGATCTGGGCAGTGATCCAGTGGCGCTTGCCGCGCAGTTCGCGCACGACCCGATACTGTCCGCGTTGATCGCCGCGCGCCCCGGCCTGCGGGTGCCGGGCGCGTGGGACGGCTTTGAATTGGCGATGCGCGCGGTGCTGGGCCAGCAGATCACGGTGTCGGCGGCGATCCGGTTGGCGGGCAAGCTGGTGGCCGCGCACGGCGCCTTGCTGGCACAGCCGGAGGACGGGCTGACGCATGTGTTTCCCACGCCCGAGGCGGTGGCGCCCGCCGAGCTAGCCGTGCTGGGCATGCCGCGCAGCCGCGCGGCCACCTTGTCCGCCGTGGCGGCGGCAGCGGTGGCGGACCCGAATTTGTTCGAACCCGGCAGCAGCCTGGACGACGCCGTCTCGCGGCTGCGCGCCATCCGGGGCATCGGCGAATGGACGGCGCAATACATTGCCTTGCGGCAACTGCGTGAACCCGATGCGTTTCCCAACGCGGACATCGGCCTGATCCGGGCCTTGGAAAAATTGGAATCGCGCGCCTACACGCCCAGGCAACTGCTGGCGCGTGCCGATTCATGGCGGCCCTGGCGGGCCTATGCCGCGCAGCATTTGTGGTCGGCGGGATGATGGCTTAACCGGATCCGGCTGAACCGGATTCAGGCTGAACCGCATCCAGGCCGGCCGCATCCGGCCTACCAGCGCGCTTGCGTGTCCTGCTGGAAATAGCCGACCAGGAAGTCCACGAAGATGCGGACCTTGGCCGATAGATGATGGCGTTCCGGGAACACCGCGTAGATGTCCGCCTGCGGCAGCGCGTAGTCTTCCAGCACGCGCACCAGGCGGCCGCTGCGCAGGTAGCGCGCCAGATCCCATTCGGCACGCTGCAAGATGCCCAGGCCCGCCAGGCCCCAGGTCAGCGTCACTTCGCCGTCGTTGCTGCTCAGCGCGCCGCGCACCTTCACGGTTTCGCTGCGGCGCCCCTTGGTGAAACGCCACAGGCTGTAAGCATCTTCGTTTTGCCGCAGCACGATGCACTGATGGCGCGCGAGGTCGTGCGGCGTGGTCGGCACACCATGCGTCTTCAGGTAGCCGGGGGACGCGCACACCAGCCGGCGGTTGGGCGCGATCTTGCGGGCGATAAGACGTGTATCGGGCAGGTCGCCAAACCGGATCGCCACATCGAAAGCGTCGCGCACGAAGTCGGCGGGGCTGTCGGTCAACTGCAATTGCAGCGTGACGTCGGGATATTTCTGCGCGAACTCGGCAATGGCGGGTGCGATGTAGCTGCGGCCAAAACCCAGCGGCGCGTTGACCTTCAGGCGCCCGCGCGGGCTGTCCTGGCGACTGGCGATAAGCTGATCCAGGTCTTCGATTTCATCCAGGATGCGGCGCGCGCTTTCCAGGTAGACCTCGCCTTCGGCGGTCAGGCTCAGGCGCCGGGTGCTGCGGTTGAACAAGCGCACACCCAGCCGCGCCTCGATCTGCGCAAGCCGTTTGCTGACGGCCGCCGGGGTCACGTCCAACTGGCGGGCAGCGGCGGACATGCCGCCCGCGCGCGCCAGCTCAACCACCAATTGCAGTTCGCTGGAGTGCCCCATGGCTAGCGGCCGGGGCGCTTAGTCGCGGAAGTTCTCGAACTGCAGGGGCAGGTCTACGTCGGTCTTTTTCAACAGCGCGATGGCGGCTTGCAGGTCGTCGCGCTTCTTCCCGGTAATGCGCAGCTTGTCGCCGTTGATCTGCGATTCCACCTTGAGCTTGGCGTTCTTGATGGCGGCGATCAGCTTCTTGGCCACGGGCTGTTCAATGCCCTGCTTGATGGTGACCTTCTGGCGCGCGCCGCCCAGGTTTTCCAGCGGGTCGGCCACGTCCAGGCAGCGTACGTCGATGCCGCGCGCCGACAGGCGGCCGCGCAAGATGTCGAGCATCTGCTTGAGTTGAAACGCGCTGGAGGCAACCTGAGTCACGACGAAGCCTTCCAGTTCGAACTTGGCCTCGGTGCCCTTGAAGTCGAAACGGGTGGCGAGTTCGCGATTGGCTTGGTCGATGGCGTTGGTAAGTTCGTGTTTGTCGACTTCGGAGACGACGTCAAAAGTAGGCATGACACGGGTCCTGTTGGTGATGAGTGAAATTAGGCCGCCTATTTTACCGGCCCTGGCCCGGGCTTCACATCGTCACCTCCTCGCAACGACATCGCTTCACATCGTCAACACCAGTAGGCGGTCCTGTTGCAGCGGATGCGAGATCACCTGCGCGTCGATACCGAACGCCAGATACAGGTTGGCGGCGGTCAAGACCTCCCCCGGCGTGCCCTGCGCGATATCGCGGCCGCCGCTCAGCAGCAGCAGGCGGTCGCACCAGCGCGCGGCCAGGTTCATGTCATGCAGAATCACCAGTACGCCCGTATTGCCGTCGTGCGCCAGTTGCCAGGCGCGGCGCAGCAGGTCGGTTTGATGCTTGGGGTCCAGGCTGGCGGTGGGTTCGTCCAGCAGCAGGTAGCGCGCCTCACCGGGCGCGCGCGCGGCGTGGCATTGCACCAGCACGCGCGCGAACTGCACGCGCTGCTGTTCGCCGCCCGACAGTTCGGGATAGCGGCGGCCACCCAGGTGGGAAGCGTCGGCCAGGTCCAGCGCCTGCGTGACCAGCGCATCGACCTGGGCGGGCGCCAGTTCGGGAAACGGGTACGCGCCCATGGCGACCACTTCGCGCACGTCCAGGTCGAAGGTCAGACCCGGCTTTTGCGGCAGGACGGCGCGGCGCCGTGCTTGCCGCGCCAAGGCCATGTCGGCAAGCGCGGCGCCGTCCAGGCTCAACTGGCCGGCATCCGCCGAGAGTTCGGCCGCCAACGCCCCCAGCAGCGTGGATTTGCCCGCGCCGTTGGCCCCCAGCAAGCCCACGACTTCACCAGGGCGGACCGCCAGCGACACATCGGTCAGGATGCGCGTGCCGCCGCGCGACAGCGTCAGTTGGTGTGCGGCAAGCGTCATCCCAGCCTCCGTCCACGCGCCAGCAGCCACAGGAAGAACGGGCCGCCCACCAGCCCCGTGACCAGGCCGATCGGCAATTCGGCGGGTACGACAACCGTGCGGGCCATCCAATCGGCCAGCACCAGCGCCAGCCCCCCGGCAAGAACCGTGGCGGGCAGCAGCCAGCGGTGATTGGCGCCCAGCGTCATGCGTACCAGGTGCGGCACCACCAGCCCTACAAAAACGATGGTGCCGGTAGCCGCCACCAGCGGGCCGACGATCAGCGCGCTGGCCAGCACCAGTTGCGCGCGCACGCGCTTGAGCGCGTAGCCCAGGTGCTGGGCCTCGCGCTCGCCCAGCAGCAAGGCGTTCATGACGCGCCATTGGCTGATCAGCCAGGCGCTCATCAACAGCACCCACGGCCCCAGGAAGGCCAGCACATTCCAGTTGGCCCCGCCCAGGCTGCCCATGTTCCAGAACGTCAGGTCGCGTAGTTGCGCATCGGTGGCCACGAAGGTGAACAGCCCGATCACGCTGAACGACATCGCCGTGATGGCCACGCCCGCCAGCAGCAAGCCCGCCACGCCCGGCACGCGCCGGCCCACGGCGTAGGCGCACATCGTTGCCACCAGGCTGCCGACGAAGGCCGACGGCGCGGTGATCCAGAAGCCGCCCGAAGTCAGCACAATGGCGGCCACTGCCCCCAAGGCCCCGCCCGCCGAAATGCCGATCAGCCCGGGCTCGGCCAGCGGGTTGCGAAACAGCGCCTGCATGGCCGCGCCCGAGATCGCCAGTCCCGCGCCCGCCACCACCGCGAACAGCACGCGCGGCAGGCGGATGTCGACGAGCACATTGCGCCACAGGGCGTTGTCCGGCGTGGCCGGCCCCCACAGCAGCGCGGGCAGTTCGCGCAGCGGTATCGACACCGCGCCGTGGGCGCGGGCGGCCAGCACGGCCAGTACCAGCGCCACGGCCAAGAGGCCCAAGGCCAAGGGCGCGCTAACGCGCCATGACATGGGCAACCTCTTGCTTGAGCTGGGTCAGCGCCAAGGGCAGGCGCGGCCCCATGCCCAGGATCAGCAGGTCGTCCATGACCACCACGCGGCGCTTGGCGGCCGCCTGCGAACCGGCGATACCCGGCTGGGCCAGGAATTTTTCCATGCCGCCTCCGGCATCCAGCGACGCCTGCGTCACCACGATCAGGTCCGGCCCCAGCGCGCCGATGGCCTCGGCGGACAAGGGCTTGTAGCCTTGCTGCCCGTCCAGCACATTGACCAGCCCCGCCAGATGCATGACTTCGTTGGCGGCGGTGTCGCGGCCCGCGCCCTGCGGCGTGCCGGTGCGGTTCAGCAGCAGCAAGGCGCGCGCGCGCGTGGCCGGGATGGCTTCGGCGCGCGCGAGTTCGCGGGTGACCTCGTCCACCATGCGCTCACCCGCGGGCGCGCCGCCCAGCGCCTCGGCCACGGCGCGGATGCGCGCCTTCAGTGAATCCACCGACGGCGCATCCGATACGGTGACCACGCGCACGCCCACGCCAGCCAGCCGCTTGAGCGCGTCCGGCGGCCCCGCCTGTTCGGACGCCAGCACCAGGTCGGGCTTGAGCGACAGCACGCCTTCCACCGGCACGGCGCGGTAATAGCCCACGCGCGGCAGCTTGGTGGCGGCCTCGGGGTACAGGCTGGATAAATCATCGCCCACCAGCCTATCGCCCTCACCCAAGCCATAGACGATTTCCGTGACGCTGCCGCCCAGGCTCACCACCCGGCTGGGTTCGGCGGCATGCACGCTCACCGCGACGACCCAGCCCAACGCAATTGCCAACCATTTTTTCATCAAGCGTCCTTACAGGATCTTCAAAGCGTTCTTAGGTCGTCTTCAAACCGCCAGCGGCGCGCCGCACAGGCCCACCATCAATTCGCGCCAGCCCGTCAGTTCCGGCTTGCCGGGTTTGCGCTCGCCAAAGAACTGCACGATCAGGTCGCCCGTGGCGGCGTACACCTCAAGCGAGGTCACCCAGCCGTCGGACGTGGGCTTGTTCACTACCCAGGCCGAGGCGATGGCGGTGGTGTCCAGATGCAGGTTGAACTTCGGGTCCAGCACGTTGTACCAAGGGCCGGTGCGGCGCAGTTGCTGGACGGGGCCGGTGTGGATCTGGATCATGCCGCGATTGCCCACGAAGCACATGATGGACAGGCCCGATTCCGCCGCCGACTGCAACATGCGTTCAACGGATTCCGCCGGCACGGGCTGCGCCAGGTCTTCACCGGCCGCCGCCAACGCCGCCAGGCGCGACACCTTGAACTTGCGCAGCAGCGGGAAGAATTCGTGCGTGTCCTTCATGCCCAGCCAGGCCTCGCGCCAGCTTGCCGCGTCATCGACCTCGTCCGCATCCGTGGCGGGCGCATAGGCTTCGGTGGTGGGCCATTGCGCGTCGCCCGCGAACTTTTGCACCAGCGCGTCGTAGGCGGCGGCATCGGTGGCCTCGGTGCGGTAGACCTTGTGCACCGCCCCGCCTGCGCCGTCGAAGAATTGCAGGCTGTGGCGGCCGTCCTGCTCAACCGCCCAAGCGGATTGCCACGCGGTGAAGAACACGCGCAGGTCAATGTCGGGCCCCAGCACCAGGCCCACCGGGCCGTCGGCCTGGATATCCAGATACGCGCCGTGGCGCTCGTGCACGCACCAGTCGTTGCGCGTCAGCGCCATTACTTCGCCCAGCGTGCCCAGTTCGCGGAAGATGTCTTGCGGCGCGCCGTGCAGCGCGGTGGACCTCACGCCGCCACAGCCCGCGGCGATCCACTCCGCCTCGGATACGCCCAGCGCCTGCGCCAGGTTGCGGGCGCGCAGGCCCGGCTGCGACGCGGCCAGCGTTTCGTTGCGGGCGCGCAGTGCTTCGGCGCGGGTGTTGAAATCTTGATTCGTCATCGTAGGCCTCCAGCCTTGGGTGTTGCTTGCGCTTCGATATGCAAACTGCCGCCCCCGGCCCAATGCCGGGGGCGGCGCGAGATCAATACTGGTACGTCAGCGACACGCGCACGCTGCGTCCCGGTTCCGTGTACCAATCCACCGTGCGCGGCAAGGCGAGCGAACCCGCCGTCGGCACGTTGATGGCTTCCCAATACTTCTTGTCGAACAGGTTGAACACGCCTGCCTGCACTTGCAGCCCCTTCACGGCGGCGGGCCGCCAATAACCCATCAAGTCCACCACACCATAGCCCGGCGCTTGAAAATCGGCATTGGGCGCGGTGGCCGATGCATCCGGGTATTCGACCTTGTCGC
This sequence comes from Achromobacter colocynthidis, assembly GCF_057334535.1. Taxonomy (NCBI): domain Bacteria; kingdom Pseudomonadati; phylum Pseudomonadota; class Betaproteobacteria; order Burkholderiales; family Alcaligenaceae; genus Achromobacter; species Achromobacter colocynthidis. The sequence goes on from NZ_JBHFIZ010000037.1 coordinate 150,825, forward strand.
GCTTGAGCGCGGTGGTGAGCATGGCATCCACGCCCCACACATCGCGGCCATAGCCGACGCCCAGAATGGCCTTCAGCGGCGCCACCGAATTCAGGTATTGCCCGGTGCCTTCATCCTTGCCCACGGCCCACGCCAGCGAACCCCAGGTGCGCCAACCCGGCGAAAACTTCCAGTGCGCGCTGGCCTCGGCACCATAGATGCGCACCTTGGCGCGGTTGACGTTGCCCGTGATTCCCAGCGGATATTGCCCCGCCCAGCCCGCCTGCCATTGCGGCGAATTGGGGTCCAGCGGCTGATTGCTATCAATGAAGTTCTGATAGCGGTTATCGAAGAACGATACCGCACCGCCAAGCGCATCAGACCCGATCTTGGCGCCAAGTTCCCAGCCCTTGCTGGTCTCGGGTTTCAGGTACGGATTGCCCACGCGCAGATAGGTGCCAGGGCCGCCATAGTTGGTGTAGAGCTGGCTGGCGCTGGGCGCCTTGAAGCCGTAGGCGTACTGGGCATAGACGCTCAGTTCGTCCATCGCCTTCCACGTGGCCAGCAGCTTGGGCGAGAAGCGGCTGCCGCTGTTGGACGGCGGCAGCGCGCCCGCGTTGGGATTACTGTCGTAGCTGTCTGTGGACTGCGGCTTTTGTTGGTAGTGGTCGTAGCGCAGGGCCGGCATGACGGTGTAGCGGCCGTCGGCGAAGCTGAACTCGTCTTGCACCCACAGCGCCCATTGGTCGCCCTTGGACTGCGGCACGTCGGCCTGGTTGGTATGCAGCATGTCGCAGGCACGCGGGCCGAACGGCGCCGGCAGGCCCGGGCGGATGGTCGGGCAATTGTCGTAGCCGCTGGAATTCTGCTCGGTCTTGTTGCCATACCATTCGCCGCCCACCGTCCACAGTTGCGACACGGACGTGCCGGCGAAGCGCTTGGTCAGTTCGCCGTTCACGCCGAACAGCGTCTGCTGGATGGAGTTGCTGCGCCCGTAGGGACCGCTGGGAAAGCCGTAGCGGAACGGGTCGCCGGGAATGATGCGGGCGCGCGAATCGACACTGCGCACGCCGTCCAAGGAGTTGTCCAGCCGCACGCGCTGCCAGTAGACGATGGCGGTGGCCGTGTCGATCAGGCCGCCCGCGCTGGGCGCCTGGTAGGAATAGTCGAACGACACGCGCTCGCGCTCGGTTTCTTTCTTGGTGCTGTTTTCGCCATACAGATAGCTGGTGCCCGCGCCCTGCTCGAACATGTTGTCGATGTCGGCATTGCGCTTGAAGGTTTCGCCCGTCAGGCCGAAGCGGTGGCCGCCTTCCACGCGTTGTTGCAGCTTCAGCAGGAAGCTGCGCTGGTCATAGTTTTCGGGGCTGGGTTCGCTGCGTTGCGGGCCGTAGCCGCCCACGTCGCCCCGGTTGTCCAGCGCGTGGCCGTTGCGCACGCCGGCCTGCACCAGCCAGAAGGTATTGCTGTGGATCTGCCCCGCCAGCGCCGCGTTGGCGCCCCAGCTTGAATCGGCGGAATCGTAATCGGTCTTGGCCAGCGCGCCGAAGGTCTTGCCGTCGGTGAGCAGGTCGGACGGGTCCAGCGTGCGCAGGTCGGCAATGCCCGAGATGGCGCCGGAACCGCCGCCGGTGGCGTCCGCGCCGCGCACGATGTCCAACCGCGACAGGCTGTTGAAGTCCACGGCTTCCAGGCCGCCCTTCACGCCGCGCGCGCCGTCATCCAGCCACGGCAACCGGATGCCGTCCACGCGGGTCAGCACGCGGTCTTGGTCCAGGCCACGAATGTTGATGCTGTTGGTGGTCCGGTTGAAGCTCACGCCGGCTTCGGCGCGCTTGCCCAGGTCGCTCCAGTTCTTGATCTGCAAGTCGTCCATGCGCTGACGGTCGGTGCTGGTTTCCCAGGCGGGCGTGATCAATGCGCCCTCGCCTTCCACCTTGACGGGCGCCAGTTGCGTCACGCCGGGCTGCGGGGCGGCGCGCAGCACGAAGACGCCCGCGCTACGTTCCTGCACGGCCAGGCCACTGCCCTCCAGCAATTGCGCGAAGCCGTCCGCCACGGAGTAGGTGCCCGCCAGGCCCGATGTGCGGCGTTGCCCCACCAGCGCGCCATCGAACAACACCGTCACGCCCGCGCTGTCGGCAAAGCGCGGCAGCGCCTCGGCCAGCGTGCCCGCCGGAATGCGATAGCTGCGCGCGGCGCTGGCGCTGGCTTGCGTGGATTGTGCCTGGGCGGCGGCCAGCGGCAGCGGCGCGGCGGACACGGCGACAAACGCCAAGGCGGCATGCACGGCGCAAGTCAGGTGAGTGACGCGATGCGCAGCTTGCGCGGGTCGGGAGCCGCTTGCGCGGCCGGCGGGAAGATAAGCCATGGTCGTCCTTTCGATCCAACGGGTATCGGCATTCGTTTGCCCATACAGACCATGACCCGCGTGATTTTGAAATCGGACAGCTCGCGCGCGGGTATTTTGTAACAGAGACTCATTCACGCTGACGACGCGCGCGGACCGATGGTCACCCAATAGGGGGTGCGGTAGCGCACTTGCACCGGCAGGGTCGCGGGCAAGGCAGCAAGCACGGCGTCGGTGTCGTTCAGTTGGAAGGCGCCGGATATGCGCAGATGCGCGACTTCGGGATCGCAGCGCAGCACGCCCGGGCGATACCGGCCAAGCTCCTCGGCGAAGGCATCCAGGCGCAACTGGCTGGCGTGCAGCACGCCGCGCATCCAGTCGCCGGCGTGCGGATCGGCGGGTGATGGGTGGGACAAGCCGGCTTCGCTCAGGCTGGCTTGCTGGCCCGTCGACAGATTCAGGAATTGCCCGCCCCGGCTTAGGCGCACGCGGCCTTCCTGCACGCTGACCTGGCATTGCACGCCGTCCTGCCGCACACAAAAGCGCGAAGGCGGCGCTTCGATGTCGCCCAGGCGGGTGCGGACGACGAAGGGGCGCGGTTGTGCATGGGGAGCTGCCGCCGAATCGGCCACGGAATCGACAGCGGAGCTAGCCGCTGAATTGCGCACGGGATACGCCACCGAGTCAGCCACAACATGCACGGCGATTTCGCCGGCACGCAGCCGCAGCAGGCGCGTGGTGGCATCGAAGGCCACGTCCACCGCGCTGGCGGTATTCAGTTGCAGGGTGGACCCGTCGGCCAGCACCACGTCGCGCCGCTCGCCGGCGCCGCTGCGGTAGTCGGCCGTCCAATTCATGGGGTCGGCGCGCCACGCCGCCCAGCCCACCGGCCCCGCCACCATCAGCGCCACCAGGGTCTTCAAGGCCGCGCGGCGCGATGACAGTTCGGGCCGGTTCAAGGTGGCCATGCCCAGCGCCGACGGGATCAGTCCAAAGCGTTCATTGACCCGTTGCGCGCGTTGCCAGGCGTGTTCGTGTTCGGCCTTGCTGGCCCGCCACTGATCGCAAGCGTGCACGTCGGCAGCCGTGGCGCGGCCCGAGCTCAAGCGCAGCAACCAGCGCGCGGCTTCGCGCGCCACATTGCGTTCGACGGCGGGCAGTTCGCCGCCCACGCCGTTCAACTCACCGCCATGATGCATTGCTCGAACCCTCGGGCGATATAGCGGTGCACGGTGCGCAGCGACACGTTAAGCCGCTGGGCGATTTCTCCATGGCTCAGGTCTTCCAACTGCGCCATCAGGAAAGCCTGGCGCGCGGGCAGCGACAGCCCGGCCAGCATTTCATCAATTTCCTGCAGCGTTTCCAGAATGATCAGGCGCTGCTCGGCGGGCGGCGCAATCTGTTCCGGCATCAGCGCCAGTGCTTCCAGATAGGCGTTTTCGACCGAGCGGCGCCGATGATGATTCAGCAGCAGGCGCTTGGCGATGGTGGTGAGATAGGCGCGCGGTTCACGCAGCGCGTCCAGATCGTGGCGATGACGCAGCACACGCACGAAGGTGTCCTGGGCCAGGTCGGCGGCGTCGAAGGTGTTGCCCAGCTTCGCGCGCAACCAATTTTGCAGCCACCCGTGGTGGCTGCGGTACAGACATTGGACGGTGTCGCCTGAAGCGAGCACAGGGTTCGGCACGACGGGCTCCCAGTACGCTAAAACACAAATAACAATCAATCTCATTCTAATTGCAAAACCAGGTTTCCGGTCAAGTCCAAGCGAAACACGACGGCGGAGATATCATGCGGACAGACCGGCCGCGCCCCGCGGCCCCCTTACCGACCGGGCTGGCTCCATGATCTATAGCGTCTTGAAATTCATCCACGTGATCGCCGTGATTCTGTGGGTGGGCGGCATGCTGTTCGCGCACTGTTTCCTGCGGCCGGCGGCCGCGCAGTTGGAACCCAAGACGCGCCTGACGCTGATGGCCTCGGTGCTGCGGCCCTTTCTGAACGCGGTGCTGGTGGCGATCGTGCTGATCCTGCTGACGGGCGCGTGGATGATCGGGCAGGCAGGCAGCCTGGCGGCGCAGACCGGCGGCGAATTCTTCATGCCGCGCAGTTGGACGCTGATGGCGACCGGCGGGCTGGTGATGATGGCCATCTTCGGCCATATCCGCTTTGCGCTGTACAAGCGCCTGGCGCTTGCGGTGGCCGCGTCGGACTGGCCCAAGGGCGGTCAGGCCATGGCGGGAATCCGCCGCTGGGTGGGCGTGAACCTGGTGCTGGGCATCGTCGTGGTGGGCGTGGCGTTCCTGGCCTAGCCTGCCATCGGCCGGGCAGCGGCTGGTATCGGAATTCTTTCGTTTGGTGCAATACGCCGTACATCCGTGGCGGACACACTGGGGATGACTCTCGCGGGTCACCTCAACAACGATAAGGGATTCCCCATGATCAAACGCGCATTGCACCTGGCCGCCCTCGGCCTGTTCGCCACCTCGTTCGCTGCCCCGTTCGCCACCCACGCCGCCGAAGCCATCGACAACAGCGCGCTGGACAAGCCCGAGTTCCGCAGCCACAAGGCCACTTACGGCGTGGTGTACCGCCTGCCGCAAGAGGTCAACGCCGTGCTGGACGCCAAGGTGAATGGCGTCTTGAAGCAGGACCTGCTGGCGCTGGGCCTGAAGACCGAGGCCGACACGCCCAACCTGCCGCACGTGACGGTGGTGCATATCCACAGCGCCGCCCCCCCCCCCCCCGCCCGCATGCTGAAGGCGCTGCCCAAGCCGCCCGCGCCCTTGCAGGTCACGCTGAAGACCTTCTACCCGACCGAAGCCGCCAAGGATGCGGGGCACCCGTGGTGGCTGGACCTGGGCGTCGTCAAAAGCGGCCAGGGCTTCGAAGACATGATGCGCTACAACACCGTGGCCACCGCCGCGCTGGCGCCCTTGCGCGACGGCCCCCTGCCGCGCGTGACCGGCCCCGTCTACGCCAAGATGAGCGACGCCGGCCGCGCGCTGGTCAAGACCATGGGCGTCAGCGGCGTCAACGTGATGCAAGACGGCAAGGAACTGCGCGCCCACAACCCGCACACCACGCTGGTCTACAGCCTGGCGCGCTACGACACCCGCTTGCAGGACGCCATGAAGCAGGAATCCGCCAAGTTCAACGCGGTGCTGCCCGACGGCATCAACACCACGTTCAAGGACGTTTCCATTGTCGAAATCGGCTTTGCCGGCAACGTCGTGCGCGAGATCTATCGCGTCAGCCTGGAAGACGGCTCGGTGATTGACGTGGCCACGGGCAAGAAGATCGGCGCCTGAACGCCTGCTTGGCCCCGGTGCGGGCCAGGTGGAATTGGGCAAGGAACGGGCTGCCGACTGCTGCCATTCCGTGGCAGCATTACGCCATTCCCGCCACGCGCCCTTTCCCCATGTCCCGCACCGAACGACTTCTGGACCTGCTCCAGACCCTGCGCCGCCACCGCCTGCCCGTCAGCGGGCATCGGCTTGCCGCCGAAATGGGCGTCAGCCTGCGCACGCTGTACCGCGACATCGCGACGTTGCAATGCCAGGGCGCGGAAATCGAAGGCGAGCCGGGCGTGGGCTACGTGCTGCGCCCCGGCTTCATGCTGCCGCCGCTGATGTTCAGCACCGAAGAAATCGAGGCGCTGGTGCTGGGCACGCGCTGGGTCGCGGGGCGTTCGGACGAGCGCCTGGGCATGGCGGCGCGCAACGCGCTGGCCAAGATCGGCGCCGTGTTGCCGCAGGAACTGCGCGATGAATTGGACGCCATTCCGCTCTTGGTGGCGCCCAGCGCCATCGCGGTGGTGGACCGGGTGGACGTGGCGCTGATCCGCCAGGCGATACGCACGGAACACGCCCTGCACATCAGCTACCGCGACGACAAGGGCTCGGATTCCGACCGGGTGATATGGCCGTTTGCCCTGGGCTTTTTCGACAGCGTGCGCATCGTCATGGCCTGGTGCGAGCTGCGGCAGGACTTCCGCCATTTCCGCACCGACCGCATCGCCACGCTGACACCCGGCGAGCGCTATCCCCGCCGCCGCCACGTGCTGCTGAAGGAGTGGCGCGCCATCGCGCAGGAGTCGCAGGATTGCTGAATACTGAAGTGCTGAAGGCTGAACTGCCGACGCACACTACTGCCAAAAACTGACAGTACCCCTGCCTAAGATGCGTGCATCCCTCACCCAGGAGCGCGTCATGTCTCGCACAAACCCCGCCGACACCAATCTCGTCATCTTCTACGTTGAAAAGCCGCAGACCAGCGCGGCGTTCTACAGCGCCCTGCTGCAACGTCCGCCGGTTGAAAGCACGCCTACGTTTGCGCTCTTCGTGCTGGACTCCGGCTTGAAGCTGGGCCTGTGGTCGCGCTACACGGTGGAGCCCGCCGCGGCGGGCCGGGGCGGCGCGTCTGAACTGGCGTTCTGCGTGGCGGATGCCGACGCGCTCAACCAGCGCCACCTGGACTGGAGCCTGCGCGGCCTGCCGATTCTGCAAGCGCCCACCAACATGGATTTCGGCCGCACCTTCGTGGCGCTGGACCCCGACGGCCACCGCCTGCGCGTGTTCGCGCCGGCACACGAACCGGCCACGGTGGCGGAACCCGCCGACACCGGGGCCGCGCATGCCCTTTGATCCGGCCCAGGCCGCTGATCAACCGCGCTGCTGGCGGGCTTGAAGCACCACGGCTTCGCCGCGCTTCTTGAACAGCACCGCATACAGCACGGCCAGGATCAGCAGGAACGGCACGCCGAACACCAAGGTCATCTGGAACACGTTGGTGAAGTACGTAGTGACCAGGATCGCCAGCATCGCCACCGCGCCCAGCAACGTCAGCACCGGAAAGCCGGGCATGCGGAACGACAGCGCGCCGCCGCCTTCGCGTGCCCAGCGGCGGCGAAAGAAGTAGTGCGTCACGAAGATCATCATCCAGGTGAACAGCGCGCCGAACATCGAGATGGCCATCATCAAGGTGAAGGCCGTGTCGGGGTACATCACCTTCAGCACCACGGCGATGGCGATACCGCTGGTGGACAGCAGCAGCGCATTCAGCGGCGTGCCGCTTTTGGTCAGGCGGCCGAACAAGGCCGGCGCATGGCCCGCGCGCGACAGGCTGAACATCATGCGCGTGGTGATGTAAAGCTGGCTGTTCATGGCCGACAAGGCCGCCACCAGCACGATGAAGTTGATGACGCCCGCCGCGCCCGGGATGTCCAGCGCCAGCATCACCTTCACAAAGGGGCTACCTTCCTTGCCGGCTTCGTTCCAGGGCACGATCGCCAATATCAACGCCAAGGTCAGCAGGTAGAAGACGACCAGCCGCACGATGGTGGCGCGAAACGCTTTCTTCACGGCGCGCTCGGGGTCTTCGGCCTCGCCCGCGGCCACCGCGATCATCTCGACGCTAAGGTAGCTGAAGATCGAGATCACCACGGCAATCCACATGCCCCACATCCCATTCGGAAAGAAGCCGCCGTGCGCCGTGTACTGCGCCACGCCGTACTGCGGGTTGCCCCACACGACATACGCGCCCAGGATGATGAAGGCCACGATGGCGGTGATCTTCACGGTAGAGAACCAGTATTCGATGGTGCCAAACGCCTTGACGCTCATCGCGTTCACCAGGATCAGCGCCCCCGAGAACACGCACACCCATAGCCACCCCGGCACATCCGGGAACCAGAAATGCATGTACTCGGCCACGGCGGTGACCTCGGTGCCCACCGCCAGCACCACGCAGGACCAGTACGCATAGCGCACCAGAAAGCCGGCCAGGGGGCCGATGTAGTGTTCGGCATAGGCGCCGAACGACCCGGACGTGGAATGCGCCACCGTCATTTCCGCCAGGCAGCCCATCAGCAACAGCGTGATCAGCCCGCCAATGGCGTAGCTGATGATGACGCTGGGCCCGGCAAAGCCGATGGCGAATTTACTGCCCAGAAACAGGCCCGTGCCGATGGCCCCGCCGATGGCGATCATGCTCATCTGGCCCGAGGTCAAGCGCCGCTTGAGCCCCTGTTCGCGTTCGGCGATCTGGCCGAATCCTTGTGGTTTTTTCATTGTCTCCTCCTGCATTGCCCCCTCCTCCAGTGCGCTCGCTTTATGGTGGTGATGCCGGTTCGGCCCCGCGAGATGGGGCCACGCTCTCTGGCGTTCAGGTCACGGTCGAGCGTTGCTTGTATTCCGGCTTGTCCCAGGCGCGCGTGTCCAGCACGTCTTTCAGGATGTCCACGGCGTCCCAGACGTCGGCATGGCCGAAGTACAGCGGCGTCAGGCCAAAGCGCAGCACTTCGGGCTCGCGGTAATCACCGATCAGGCCGCGCGCGATCAGCGCCTGCATGACCTCGTAGCCATTGGGATGCAGGAAGCTCACGTGGCTGCCGCGTTCGGCATGCGTGCGCGGCGTGACAAGCGTCAGCGGATGGTCCACGCAACGTTCCTCGACCAGCTTGATGAACAGGTCGCCCAGCGCCAGCGACTTCGCACGCACCTGCGCCATGTCGGCGGCTTGCGCCACGTCCAGCCCGCATTCCACCAGTGACAAGGACACGATGGGCTGCGTGCCGCACAGGTAGCGGCGGATGCCGCCGGCCGGCTCGTAGGCCACGGCCATGTCGAACGGGCGCGTGTGGCCCCACCAGCCGGACAGCGGCTGCCAGAAGTCCTTGGTGTGGCGCGGGGCCACCCAGATGAAAGCCGGCGAGCCGGGGCCGCCGTTCAAGTACTTATAGGTGCAGCCCACGGCGAAGTCGGCGTTGGCGCCGTTCAGGTCCACGGGCACCGCGCCGGCCGCGTGCGCCAGGTCCCAGATGGTGAGCGCGCCGCGCTCGTGCGCCAGCGCCGTCACTGAAGCCATGTCGTGCATCTGGCCGCTGCGATAGTTGACGTGCGACAGCAGCATGACGGCAACCGAGTCGTCCAGCGCCTTGTCCAGCGGCAGCTCGTCGTCGATCAGGCGCATCTCGTAGCCCTGCTGCAGCAGGTCGATCATGCCCTGCACCATATAGAGATCGGTGGGGAAGTTGTCGCGTTCGGACAGGATGACGCGGCGTGCCGGCTGCTGTTGCTGCTGAATGCGCAGCGCGGCGGCCAGCGCCTTGAAGATGTTCAGCGAGGTGGTGTCGGTAACGACCATTTCGCCGTCGCGCGCGCCCAGCAGGCTGCCCAGCTTGTTGCCCAGGCGCGCGGGCAATTCGAACCAGCCGGCCGTGTTCCAGCTACGGATCAGGTCGGTGCCCCATTCCTGCGTGATGACGCCGGCGGCGCGGGCGGCAGCGCCCTTGGGCATCACGCCCAGCGAATTGCCGTCCATGTAGAGCACGCCGGGTGGCAGCTCGAAGCGGTCTTTCAGGGGGGCCAGGGGGTCTTTCCGGTCTGCGGCGACGCAGTCTTCGCGGGTAGTCATGCGGTGCTCCTTCGGGCAATATGCTGCAAACAGGATAGCAGCGCCATGGGGCCTGAAAATTGCAAAACCAGGCGTGGCTTACCCTAGGATTCCGCATTCAATTGCGCCAAACTTCCATTTTTAGAATTGGATTGCACCATGCAGCTAGACGCCACCGACCAGCGCATCCTGGTCCGCCTGCAAGAGAACAGCCAGATCAGCAACCAGGACCTGGCCGAGCAGGTGGCGCTGTCGCCATCGGCCTGCCTGCGCCGCGTGCGGGCGCTGGAAGAAGCCGGGTTCATCCGCAACTACCGGGCGGTGCTGGACGCCGACAAGCTGGGGTTTGAATTGGAAGCCATCGTCCACGTGTCGCTGGACCAGTCCCGCCCGGGGTGGCACGAGGCCTTTCTGGCCGGCATCGCGGCGCACGACGAAATCACCGAAGCCAGCATCGTGACCGGGGCGTCGAACTACATCTTGTCGGTGCGCACCCGCAACCTGGCGGCGTTCTCGCAGTTTGTCGAAGACAAGCTGAGCAAGATCGCGGGGGTACGCGACCTGTGTTCGCATATCGTCATGCGCAAAGTGAAAGACCGGGGCGGCATGCTGCCGCTGGCGGCGTGGCGCTAAGCCGCCCCGAATCGTAGAAATCCGAATACCGTGACAAAGTGGCAGGCCGAGCCCGCCATCACGAACAGATGCCAGATGCCGTGGGCATGCCGCCAGCGCTGGTCTTTCACATAGAACAGCGTGCCCACCGTGTACGCGGCCGCGCCCGCCAGTAACCAGGTCAGGCCCGCCGACGACAAGGCGCCCGCGATCGGGGCGGCGAATATCACCCCCAGCCACCCCATGGCCAGATACAGCGGCAGGGCTGGCGCCGCACCGCGCGCCCACCACAGTTCACGGCTGATGCCGATGGCCGCCAGCAGCCATATCGCCACGCCCATGGCCGCGCTCCAGGCGTGGTCCACGGGCCCGAAGGCCAGCGGTGTATAGGTGCCCGCAATCAACAGGTAAATGGCGCAGTGGTCGGCCTTGGCCCAGCGCGCCTTGTAGCGGCCGCGCGTGCAGTGATACAGCACCGACGAGGCGTACACCGCAATCATCGAGGCCGCGAACACGGCGCAACTGATGATCTGCCGCGTATCCACTTTCAGTTCCGCCGCGCGCGCGATCAGCGCACCGGACGCGGCCACGGCCATTGCCAGGCCCGCCAGATGCGTGGCGCCATTGAATCGTTCGCCTTCGTACATGTGTCCTCCCAGCGCGCCGGTGCCATGCCGGCCCTGGCCATCATGGGCCCGCCGTGTGACACGTTGACGTCACCGGCGGGCGCGCCCGGAGCTCAGGCGATGAAATCCACCGCGGCGGGAAAACCTTCCACCGCGCGCGCCGCCAGGATGGCGCGCTGCACCGCGATGGCCATGGCTTCGGCCGCCATCACGCCCAGCAGCATGACGTTGCCCGGCTTGCCGGACGTGCCGGTGCCCAGCGCAAAAATGGTGTCGCCGTCCAGCATGGTGTGGATGGGGTTGATGCTGCGGGCCAGCCCGTCGTGCGCCATGCCCGCGATTTTCTGCGCCTGCGCCTTGGTCAGCGTGGCGTCGGTGGCCACCACGCCGATGGTGGTGGCCGTGCCCGCGCGCATCGACCGGGGCAGGTCGCCGGCCAGGATGGCCGCGCGCGTATCCAAAAACTGCTTGCCGTCCGCCGTGCGCGCGCCGGCCAGGATGCGGCCGGTGGCCGGGTCCAGCACGTCGCCCACCGCGTTGACGGCCACAATGGCGCCCACCGTCACGCCCGCCACCGTCAGCGACGCGCTGCCGATACCGCCCTTCATGGCGCGCTTGGGTCCGTACAGCTTGCCCACGGTGGCGCCCGCGCCCGCCCCCACGTTGCCTTCTTCAGGCGCATCGGTCGACGCCGTTTTGCACGCCTGGTAGCCCGCCGCCGCGTCTGGCCGGATCGACGCATCGCCCACGCCCAGATCGAACAGGATGGCCGACGGCACGATGGGCACGTGCGCCACGCCCACGTCAAAGCCGATCTTTTTTTCCTCCAGGTAACGCATCACGCCGCTGGCGGCGTCCAGCCCGAACGCGCTGCCGCCCGACAGCACGATGGCATGCACTTTTTCCACCATGTTGACGGGGTTGAGCAGGTCGGTTTCACGGGTGCCGGGCGCGGCGCCGCCCACGTCCACGCCGCCAATCGCGCCCGCTTCGGCAATGATGACCGTGCAGCCGGTGGGGCGGCGCGTGTCGGTGTAGTGCCCCACGCGCAGGCCCGCAACCTGGGTGATGCTGCCGCCCCCGGGCAGCAGCCGCGAGCCATTGGCTTGGGCGGGCATGCCGCCCGCCAATGCCGCCGCGCCCGCGGCGGCCGCCATGAAGGTCCGCCTGTTCCATTGCTGTTCCAAACCCATCTCCCTTTGCTTGCCGTTTACTTGAAGTTCACCTGCGATGTCGCTGTCTGCGCCCGAAGCGTCTCATGCCGATCGGAAACTTGTTAATGACTGGAAGCTATATTTTTACTATTCCTTATGCTTTGTGGAAAAATAGGCGCGTTGCTAGAGTGCGGCTATGACGGGGGCCCCGTGCATCACGGTGCCCTCCAAAATGACACCGATCTTCCGGAGCATTGCCATGAAACTCTTACGCTCGTTGTTCATCGCCGGCCTGATCCAGGCCTCTGCCCTGGGCGCCGCCCATGCCCAATCCGGGTTGGACCAGATCAAGTCCGCGGGCACCTTCAAGATTGGCACCGAAGGCACCTACGCCCCCTTCACCTTCCACGACGCATCGGGGCAGCTTACCGGTTTTGATGTAGAGATTGGGCGCGCCATTGCCGAACGCCTGGGCGTCAAAGCGCAGTTCGTGGAAGGTAAGTGGGACGGCCTCATCGCCGGCCTGGACGCCAAGCGTTACGACGCGGTAATCAATCAGGTGGGCATCACCGACGCGCGCAAACAAAAATACGACTTTTCTGATCCGTACATCTCGTCGGCCGCCGTGCTGATCGTGCGCGATGACAACACCAGCATCAAGTCGTTCGCCGACCTGAAGGGCAAGAAGTCGGCCAACACGCTGACCAGCAATTTCGGCAAGCTGGCGCAAAGCCATGGCGCGGAAGTGGTGGCGGTGCAGGGCTTTAACGAAGCCATTGACCTCTTGACCTCGGGCCGCGTGGAAGCCACGGTCAACGACAACCTGTCGTTCCTGGACTTCAAGAAGCAAAAGCCGAACGCCAAGGTGAAGATCGCCGCCACCGACAAGACCGCTGAATTCAGCAACTCGGGCGTGCTGATCCGCAAGGGCAACCCCGAACTGCAAGCCGCCATCAACAAGGCGCTGGCGGACATCAAGGCCGACGGCACCTACAAGACCATTTCGGTCAAATACTTCGGCACGGACTTGTCGGCGCAGTAAGCCGCGGACACGCACATGACGCTACCTACCTGGCTCCAGGCCGTCATCCCCGATTGGCTGTTGGCGCAGATCGGGTCATGGACCGTGCCGGCCTGGGTACAGTTGATGGCCGATTCGTTCTGGCCGCTGCTGCACGCCGGGCTGGTGTTCACCGTGCCCCTGACCTTGATGTCGTTCGCGCTGGGCCTGGCGCTGGCGTTCGTGGTGGCGCTGATCCGGTTGTTCGGGCCGGCGCCGCTGGTGGCGCTGGTGCGCTTCTATGTGTGGCTGATCCGGGGCACGCCGCTGCTGGTGCAGTTGTTCGTGATTTTCTACGGCCTGCCCAGCGTGGGCATCGTGCTGGATCCCTTGCCCGCCGCGCTGATCGGCTTCACGCTGAACGTGGGCGCCTACAACTCCGAAGTCATACGTGGCGCCATCGAATCCATCACCAAGGGTCAATGGGAAGCCGCCTACTCGCTGAGCATGACGCGCGGCCAGGCGCTGCGCCGCACGATCCTGCCGCAAGCCGCCCGCGTGGCGGTCCCGCCGCTGTCGAACTCGTTTATTGCGCTGGTCAAGGACACGTCGCTGGCGGCGGTGCTGACGGTGCCCGAGATCTTCCAGGCGGCGCAGCGCATCGCGGCGGTCACGTATGAACCGCTGATCCTCTATACCGAAGCCGCGCTGATCTACCTGGTGTTCAGTTCCGTGTTGTCCGCCGCGCAAGTGCGCCTGGAACGGCGCTTTGGCCAGCACGCGGTGTTTTCCGAGAAGACCCGATGATACGGCTGCAGAAAATCGAAAAGGCGTTTGGCGGCAATCCGGTGCTCAAGCAGGTGGACGTGAGCATCGCCGAAGGCAGCGTCACCGCGCTGATCGGCCCGTCCGGCAGCGGCAAGAGCACGCTGCTGCGCTGTGTGAACCTGCTGGAAGTACCCGATCGAGGCACGCTTGCTATCGGCCCGGAAAGCATCGACTTCGAACCCGGCAAGAAGCTGACGCGGGAACAGGTGCAGCGCGTGCGCAGGCAGACGGGCATGGTGTTCCAGAATTTTCAGTTGTTCCCGCACCAGACGGTGATCGGCAACGTCATGGAAGGCCTGCTGACCGTGCAGAAGTGGCCGCTGGACCGCGCCCGCGCGCGTGCGGAAGAATTGCTGAAGAAAGTGGGCATGTCCGAAAAGGCCGACGCCTGGCCCGCCAACCTGTCTGGCGGACAACAACAGCGCGTGGCGATCGCGCGCGCGCTGGCGCCGGCGCCGCGCGTGCTGCTGTGCGACGAACCCACGTCCGCGCTGGACCCGGGCCTGGCGGCCGAAGTGGTGGATGTGCTGCGTCAGTTGGCTTCCGAAGGCATGACCATGCTGATGGCCACGCACGACCTGCGCCTGGCCGCCAACGTGTCACGTGAGGTGGTATTTATATTGGATGGCGTGGTGGTCGAATCCGGCGATTCCCGCACGCTGTTTTCCCGGCCGAAGGATCAACGGACGGCGGCGTTCATTTCAACGCTGACACAAGACAATCCCTCGTAGGATGGGTGCAGCGCGAACGACCCTGCCCAAGAACACCATTGCCGTTCGCGCGAAACCCATCAACCGGCGGGGAACGATGAACCGCGACCGTGAACGTAAAGCCTCGACCGCGAACGTTGAACCGCCCTACAAAAAAACCTGCGTGATGGCCGCGGTGGTGAAAAACGCCATCGTCGCATGATGGGTTTCGCGCGATCCATGGTCGTGTTCTTGGCCACAACCTGCCGCGCTGCACCCATCCTACCGGTGGGATCAACCGCTCGTCCGTCGTAGGATGGGTGCAGCGCGAACGACCCTGCCCAAGAACACCATTGCCGTTCGCGCGAAACCCATCAACCGGCGGGGAACGATGAACCGCCCTACAAAAAACCTGCGTGATGGCCGCGGTTGTGAAAAACGCCATCGTTGCATGATGGGTTTCGCGCGATCCATGGTCGTGTTCCTGGCCACAACCTGCCGCGCTGCACCCATCCTACCGGTAGGATCAACCGCTCGTCCGTCGTAGGATGGGTGCAGCGCGAACGACCCTGCCCAAGAACACCATTACCGTTCGCGCGAAACCCATCAACCGGCCGTGAACGTTGACCCGCCCTACAAAAAAACCTGCGTGATGGCCGCGGCGGTGAAGAACGCCATCGTTGCATGATGGGTTTCGCGCGATTCAATGTCGTGTTCCTGGCCACAGCCTGCCGCGCTGCACCCATCCTACAGTCGGACTATCCCATCGACCCGCCATGCATCATCGTGGCGGCAAATTTCCTGCCGGATCTACCGCTTGGCCGTTGTAGCGGAGCTCGAAGTACAGGCCTACCTGCTTGCTGTCGCTGTTGCCCATTTCGGCGATTTTCTGGCCTTGTTTTACGCTCTGGCCTTCCTTGACCAGCAGCTTGCGGTTGTGCGCGTAGATACTTAGAAAGCTTGCGTTGTGCTTGACGATCACCAGATGGCCATAACCGCGCAGGCCGCTGCCGGAATAGGCCACGGTGCCGCTGGCGGAGGCGACCACCGGCGTGCCCGAGCTGTTGGAAATAACGATGCCGTTGGAGCCGCCGCCGTCATATCCGCGCGTGACCTTGCCCTGTGCCGGCCATACCAGCGAGATCGCTCCGGGAGGCGCCGTGCGGCGCTTGCCGGACGATGCGGATGCGCGCGACGAGCCGGCGGGTTTTGATGCCGACTTGCTGGGCGTGGAGGTGCGGGCCTGTCCGGCGGGCGGCTCCACCCGCAGCATCTGCCCCACTTCGATCGTGTTCGAATTCGATAGGCGATTCCAGCGCACCAGATTGCTGACGGAGGTGCCCTGCTTGCGCGCGATCTGCGTCAGCGTGTCGCCCGACTGCACCCGGTAGTAGCCAGGCTGAACTTTGGTGGTGCCGCACGCCGACAGCAGCAAAGCCAGGACCACGATGCAAAGGCCCATCCACAAGCGCGCCCGAGTCCGCGTCGGACGGGACCGCGCCGTCGAGGACGTTGCAAGAACAGGCACGTACACGGTCGGGACGGACAGGGAAAGCACTGAAACTTGAGGCACAGAGGTAGGCAATGGTTGGGGCTGAACGATCGGATAGGAACGAGCAAGAACGGCAAACACCCGCTAGACACGCAGAAATCAACGTACGCGCGTTAAACAATAGCAAGCGCGAGCAAGCCGGTTGGCAAGCGGGACAGCCAGCCGGCTAGCAAGAAGGGTACCAAGATTTTTGCGTGGCCGGTGCCGCGCCGGGCCATGCTGAGCGCCGGGCCGCGCAGTGCACTGGGCCGTGCAGTGCGCCAGGTCTTGCCGTGCCAAGCCGTGCTTGGCCGCACTCCGGGCCGCGCAGGCCCGCGCCGGGCTTCGACTAGAATGCCGCTATGTCCGAATTCACCCGCCTCTTCCGCTTCAGGAGCGCCGTGCGCGCCCGGGGCGTGTTGTGGCTGGCGCTTTTGGCCTTGACGCTCCGCGCACTGGTGCCCACCGGCTACATGCCGGATGCCAACGCGCTGCATGAGGGCCGGTTGGAAGTCACCTTCTGCTCGGCCGCCGGCGAATTGTCCACGCTGGATCTGGTGCTGGACAAGCGCGCCCCGGGCGGCCCGACCCCACACGATGCCGCCGAAACCGGCGCGCAATGTCCCTTCGGATTGTTGGCGCATGTGGCGCCGGCGCCTACGCCCACCGTCACCCCCATTCTGTTGCCCGTTGGCCGGCCCGCGCCGCCCGCGGCCACGTATCGCGCCCTGCCCCCGCTGGCCGCCCACGGCCCGCCGCTGGGTTCGCGCGCCCCGCCCTTCTTGGCTTGACTCCGACTGCCCGCGCGGCTTGGCCG
>NZ_JBHFIZ010000037.1:167867-213871 GCF_057334535.1 Achromobacter colocynthidis
CGGCGGGGCCGCGCGCTTAGCCACGTCAACCCAAGAGGTTTTCATGCGTTTCCCGCGCTCTATTTCATTGCGCGCGCCCGTTGGCGCCGCGCCTTCCCACGCGCCCGATCCTCGGCGCCGCCTGCTGTTGTCTTCCCTGGCCCTGCTGGCCCTGACCGGCTGCGGCCCCGACGCCCCCAAGCTGCACGGCATGGACTTATCCGGCATGCCCACGGGCGATTTCCAACTGCAGGACAAAACCGGTCAAGCGCGCACCCTGGCCGACTACCGTGGCCACCCCATCCTGCTGTTCTTCGGCTTTACCCAATGCCCCGACATCTGCCCCACGGCGCTGACCCGCGCCCTGGAAATGAAGGACCTGCTGGGCGCCGATGCCGACAAGCTGCGCGTGCTGTTCATCACCGTGGACCCCGAGCGCGACACGCCGGAAATCCTCAGCGCCTACACCGAGGCCTTCGACCCCGGCTTCGTGGGCCTGCGCGGCACGGCGGAACAAACCCGCGCCGCCGCCCAGTCCTTCAAGGTGTTCTATCAGAAGGTTCCCACCGGCTCGTCCTACACCATGGACCACACCGCGCTGACCTACGTGATCGACGCCCAGGGCAAGTTGCGCCTGGCGCTGCGCCACGCGCAGACCGCCGCCGAATGCGTGGAAGACCTGCGCACCGTGCTGTAACGCTGCGCGCCACCGGCGCCGGGGCCTTCCTACGAACCCCAGATCCCTATAAATCCTTATAAACACCAAGACCCCATCATGAAGAACTTCTCGCTGCGCACGTTTGCCACCGCCCTGTCCCTGTCCGTGCTGGCAGGCTTTGCATCCCCCTCCCTCGCTGCCGACGCCGCGCTCAAGGTGGAAGATGCCTGGGTCCGCGCCACGGTTCCCAACCAGCACGCCACCGGTGTGTTCATGCGCCTGACCTCGCCGGACGCGGGCCGCCTGGTGGCCGTGGAGTCCGACGCCGCCAAGCATGTGGAAGTCCACGAAATGGCGATGCAGGACAACGTCATGAAAATGCGTGAAGTGCCTGCCGTCGACTTGCCCGCCGGTCAGGCCGTGGATCTGAAGCCGGGCGGCTATCACGTCATGCTGATCGACCTGGCCCGCCAGATCACCCCGGGCGACCACGTGCAACTGACGTTGATCGTCGAAGACGCCAAGCAGCAACAGCACCGGGTGCCGGTCACGGCTGAAGCACGCGCGCTGAACGCCAAGGCCGGCGCCGCGCCCGCAGCGGCCCATGGCCACGGCCACTGACGCGCTCTATATATAGAGGGCATTCAACTGGAACGCGATTGGCGGCGACAAAAATCGGGGACGCACACGACCCCGCGCCGCCAGCGTGTCGCGCTGAATCGCCATACAATGCCTGCACGTCCACCGTCGGCGCCTGCCCCCCCGGCCCGACGGCCAGCCGGCCACTTGCGCCGCGCGCCGGATGCCTGCGTTCCGCGCCGCCGGGCGCTTGACCCGCCGGCGGGCCGCCGGCAACTCTGTGTCTGGATATGCCCGGTAGTTCCGCTTTTTCATTCCTGCGTACCCTTTGCAGCCTGCGCTGGCTCGCCATCGCCGGCCAAGCCGCCACCATCCTGCTGGCCAGCAGCGTACTGGGCCTTGCCCTGCCGCTTGAGCCCCTGTGGATCGGCGTGGGCGTGCTCATCGGCTTCAACGCCTATGCCAGCCTGCGGCTGCGCCATCCCCGCGACCTGTCCCACGCCACTGCCTTCGGTCATCTGTTGGTGGACATGGCCGCCTTGTCCTGGATGATTGGCTGGAGCGGCGGCATCAGCAATCCGTTCGGCATGATGTTCTTGATCCTGACCGCGCTGGCGGCCCTGGCGCTGCCGCGCAATTGGGCGCTGGCGGCGGCGCTGGCCGGTATTTGCGGCTACGCGGCGGCGGGCATCTTCGGCCAACCCTTGCGCGGCGACGTGGACACGCACACCCTGCTGCTGTGGGGCCTGGGCGCCAATTTCCTGATTTCGGTAGTCGTGGTGCTGGTGTTTTCCACCCGCCTGGCGTCTGACCTGCGCGCCCGCGAGCGCGAACTGGCCCGCCTGCGCGAACGCTTCACCCGCAATGAAGGCATCGTCGCGCTGGCCACCCACGCCGCCGCGATGGCGCATGAACTGAACACCCCGCTGGCCACCATGACCTTGCTGGCCGACGAGATCGCCGCCGAGGTCAAGGACGAAGACCTGCGCGAAGATGTGTCCACCCTGAGCCAATTGCTGGCCCTGTGCCGGGAACGCATTCGCAATCTGGCGGTCCCAACCGCCGTGGACCTGGTGCGTGTGGTGGGCCAGTGGCGCCTGATCCGTCCGACTATCGACCTGCAACGCTCGGGCGCCTTGCCCCCCAGCCTGCGGGTGGACCCGGCGATCGCCCACTTGTTGCAGGCCCTGTTGAACAACGCGGCGGACGCCGGCGAAGCCGCCGAAACACCGCGCGTGGACCTGCATCTGGAATATGGCTACGGCGCTTTGCGCGGCGAAGTGCGGGACTACGGGCGAGGCTTCGACCCCGACCAGACCCTGCTGCCCGTGACCAGCCTGTTCAACAGCGGCAAGCCGGGCGGGCTGGGCGTGGGCCTGGCGCTGTCGCATGCCACCGTGGAACAGCTAGGCGGTGAAATGACCATGACCGCCGCCGTTGGGGGAGGCACCCGCATCCGCTTTTACCTGCCCCTGGGCAACCCCGGAACTTGATTGTGATGAACCCTACCGACCTTGGCCTGTTGATCGACGACGACGAACTGTATGTGCGCACCTTGCAGCGCAGCCTGTCGCGTCGCGGCCTGGAAACCAGAACCGCCACGGGCATCGCCGAAGCGCTGCGCGTGGCCGAGGAAATCCGTCCGGCGTTTGCCCTGGTGGACCTGCGCCTGGGTGAAGACTCCGGTCTGACGCTGATCCGCCCCTTGCGCGCCCTGCGCGCGGACATGCGGATCCTGCTGGTCACCGGTTACGCCAGCGTGGCCACCGCCGTCGAGGCCATCAAGCGCGGCGCGGACGACTACCTGCCCAAGCCGGCCACCGCGCCGATGATCCTGCGCACGCTGGGTTTGGTGAAGCCAGAATCCGTTACCATCGAAACGACCATGACGCCGTTGCACCGCCTAGAATGGGAGCACATTCATCAGGCCCTGCACGAAACCGGCGGCAATGTTTCGGCGGCGGCGCGCCTCCTGGGCATGCATC
This sequence comes from Achromobacter colocynthidis, assembly GCF_057334535.1. NCBI lineage: Bacteria > Pseudomonadati > Pseudomonadota > Betaproteobacteria > Burkholderiales > Alcaligenaceae > Achromobacter > Achromobacter colocynthidis. Next base: position 171,069 of record NZ_JBHFIZ010000037.1, read on the forward strand.
GGCGGTCGCTCCAGCGCAAGCTGGCCAAGAAACCGGGGCCGGAACGCGAAGTGATCGTCGACTGATTTGTGCGGGTGCGACACATCTTTACAACACCCCATTGTGCGGGTGCGACATAACGTCGCACCCCCTATATCTCCTCCGGGGCAACTGCCCCCCTAGGAAAACCCTGAATCTGCCCCTCTGGGGGCTGATTCCTCCCAGGCAATGCGACCATGTGTCGCATGCTTGACGGATATCAAGCCGATAGGATGGACGTTGCTGCTTGGCAGCATTTCGCCCCGCTGCTACGCAGCATTTCCAACCCTCCATCCAAGGCTGTACGTGAAACACCCCCTCCTTGCGACCCTAACGCGCATTTTTGGCGTCGGCGCGGTCATGCTGCTTGGCGGCTGCAACATGGAAATTCTCTCTCCCAAGGGAGACATTGGCGCCCAGGAAAAGACTTTGCTGTTCACGGCGACGGGGCTGATGCTCATCGTTGTGATTCCGGTACTGTTCATGATCGTGGCGTTTGCGTGGAAATATCGCGCATCCAATACCAAAGCTGACTACCAGCCCAAGTGGGCCCACTCCACGGCGATTGAAGTCGTGGTCTGGACCGTTCCTTGTATCATCGTGGCGATTCTTGCCGTGATCACCTGGCGCTCCACGCACGCGCTGGATCCCTACAAGCCGCTCGTTTCCGAACACAAGCCCGTCACCATCGAGGTGGTGTCGCTGGATTGGAAGTGGCTGTTCATCTACCCCGAATACGACATCGCCACGGTCAACGAGATCGCGTTCCCCGTGGACGTTCCGGTCAACTTCCGGATCACGTCGGCCTCGGTCATGAATTCGTTCTTCATCCCGCAACTGGGTAGCCAGATCTACTCGATGGCCGGCATGGAAACGAAGTTGCACCTGAATGCGCGCGAAGCCGGCACCTACGCCGGTATCTCGGCCAACTACAGCGGCGCCGGTTTCTCCGGCATGCGCTTCAAGGCCATCGCGACGTCGCAAGAAGGGTTCGACAACTGGGTCAAGGAAGCCAAGGCTTCGCCCACGGCCCTCACCCCCGAGGTTTATGCCGAGCTGACCAAGCGCAGCGAACGCAACCCGGTCGTCAAGTATTCGTCGGCGCCTCCCGCCATGTTTGATTTCGTCTTGGGCAGCACGATGTCCAAGATGGCCGGTGTGGACTCCGCCACGTGCACGTCCACGTCGAACAATCTGATCGCAGGAATTAACTAACAATGCTCGGGAAACTTACCCTCGAGGCCATTCCGTACCATGAACCTATCGTCATGGTTACGCTGGCCGCCGTGTGCCTGGGAGGCCTAGCGGTCTTCGGCGCCATCACCTACTTCGGCAAGTGGAAGTACCTGTGGACGGAATGGTTGACCTCCGTCGACCACAAGCGCATCGGCGTGATGTACATCATCGTCGCGCTGATCATGCTGCTGCGCGGCTTTGCCGACGCCATCATGATGCGCACCCAGTTGGCGGTGGCATCCGCCGACTCCGCCGGCTTCTTGCCACCACACCACTACGACCAGATCTTCACCGCCCACGGCGTCATCATGATTTTCTTCATGGCGATGCCCTTCATTACCGGGCTGATGAACATCGTGGTGCCGCTGCAAATCGGCGCCCGCGACGTGGCCTACCCGTTCCTGAACTCGCTGAGCTTCTGGCTGTTCGGTGCCGGCGTCGCGCTGATGATGATCTCGCTGTTCGTGGGCGAATTCGCCGCGACCGGCTGGCTCGCCTATCCGCCGTTGTCTGGGCTGGATTACAGCCCAAGCGTCGGGGTGGACTACTACATCTGGGCACTCCAGATATCAGGGTTGGGCACCACGCTTAGCGGCATCAACTTCATCGTGACCATCCTGCGCATGCGCGCACCGGGCATGAGCCTGATGAAGATGCCGATCTTCACGTGGACCTCGCTGGTCACCAACGTGCTGATCGTCGCCGCCTTCCCCGTCCTGGCCGCAACGCTTGCGCTGCTGACCATGGACCGCTACCTGGGCACGCACTTCTTCACGAACGACATGGGCGGCAACGTCATGATGTACGTGAACCTGATCTGGATCTGGGGTCACCCCGAGGTCTACATCCTGGTGCTCCCGGCGTTCGGCGTGTATTCGGAAGTGGTTGCCACCTTTGCCCGCAAGACGCTGTTCGGCTACAAGTCGATGGTTTACGCCACGGCCGCCATTGGCGTGCTGTCGTTCCTGGTCTGGCTGCACCACTTCTTCACCATGGGCGCGGGGGCCAACGTCAATGCCTTCTTCGGCATTGCGACAATGATTATCTCGATCCCGACGGGCGCGAAGATTTTCAACTGGCTGTTCACCATCTACCGCGGCCGCCTGCGCATCACGACGCCGGTGCTGTGGACGCTGGGCTTCATGATCGTCTTCGTCATCGGCGGCATGACCGGCGTGATGCTGGCCATCCCCGGCGTGTCTTTCGTGCTGCACAACAGCTTGTTCCTGATCGCCCACTTCCACAACACCATCATCGGTGGCGTGGTGTTCGGTTGTATCGCGGGCATGACGTACTGGTTCCCGAAGGCATTCGGCTTCACGCTGAATGAACGCCTGGGCCGCTACTCGTTCTACTGCTGGTTCGTTGGTTTCTTCATGGCCTTCATGCCCCTGTACATCCTGGGCTTCAAGGGCATGACGCGTCGCCTGAACCACTACGACAACCCCGAATGGCAGCCGTACCTGCTGGTTGCGCTGGCTGGCGCCGCGCTGATCATGCTGGGCATCTGGTTCCTGTTGCAGCAAGTGTTCGTGTCGGTTCGCCAGCGCAAGCAAAACCAGGACGTCACCGGCGATCCCTGGGATGGCCGCACCCTGGAATGGTCGATTTCGTCGCCGGCTCCTTTCTACAACTTCGCCCACGTTCCTCACGTTGATGAGCTGGACCAGTTCTGGGAAGACAAGCAAAGCGGCAAGGCCTACAAGCGCCCGGCCAAGTACGAAGACATCCACATGCCGCGTAACACCGGCGCCGGCGTCTACATCGGTTTGTTCGGCCTGGTGATGTGCTTTGCGCTGATCTGGCACATCTGGTGGCTCGCCGCCGCTGGCTTCGTCGGCATGATCGGTGCGTTCATCGCCCGTGCCTACGACCGCGACGTCGATTACTGGGTCCCGGCCGCGGAAGTCGAACGCATCGAAAACGCTCACTTTGACAAAATGCAGAAGGCCGCCTGAGCCATGATTCAAGCCGTAGCCACTCACCCCCACGCGGGTCACGACGATCACGCGCATCACGACGATGGATCCAAGACCGTTTTCGGTTTCTGGGTCTATCTGATGAGCGACTTGCTGATCTTTTCGGTGCTGTTCGCCACGTTCGCGGTGTTGTCCAACGCCACCGCGGGCGGCCCCACGGGCAAGGAACTGTTCGACCTGAAGTTCGTGCTGGTCGAAACGCTGTTGCTGTTGTTCTCCAGCTTCACCTTCGGCATGGCCAACCTGAACGTGCACGCCAACAACAAGTCCCGCGCAATGGGCTGGTTGATGGTCACGTTCCTGTTCGGCGCGGGCTTTATCGCGATGGAAGTCTGGGAATTCCATCACCTGATCACTGAAGGCGCGGGCCCCGGCCGCAGTGCTTACCTGTCGGCGTTCTTCACGCTGATCGGCACGCACGGCCTGCACGTCACCTTCGGCCTGATCTGGATCATCGTCATGCTCGACATGATCCGCCGCCATGGCCTGGACTCGATCAACAAGCGTCGCCTGGCGTGCCTGAGCCTGTTCTGGCACTTCCTGGACATCGTCTGGATCTGCGTCTTCACCTTCGTCTATCTCTTGGGAGCCCTCTGATGTCGCACTCCGCTGCGGCCGCACACGGCCACGACGATCACGCCGCCGACCACGGCAGCCTGAAGTCCTACATCATCGGTTTCGTGCTCTCGCTGCTGCTCACCTTCGGCTCTTTCGGCCTGGTGATGCACGGCGCGCTGTCGCACACCATCACCATCGTCGGCGTCGTTGCCCTGTGCGTGCTCCAGTTGCTGGTGCAACTGGTGTACTTCCTGCACATGGGCGCGTCGAAGTCGGCGCGCGACAACCTCGCCGCGTTCGTCTTCACCGTAATGATCATCGCCATCATCGTGGGCGGGTCGGCATGGGTGCTGTACAACATGAACGTCAACATGGGCCACGCCATGTAATGACGGCTTGCCGCCGGCGCGGTTAGCCGGCGTCAACGCAAAAAAACAGGCGCCTTCGGGCGCCTGTTTTGTTTTGGAGCGCATGCACCGTGCGCGGCCGCCTAGCCTGGCGCCTTCACCGTCAGCGTCACGTTGGCGCGCGTGGCCAGATCGCGGGCGGATACGCCCACAAAGGGCTGCACGCGCGAGGCCTGGTCCAGGTCGCAACTGGCCGCGCCCTGCGCGCCGTCCAGCACCTGCCGGATCGCCCGCGCGCCCGTCGGGCTGATGGGGCCGGTGTTGCTCAGTTGCCAGGCCAGCACGTCGGCCACCGCCATGCCGCAACGCCATGGGGTGCGATACAGCCCGGCGTCATGCGCCAGCAGCATTTGCGCCTTGGCGTCGTTGCCCACACGCAGCATGATCACCAGCGGCAAGGCGTCGGCATCCACGACGCCATCCAGGCGCGCGCCGGCGTCGCTTCTGTCCGACGCATCGGCGCCCTGTTCCAGCCATTGCAGATAGAGGTCGTCGGGCAGCCACGGCAGGCTGAGCGGCGCCAGGCGGTTGTTGCCCAGGCCGGTGGCGTCTTGCGCCCAGGTCAGCGGCACGCCGGCCGCCAGCAGACGGTCGGCGGTGGCGCGCAGCTTGGCGCGCTGGCCGTCCCATTCCGGGCTGTTCTGCTTGATGGCCGCGCGAATCTCCAACTGATTCCACACGCTCAACAGGCTGGACAGGGATTCCGGCGTCAAGGCCTGGCGTGGCGGCTTGGCGGCTTCCGCCAATTGGTCCACCAGCGTCGGCTGCATGGTGCGCGCGGCCAGCGTCAGCGCTTCATTCAGGCCATTGCGTTCCGGCGTCTTGCTGGCGCTATAGCCTCCCACCGCCGCGTCCGCGCCCTGGGCCAGGGCGAAGGTCACGCGCTCGGGAATGGGATACACCACCGTGGGCGTGAACTCGCCGCTGATGGCGCCGCGCAGCGCTTCCAGCAGGGGCGTTTCCCACATGTTCTGGTTGCCGTAGACCATGCGCACATAGGCGGCATTGATGTCGGCGCCCTTGGCCAGCAGCGCCTGGGCAAACCAGAATGTCTTGGGGCTTTGCATCGCGGCATGCAATGCCGACCGCCCGTTCTTTTCACGAGCGTTCGGGTTGGCGCCCTTGGCCAGCAGATAGCTGAGCGTGTCCTTGTCTTCGCTGTAGTACGAAATGCGGCGCACCAGCAGCGGCGTGCCGTTGGAGTCCGCCGCATCCAAAGGCGCGCCCGCCGCAATCAGGGTGTCGGCCAGCGCGTAGCGTTCGGCGGCGGGGCGGGTATCGCGGACGTCGGGCAGCGCGCTGGCCAGCAGCACATAGCCGTTGTTGGGCCCGTCGGCGCGCGCGCCCGCGGCCAGCAACACCCGCACCGTTTCCAACTGCTTGCGGGACACCGCCACCGCCAGCGCCGACGTGCCGTTCTCGTTCACGCCGTTGGGGTCTTGCCCGGCCGCCAGCTCGGCGCGCACGGCGTCCAGGTCGTCTGCCTGGATCGCCTTGAAGATGGCGAGCCTGGGGCGGCACGTCTCTGCGTTTAGCGGTGCGGCATCGTTCAACGCCGCGCCGATCCGCGTGGCGATGTTGCCGGGGATGGGCTCATTGGCTTCCAGCCTGCGCGTGCAATACAGGCGGTAATCTTCGCGCGCCAGGGCTTCGAAATAATTCCGCTTGTCGCGCGTCTTCGTGCTTTGCTTCCAGCGCGCATCGGCCCGGTTCAGATAGGCCACCGTGCGTGCCGGGTCGCGCCGCAATACGTCGGTCAGGATGCGGTCGGCTTGCTCGGTATCGCCCGACTCGGCCAGCCAGAAGCCGTAGTCGTTCAACGCCGTCAGCATCTCGGGATCTTTGCCGGTGGGGTCGATCTCGCGGTAGTCCTGCTCCATGACAAAGCGACGCAGATCGGCCAGCGCGCGGCTGAACTCGGCGGTCTTGGCGCGCGGCACGGCGCGCGCTACCTGATGCAGCGTGCGGAAGGTGGCGGTCACGTCCACCGGCGCGCGGTATTCAAAACGCACATCGGCGGGAAACGCCGGCATGCGCACGGGGTAGTCGGTCAGCGCCGGCCGCAGCGTGGCCAGGGCCTGCGTCTTGCGTTCGTCGTTCCAGGGCCGGTCGGCCGTCACGACGATCTGTCGTGCGTCGGCCTGGACGGTGGCCGCCACGCCGTCCGCATCCACCAGAAAGCCATCGGCCCGCGTGTCGTCCGAGCCCGGATAGGCGTAGCCCACCCAGTACTGGGTTTGACCCTCGCGCGGCGCCCTGACCCGCACATTTTCTTCACGCGTTGCCTGCCAGCTTGCCGGGTCGATCACCAGCGGCTGCGAGCGGAAATCCAGGCTGAATTCCTTGCCCGCGCCGCGCACGTACCGATACAGGTAAAGCCGGTTCTCCATCTGCCCGACCAGCACCGCGTCCTTGACGTTCTCGGTTCCCCAGACACGCCGCTCGGGTTCGCGCAGCGGGTAGCGCGACAGGCGCATGGCGTCGATGACGGCTCCGATGTCGTACGCCACGGCGGGCCGAGGCGCCGCCGAAAAACCTGCCAAGGCCACCAGGACGGCGCCGAACAATCGGGAAACTGCGGGACGAAAGCTGCGCGACATGCGTGGACGAAGCCAGAAGAATCAGGGACGCCGATGATACTCGTCCGCGCGCAGACATTTATCGCCCGTCATGGCCGGCTCTTCGGGTATGTCCTGAGACGATTTTGTCCACAATATCGTCAGGCTGACATGGCTTTCGTTATATATTTCGCAACATATCGAGTTCATTAACATCAGAATTACTTTCGCGACTGCCGCTACCGCCATGGACGCCGTGCTGACCCCTACTACCGCTCATGCCGACATTGCCATGCCGGCCCAGCGGTTTGCCCGCGCCCTGTTGCACCATGCGCCGCCGGGCCACCCTGATGCGGGCTTCTTCGCCACGGTGATCGGCACCAGCCTGGCGCACCATGACCTGGCGCGCAGCGGCCTTTGCCCCGAAGAACTGGCGGAACTGCTGAACTATCTGTTCCCGGGCGCACTCGCTTCCCCGGACGCCAGGCTGGCCGACCTGGTCCAGCAATACGCCGCCTACGCGGCGCGCGGCCGGGGCGACCCCAAGCCCGGCTTTACCTTGCTGATGCGCGTGCTGCTTGAAGCCTACCGCGCCCCCGATACCGCCACCACGCCCTGGGTCACCGGTGTGCTGGTGCACGCCTGCCTGCGACCCGACCATCTGTGGCGCGACCTGGGCCTGTCCGGCCGTGAAGACGTGACCTTCCTGCTGGCACGCCACTATCCCGGGCTGGTAATGCGCAACACGCGCAACCTGCGCTGGAAGCAATTCCTGGCCTACTCGGCGTGCGAACACGCGGGCTTGCCGCCGTCGGCAGCACCCGGCTGCCCGCAGTGCGAAGACCACGACGTCTGCTACGCCAACGCGCCCGACTGAAGGCATGTCGGTCTGAGAGATTTAGAACCGATAGGTGGCGCCCAGGCCCAACCCCAGGCTGCGCCCCGCGGCCGGCTCGTAATACCGGCCGTTGTTTTCGTTGACGATCACCGAGCCCACGTATTGCTTGTCGAACAGGTTGTCCACCCGCGCATAGGCGCTGAGTTCCCAGGCATCCACCTGCTTGATATAGCCGGCGCTTAAGGCCGCCACGAAGTAGCCGGGCGCGTCCTGGTCGTTGGCGTCATTCACATAGATCTTGCTGAGCAAGCGGCCTTCCAACGCCGCCTGCCAGCCTTCTGGCGGCGCCCAGGCCACGGAGGCAAACAGCGACTGCCGCGCAATGCCCGGAATCTTGTTGCCCGCGCGGATGCCGCCCGAGCCGTCGTCGGCGTAGCGCGCGTTCAACCAGGTATAGGCAAACTGCGTGCGCCAGTGCGGCGCCAGCTCCCCGGACCAGCCCAACTCCAAGCCGTCACGCCGCGTGCGGCCCGCGTTCTGGTACGTGGTGCGTCCGCCTGAACTGCCGGCCGAGACGATCTCATCATCGGTACCCGTGTGGAAAACGGCGGCCGTCAGCAGGCCGCCCGCCATGCGGGCCTTCACCCCCGCTTCCAGGTTGGTGCTGAGCGACGGCGCCAAGCCAAAATTCAAGCCCGGCAAGCCGCCTGGGCGATACGAGATTTCGTTGAAGGTGGGCGTTTCAAAACCGCGTCCGTAGGACGCATACAGGCTGACGTCGTCGCTTGCCGCATAGCGCAGCGCCGCAACCGGCAGGGCTTTGCGGTAGCGCGCCGTGCCGCTGTCGTCGCCGTTGCCGCTGGCGATGTAGTGGTCGTTGGAATTGAAGCTGACGGTGCTGTAGCGCAGGCCGGCGTCCAGCGTCCAACGCGAAGTCATTTGCCAGGATGCTTGCAGATACGGGTCGGCGTTGTACACGCTGTTGGTTTCATCGCGACGCAACGCGCCCTGCACGCCCAGTTGCGGGTTGGCCACCGTGCCGGTGAAGTTCTGATAGCCCTTGCGATCTTCCCGCATCGCATCGTAGGCAATGCCGCCCACCAGCGTCAGCGGCCGCCCGGCGACGTCCAGCTCAGACGTCCAGCGCACATCCGCGCCGCCGTACTGGCGCGATAGATCGATGACGCCCCCCGCCTGCGTGGGCGCCAATTGCACGGCCGGCGGAATCGATTGGTATTGGGTGGTGTCGCGCTGGCCGTAATACGCCATCACGCGCAGCGTGTTGCGGCTGTCCACCTGCCGTTCGTAGACCAGGCCCCCTTGCGTCTGGCGCACCGTCTTGCGGGTGTTGTACTGCTCGGCCAGGGGGGCAGCGCGGGGGTCGTCCTGAAACTGTTGATAGGTCAGGCCCAGCGGGTCTTGCGCGGTCAGGTCCACGCTGTTGACCACGATCGTCAAGCGGCTGGCGTCGTCCAGTTGCAGGCCCAGCTTGGCGTTGGCAAGGTTCTTGCGGGCCGCGCTGTGGTCGCGATAGCCGTCGGTGGTGAAGCGCGTGGCGCCCACCACATAGTCCAGGGCGCCGGGGTTGGGGCCGGAACCTGAGTCCGAGCCCGAACTCGAACCCGTGGCGCCGCTGGCGCGCGCGCCATAGCGCCAGGTGCCGTAGCTGCCGCCCCAGGCGCTGGCCGTCACGGACGGCGGCGCAACGCCGTCTTCGGTAAACGCCTGGATCACGCCGCCCGACGAATTGCCGTACAGCGCCGAAAACGGCCCACGCATGACTTCGACGCGGCCCAGCGTGGCGATGTCGATATTCGACGTCTGCCCTTGCCCGTCCGGCATCGTGGCCGGAATGCCGTCGACATACAGACGCACGCCGCGCACGCCGAAGGTGGACCGCGCGCCAAAGCCTCGGCTGGATATCTGCAGGTCTTGCGCGTAGTTCTGGCGGTTCTGGATCTGCAGGCCAGGCACCCCGACCAAGCCTTCGGACAGGTTGATTTGGGGTTGGCCCTGGCGCATGCGCACGCCGTCCACCACATCCACGGAGGCGGGCGTGTCCAGTATTGATGTGCCCAGGCGCGTGCCCGTCACCACCACGGGGGCCAGGATGGCGTCCGCCGGCTGCGCCCAGGCGCCATGGTCCAACCCTGCTGTCAGACCGGCCGTCAGGCCCCCCGCCTGCATCACCCCCCGCAAGCCTGGGCGCGGTCCGCGCCTGGCTTTGCCAAGTCCGATTTCTTTCTGCCGCGCCCTGCCGCCGCGTCCGACCGCCTGCGTCAAATCCGTCTCCCTGTTGAAATGCCTGGCTATTGCCTATGCCATTGGAAATCCGTCATGGGAATAGGTTCTAATAGCCGCCATGGAACCCATGCAAGACATCGAACGCCGCCTGCAAGAGCTGGAAATCAAATCCAGCTTTGCGGATGATCTATTGGAACAGCTCAATCAGATTATCGTCCGCCAACAACAGCAGATAGACCGGCTACAACGCGAAGTGGCCGACCTGCGCCAGCAGGCACCCGAAGGCGCCGCGCCTTTTCGCAGCCTGCGCGACGAACTGCCGCCGCACTATTGAAGCGGCATGATTGACGCGGCCCTACCGACGCCGCGCCGCTAGTAGCGGTAGCGCAGCAAGCGCCCCATCCGTCGCAGCAGCGGCACGCGCCGCATCAATCCGAAACCCAACCGCGCAAGCCAACTGAACCTGGCCCGTTGCGCGCGCCAGCTATCGTCATCCAGCCCTTGCTCGGTGTGCAGCAGCAAGCCGGGTGCCTGGGCTTCAAGATCTTGCGCATGGTTCAGGCTCCAGCGCATGGCGGCGCCCGTTGCGCGGAACATGCGGTTGCGCGAGGCCAGCGCCAGGCCCAGCCGGCTATAGGCGTCGAACACGACTTCCCCCGAGGGAAATTGCGTGCTGACCACCCGCAGCAGTTGCAGCACCTCTTCTTCGCGCAGATAGAGCAACAGGCCTTCGGCCACCACCAATGTCGGCTGACCGGTGGGAATGTGCGCCAGCCAGCCCAGTTCGGACAGCGTGGTCCCGATCAGTTCGCAACCCGGACGCGCGGGATAGAGCGCGCGGCGCAGCGCGATCACGTCGGGATAATCCACGTCGAACCACGCAACCGAAGGTGGCGGGTCCACTCGAAACACGCGGCTGTCCAGGCCGCAACCCAGATGCAGCACCGTGGCCGAGGGATGCGCGGCAAGGAACTCCCGCACCCAGGCATCCAGCCTGTGGGCCCGCATCGACAGCCCGATCATGGCATCGCGGCCCATGCGCAGCGCCGCGAAGTCGTAGTCGATGCGGGCAACCGCCGCCGCGGCGTAGCCATCCTGCAACAACGAATCGGGCATGCGGCTTTCTTGCGCCTTCGCGTACAGCGTAATCAGCAACGTGGCTTTTTCACCGCTAAGCCGCACCTTTTCCATGCAAATCCCCTCTGCCGGTTGGACGCTATCGATTCCATAAATGGAGACTATGCCGAAAATAGAACGATATTCTTTCCATTTATGGAAATATCTTTTACGGATATCCGGGTTTATCCCTAGCTTCGATCGGCGCAGAATTCAGTCATCGGGAAACAGCAACGAACCACGACGGATAGGCCGCCGGATTCGCTCCCACGGCTCTTGAAATCGGAGATTTACCATGAAGAAGACCCTCGCTACCGCTTTGATGTTGTCCTTTGCCGCCCTGAGCGCCGGCGCCTACGCATCGGATAACACCGAACCCAACAACGTGCCGTTCCAAGGCGTTTACGGCACGCCCTATCAAGGCCCGACCCGCGCCCAGGTGCAAGCCGAATTGGCTGAAGCCAAGGCAGCTGGTCTGGTGACCAACGTAGAACCGAACAACGTGCCGTTCCAAGGCGTCTACGGCACCCCGCACACGGGCAAGACCCGCGCTGAAGTTCAAGCTGAACTAGCGACCGCCAAGGCTGCCGGCCTGGTGTCCAACGTTGAACCGAACGACATGCCCTTCGCCGGCGTCTATCACAGCAACTGATCTGCCTGGCGACGCTTGGGCCGCGCACCCGCAACGCTCAGGCAACGAACGCACAACGAGTGCTCCCTCCCCTTGTTGTACCCTTGGCCGCCCGCATTCAGGCGGCCTTTTTTTGTCAGCCGCCCCCGCGTGGCAAACGCAACGGCTTCGCGTACTATCGGCTCCAGTGCAAGATAAAAATCTGACTCATCAGAAGGGAGCCCATCTTGAAATACACCCGCGTTCTCGCCGCGCTGCTGGTTGCAGGCGGTATGTCGGCAGCGGCGGTCGCCGCGCCGCCCGTGATGCTGAACAACTCGCTCATCACGCAAATTCCCAAACGCGACCGGACCTCTTTCCATGATGCCGTGGCCCAGGCCTTGAATAGTTCGGCCGATGGCCAGCGCACGGAATGGACCAGCAAAGCCCAGGCCAAGCGCGCCGCGCCGATCACCGTGCAACTGACGCCCACGCAAACCTCCAAAGTGAAGGACGACCGCGTCTGCCGCTTCCTGGTGGCGGATTTTGCGCGCACCAGCACCACCGAAACCTGGAAGTTCTGGTTCTGCAAGCAACCGGACGGCACCTGGAAGGCCAGCAGCACGTAAAGCTGCCCAAAGAAAAAATGCCCCCTCGGGGGCATTTTTCTTTGGGAGAGCGCAATGGATGCTATTGCGCAGGCTGCACGCCACACCATTGCGCGATGAACAGCGCGATGGTCTTGGTGATCAAGCGCACCGATTCCAGATGCACGCGCTCGTCGAAGCCATGAATGTCCAAAGACTTTGGCCCATAGACCAGGGTCGGCATGTCGCCATAGATCACGAACACGCGCGCGTCCAGATAGCCGGGCGTCGTGAACGTTTGCAAGTCGCTCTGAAACGCCTGGCGATGGCAATCGCGCAAGGTGCTTTCGGCGTCGGAGCCTTCTTCCAGCACGTAGCCTTCGGCGTAGAAGCCGGTGTACGTGACCTCGGGCGGCGTGCCGCCCAGGCGCGGGTCTGACACGGCATCACGCAGGCAGGCATCGATCTCGGCCCGCGCCTCGTCCGCGGTCGTGCCCGGATAGATGGCGGCGCGCACGTCGAACTCGCACCAGGGCGGCACGGTCGACGGCCAATCACCGCCCGCGATCTTGCCGATGTTGAAGTTGATGGGGTGGTCCAGGTGCTCGAAATGCCGGTGGCAATGATGCTGTGCGTTCCACTTGCCCTCCAATTTACGTAGCGCTTCGATCGTGGCGTAGGCGGCGTCGATGGCGTTGAAGCCGTTGGCCATTTCGCGCGTGTGCGTGGGATGCCCCTGCACGCGGACCTTGAACCACAGCACGCCGACGTTGGCGCGCACCAGCATGTTTTCCTCGGGCTCGGGAATCAGGACCGCGTCGGCCTTGTACCCCCGCAACAGCGCGGCCAGCGCGCCATTGCCGGTGCATTCTTCTTCGACCACCGACTGGAAATAAATGGGCGCCGCCGGCGCATAGCCCGCCGCGCGCAGGGCGTCGTAGGCGAAAAGATTGGCGGCCAGGCCGGCCTTCATATCGGCCGCGCCTCGGCCATACATCCAACCGTCGATGATGGCCGGATCCCAGGGCGAGCGGCTCCACATTTCCTGCGGCCCCGTCGGCACCACATCCACATGTCCGTTCAGGATGAGCGAGCGCCCGGTCTGTACCTCGGGCCGGTAGGTGCCCACCACATTGAACGCGTTTTCGTAAGACACGGTGACCGGGCCGAACCCCGGATGCGAGCGGATGTCTTCCACGTCGATCTTCCAGCGGTCCATGGCAAAGCCGCGTTGGCGCATCGCCTCGTACAGGAAGTCTTGCGCCGTGTGCTCCTGCTCGCGCAGCGACGGAAAGCGCACCAGATCCTGCGTGAACGCCAGTTGCGCATCGAAGTGGTCGTCAACCGCTTGCAGAATGCGGCGCGTCTGTTCCGCGGTCAGTGGCGCGGGTGCGATTGCCTTGTCCATGATGTGTCCTTGAGCGAGGAGGAAATGTCAGTGCCTGGGGCTTTATCGCCTGCTGTCAGAACCTGCGTCAATTTCCGATTTCTTATCATCGACTTAAGGGAAATTAATGTTGAAATAGACGAGCGACGGCGGCGAAGATATCGCGTCCTCAAATTCCATCAATTCCTTATTGTTCAACGCACTATGAAAGAAAAGGCCATGCCGACGGCAACGGTTTCCCGCATGGGAGACCGTCTGGATTGGAATCTTCTTCGCACTTTTCTGGTGATTGCAGAAGAGCGCAGCATTAGCGGCGCTGCTATCAAACTGCATCTGACGCAGTCGGCGGTCAGCCAGGCCTTGCGCCGCCTGGAAGCGCAGTTGGACCGCAGGTTGATTGAGCGGCATCACGCCAAGTTCGCCATCACTCCGGCCGGGGAAGAGGTGCGACACGCCGCGCAGGCCATACATGGAAGCGTGTCGCAACTGCTTAGCGACGTGGCGCAAGCCGAAGAGCAAACGGTGGGCCGCGTGCATCTGCTGGTGGCCAGCCGCATCCATTCGGCGGTGTATGACGATTTTTGGGCGCGCTTTCATCGTGCGCACCCGCGCATTGAAGTGCAATTGGACGTGTTGCCCAGCAGCGAGATCGTGAACGCTTTGCAGCAGCGGGCCGCCACGGCGGGCATCGCGCTATGCCGGCAGATTCCCCAGCGCCTGGACCACAAGCTGTTCCTGCAACAGCGCTATGCGCTGTTCTGCGGCAAGAACCACCCGCTGTTCGGGCGTGCCGACATCCGCATGGAAGACCTGCTGCACGAGAACTTTGTGTCTTTCGCCAGTGACGCCTTGGGCGACAGCCTGTCGCCGCTGACGATCTTTCGCGATCAGCGCGGTTTCTCGGGAAGCATCGTCGCAACGTCTTCGCAGCATGACGAGGTCAAGCGCTTGCTGGTGGCGGGCTTTGGCATCGGCTGCCTGCCGGAACATAGTGTCGAGGCAGACCTTGCCGAAGGCCGATTGTGGCGGTTGCCGCCCGGCGAGGGTGTGTGCGCGGCGGACCTGCACCTGCTGTGGCACCGCGACGCACACCGCAGCCCCGCCGAGGACCTTTTCATTACAGCCTTGCGCGACCATATCGACAGCTATTCGCTGCCGCAGCGGCTGTTGGCCCATCTGCCCTAGGCGGCTTCCACCCGGTTCGCGTCCAGCACGGTCATTGCCGTCATGTTGATGATGCGGCGCACCGTGGAACTGGAGGTCAGGATATGCACCGGTGCGTTCGCGCCCAGCAGGATCGGGCCCACCGCCACGTTGCCGCCCGCCGCCGTCTTGAGCAGGTTGTAGGCAATGTTGCCCGAGTCCACGTTCGGGCATACCAGCAGGTTGGCTTCGCCCTTCAAGGTGGACGACGGCAGGATGCGCATGCGCAGCGCTTCGTCCAGCGCGCAGTCGCCATGCATTTCGCCGTCGATTTCCAATTCAGGCGCGGCTTCGCGCACCAGCTCCAGCGCCTGGCGCATCTTGGCGCCCGAGGCCGAGCTGCCGGAACCGAAGTTCGAACGCGACAGCAGCGCTACCTTCGGCGCAAGGTTCATGCGAGCCATTTGCTGGGCGGCCATCACCGTGAATTCGGCGATCTGCTCGGCCGTGGGTTCATCGTTGACATGCGTGTCCACCAACACCACCGTGCGCTCGTTGAGCAGCAGGATGTTCATGGCGGCATACACGTTGGCGTCGGGGCGGCGGCCGATCACTTCGTTCACAAAACGCAGGTGGTCGTGATAGGCGCCGACCGTGCCGCAGACCATGCCGTCGGCGTCGCCCAAGTGCACCATCATCGCGCCGATCAAGGTCAGGCGGCGGCGCATTTCCACGCGCGCCATTTCCTTGGTGATGCCGCGACGGCACATCAGTTCCCAGTACGTGGTCCAGTACTGATGGAAGCGTTCGTCGTATTCCGGGTTGGTGACTTCAACGTCTTCACCCAGGCGCAGGCGCAAGCCGAACTTCTCGATGCGCGACAGCAGCACGGCGGGACGGCCCACCAGGATGGGACGGGCCAGGCCTTCGTCAACCACCACTTGCACCGCGCGCAGCACGCGCTCGTCTTCGCCCTCGGTGAAGACGATGCGCGCCTTGCCCCCGCCGCGCACGATGCGCTTGGCGGCCGAGAACAAGGGCTTCATGAACGCGCCCGAGTGGTACACGAACTGCTGCAATTGTTCTTCGTAGGCTTCCAGGTCGGCCAGCGGGCGCGTGGCTACGCCGCCGTCCATGGCGGCCTTGGCCACGGCCGGTGCAATGCGCACGATCAGGCGCGGGTCGAACGGCTTGGGGATCAGGTATTCAGGGCCAAACGAGATGTCGTAGGTGCCGTAGGCGGCGGCCACGACTTCGTTCTGCTCTTCTTCCGCCAACTGCGCAATGGCGTAAACGGCCGCCATTTCCATTTCGCGCGTGATGGTGGTGGCGCCCACGTCCAGCGCGCCACGGAAGATGTACGGGAAGCACAGAACGTTGTTGACCTGGTTCGGGTAGTCGGACCGGCCCGTGGCCATGACCACGTCATCGCGCACGCCGTGCGCCACTTCCGGCAGAATTTCCGGCGTGGGGTTGGCCAGCGCCAGGATCAACGGGCGCGAGCCCATGGCCGCGACCATTTCCGGCTTGAGCACGCCGCCTGCCGACAGGCCCAGGAACACGTCGGCGTCCTGGATCACTTCCGCCAGCTTGCGGGCTTCCGTTTTCTGCGCAAAGCGCGCCTTGTCCGGGTCCATCAACACGGTGCGGCCTTCATAGACCACGCCTTCGATGTCGGTGACCCAGATGTTTTCCAGCGGCAGGCCCAGGTCCACCATCAGGTCCAGGCACGCCAGGGCGGCCGCACCGGCGCCGGACGTCACCACCTTGACCGTCTTGATGTCCTTGCCCACGACCTTCAAGCCGTTGATGAACGCGGCCGACACGGTAATGGCGGTGCCATGCTGGTCGTCGTGGAAGACGGGAATCTTCATCCGTTCACGCAGCTTGCGTTCCACGGTGAAGCATTCCGGCGCCTTGATGTCTTCCAGGTTGATGCCGCCGAAGGTGGCTTCCAGACCCGCGATGATCTCGACCAGCTTGTCCGGGTCGGTTTCGTTGATTTCGATGTCGAACACGTCCAGGCCGGCAAACTTCTTGAACAGCACCGCCTTGCCTTCCATGACCGGCTTGGAGGCCAGCGCGCCGATATTGCCCAGGCCCAGCACCGCCGTGCCGTTGGTGATCACGCCCACCAGGTTGCCGCGCGCCGTATAGCGGTAGACATTGGACGGGTCGGCCACGATTTCCTCGCAAGCCGCCGCCACGCCCGGCGAATACGCCAGCGCCAGGTCGCGCTGGTTGACGAGCGGCTTGGAGGCCACCACGGAAATCTTCCCCGGGGTCGGGAACTCGTGATAGTCCAGTGCTGCTTGACGGTCGGAGGGCGAGTTCATGTGGCGGTAGCCTCGTTTGACTTGAATAGGTGACGGGAATGCCAGCGTGTAGGCCGGGCTTCAATATGGGAAAAATTCTAGGCGGACAGGCATAAGGTGATGATTCGGATTTAATATCGTCCCATTACCTTTACCTTATGACGTGTCTATGACGGCCTTTGACCCGGATGCCGTTATCCGGAAACTGACCTCGCGTCTGAAGATGCGCCACCTGATGCTGCTGCTGCAAATCGAGCAGCACGGGTCACTGACCCGGGTGGCCGAGCACATGGCGACCAGCCAGCCCGCCGTGACGAACGCCCTGGCCGAACTGGAAAGCATGTTCGACGTGCCGCTGTTCGACCGCTCGGTCCGGGGCATGACCCCGACCCCCTTGGGCGCGGTGGTGCTGGCGCGCGCGCGCGGGCTGGTCCACGACCTGGGCCACTTGGTGCAGGAAATGGAGGCCGTGGCGGCCGGCCACGCCGCCCATCTGCATATCGGCGTCATCCCCTTCGTGTCGGGCCAGATGCTGTCGGCCGCCATCAGCCGGACCTTGCCGCAGGGGCGGCGCATCACCGCCACCATTCACGAAGGCCAGGGCCCGGCCCTGCTGCGCCAACTGCGCGACCATACTCTGGATATCGTGGTGGGCTGGGCCACGCCGTCGGTGGACCTGAGCAATATCGATTTTGAAGTGCTCTACCACCAGCAACCGCGCCTGATCGCCAGCCGACGCCTGGCGGCTCGGCTGGGGCGGTCGCGGCTGGAATGGAACCGGCTGGCGGACCTGGACTGGATCCTGGGCACGCCGGGCAGCCCCATCCGTGAACAGGTGGCCGACATTTTCCTGCGCGCCGGCCTGGCGCCGCCCCCGCCGTCGGTGCAAAGCGATTCGTCCAAGCTGATCGGCGAAATGATCGTGGCCAGCGACCGCGCGGTGTCGATCCTGCCGGCCGACATCGCCGACGAACTGGTGCGGATTGCCGGCGCGGCCATCGTGCCCTATTCGTTTGACTGGACCTTGCCGCCGATCTCGCTGTTTACCCGCGCCGACGGCCTGCGGCGCAACGTGGATGCGCTCTTTGCGTCCGCCCTGCGCGAGGTCTACACCAAGGGAGCACGGCCTGCGGCCTGAGCGCCGCCGATGACGATAATTGCCAAGAAATGCAAACGGCCCACAGTACGCGGCGGCGCCCATCCTATACTTGCCGCGCCAAGTTTCATGCAGGAGGCCGCCGCTTGTTCCCCCATACACCATCCGCCGCACCACGCCGCGCCCTAGCCCTCCTTAGCCTTGTCGGATTGACCACGTTATCGGGCTGCAGTTCGTTGCTTGGCGAAGGCACCGGCGCCGCCGCGGGCATTGCGGGTACGGCCATCGCCAATAAAGTCACGGACAACGCTACGGTGGCCACCGGCATTGGCCTTGGTGTACAAGCGGGCGCCAAGGCGGCACTGGCCTACGCACAGCGCAAAACGCGCGGCGAAGAGCAGGATGCCATCGCCATGGCCGCGGGCGTGCTGAATGTAGGTAGCGTCGCCGCCTGGAGCGTCAAGCATCAGCTTCCCATCGAAAGCGATGCGCAAGGGCAGGTTTCCGTCAGCCGCGTCATCGGAGGCGTCGGGCTGGAGTGCAAGGAAGTCGTTTTCTCCATCGACACGCCCGCCGACAAGCCGGGCACGGAACCGCAGCGCGAGTTCTACGTCACCACCATCTGCCGAGACGGCGCGCAATGGCGCTGGGCCAGCGCAGAACCCGCTACAGCCCGCTGGGGGGCGCTGCAGTGAAGCAACGCGCTTGTGGGCTGGCCTTGATGTTGGCCGTCAGCATCGGCTTGTATGGCTGCCAAAGCTCCTCGATCGGCGGCGCAACGGGCGCGGTCGTCGGCACGATCAGCGGCGCGGCCACCGCCAACCCGGTTGCCGGCTATGCCATCGGCGTCACCGTGCAAGCCGCGGTGGACGCCACAGTGAAGTACGTGATGCGCGATTGGAAAAACGATCAGCAGAACGTGATGGCAAACGCGGCTGGCGAACTGCCCATCGGACAAGTACGGCACTGGCAGATTCGTCACGCGCTGCCCGTGGGCAGTGAACAGGGCGGCATCCAGGTCGTGCGTGACATTGACACCCCGCTTACCCACTGCCGTGAAGTGCTTTTCACGGTGGAGCAAGACGACGCCCCTGCGCCCGCCTACACCAGTTTGATCTGCCGGCAGCCCTCCGGGCAATGGAAGTGGGCGGCGGCCGAGCCATCAGTCGCCCGCTGGGGCGGCTTGCAGTAGGCTTGATCACGCCAAGACCGGCAAGCGATACTAGGCTGATCCGACTTTCCCAGCCCGCCGCTTTCCCGCCCATGCCCTCTGGCCAATTCCTGATGCATCGCAGCGCGCTTGCCGGCGTGCAGGCCGTGGCCGCGCGCAGCCGCCATGCCTTTGCGCGGCACACGCATGACCAGTTCGGCATTGGCGTGATGCGCCAGGGCGCGCAGGTGTCGCACAGCGGACGCGGCCAGGTACGCGCCGGCCCGGGCCACGTCATCACCGTCAACCCGGGCGAGGTCCATGACGGCGCGCCCATCGGAGACACCCCACGCGCCTGGCAGATGCTGTACCTGGACCCGGACGTGGTGGCGCAAGCGGCAAGCGACCTGGACGAGGACGGCCGCGCGGGCGCCTGCTACGAATTCGAACACCCCGCGCGAAGCCAGCCCGCCTTGGCGCGCGACGTATTGACGTTGTACGCACACGCCATCAGCAGCCCCGCCCCGCTGGCCTGCGACGCCTTATTGCTGCGTATCCTGGCGCAGGCGCGCGGCGACGGCGCCCGCAGCCTGGCGCTTGAGGCCAGCCAAAGCGTGCCCGCATCCATCCGCCACGCGCGCAGCCTGATCGATGATGCCCCCGCCGCCACGCTGTCGTTGGCCGACCTGGCCGCCGCCAGCGGACTCAGCCGCTATCAGGTGCTGCGCGCCTTTGCCCGTGCCACCGGCATGACGCCACATGCGTATCAAATACAGCGGCGCCTGCTGCTGGCGCGCCAGTTGATCCGGCGCGGCATGACGCTGGCCGACGCCGCTGCCGCCAGCGGCTTTGCCGACCAAAGCCACATGACGCGGCTGTTCGTTCGGACCTACGGCGTATCGCCTGGCCACTACGCCATCGCGGCCTGCGCGGCCTGAGCCGGGATCTGGGCTTGGCTCCGCGCCTGATCTGAACCAGGGCCTGTACTCACCCTCTGCAATTTCGTTCAAGACCGGCCGCGCCCGCGCGCCCTACGCTGCGTGCTTTCCACACTTGGCACGGCAATGGACACGAACAAACGAATGTGGGGTTATGGCTTTCTGGCAGCGGCCATGGCGCTGGTGGGCAGCACCGTCATCGCCAGCAAGATCATCGGGTCGGGCATGCCGCCCTTTACCGCCACCGCCCTGCGGTTCGCCATTGCGCTGCCCTGCTTCGCCTTGCTGATGGCCGCCACCGGCGCGCGCCTGCCGCGCCTGCAAAGGCGTGACTGGCTGCTGCTGGCGGCGCAGGCCATTGCCGGCAGCGTGGGCTATACGACACTGTTGATCGCCGGTCTGCAACGCGCCTCGGCCGTGGATGGCGGCATCATCCTGGGCACCTTGCCGCTGGTATCCGCCGCCATCGCCGTGTTGCTGCTGGGCGAACGGCCGGGCAAGGCCACGCTGGGCGCCATCGCCATGGCGGCTTTCGGCGTCTGGCTTATGACCCGCGGCGAGGCAGGCGCGGATCACGCCACGTCGTGGACGGGCAATGCGCTGATTCTGGGCGCGGTGGTGTGCGAAGGGCTGTTCATCCTGCTGAACAAGCGCTTGCGCGTGCCCGTGCCGCCGCTGGCGTTGTCGACGGTGATGGCGGGGTTCGGGCTGGCGTTTTCGGCGCTGGCGAGTATGGCCGAGTCGCCTTGGACATTGAGCATGTCGACCGACGCCATGATGGCGGTGGGCTATTACGCGCTGGTGCCCACGGTGGGGGGATTTCTGCTCTGGTACGCGGGTGCTGCGCGCGTGCGTGGGTCGGAAGCGGCGCTGTTCACCGCGCTGGCGCCGGTGTGCGCGGTGTTGCTGGCCGCCAGTGTGTTGGGTGAAACGGTGACGCTTGCCCAGGCGGCCGGCATGGGCTGCGTGCTGGCCGGCGTGTTGATGCAGGGTCTGGCCACTAGCCTCGGCTGAACGCCAGCGCGAACTCGTCGGAAAAAATATCCGCCAGCGCATGCCGCAACGCGGCGGCGCGCTCGGCGCCGTAGGCCGCTTCGAAACGGCGCTGCGCATCTTTCCACAGGCGTTTGGACTCGGCCAGTTTGGCGCGGCCAGCCTCGGTCAGCGCCACGCGGCGGCTGCGCCCATCGCGCTCATCGCGCGACATTTCCACATAGCCGTCGCGTTCCAGCGGCTTCAGGTTGTGCGCCAGCGCCGAGCGGTCCAGCACCAGCGCGCGCGCCAGGTCGGTCATTGACGGCGAACCCGCGCGGGCGATGTGGATCAGGATGGAATGCTGCGACACCTTCAAGCCGCAGGGCGCAAGCACCGTGTCATACAACTGCGACACGCGCCGGGTCGCCTTGCGCAAGGCGGCGCCATTGCAGACGAGGGGGTCCGTGATGGTGGCGAGGGCAGAGGGTTCAACGTCGGACATGAGGGCAGGAATAGAACAACAGCAAGGGCAAGGACAAGGACAAGGACTTAAGGCGAAGGCGAAGGCAACCGCAGCAGCAGCGACAGCGACAGCAAACCGGGTCAGGCAGGTCAATACCCTACTGCCGAGGCTGGCTCGCGTCCAGCCCATTCTTGACAGATATTGGCATATGCACGTAAATTTTATCGCACTCCATTCCGGCGCACGTCCATGTCAGCCAGCCCCCCTTCGCCCTCCCCCACGGCAAGCTCCGCCAACCCGCGCCTGCAAGCCATGCTTGACGCGCCCATTGCCCCCACGCTGGCCCGCCTGGCCTGGCCCAATGTGTTGATGATGACGGCGCAGTCCGCCACCAGCCTGATCGAAACCTGGTTCCTGGCGCGGCTGGGCACCTCGGTGCTGGCCGGCGTGGCGCTGGTGGTGCCGGTGCTGTTCCTGATGGGCAATATGTCGCAAGGCGCGATGGGCGGCGGCATTTCTGCGGCCGTGGCGCGCGCGCTGGGTGGGGGGCGCCGGCTGGAAGCAGACCAGTTGGTGCTGCACGCCGTGGTGCTCAACGCGATCTTGGGCATGCTGTTCTGTGTGCTGATGCTGGCCTTCGGGCCACAGTTGTACCGCGCGCTGGGCGCGCAAGGCGAAGCGCTGGACGCCGCGCTGACCTATTCCAACGTGATCTTCGGCGGCATCGTCCTGATGTGGCTGATGAACGCTTTTGCCAGCGTCATCCGGGGCACCGGCAACATGCTGGTGCCCGGCGCGGTGATCTGCGGCGGGGCCTTGCTGCTGGTGCCCTTGTCGCCCTGCCTGATCTTCGGTTGGGGTCCGTTTCCCGCCCTGGGCGTAGCTGGCGGCGGTTGGGCACTCGTCATCTACTACGGCGTGGGCGCGCTGATCCTGGGACTCTACTGCGCCAGCGGCCGCAACCCCGCGCGGCTGGTCGCGAGCCGGCTGCACTGGACACTGATGCGCAGCATTCTTAGCGTGGGCGCATTGGCAACCCTGAACCCGCTGCTGACCAATGCCGTGGTGGCGCTGACGGCGGCCTTGGTCGGCGCCTATGCCGGCACGGCCGCCGTGGCCGGCTACGGCATTGCCGTGCGGCTGGAATATTTGCTGATGCCCATTGCCTTCGGGCTGGGCGCGCCGATGGTTGCGATGGTGGCGTCCAACATCGGCGCGGGGCGGCCCGAGCGCGCCATGCGTATTGCGTTGACGGGCGGCGCCATGGCCTTCGTGCTGGCCGAAGCCATCGGGCTGACGGCGGCGTTTTTTCCAGAGGCCTGGCTGCGGCTGTTCGGCGCCGAAGACCACATGCTGCAAGCAGGCGCCGACTACCTGCGCACCGTCGGTCCTGTGTACGGATTCTTTGCGCTGGGGTTTTCGATGTACTTCGCCTCGCAAGGCGCGGGGCGCTTGAAATGGCCGTTGGTGGCCGGCGGCCTGCGCCTGGTAACGGCGGTGGGCGCGGGCGCCATCGCGCTGCACCTGACCGGGTCGCTGACGGTGTTCTTCCTGGTGGCGGCCGTGGCGATGTGCCTGTACGGCTTGATCATTCTGGCCGCGGTCGCTTCCGGCTCTTGGTTTGCGCCGGGCCATCTGCAAAAGGCCCGCCCCTTGGCGCGTTCGTAAGCGGCGCATCGCGCAGCGCGTACGCCACCAGTTCGGCGGCATACGCCGGCAGCGCGTCGCGCACGCACAGCACCAGGTTGCGCGCGGCCCAGGCGTCGGCCAGCGCCACCCGCTGCACGCCCGCCGCCCGCCCCAGGCGTATGGCCGCCACGCGCGGCACAATCGCGATACCCACGCCCTGCCCCACCATGCGGCACACGGCATCGAAGCCGCGCAAACGCACGCGGTACGACAGCATCTTGCCGCTGCGCCGCGCATGGTGCGCAATATGGTCTTGCAAGGCGCTGCCTTCCACCAGCCCCACGAAATCTTCATCCACCACATCGCTCAGCATGACGGACTGCCGCTGCGCCAGCGCATGGCCACGCGGCACGATGACGCTCAGCGGATCATGGCGAAAGGTCTGGGGATGCAGGCCGTGCAGGTCTGCCGAGTCCGCCAGCACGCCGATATCGCAGGTGCCCGCGCGCAAGGCATCGGCGATTTCCAGGCTGGCTTTTTCTTCCAGGTCCACCGACACGCGAGGATGGTCGCGCAGAAATTCGCCCAGCACGGGCGGCAGGTATTCACTTAAGGCGGTGGTGTTGCACAGCACGCGCACGTGCCCTTTCAGGCCATGGCCAAAGTGGTCGAGCTCGCCGCGCATGCGGTCAATCTGCGCCAGCACGACGCGCGCATGATGCGCCAACGTCTGGCCGGCCGGCGTGGGCTCCACGCCGCGATGCGCGCGCAGCAACAGCGGCACGCCCAGGTCGCCCTCCATGCCCCGGATGCGTTCACTGGCCGAGGCCAACGTCATATGAGTACGCTTGGCGCCCGCGGTGATGGAGCCCGATTCCTGCACGTTGAGGAAAAGACGAAGGTCGGTCAGGTCGAATCGCATGCGGCCAGCGTAGCACGCAGCCCTATGGCCCAGCCATAGGATGGCTATGCAAGATCCCGATTCTGATGGCGGTGCATTGCGGCGCAGAATTCAACTTTCGATGCCTTGGTAATCCTTAGAAAATGATGAATTCCATTCCAAGACCACACCCCACCAGGAAATACGCTGGGCCGATTTGCCAGCGCATATTCCTGGCCAGCATCAGGCAAGACCATAGCCATGCCCGGCACACGGTGACGACATGACGACGATGGATCTCCTGCCCGGCGGCACGCCGACAATACTGGCCGCCGTCGTGTCCGTATTCGTCCTGGCCGGTGTGGTCAAGGGCGTGGTGGGCTTGGGGCTGCCCACTATTTCCATGGCGATGCTGGCCTTGGTGATGGCGCCCGCGCAGGCCGCCGCCTTGCTGATCGTGCCGTCCTTGATCACCAACCTGTGGCAGGCACGCCCCTGGCCCACGTTGGCGCCTGCCCTGCGGCGCATCGGCACCATGCAGGTCGGCGTGTGCGTGGGAACGCTGGCCGGTGCGATGTGGCTGGGCGCGCCCAGCGGGCGTTGGTCCAGTGTGTGCCTGGGGCTGGCGCTGATCGCCTATGCCGCGTGGGGCCTGTTCGGATCGCCGCCCAGCGTGCCGCGCCGGCACGAGCGCGTGCTGGGCGCGCTGGTGGGCACGATCACCGGCATGATCACGGCGGCCACCGGGGTGTTCGTGATCCCCGCCGTGCCCTACCTGCAAGCCTTGAACCTGGGTAAGGACGGGCTGATCCAGGCCATGGGCATTTCATTTACGGTGTCTACGGTGGCGCTGGCGGCGGGCCTGTGGCTCAACGGCGGCTACAGCCCGGGCGCCGCCAGCGCATCGCTGCTGATGCTACTGCCCGCGCTGGCCGGCATGGCGCTGGGGCAATGGCTGCGCGGCAAGTTGTCGGCCCGCACATTCAAGCTGTGCTTCATGATCAGCCTGGCTTTACTGGGCGCGTGGCAGGTGGCGCAAGGCTGGGCGGGCTAAGCCGCATTCGACGCGCGGCTTGATCGGGTACACCACGCTTGGCGCGCGGCCTGATCAGGTAAACCACGCGTGGCGCGCGGCTTGACGGCCTACCGCGCCCCATGCGCACCACTCGTCATGCCGCCAGGCGCCGCTCGTCCACGAAGCCAATGGACACCGACATGTCGCGCCAGCGCGCCAGTTCCTGCTGCACCGATTGGATCTTGCCGCGCGCCTGGTCAAACGCATCGCGCCCCAGAAACAGGTGCAGCGGCGCGTACTGCGCTTCGGCCGCCTGAATCAACGCCTGCGCCGCCTTGGCCGCATCGCCGCCGTCATGCGCCTGGACGGCGCACGCGGCCCGTTCGGGAGAGCCGCCGCCATCACGCGGCGATACCGCCCGCATCGCGCCCGGGTACACCAGCGACACGCGCACGCCCCAAGGCGCGGCTTGCGCCGCCAGCGCCTCGGTCATGCCGCACACCGCGAACTTGGCGGCGCTGTAGGCGCCCCACTCGGCATGCCTGCCGTCAAAGCCCAAGATCGACGAGACATTGATCACATGCCCGCTGCCCTGCGCCCGCATGCGCGGCAATACGGCGCGGATCATATTGAGCGCACCGAAGACATTGATATCAAACGCGGCCCGCACGTCGGCGTCAGACAGTTCGGCCAACGAGCCCGGGCACGCCGCCCGCGCGTTGTTCACCAACACGTCCACCCCACCAAAGGCCGCCAGCGTGGCGGCCACCGCGCGGCGCACGCTGCGTTCATCCGCCACGTCCACCGTCAGCGGCAGGAACTGGCCTTCAAGCTTCGCGCCCACCGCGTCCAGCAATGCATCGCCATCCCGCGACGTCGCCGCCACCTTGTGCCCCAGGTCCAGCAGCATCCGCACCAATGCCAGGCCCAGGCCCGTCGATGCGCCCGTCACCAACCAGATTTTTTCGGATTTCATGCGATTCCCTTCCCTTGCTTGTCGTACTTGCGGCCTCCGGCAAGATGCCTGGCGGCCGGCTCGGGACAACGCTTTTCATGACGAAACATCGACCCCAAGCCTGGAAGGGATATTAAGAATCGAGCGCGAGCGCGTACAGGCTCGTTCTTGCTGGAAACCTGCCTATTCCTACGTTGATGCGGCGACGGGGGGGGACGCGGGGAGGTCCGCCGGAGCGGACGTGGCGCGGACGCTGGGCGCGGCGCTGGGTTGACGCTGGGCGGACGCGAACCTCAGCGCGAACCTCAGCGCGAAAACCGCCGCCGTTGCCCGGTCTGCCTGACCGCCGCCACCAAACCCTGCACCGCGGATTCCTCTGAACGCAGATAGGCATAGAAGCGCGCCGCCGGCAGGTCGGGCATGCCGTCCTCTTGCGACAAGGCGCGCAGACCCTCGCGCAACTGGCTGCGCGCCACCGGCGCCACGGCAAAGCCCGCTTGCGCGGCAGCCAGGCAGCCCGCCATGCTGCCGCTTTCAAACGCCGGCAGCCACGCCTTGCCCGCCTGCGAGAGCGCCGCGATGGCCGCGGCGCGGTACACGCACGGATCCGGAAACACCGCCAAGGGCACGGGCGCATCGGGATCCCAGGGCTGGTCGTCACCCCAGGCCCACACCAAATCCTCTTCCCACAGCAGTTCGCCCTCGTCGTGCACGCGCGCACATTGCTTGCCGAAGACCACGTCCAGCTTGCCGCGCGCCTGCTGGCGCAGCAGGTCGGCGGTGATGCCCACCTTCAGCTCGATCGACGCATCCGGGTGCGCCCGATGAAAGGCTTGCAGCACTTGCGCCAGCCAGGCCCCCGCAAAGTCCTCGGACGAACCGATACGCAAGCGGCCCTTCAAACGCGCGCCGCTCAAGCGGGCGCGGGCCTCGCGTTCCAGGTCGACGATGTTGCGGGCGTAGGCGTACAGCGTCTGGCCGGCGGGCGTCAGTTCGAAGCTGCGCGTGGTGCGCGCAAGCAAGGTGGCGCCGGCCAGCATTTCAAGCCGCTTGATGTGGCCGCTGACCGCCGACGGCGTCAGCGCCAGCGCATCGGCGGCCAGCGCAAAGCCGCCGCAGTCGACCACCTCGATAAAGGTACGCAACAAGGTCAGGTCCAGCACTGCGCCTGCCGAGTCGTTGAGGGTGTCCATGGCCACTGCCTGTTAATTCACGAAGCATTGATAATAGCCTTTCATTCATCATGAATCATGACAACTCGACCCGGTATCGTGACAGCGTCATCACAACCCAAGGAGCCATCGCCATGCCCGCCTACGCCCAGGTACAAACACCCTTGCTGGATATCGCCTACCTGGAATGGAACCCCGCCGGGTCGCGCACCGCCGTGCTGGTGCATGGCTGGCCGGACAGCCCGGAATGCTGGACCCCGGTCGCGGCGCGCATGGCCGCAGAAGGCTACCGCGTGCTGTGCCCCGCGCTGCGCGGCTTTGGACCGACGCGCTTTCGGCATGCCGCCACGCCACGCAGCGGCGAGCTGGCCGCACTGGGGCGCGATCTGCTGGACTTCATCGACGCACTGGCCTTGGACCGCCCCACCCTGGTCGGCCACGACTGGGGCGCGCGCGGCGCCGCCAACGCCTGCGGCCTGCGGCCCGGCGTGGCAACACAACTGATCCTGCTGTCGGTGGGCTACGGCACCAACGACCCGAACCAAGTGCTGCCGCTTATGCAGGCGCGCAACTATTGGTACCACTGGTACATGGCCACGCCCCGGGGCGCGGCCACCGTGCGCGACGACCGCCTGGCCTTTGCCCGCATGATGTGGGACACCTGGTCGCCCGGCGCCTGGTACGCGCCGGATGATTTCAACGAAGCGGCGCGCGCGTTCGACAACCCCGACTGGGCCGACATCGTGCTGCATTCCTACCGGCACCGCTGGGGGCATGCCGAAGGCGACCCGGCCTACGCGGCCGACACCGCCCGGCTCACCCCCGCACCCGTATTGACGGTACCAACGCTGGTGCTGCACGGCGGGGCCGATGCCGCCAACCACCCCGCCACGTCCGATGGCAAGGAACACTTTTTCAGCGGCGCTTACGAACGCCTTGTGCTGAACGGCGTGGGCCATTTTCCGCAGCGGGAAGCCCCGCAGGCCGTGGCGGATGCCATCCTGCGGTTCTGCGCGACACCCGGCAATGGCGCCCCGCCGGGCAGCCCGCCACGGAATGGCGGATAATCCGTCTGTTTCCCGCCGCGCAACGCGGCGGATTTTTGTGGGTGCGTGACGCGCCCGACAGCATTCGGAGTCAACTATGCATCGCGGCATTCAGGCGATTGAACACTTCATGGAATCCATCGGCCTGACCTGGCGCCCCGGCTCGACCGAAAGCGCCGAGCTGCGCGTCAGCTACCGCATCGGCAACACCCGTCCGCTGGGCATTGACCGCACCTTGGTCGAGTTCCATTGCGACGCCAAGCGCCCCAAGGTCTGGGTGCCCGAGTTCTCGCGCACCAGCTTTCACCAGTGGTTTGAAGTGCCGTTCCAGGAATTCGAGTTCACCCCCGGCGGCTCGATGCTGAAGATCAAAGCCCCCGCGCGCGGCAACGCGCCCCCGTACAGCGTGGGGATCAAGCCGCTGGCTTGATGGATGAAGTCCCGTGCCTGCGGCGTGCCGCAGGGCAAGCGGGCCAGATTTGACTCGATCGGGTCAAATCTGGCCCGTTTTTATTGTTGCTTATCAATGGCTTATAAAAATCGAGTCAAAACTGGCCCGATATCTTGTGAAAAACCCCGGTTTTTAGGGGTGCGACGAAGAAATCCGCGCCCACATCGGGTTTTGTATTTCACAAGCCATTGATTCAAAAAGGATAATTTTCAGTTCCTTAACCTGGCACCGTTCTTGCATAAGAGGGCATGGCGGCCGTTTCGGCCTGCCATCCGGCTTTTCCAGCCGCGACGACAAGAACGGAGCCCGTCATGCCCCCCAGCGCCTGCCCGAAAGCCCTGCAAGCCCCGCATCCCAGTTCCAAGTTGTTGGGCAAGGCGATATCTCCCCCAGCCTGCGAAGCCGCCATTCCCCTGTACCCCTTGCGCTATGGCATTGCGGATTCGCCTTATCGCACCGATATCCATCAGACGCTGGCGACACCGGACTATCCCGCCCTGACAGGCGACAAGGCCTATGGCCTGCGCGTGCTGCGGCCGGGAACCTATGTGTACCTGTGCTACTTCCGGGATGGAAGGATGTGGAACCGCCACTACCAAGTCACGGAAGACATCCGCTTTGCGCCAATCTGGTGGGGCGAGGCGGACGTTGTTCATTCGACGCCGGGTTCGCAGACACGGCCAGACACCACCGGCGCGGCGCCTTGCGTATGGGTGCCGCCCGCCGCGCGTGACAGCCTGGTCTATCTGCTGGTCAGCGACACGATCCTGACGCATGAAGCCCTATGGGAAGTCGAGACCAACGCGGACGGGCGGCGCGATGCGCTGGCCACGGTCGTCGCCCCGTTCAACGGCCCGGAGCAGCCCCACGTATTCAACGCAGTGCTGTTGACGCTGGCCACGCCGGAACTGATGCGACCCACTTTAGGCGGCGTGCCCACGTACTACCGCTGGAGCGAGATTACGCCCGCGAAACACTATCCGGATGTGAACGACATTGTCAGCCGGATGCATGCCGTTCTGCGTCCCCACGGAGATGTCGTGCCGCTGGCGGTCGTGCTGCACGACCCCGTGGGCATCGCCAGCGAGCTCAACTACCTGTGCGCCGCCCAGGTCAAGAAACGCGACGACTATCAGGCGCAAAGCAAGCACCGGCTGCACAGCGCCGGCCTGATCGACGCCTACTTCAAACAAGCCGAAGCCGCCAGCAAGACCCCGCCCGCCTTGACCGCGCTCGCCCGCCAGCGGGCGCTGGTGACTCTAGCCGGCGCGCGGGATTTTCCTTCCACGTATCAAGCCCGCGTCACCGCGTTTCAGGCGGACATCACCCGCGCCTGCGCGGACGTGGTCGCCTGGCTGAAATTTGTGCACAAGGCGGGGTTACTGGAGCAAGCGTTCGGCCTCTTCGACCTGCGCTGCCCGCACAACGCCAGCAACTTTGAAGCGGTTGTCCTGCATTGCTTTGGCGCCACGGTGCATTCAGACGATGGGCTGGCGGAACTGGCCAGGCACATCGAAGCCGCTCCCCACATCAGCCCGCTGTGGCGCGCGCTGGGCGCGGGCGACGAGCCGCTGATGGCACGGCTGGCAGCACCGATGACCATCGGCAAGGGCGTGTACGACGCGGTGGACCGCGTGCTGGAAGAACGGCCCGGCACGCCGATTACCGACCTGCTCACACGGCTGCTGTGGCCGTACCTTGGAAGCGCTTCTGTGCAGGCTGCGGATATTCAGGTCAGGCGATTGCGGCATATCGGCGAAATGCGCTTTGGCATAACGGTCGGACGCCGACTGGTGACCCCGCAACAGTATTTGGCGTATAGCGGGGAATTGCAGGGGTATGTGGCGATGGGGCGGGAGGTACAAGTGCGATGGCCTGGCGCGTTTTTGCCTGCGGCAGGCACGGGCACAGCCACGCGCGTGCAGGCGGCGAGCGTTGAAATTTGGGAATGGGAGACGGTGGGGACGACGACGGTTGTTGATAAGACGAAGGCGATGGATCCGGAGGGGAACCCGCTAATCAGGAATTTGAATCGCTTGCGTGCGACGGCTGGGGCGGTGGCAACGGGCGTGGGGGGTGGGTTGGCGATTTGGGGGATGAGGAATGCGGTGGATGCCGTAAAGCGCGCGGGATGGACAGGCGAAACAACATCAACCTTGGCTGGTACCTTATTTGCACTTTTGAGTGCATCTATTGAGGGCAGTACGCTCGCTATCACTACGTTTGCGCGCCGAGAAGGAAAGACCACCTTAGCCACCTCGGTCAAAATCTTCGGGGTGAAATGGGGCGCTACCGTAGCGGGCTCGATTGCGGGCGGATTGCTCGCCCTTGCAGATTTACTCCGAGCGGCCAACGCTAGCGGAGACGCCAACCCAGAGCAATCGCGAATGTACCTGTACTCGGCACTGGCGGGAGGTCTCTTGGCCCTTTCCACAGGTGCCGGGGGTTCTGCGACCGTCGCTACGATACTGGGGGGAGGAAAAGCTGCCGCAGCGCTCGGCCTTACCCCAGCAGGCTGGGCCGTCATCGCAATCTTGGCAATAGGCGCCGTCGTCTACTTCACCCTTCAAGCTGATCAGGCCCAACACAACCCCCTGGAAATCTGGCTCAAGCACTCCGCCTGGGGCGCCGCCACGCCGCGCTTCACGCTAGCGCAAGAACTACATGCCTGGCACAGCCTGTACTTCAGCCCCCGCATCACCCCGCATTGGCAGTCCCTGCGCGGTGTTGCCGGCAACCTGCGTATCAGTTGCACGCTGCCCGAGACGTCCGCGCAGGACGACTTTCAATCCAAACTCAAAGTCACCCTATACGGGATGCCACTGGAAACCGTGGACACCTCCACTGCTTTCTGCACGCCAGGCGCTTGCGTGGATCTCAACAGGCAATACGTTATCGGCCCGTTGAACAATGGCCCTGGCCCGGAACGCGGATGGCGGATCAGCATGCACGAGGATGCCAAGGTCGAGCTGACGTACCTGTACCGTCCCGATACCCAGAACTTGCCCTCAATCGGCCTGGAACAACCAGGCGCGCCCGAACCGCTGGTGTTCACCTCATCGGGTTTCTTCTCTGACTCCATCGACCCCGCCAAGCTGGCTCTCGTCAAGGCGCCGACATGAGCAGGCACAACGACATCGTCAAACGGCTTCCTCGCAGCCTTTTCCTTGGGGGCAAGAGGTTCGTCCGTCAGCACCTTAAGGCTGAAGATGTTCCTACGGGCGGAATGCTGCTCCCCGAAATAATCGGACTACGCCGAATCAATGATCAGTGCATAGAGTTGGAACCCTACGGCAACCAGGTTCGAAGCAACCACGCTAGAAGCATCGGCTTCCTTTTTTCCATGGGAATCGGCATTTCAATATTCACCGCCTGGATAATTTCCCCGCCTGTCCCTGCCTCGATATGGACCATGATGGTGCTGTTCCCGTTGATCGCCGCAGCCTTCGGTGGCGTCATGTATCTCTGCGTACACAAGCTGTCGGGCCGATTCCGTGGCGGCTTTGTTCGTGTCCATCGCGGCACCCGCAAGCTGTACTTCGTCAT
The DNA here is from genome assembly GCF_057334535.1 of Achromobacter colocynthidis. NCBI lineage: Bacteria > Pseudomonadati > Pseudomonadota > Betaproteobacteria > Burkholderiales > Alcaligenaceae > Achromobacter > Achromobacter colocynthidis. The sequence goes on from NZ_JBHFIZ010000037.1 coordinate 203,381, forward strand.
GCCGCACGACGAGCACCTGCTCACCCTTGAATGGGATCAGATTCAAGCCCTGGCCGGGTATATCCCCATCGTGGGCGCGGGGCTCTACACGAGCCGTTATCCGTTGTACCTAGTGGCAGTCGACTGGAACCAGACACCACCGGCGGAAGTCTGCATCGCCTGCGGGAACCTAGGCTGGCGCGACGGTGGAGATTCCGCCAAGCAACTGTGGGATTGCCTGCAAATATTTATGGAACACGGCCCGGACTCCTTGCCCAAGCCACCCCCCGTTCCTGCGCGACGGTCACGCAAGCAGACCTTTCTGCACGGCTATCACGATTGGGCTGTCGGTTTCAGGCGCGACCTTGCCACGCCTAAAGGTAAACGATGGGCACCGTTGATGATTCCCGCAAAGATCCTTGGGCTGATATTCATCGTGTTCCCCGACAGCCTCGCCGAGTTCATTGAATACAACGTGCCCTACACGTCCTTTCCCAAAGAGATCGACGCGCTCTGCGGCTTCAAGGAAAAGCGTGTTCCCATCATGCGGCTGAACGGTGAACGCATTGAGCCCTAACCTATATCAAGCGCCAGAACGACTGCCTCGCTCTTTGCTGATCGGCGCCCAGAAGCTTGCTCGACATCGATTCGCACTGCATTCGATTTCTACGGATAGCCTGTCAATCCGCGAAGCACTCGGGGTCCGTCAGATAAACGAGCTCTGTATTGAGCTCGAATCCTATGGAAAGCAGGCCCGCAATATTCACGCTAGCAGCATCGGAGTATCCATGGTGATGGCACTGGTAGTCTCAATGCTCTTGACCGCCATTGCCATGGTCCTTACGCCTGAACGTCCACCGAGCATAACTGGCTGGTTGTTCATCGCGTTTCTACCATGGAGCGGTGTCATGATCGTCAGCGCGATCTACCTATGGCATCGCCTCCTCTCCGGAAAATTCCGCGGCGGTTTCATCCGCATCCATCGCGGCACTCGCAAGCTCTATTTCGTCACCCCTCGAGACCAACGCCTGCTGACGCTCGATTGGGACGAGATTCGCGCCCTGGCTGGGTATATCCCCATCGTCAGTGCGGGCGGCTACACCAGCCGGTATCCGCTGTACCTGATTGCAACCGACTGGACGCAATCCCCTCCCAAAGAAATCTGCGTCTCTTGCGGCAACCTCGGCTGGCGAGACGGTGGAAGCTCCGCCAAGGAGCTATGGGACTACCTTCAGATATTCATGGAACACGGCGCCGACGCGTTGCCGCAACCGCCCCCCATCCCACCCCGCCTATCACGCAAAGAAACCTTCCTGCGTTTCTACCGTGACTGGGCGGACAAATACCGCCGTGACCTCGCCACCCCGAAAGGAAAGCGATGGGCGTTCTTGGTAATCCCCGCAAAGATCCTGGCGCTGATCTGCATCGTGTTCCCCGACAGCCTCGCCGAGTTCATCGAATACAACGTGCCCTACACGTCCTTCTCCAAAGAGATCGACGCGCTCTGCGGCTTCAAGGACCAGCGCGCTCCCATCATGCGGCTGAATGGTGAACGCATAGACTCGTGATCAAACTCGAACGGTAGAACGCCTTTCTACAAAGCTCTGCGGCTTCGTCGACCTGCCTGTTCCCGTCACACCCGCTTGTACATGATCGTCGTCGCATCGACCTTGCCCGGGTCATGCGGGTCGCGGCTGAAGCCGGGAATTTGTCCCACCGCGATATAACCGGCCGACGTATACAAGGGTTCGGCGCTATCGCCCGTGCGGGTGTCCAGGGTGATCAGGCTGCGCCCGAGCTTCACGGCTTGCGTTTCGGCTTCGTTGAGCAGGCGGCGGGCGATGCCGCGGCGGCGGAAGTCCGGATGGACCAGCAGCTTGCGGATCTCGGCCCGATGCGGTTGATTGGGTGGCGTATCGCAATCCAGTTGCACGGCGCCGGCCAGCCGGCCGCCCTCTCGCGCGACCCACAACGACAGACCACCTTGCGCAACCGCGGGCAGTACCTTTGCCCGCCAGAACGCATTGGCGTCGTCCATTGAAAACGGCAGGACAAAGCTGACACTGGCCCCATTCTGCACGCAGGCGTGCAGCAGGCAGCTCAGTTCGGCCAGGCAGGCTTCCGCGGCGTCGGCCGTCAGAAAGGTCAGTTCAAGGCGGTTGTTGTCGTGGGGCATGGTGGGCTCAGACGATGAACAGCAGATAGCGGGCGCCGCGTTGCGGCGGGGTAAGGAACAGGCTGGCGCCGAACAGTTGGTAGCGCAGGCAATCGCCGGGCGCCAGGGTGTACGACTGTCCATCAACGGTGATGCTCAGTTCGCCTTCCAGCATCAGCAGGTGGTGTTCCAGGCCGGGCCGGGGTGATTGCTCGTAGGCAATGCGGGCGCCGGGCGCAAGTTCGCAGGCCAGGACTTCGCCGGCAAGTTGCTGCGCGGGCGGGGATACCGAACGCCTGCGAAAGCCCGCGCTGTCGTCGACCCACACGGCCTGGCCGTGTTCGGGCACCAGCGGCGCGAAGTCGTCTTCCACCATCATCATCAGGCGCGACATGGTCAGGCCGTGCGCGGCGCACAACTTGCCGAGCACGGCGGCGGTGGGGCTGACGTCGGCGTTTTCCAGGCGCGACAAGGTGGCGCGGCTGACGCCCGCCAAGCCGGCAAGCTCGTCCAGCGACCAGCCGCGTTCTTGCCGCAGCGCCTTCAGCCGCTGGGCGATGCGGCGGTCCAGATCAGTATCGATGGGTGCGTTTTCCATATATGGGAATTTATCTCACATAAGAAAACCCGGCAAGATCGGATCTTAAATAAAACTTCGGCACAATACGGCATGCCTTTGGCCAGAATCCTACTCATGTCTCTCCTTTGCCTATCGTTTTTGGGCGGCTGCGCCCTGCCGCCGTTGGACAAACGCAGTGAATCGCAGGCCTTGACGCCTGACGAGTCGCTGGCCACGCCGCTGGGTCGCGGCATTGCGCCTCGGGCGGCGGCCCACCCCGGAAAATCCGGCATCCACCCCTTGAGCGATGCCCATGACGCCTTTGCAGCCCGCATGATGCTGGCGCGCGCGGCTGAGCGCAGCCTGGATGTGCAGTACTACATCTGGCACAACGACATGACCGGCACCATGCTGCTGGAAGCGCTGCACGAAGCCGCCGACCGGGGCGTGCGCGTGCGCCTGCTGCTGGACGACAACGGCACGGCTGGTCTGGACAAGGTGTTGGCCGCGCTGGATACGCACCCCAATATTGAAGTGCGGCTATACAACCCTTTCGTGCTGCGCTGGCCGAAGCCGCTGGGCTACGTCACGGATTTCAGCCGACTGAATCGACGCATGCACAACAAGTCATTCACCGCCGACAACCAGGCCACCATCATCGGTGGCCGCAACATCGGCGATGAGTACTTTGGGGCGGGCAGCGGCGTGGTGTTCACCGACCTGGACGTGCTGGCCATCGGTGCGGCGGTCAATGATGTATCCAAGGACTTCGACCGCTACTGGGCCAGCGACTCCGCCTACCCGGTGGACCGCTTGCTGAAACCGGCCCTGCCCGGCGAACTGGAAGCCCTGGAGGAACAGGCCAGCAAGGTCGAGCGGTCACCCGAGGCCGCCACGTATGCCGAAGCGCTGAAGCAGTTGCCGTTCATCCGGCAACTATTGCAAGGCGAGCTGGAACTGGAATGGGCCGAGACCCGCATGGTCAGCGACGACCCGCGCAAGACGCTGGGCACCGCGCCGCGCGAGGCCATGCTGCCGCACCAGCTTTACGACATCATCGGCACGCCCACCCGCGACATGGAACTGGTGTCGCCCTATTTTGTGCCGACGGCCGACGGCACCCAGTCCTTTGCAAGGCTGGCGCGAAACGGCGTGAAGGTGCGGGTGCTGACCAATGCCCTGGAGGCCACCGATGTGGCGGTGGTGCATTCCGGCTACGCCAAGCGCCGCAAGGACCTGCTGGTCAGTGGCGTCGAACTGTATGAAATGAAGCGCAAGGCGGGTGGGGCCGAGCGCAACAAGAGCATGGGACCGTTTGGGAGTTCGGGTTCCAGCCTGCATGCCAAGACCTTCGCGGTGGACGGCCAACGCATCTTTGTCGGGTCGTTCAACTTTGATCCGCGATCGGCCACGCTGAACACCGAACTGGGCTTTGTGATCGACAGCCCCACGCTGGCGGGCCGCATTGCCGAGGCGTTTAGAGAAGACGTGCCCAAGGTGGCGTATCGGGTATGCCTGGACGAGCAAGGCAGCTTGTACTGGCTGGAACAGCGCGACGGCAAGACGCTTCGGCACAACACCGAGCCGGGCACGTCGGCGTGGAAACGGTTCTCGGTGTGGTTCGTGTCGCTGTTGCCGCTGGAATCCATGCTGTGACGCCATCGCAACAAGCGGAGTTCACGGCGACCGCGACGGACGTAGACTGATCTTTTTGAGACCCAGCTTTTCAGCCGCTGCGGTTCAAACCCCGCTTTTCAGCGCCATGCCCGCCTTTAACGTTCCACCATGACTGCCCCGCCCCGCCCTGCTTTGCCCGACCTGGACTGGACCGCCGCCACGCAGTCCCTGGACGCGCACGGCAATGCGATCCTGCCCGGCCTGTTGACCCCCGCGCAATGCACCGATCTGGCCGACGCCTATTCCGAAACGGACCGCTATCGCAGCCGCGTCGTGATGGCGCGACATGGCTTCGGGCGCGGCGAATATCAGTACTTCGCCTACCCGCTGCCGCCCCTGCTGCAAGGCCTGCGCACCGCGCTGTACCCCCGCCTGGCGCCCATCGCCAACCGATGGAACCGGCAGACGGGCATCGCCGTGCAATACCCCGATGATCACGCCGCCTTTCTGCAACGTTGCCACGACGCCGGGCAACGGCGGCCCACGCCCCTGATCCTGCAATACGGCCCCGGCGACTACAACTGCCTGCATCAAGACCTGTACGGTGAACACGTGTTTCCCCTGCAAGTGGCGGTGCTGCTGTCGCGCCCGGGCGTGGATTTCACGGGCGGTGAATTCGTCATGCTGGAAACCAGCAGCCGCGAGCAGCGCGCCGAGGTGCTGCCGCTGCAACAAGGCGACGCGCTGATCTTCACCGTGAACCAGCGGCCCGTGCCGGGTACGCGGAGTTGGCGCAAAGTGGCGATGCGCCACGGCGTGAGCGCGCTGCGCAGCGGCCGGCGCCATACGCTGGGCCTGATCTTTCACGACGCGCAGTAGCCGCAAAACCATGACGCTGGATCTGTTCAACGACGACGACACCACCCAGCACGGCCGCGAGCAGATCGGCCCGCAGTCTTTCGTGCTGCGCGGCTTTGCGCTGCCCTACACGGACGCCCTGCTGCAAGGGGTGGACGCGGTGGCCGCGCGGTCACCGTTTCGCCACATGCACACGCCGGGCGGCTACACCATGTCGGTCGCGCTGACCAATTGCGGAACGCTGGGTTGGACGTCGGACGCGCACGGCTACCGCTACACGCGCATCGATCCGCTGTCCGGCCTGCCCTGGCCCGATCTGCCCGACGCCTTTCTGCGTCTGGCCCAGGCCGCCGCGGCCGATGCGGGTTTTTCAGGTTTTACCCCCGACGCCTGCCTGGTGAACCGCTACGAACCCGGCTCGCGCCTGTCGCTGCACCAGGACAAGAACGAACGCGATTACGACGCGCCCATCGTGTCGGTGTCGCTGGGCATGCCCGCCCTGTTCCTGTTCGGCGGCCACGCGCGCACGGACAAGGCCGCGCGGGTGCCGCTGTTGCATGGCGACGTCGTCGTCTGGGGCGGGGTGGACCGGCTGCGCTATCACGGGGTGCTGCCGATGAAGGACGCGCCTCACGCCCGGCTGGGCAGCCAACGGGTCAATTTCACGCTGCGCAAGGCGGGTTGACCCCTAAGGCCACGCGTCCCAGGGCCCCGCCCGCAAGGCCAATTGAGGGCAAAGCGGCGCGGCCGGGTTAGCATAGCCGCACGCTTAACCTCAAAGAGAGTCCTGACATGCATTCGCTGGGCCGTCTCGTCCTTCTCGTGAACGACTACGACACCGCCATTTCCTTCTATCAAGACAAGCTGGGCATGGAGGTGTTCGCAGATATGCCCGTGGGCCAGCAGCGCTACGTGCACCTGCGCCTGCCGTCCCAGCCTGCCGTGGGCGTCTGGCTGTTGCAAGCCCTGACCCAGGCGCAGCGCGACCGCGTCGGCGACCAGACCGGCGGCCAGCCGGTTGGGGTGTTCTACACCGACGACGTCATGCGCGACCACAGCAACTTCACCGCGCGCGGGGTGCGCTTCACCAAGGAGCCCATCCATGACGACACCACCATTTATGCCCACTTCATTGACCTGTACGGCAATGAATTCATACTGGTGCAAATGAAGCGCCCCTAGCGCTCCTGGCGCCACGCAAGACCGCCATGACCCTGGCCAACCCGAAACAGGACTGGATTCTCCGCGCGGCCACCTCCGGCCACGTCGAGCGCATCGAAGCCTATTTCGGTGGTCATGGCTACGACATGCACCGCCACGACACCTACGCCATCGGGCGCACCCTGTCGGGCGTGCAAAGCTTCCATTACCGTCGGGACTTCCGGCACAGCCTGCCCGGCGGCACCATCGTGCTGCATCCCGATGAGCCGCACGACGGCCAGGCCGGCACCGAAGCCGGCTTCCACTACCGCATGATCTACGTCGAACCCGCGCTGATCCAGCAGATTCTGGGCGGACGGCCACTGCCGTTCATCGCGGGCGGCCTCTCTGGCGACGCCCGGCTGCACGCCGCCAGCGGCGCCTTGTTGCTGAACACGCAGGAAGCGCTGGACCCCCTGCGGGAAGACGACGCGCTGTATGACCTGGCCCACGCGCTCTGCGCCGCGGCGGGAGGGCCTGGCGGGCGAAAAGCGGGGCCACGAATGGGGCAACAAACGGGGCAACAGAGAGGACGACAGACGGGTCGGCGGTCCGCCGACTACGTGGCCGCCGAGCGCGCCCGGCACTACATCCATGACTCGCTGGACACGACCATCACCTTGGACGCATTGGCGGCGGCGGCCGGAAAAGACCGCTGGAGCCTGTCCCGCGATTTCCGCGCGCTGTTCGGCACCAGCCCTTACCGCTATGTGATGTTGCGCCGGCTGGACCTGGCACGCCGGCTGATCGCCAACGGCATGCCCTTGGCGGATGCGGCGGCCCATGCCGGTTTCACCGACCAAAGCCACCTGACTCGCCGACATGTCCAAACCTACGGCATGCCCCCGGACCGGTGGCGGCGCATGCTGCACGCCTAGCCCGCGCCGGCCAACAAAGCCCGCCTGGGCATGAAGCCGCCTGATCCCTCCCCACCCCGGCCCAAACCTGCAAGAACGTACAAGACGCGACGCCACGGTGCGCCCTAATCTGTACCTCTCTCTTCTTGTCCAGGTTCCACCATGCCCCCCATTTCCGCCATCAATATCTCCGGCAAGCTTGCGTTGTTTTCCGAGCACTGGCGCCCCAAGGTCATCGCGCAGATGAACGACTACCAGTTCAAGGTGGTCAAGGTGCAAGGCGATTTCGTCTGGCACAGCCATGCCGACACCGACGAAACCTTCATCGTGGTCAGCGGCCGATTGCGCATCGACCTGCGCGACGGCCACATCGACCTGGGGCCCGGCGAAATGGCCGTCATCCCCAAGGGCGTGGAACACAAACCCTGTGCCGTCGAGGAAACGCATCTGATGCTGGTTGAACCCTGCGGCGTGCCCAATACCGGCGACCAGGGCGGCGAGCGCAGCGCGCCCAACGACGTCTGGATTTGACCCCCGTGATTCTGCTACCGTGAATTCCCCCCAGGAGGACACCATGCCCAAAGTCATGCTCGTTACCGGCGGCAGCCGTGGCATCGGCGCCGCCGTCGCCAAGCTGGCCGCGCGCCGCGGTTACGCGGTCGGCATCAACTACCGCACCCACTCTGACGCCGCCGACGCCGTCGTGGCCCAGATCCAGCAGGCGGGCGGCACCGCGCTGGCCATCCAGGCCGACGTGTCGCAAGAGGACGATGTGCTGCACATGTTCCGCACGCTGGACGAGCGACTGGGCCGCATAGATGCCCTGGTCAACAACGCCGGCATCCTCGAAACGCAGATGCGCCTGGACCAGATGGAAGCCAACCGCCTGCTGCGCGTGCTGTCCACCAACGTCATCGGCGCTTTCCTGTGCGCGCGCGAAGCCGTGCGCCGGATGTCGACGCGCCATGGCGGCGTGGGCGGCGCCATCGTCAACGTGTCGTCCGCAGCGGCGCGCCTGGGTTCGCCCAATGAGTACGTGGACTACGCGGCCTCCAAGGGCGCGCTGGACACGATGACCATCGGCCTGTCCAAAGAGGTGGCGCCCGAAGGCATCCGCGTGAACGGCGTGCGCCCCGGCACCATCTACACCGACATGCACGCAAGCGGCGGCGAGCCGGGCCGGGTGGACCGCCTGAAAAGCGTGATCCCGCTGCGGCGCGGCGGCTCGGTGGAAGAAGTGGCCGGCGCCGTCATGTGGCTGTTTTCCGAGGAAGCCGGCTATACCAGCGGCTCGTTCATCGACGTGTCCGGCGGCAGTTGAACGGATCGCTGGAGGGGTAACAGGAGGGGCTACCTGCCTGCCGAGGCTCAGCCGTTACCGCGGGGTTTGTCGTCGGTGGCGATGACGCCCTTGTTCTCCGGGCCGTCGGAAATGCGCGCCTCGACGCGGCGCAGCACCGCCAGCACGAACAACGCCAGCAAGGTGCTGACCAGCGCCGTGGCTTCGCGGCCCATGCCTGCCGCCACACCGATGGCGGCGGTCATCCAGATGCTGGCGGAAGTGGTCAGCCCGTGGATCTCGCGTTCATCGCTGAGCTTGATGATGGCGCCCGCGCCCAGAAAACCGATGCCGGCGATCACCCCCTGCAACACCCGGCTAAGGTCACCGACTTCCATGCCGCCCTGCAAAGGCACCAAGACAAAAATGGCCGCGCCCAGCGCCACCAGCATATGGGTACGCAAGCCCGCCGCCTTGCCGCTGCGCTCGCGCTCGAACCCCAGCATGCCGCCCAGGATCACCGCCATGCCCAGGCGAAGGACAATGCGCGTGGCTTCGCCAACATCCGGAATGTCCGCGAATTCGCTACGCACGGTGGACCAGATTTCAAACCAGACTTCCGCCATCTGTTGCATCCTGAAAGGCACGGGTTGAAGGGAGTGGGGTGAAGGCAACGAGGTCAACGTGATGAGGTGGGTCGAGCATAGCAGGCGCGGCCGCGGCCGCGCCATGTCCGCGCTGGCACCGGCCGCGCAACTGGTTTACAACCAATGCGTGCCCCGCGCGTGCGGGCGTGAAACCACAGGAGCCATACATGGACTTGCAGCTTGACGGAAAGCGCGTGCTGATCACGGGGGCATCCAAGGGCATCGGCCTGGCCTGCGCCGCGGCCTTCGCGCGCGAGGGCGCCGACCCGATTCTGGTGGCGCGCGACGATGCGGCGCTGCATCACGCCACGGCATCCATCCTTGAACAAAGCGGCCGCGCGGCGCATGCCATCACGCTGGACCTGGCCCTGCCTGGCGCGGCGGAAAAGCTGGCCAAGGAAACCGGGCCTATCGACATACTGGTCAACAACGCGGGCGCAGTGCCGGGCGGCGCGCTGGACCAGGTGCAAGACGAGCGCTGGCGCGCGGGGTGGGAACTGAAGGTACACGGCTACATCAGCCTGGCGCGCTGCTACTACCCGCACATGCGCGAGGCGGGCGCGGGCGTCATCGCCAACATCATCGGCATGGCGGGCGCGGCGCCGCGCGCGGACTACATCTGCGGCGCGGCGGCCAATGCCTCATTGATTGCGTTTACCCGCGCGCTGGGCGGCGAAGCGCCCCGCCACGGCGTGCGCGTCTTTGGCGTCAACCCCTCACGCACACGAACCGACCGCGTGCTGACGCTCGCCCGGCAACGCGCGCAAGCGCGCTGGGGCGACGAGACGCGGTGGCAGGAAACGCTGTCGGACCTGCCCTTCAACCGCCTGATGGAACCCGACGAAGTGGCCGACATGATTGTGTTCGGCGCCTCGCCGCGCGCGGGTTACCTGAGCGGCACGGTGATTGACCTGGACGGCGGCGAGCAGTACGCAAAATAGTGCGGCGGCCGGCGCTTGGGCCGGCCAGATAACTCAGCGCGCGCCGGCTTGCCAGCCCGCCAGCAGTGCGGGTAGTTGCGTCATGTCGGTGAACACATGGGCCACGCCCACATTGCGCAGTGCCTCGGCGCCGCTGTGGCCGTTGGCGTCGGGGCTGTAGCCGAACACCGTGGCGCCCGCGGCCACCCCGGCGGTGGCGCCGGTGACCGTGTCTTCAACAATTGCGCAACGCTTGGGGTCAACACCCAGCGCTTGCGCGGCGGCCAGGTACACGTCCGGAAACGGCTTGCTGCGCGGCATCTCGTGACCGCTGAAGACACGCCCGTCAAAACACTCGGCAATGCCGACCTTGGCCAATTGCAGTTCCACCTTGTGGCGGTCGGCGCCGGCCGCCCCGGC
>NZ_JBHFIZ010000037.1:213899-227013 GCF_057334535.1 Achromobacter colocynthidis
CCCCCCCCCCCCCCACGGCGATGCGGCCGTCCAGCGCGCGGTGCAAGGCGCGCACCGCATCGGGCGCGCCGGGAATTTCCAGCAGGTCGCGATCCAGCGCGGCGTTGCGGCGCTGGCGGAATTCACCGAACCAGTCCGGCCCCAGCTTGGCGCCGGTACGCGCTTCGATCATCGGCAGCTCGTCCTTGACGGCCTTGCCCGTGAAGATGCGCATGGTTTCTTCGTGGGTGATGTCCCAGCCCAGTTCATTCAGCATCTGGGCCAGCACGTGGCTGGTGATGGGTTCGGAATCAACCAGCACGCCGTCACAATCGAACAACACGGCGTCAAAGGGGAAATCAGTCATGGGGCGGGCAGCGGAAGTCAGGTTCATGAAGCGGGTAAGCATACTGCATGGCATGGGGCCAGCCTGACGGCCCGCCCTGGCCGCAAGCTTCGGAGTGACGCGCGCGGCAGTGCGCGATTAAGCTGGGTGACTGGGCAAGCCGTTCTTCCTGCAGGGATGTCTGGCACCCGTTTTTCGATCGTTTCGCCGCGAATTTTGCCCAGTTTCTGCCACCGTTTTTGCCGATCTTTTTGCCGCCCTTTTCGCACTGACCTCCTCCGCCGTGACTTCCCCGCCATGATCTCCCCCCTACCCGTGCCGCCACACCTGCCGCTGGACCACTACGACTGGAACCTTGTCGGCCAGCAGTTGGACACCGAAGGCTGGGCGCTGCTGTCCGGCTTCTTTCCGCCAGAGGCCGCGGGGCAGCTCGCGCAGATGGACAGCACCGCCACGCTTGAAGCGCTGCGGGCATCGTTGTACCGCCGCCTGCTGCCCATCGCCCGCGCCTGGGCGGACGCGCTGCAACAAGACGCGCCGTACCCCGATGACGTCGCTGCCTGGATGCAACATAACCGCGACGCGGGACAGACCCGCCCCTTGTCCGCCATTCACAGGCTGGGGCAAGACGGCTACCAGCCGTTGACGCAGCATGCGGACGGCGATGCCGTATTTCCGTTGCAGCTTGTCGCCCTATTGTCTGATCCGGACACCGCATTCACCGGCGGCGAATTCGTCATGACCGAACAACGCCCCCGCATGCAGTCGCGCCCCATGGTGCTGCCCTTGCGCTACGGCGACGCGGCGGTCATTGCGGTGTCGCACCGTCCGGTGCGAGGCGTCAATAGCGTCTATCGGGTGACCGCGCGGCATGCGATCAGCCGAGTGCGCGCCGGCCAGCGCGTGGGGCTGGAACTGCTGCTGCACGACGGGCCTTGATGGGCCGATGGGACGGTCGTTGGGTGGGCCGTTGGGTGGGTCGTGATGCCAAAGCGGAAATTGCCGTACGGGCACCGGTGCTTGATGGGTTACGCGCGTTCAGCGTTGGGGTTCTTGCCCTGGGTTTTGCGCGCTTCACCCATCCTACGTGCATGGGTCTGGAGTGGGATCGTAGGATGGGTGAAGCGCGAGGTGAACGATAGAAGAAGACCAAGCTCGAACGCGCGCAACCCATCGGACGGTCGTGATCCCATAGCCGAAATTGCCATGCGGGCACCGGCGTTTGATGGGTTGCGCGCGTTCGGCGTTGGGGTTCTTGCCTTGGCGGTTGCGCGCTTCACCCATCCTACGTGCATGGGTCTGGAGTGGGATCGTAGGATGGGTGAAGCGCGAGGCGAACGATAGAAGAAGACCAAGCTCGAACGCGCGCAACCCATCGGACGGTCGTGATCCCATCGCCGAAATTGCCATGCGGGCACCGGCGTTTGATGGGTTGCGCGCGTTCGGCGTTGGGGTTCTTGCCTTGGGTATTGCGCGCTTCACCCATCCTACGTGTGTGCCCAACCGCGCGTCCCGTCAAAAATCCATCGACGCTGACAGCATCAGTGTGCGCGGCACGCCTTGCGAGATCGTGCCGTAGGATGCCACGCCGGACCAGTACGCGCGGTTGGTCACGTTGACGAGGTTGGCCCGCAAGGTCACGTCCTTGCCCTGGACCCGCGTGGCGTATCGCGCGCCCAGGTCGAAGGTGGTCCATGACGGCACCGATTGCGTGTTGGCCTGATTGATATATTCGCGCCCGGTGTAGACCATGCCGCCCGTCAACGTCAGGCCCGCCACCCACGGCGTGTCCCATTCGGCGCTGAGGTTGGCCGAGAACTTGGGCACGCCCACCGGCTGGTTGCCCAGCGTGGCGGTGCTGTTGGTGCGCGTAAGTTCGGCGTCCAGCCAGGTCACGCCCCCCAACAGGCGAAGGCCGCGCAGCGGCTCGCCGGACAGGTTCATTTCCAGGCCGCGGTTGCGTTGTTCGCTGTCCGCGCCGTACACGCCGTTGGTCAACTGGCCGCTGGGTTTGGTGATTTCGAAGGCGCTCAGGCTCAGCATCGCGCTGTCGAACTCCACCTTCACGCCCACTTCCTTCTGCCTGGCCTTGTAGGGCTTGAACACCTGGCCGGCGTTGGACGCCGTAGCGGGCGCCACATCGCCTTTGCTCAGGCCTTCGACGTAGTTGGCGTACAGCGAGACATTGCTCCACGGTTTGACGACCAGGCCGGCCAGCGGCGTGGTGGCGCTTTCGTCATAGCTGACCGTACGCACGCCCGTCACCGCATTGAAATTGCGCGACTCAATACGCTGCTGACGCAGGCCCAGCGTCAGTTGCGCGCGTTCGTCCAGGATGCTCATCGTGTCGGCCAGCGCCAGGCCGGACAGGTCCGACGACGAGACCTTGGGCACGTTGCGCGGCGCGGGAATGTGCTGCTCGGGGCGGGTGATGGGGTGGTAGATGTTGGACGTAAGCGGCGTACCCGACACGCTGGCCTGCAAGTTGCGATCGCTGTACAAGCTGCCCATGAAGCTGATCGCGTGACGCACGGGACCCGTATCCAGCTTGGCGCGCAGGCCGGCGTTATACGTGCTGCGTTCAACCTTGAAGCGGAAGTTGTTCGGCGTCACGAGCGTGTCGCCCGCGCCGTTCACGATGGTGGGCGTCTGGTCCGACAGGCGCGACACATCGGTGTCTGACCCGCCCGCATCGGCGAACACGGTCAGGCGGTCGCTGATGTCGTATTCCACGCGCAGCAGCGCCGACTGGCCGTCGGACTTCCACCAGCCCCAGGGCTGCGTGGCGTTGCGGCGGCCATCGGCCGCGCGCGGCACATCAATGCCGGCGGCCACCAGGAACGGGCGCGTCGGCGCGTCCACTTTTTCGTGCTGCGTCAACAGGTCCAGCGACGCGCGCAGGCGCTCGCCCTGATAGTCCAGCGACAAGGCGCCGATGTCGGTGCGCGAATACAGGTTGTCCAGCGGCGTGTCGCCCTGGCGATGCATGCCGTTCACGCGCACGCCCCATTCGCCGTCGTTGCCGAAGCGCCGGCTCAGGTCTACCCGGCCGCCAAACTGCGAACTGCCCACGTAGTCGGCGGACAGCCGCGTCAGGTCTTGCGGCAGCGAACGCTTGGGCACCATGTTGATCACGCCGCCCACGCCGCTGTTGGGCGACATGCCGTACAGCAAGGCGGCGGGGCCTTTCAGCACTTCCACCCGTTCGATGTAGTCGGTGAAGACGTGATAGTTGGGCGCCACGCCATAGACGCCGTCGAACGCGATCTCGCCCAGGTTGCCTTCACCGATGGGAAAGCCGCGTATGTAGAACGAGTCGGTCACGCCGCCGATCTGCCCGGTAAAGCGCACGGACGGCTCGGCGTTCAGCGCGTCGGCCAAGGTCACCGCCTGGCGGTTGGCCAGCAATTCCGAGGTGTAGCTGGTGATGTTGAACGGCGTGTCCATGACGTCGCGGTTGCCCAGGAAGCCCATGCGGCCGCCGCGTGCCACCTGCCCGCCCGCGAATTCCGGCGGCAAGGTGGACGCGCTGATGCCCGATCCCGCCACCGTGATGCTGGGCAGCAGCGTGGCCGCGCCGCCGTCTGCCTGGGGCAGCTTCTGCAAGGAATACGCGCCCGCGCCCTGTTCCGCCACCGCATAGCCGGAACCCCCCAGCAATTGCGCGAACCCTTCGCGCACGGTGTACGAACCCGAAAGCCCTGCACTGCGCTGGCCCGCCAGCAGGGCCGGGTCGAACGACAGCGGCACGCCCGCCGCCGCCGCGAATTGCGCCAGCACATCGCCCAGCGGACCCGCGCCAATTGCGTAGGACTTGCGCGCATCGGCGGCCGCCGCGACGCCAGCGGCTTCGGCGGCACTGACCGACGCGGGCGCGCCCGACACGGCCAGCAACATCAATCCCATACCTGCGGACTGCAACATGGCCGCCACGGGCGGCAGGGCGGCCATGCCACGAGGCAGGCGCTGCGAATGGGAATTTCGGGAAACCATGAAACGATCCTTCGTAGGGGACGGGGTGGCTCGCGTGTCGCGACGATTCACCCGGTACACCGGACGAGGCGCAGAAAAGGCTCAAACCAATGGCGATTAATTTGTAACGCCCGCGCGCGGTGCGACCGTGGTCCAGTACGGCGTCACGCGGCTGATCCGCACCGGCAGGGTTTTTTCCAGCAGACGCAGGCTGCCGTCGATATCGGCCAACGGGAACGCACCCGAGACGCGCAGCCCGGCCACGGCCGGATCGCAGCGCAGCACGCCCCGGCGATAACGGCCCAGCTCATCCACCAGGTCGGCCAAGCGCCAATTGCGCACCGCCAACATGCCCTGTTCCCATGACGCGGACACAGCGTCCACCGCCGACAGGGGCGCCACCTGGCGCGCGGTGAATACCGTGTGCCGCCCGGCGGGAAGGATGACCGCCGCAACGCCCGCCTCTTGCGGCTGGATCTGGACGGCGCCTTCAAACACCGCCACGCGGATGCTGCCGCCGTCGTCGCGCACCATGAAGCGTGTGCCCAGCGCGCGTATCGTCCCTTGTGAGGTATGCACGATAAAGGGGCGATACACGGGCGACGGATCGTGGCCGGTGGTCAGCAGGATTTCGCCCGCGCGCAGCCACAACACGCGCGCGTCGGCGGTGTATTGGATATCGACCGCGCTGGCCGTGTTCAACACCAACCGCGTGCCGTCGGCCAGATCCATCTGACGCCGTTCGCCCGTGGCCGTGCGCGCATCCGCCGCCCATTCGCGCCAAGGCAACATGCGCCAGCCGGCCAGCGCCGCCGGCCCCAGCACCAGCAGCGCACCCAGTGCGCGCAGAGCTTGCCGGCGGCCGGCGCGGCGGGAATGCTGATCGGCCCGGCGCAAGGTGTCACGCACGATGTCGGGCGGCACCTGCCCGAAGCCGCGCAGCATGTCTTCCACCCGGGCCCAGGCCGCGCCATGCGCCGCGCTGCGGGTGCGCCAACGATCGAATGCTGTGCGGTCGGCGGCGGACAGGGTTTCGGATTGGAAGCGCACCAGCCAGCCGGCCGCCTGCTCCAGAATGGCGGGGTCGATGGCGGGATGGGTCGCGGGATTCGTTGCAGGATTCGTTGCGGGGTTAGAGGCGCCTGTCATGCCGCGTGCACCTGATAGGCGATCAGACACGCCGTCAGCGCGCGCTGCATGTGGCGCTTGACGGTGGCCAGCGACACCCGTTCCCGCACCGCGATGTCGGCATACGCCATGCCATCGAACTGCGACAACAGGAAGATGTTGCGCGTCTTCGCGGGCAGGGTCCGCAAGGTGGCGTCGATGGCGTGCAGGGTTTCAAGAATTTGCGCGCGCACTTCGGGCGACGGCGCCTCGCGCGCGGGCAGGCATGCAATGGCAGCCAGATAAGCCTCTTCCAGCGCGCGGCGGCGCCAGTGGTCCACGACCAGGCCCTTGGCGATATGGGTCAGCAAGGCGCGCGGCTCGGGTCCCGCATCCTGGCGGCGCGCGCTGATCAGGCGGACAAAGGTGTCGTGCGCCAGGTCGGCGGCGTCGAACGAGTTGCCCAGCTTCTTGCGCAACCACATCGACAGCCAGCCATGATGGTCACGATAGAGCTTCGTGACGGAATCGGCGGCGTGGGATTCAGAGGCAGACAAGATGCACCTGGCGCAATATTGCAAATGGGAACGATTTCTATTTTATCTGCTTTTTTTCCGCCACCCACGACCTGTTAAAAAACCTGCCGCCGCCTTGATATATGGCATGCTGAATTGCTTAACTTCATAGGGGCGGTCGGATAGAATCAAGCACCTATTCAAGCCTCCATTCGACCGTAGACGCCGCCATGCAGAACCAGACTTTCGAGCCTTCTTTTCTTGCAGGCGGCGGCGAGATGGGCAAACGGGGCGCGGCCTACGATTGGTCCGCCACGCCGCTCGGCCCGATTGCCGACTGGCCCCCGGCGCTGTGCGTGGCCGTCGGCATGGTGCTGTCGTCCCGCTTTCCGTGCTGCCTGGTCTGGGGCCGCGAACTCATCACTATCTACAACGACGCCTTCCGCCCCATCCTGGGCGCCAAGCCCGAAGCGCTGGGCCGCCCGTTCAGCGATGTCTGGAGCGAGGTCTGGTCCATGATCGGCCCCATCGCCGACCGCGCGTTCGCGGGCGAGGCCACCTTCATCGAAGACTATCCGCTGGTGCTCCAGCGCTTTGGCCAAGCCGAAGAAGCCACCTTCACCTTCTGCTACAGCCCGGTGCGCGACGAGCACGGGAACGTGGTCGGCATGATGGATACCGTCATCGAAACCACGTCGCGGGTGCAAGCCGAACGCGCGCAGGCCGAAGCCTTGCGGCAGGCCGAAGACACCCTGCGCCAAAGCCAGAAGATGGAAGCCGTGGGCCAACTGGCGGGCGGGCTGGCGCACGATTTCAACAACTTGCTGATGGGCATCGCGGGTAGCCTGGAACTGATCAGCCTGCGTATTGCGCAGCAGCGCATGGGCGAACTGGAACGCCACATCGACGTGGCGCGGCGCGGCACCGAAAGGGCCGCCGCCCTGACCCATCGCCTGCTGGTGTTCTCGCGCAATCAACCACTGTCGCCGCAAGCGGTGGACATCAACCAACTGGTGCGCGGCATGGAAGACCTGTTACGCCGCAGCGTCGGGCCGGGCATTGCGCTGGAACTGGCGTGCGAACCCCGGCTCTGGCCTGCCTGGGTGGACCCGCACCAATTCGAAAACGCCCTGCTCAACCTTTGCCTGAACGCGCGCGACGCCATGGAAGGACAGGGACGTCTTGGCATCGAGACGGCCAAGGTCACGCTGAACGCCCAGACGGCGCGCGAACGCGATCTGCCCGCCGGCGACTACCTGCGCCTGACCGTGACGGATACGGGCTGCGGCATGACGCCGCAAATCGTGCAGCGCATTTTCGAACCGTTCTACACCACCAAATCACCCGGCGAGGGCACCGGCCTGGGCCTGTCGATGATGTATGGCTTTGTGCGGCAGTCCGGCGGGCAGGTGCAGGTCATGTCACGGCCGGGCGAAGGCACGGCGATGAGCCTGTACTTTCCGCGGTTCGACGGGGCGCCGACGCCGGTGGAATTGGCCGCGCGGCTGGAACCGCCGCGCGCCGCCGCGGGCGCGACCGTGCTGATCGCCGAAGACGATACGGCGGTACGCGCCGTCATGGTGGAAACGCTGGCCGAACTGGGCTATGCCGTGATCCAGGCCACCGACGGCGCGAGCGCCCTGCGCGCTTTGTCTGCCCCGGGTCAGATCGATCTGCTGATTTGCGATCTGGGCTTGCCGGGCCGCATGGATGGCCGCCAGGTGGTCGACGCGGGCCGCCTGTTGCGGCCCACGCTGAAGGTCCTGTTCATCACCGGTTCGGGCTCGCAGGCGCTGGCCGAAGCCGGCGCCCCCACCCTGCCCAAGCCTTTCGCGTTGGACGAACTGGCGCGCAAGGTGCATATGCTGATGAGCGCCTGACCTAGAGCTTGGGCGCGTAGCGGAACGTCAGCATGAAGTTGCGCGGTTGGCCGTAGTAGTTGTTGCCGCCCAGCGTGTTGTAGGACGGCACGTAGTACTTCTTGTCGAACACGTTGTTGACGTTCAGGCCGATGCTGAGTTCCGGCGTGGCCTGATAGCCCACGCGCGCGTTCCAGACGGTGAAGCCGGCCAACTTGAATTCGCGGTCCGAGCTGACCGTGGCGGTTTGTGTGTTGACGCCCGCGCCCACGCTCAGGCGGTTCATCATGCCCGGCAGCTTGTAGTTGGCCCACAGGCGCAGCATGTGCTTGGGCGTCCAGGTGTTGAAGACCTGGCCCTTGTTGTCGGGGTCTTCCAGGTACTTGGTGGTGTTGTAGGTGTAGCCCGCATACAGCTCCAGGCCCTTCACCACTTCGCCCGACACTTCCGCTTCCACGCCCTGGCTGCGCACCTTGCCCGACGCGCGCGAGCAATACCAGCCGTCGCACGCGAAGCCGGCGTCGTAGTCATTGACGGCGCGGTTCTTGTGGTCGTAGCGGAACAGCGCCAGCAGGGTGTTGACGCGGCCATCGGCCAGTTCGCCCTTGATGCCCACTTCGTAGTTGTTGCCCTCGATGGGCTTGAGCAGGCTGCCGTCCAGGCTGCGTTGGGTTTGCGGTTCGAACACCGTGGTGTAGCTGGTGTAGGCCGACCAGTTATCCGTCAGCGAATAGACGATGCCTGCATAGGGAATGAACTTGCCCGATGTGTTGGACGTGGAGGTGCTGCCGGAGCCGGTGTAGGAATAGTCGAACCAGCCGACCCGGCCGCCGCCGATCAGCGCCAGGGACTCGGTGGGCTTCACGCGCCAGGTGCCGTAGATGCCCTTCTGGCGGATGTCGTAGGCGCTGCGCGAATCGTAGCCGCTGGCCTCGGCGATGGAATCGATGTCCTGCCACGGGCGATGGTGGTCGATGTCGAAGATGTTGCCGCCCGTTTCCCAGGCGCGCGTGAAGCGGTCCTGCGTGGTCAGCTTGGAGTAGTTGGCGCCCAGCACCACTTCCTGCTCCATGCCCAGCGCCGTGAAGTTGCCGTTGACCGACATGTCCAGCCCGCGTTGCTTGCTGGCGAAGTCCACGCCAAAGTTGCCGTAGGACAAGTCGCTGCCATCGGGCTGCACTTCGCCCGCCACGCGTTGGTGCACCGTCGTGTTCTTTTCGTTCATGGCCACGCCGGCCAGGCGGAAGCGCCAGGCGTCGTTGAAGCGATGCGTTACGTCGGCGTTGAAGATGGTCTGGTCGTTCTTGGCGCGGTTCCAGGTGGAGCCGGTAAAGGTGGAACGCGGCAGGTCGATGTCGCCGCCGTCGGCATAGCGCGGGTAGCCCACGATCATCGGGCGCGAACGGCTGTAGCGGTTGCTAATGCCGATGCCCACCGTGGTGTCTTCGGTCACGTCGAAGTCCAGCGCGGCGTACAGGTTGCGCGTCTTGTCCCACACGTAGTCGATGTACGAATGGCTTTGGTCTTCATCGACCACCACCCGGCCGCGCAGCGTGCCCGCGTCGTTCAGCGGGCCGCCCGCGTCCAGCGTCAGGCCGTAGTGGTCCCACGAGCCGGCCTTGCCCGAGAGCACCACCGACGGTTCGGCGCCGCCGCGCTTGCGCACCAGGTTGATGGCGCCGCCGGGGCTGCCCGCGCCTTGCAGCAGGCCGGCCGCGCCGCGAAGGATTTCCACGCGGTCGTAGAACACCAGCGAGTCCTGTTCCCAGTTGCCCAGGCTGTAGCTGTTGCGCAGCAGGGCCACGCCGTCGTATTGCAGCTGGTCCACCGGAAAGCCGCGTGCATTGATCGCCACGCCCGGCCCCACGCCTTGCACGCCCACCATGCCGGCCGTGTTGTTGACGGCGTCGGGCAGGCTGGTCATGAGCTGGTCGTCCATCCGCTGGCGCGTCAGCACGGTGACCGATTGCGGAATGTCCTTGAGCGCCTGCGTGGTCTTGCCGATGGTGACGGCGGGCGACGTGTACGAGCCGGTGCCGTCCGTGGTGGGGTTGTAGCTGCCCGTCACGGTCACGGGCGCCAGCGTCGCGGCCTGGCTGGCGGCTGGTGCCTGCTGCAAGCGGTAGCCACCTTCGGCGCGGGCAACGGCCTGCAAGCCGGTGCCGGCCAGCAACTGGGCCAACGCCGCGTCCACCGGGTACGTGCCGGACACGCCGCCGGTGCGCGCGCCCGCCGCCAGCGCCGGGTCGGACGCCACCATGACGCCGGCCTGCATGCCGAACGCGCCGAGGGCCGCGCCAAGCGGGCCGGGTGGAATGTCGAAGGTGACCGATTGGCGTAGCGGCGTTGTGGCTTGGGCTTGGGCTTGGGCTTGGGCTTGGGCCTGCACTACCGACGGCCACGGGGCGGCCAGCACGACAGCAGGCAACGCGACACGCAGGGCGAGGCTCAGGCGGGTGCGCGACGACAGACGCCGATGCGGCGAGGAAGGGTGGGCAAGTGACACGAGGGCTGCGCGCGGGCGGATAAGCGACGGCAGGGCGAGCGGGCGGGCTGTTGACGGCTGGGCACGCGGGCGGGCAAGTGACGGCTGGGCAAGCAGACGGGCAAGCGACGGGCGGGCAAGCCACTCTGCGCGGGCAGGACGAAAAGACATGTAGAGATTTCCTGGCTCATGAAGGAAGGACGCAGACTCGGCGGGGAGAGGCTTCCGGGCTGCTTTCCTTACATGACGCGCTGATGCGGGACTTACGCCGTTCCGGTTACAAATCAATCACGGACGGGCGAGCGAACGGGCGGGCGGGCGGACGGGGCGGCCGACTCAGGCCAGCCCCACCGTGACCCAGTAGCGGGTGTATTGCCGCACGCGCACGGGCAGCACCTCTTGCAGCATGGTCAGCACCTTGTCGCTGTCGGCCAAGGGGAACGCCCCGACCACGCGCAACGCGCCGGCCTCGTCCGAACAGCTCAGCCGACCGGGGCGATAGCGTGCCAGTTCTTGCAGGAAAGCGGCCAGCGGCATCTCGTTGGCAATCAACATGCCGTTGACCCAGGCGGAGGTGGCCGGTTGCAGCTCCTGCAACGCAAAGACGCCCGCCGCCGACACCTCGGCCTGTTCCCCCGCATGCACGCGTCGGGGCGGATCGGCCGGGTCCAGGCCGCGTACATCCACCGCGCCTTCCAGCACGGCAACGCGCACAACCGCCCTGCCTCCGTGGCCGTCGTCCAGATCGCGCACCAGAAACCGCGTGCCCACCGGCGTCAGGATGCCGCCGCGCGTGCGCACCGTGAACGGTCGGCCTTGCGGGTCTTGCGCGGTCGTTACCAGGATTTCGCCTTCCAGCAGCACCACTTCGCGTTGGCTGACGGTGTAGCGCAGGTCCACGGCGCTGGCGGTGTTCAGTTCCAGCCGCGTGCCGTCCGGCAAGGTCAGCGCGCGCCGTTCGCCGGTGCCGGTACGCAGGTCGGCGGCCAGGCGAACAATGGCGCCGCGTTCACTCACCGCCCACGCGCCCAAGCCTAAGGCCGTGGCCGACACCATCCAGCGGATGGCGTTGCGGCGCGACTGGATCAACGGCGCCTGCCGCAGCGTGCGGGCGGCGACGTCGTGGCCCGCGTCGGCCACACCCAGGTCCACATCGCGCGTCAAGGCCACCAGCCGCATCCAGGCCAACTCATGCGCGGGCTGAGCCTGCCGCCAGTGCTCGAAGCGCAGGCGGTCTTCATCGCTTGCCCCCTCGCGCAGCCGCGCCCACCAATCAGCGGCCTGACGCACGATTCTCGGATCGATACGGCCCGCTTCGGGCGCATGCGGCCGCAGCAGCTTGGGGGAGTCCGGGGAGGCGGAGTTCATGCAAGGATTCAGCCCTTGGGTCACGGTGGATTCATCACTCGTTCATTGTTTGTTCGCAGATTGCTCTGGGCTTGCTTAGCGTGATTGGCGTGATGGCGTGATTGGCTTGCTTGGCGTGATGGCGTGATGGGATTTCTCTTCGCTTTCACCCGTACACCGCCGTGTAGCAATGCACCAACGCGCGCGCCAGCGACTTCTGCACCGCGTTGGCCGTCAGGCCCAACTGCTGCCCGATATCGGCGTAAGACATGCCCTCCAGCTGCGCCATCAGGAAAATGCGGCGGCTGGTCATGGGCAGCGTGTCCAGCAATTCGCAGATTTGCTCCAGCGCTTCCAGGATCAAGGCGCGCGATTCCACCGACGGCTCCACCGCCACCGGCTGCAACGCCAGCGATTCCATGTAGGCCGTCTCGATCGCCGCGCGACGGGCGCGGCCGATCAACAGGCGCGTGGCGATGGTGCGCAAGTAGGCGCGCGGTTCGCTTAGCGGTTCCCGCACATTGGCGCGTATCAGCCGTTCAAAGGTGTCGTGCGCCACATCGGCCGCATCGGACGCATTGCCCAGCTTGCGCAGCAGCACGCCGCGCAACCATTGGTGGTGCGCCTGATAGACGGATTGCACTTCGGCATGAGGAGCGAAGGATGAGGATGGCATGGCGGCGCCCCGGCGTCACCGCCAGAATCCCAAACAAAATGAAAATGATTCGCAATTATAAATATCTTTGAATCGTTTTCAAGACGGAGAAATCCGGGCGTTGCGCGGAATCGTCGGATGCCTGCGGCGAAATGATCGTGACGGCGCGCGACGTGTGCCGGAATGATCGTGCCCATTCGCGACGTGTGCCGGAATGATCGTGCCGGTTCCCGACGTGTGCCGGAATCACCGTGCCCATTCGCGACGTGCCGGAATGATCGTGCCTATTCGCGACGTGCGCCGGGATGATCGTGCCTATTCGCGACGTGTGCCGGAATGATCGTGCCGGTTCCCGACGTGTGCCGGAATCACCGTGCCCATTCGCGACGTGCCGGAATGATCGTGCCTATTCGCGACGTGCGCCGGGATGATCGTGCCTATTCGCGACGTGTGCCGGAATGATCGTGCCGGTTCCCGACGTGTGCCGGAATCACCGTGCCCATTCGCGACGTGCCGGAATGATCGTGCCTATTCGCGACGTGCGCCGGGATGATCGTGCCTATTCGCGACGTGTGCCGGAATGATCGTGCCGGTTCCCGACGTGTGCCGGAATCACCGTGCCCATTCGCGACGTGCCGGAATGATCGTGCCTATTCGCGACGTGCGCCGGGATGATCGTGCCTATTCGCGACGTGTGCCGGAATGATCGTGCCGGTTCCCGACGTGTGCCGGAATCACCGTGCCCATTCGCGACGTGCCGGAATGATCGTGCCTATTCGCGACGTGCGCCGGGATGATCGTGCCTATTCGCGACGTGTGCCGGAATGATCGTGCCGGTTCCCGACGTGT
>NZ_JBHFIZ010000037.1:227033-292966 GCF_057334535.1 Achromobacter colocynthidis
AATGTAGGATGGGTGCAGCGCGGGTTGGCCTGGGCAAGAAGATTACGGCGATCGCGCGGAACCCATCATGCGCCTTGTGGCTGAACCCGTTGAGAATTCGGCGTTGCTTGATGGGTTTGCGCGTTGTGCGATCTCTTTCTTCTTTGAACAATCTCGCGCTACACCCATCCTACGATCGTGTCGGCACGCGGAATGTAGGATGGGTGCAGCGCGGGTTGGCCTGGGCAAGAAGATTACGGCGATCGCGCGGAACCCATCATGCGCCTTGTGGCTGAACCCGTTGAGAATTCGGCGTTGCTTGATGGGTTTGCGCGTTGTGCGATCTCTTTCTTCTTTGAACAATCTCGCGCTACACCCATCCTACGATCGTGTCGGCACGCGGAATGTAGGATGGGTGCAGCGCGGGTTGGCCTGGGCAAGAAGATTACGGCGATCGCGCGGAACCCATCATGCGCCTTGTGGCTGAACCCGTTGAGAATTCGGCGTTGCTTGATGGGTTTGCGCGTTGTGCGATCTCTTTCTTCTTTGAACAATCTCGCGCTACACCCATCCTACGATCGTGTCGGCACGCGGAATGTAGGATGGGTGCAGCGCGGGTTGGCCTGGGCAAGAAGATTGCGCCGATCGCGCGGAACCCATCATCCCGCCCCATCCCCCCGCCGCCCCATCGCCCCGCCACATCATCCTGCCCCATCCCCACGCCGCCCCATCCCCCCATCCCCGCCTTGTCAGAACTTCGCCGTCAGGTTCACGAACACGCTTCTGGGTTCGCCGTAATACACCTGGCTCGCCACGCCGCCCAGGTAGTACTTCTTGTCGAACAAATTATTCACGTTCAACTGCGCCGACAAGGCCGAGCTGAAGTCATACCGCGCCATCAGGTTGTAAATCGCATAGGCCTTTTGCTTGGCGGTGACCGTATCGCTGCCCGCGCTGACCTGGCTATACGTTGAAATCTGCCAGTTGACGCCGCCGCCCACGGTCAGTTTGCTCCAGTCGCCGGGCAAGCGGTAGGTGGTGAACAGCTTGGCCATTGCTCTCGGGCGCTCGGTGTTCACGGACACGCCCTGGGCATCGCGGCTGGTGTAATACGTGCCGCCCGCGTAGGCGTTCCAGCCCGGCGCCAGCATGCCGCTAACTTCCAGTTCCACGCCCTTGGTCGTGACGCCGTCGGCGGTGGTGTAGGCCTGTTCGAACGAGCCTGGCACCAGCGCGTCGCCGTCCAGCACCGCGACCTTGCTCTGCTTGACCTTGAACAGCGCAATCGACGTGTTCAACCTGCCGTCCAGGTATTCGCCCTTGACGCCCACTTCGTAGTTCTGGCCTTGCACCGGGTCCAGGTAATTGCCGTTGCGGTCGCGGTTCTCCTGCGGTTGGAAGATATCCGTGTAGCTGACGTAGGTGGAATAGGTGTTGTTGATGTCGTAGACCACGCCCGCGTAGGGTATGAACTGCGAATCTTTCTGGTCGCGCGTGTCGGACTTGGATTGCCAGGTGGCGTAGCGCCCGCCCGTGATGGCGGTAAGGCTGTCGGTCAGCGACCAGCGGACGGCGGCATACGCGCCCTCTTGGTGCGTGACCGTGCCGCGCAGGGTCGCGTCCGTCCACGTGGGTTGGGCAAACGAGCCGTCCCATTGGTAGAAGTTGCCGGTGCTGGCGAGCGACGCGCTGTCGAAGCCGTAGCGGTAGAAGTCTTCACCATACCGGCTGCGCATGGCACCCACCACCGCCTCATGCTTGCGGCCAAGCAGCGTGAACGGGCCCTTGGCCTGCACATCCAGCGAGGTCTGTTGCGCGTAGGAATTCCAGTAGCCCGGCAGCGCCCGCAGGCCCGTGCCCGTCTCGCGGTCCAGCGCGCCGTACAGGTACAGCAGCTTGGCGTCGTACTTGCTCTTGCGCTGCGACCAGTCCGCGCGCACTTCCCAGTCGCTGTCAAAACGGTGCGACAGCGTGGCGAACATGGTCTGGTTGGTGGTGTGCCAATACGTCCAGTCCGCCGCGGTGGTCTTGGACCGCCGCCAATCGGTGGCGGTGCCGTCGCTGAACACCACGGGCAGGCTGCCCCAGGTTGAACCGCGCGGACGCTTGTCCTGGTAGTCGGCACCCACGCTCAAGGTGGTGTTGGGCGTGAGGTCGGCGTCGATCACGCCGTAGAACACCTTCTTGTTGGCCTGGTAGAGGTCGATATAGGAATCGCGGCCCTGGTACAGCGCGACCATGCGGGCGCGCACCGTGCCAGCCTCGTTCAGCGGCGTGGACATGTCCAGCGTGCCGCGATACTGGTTCCACGAGCCGAAGCCCGCGCTGACCGAGCCCGTGAAGGTCTTGCTGTTGGCGTGCTTGCGCACCAGGTTGATCGACGCGCCGGGGTTGCCCGCGCCGGTCATCAAGCCCGTTGCGCCGCGCACCACTTCAATGCGGTCGTAGATGAAGGAATCGTTATCGGATTCGCCATACATCGACAGGCCGATGGTCGTGGGCACGCCGTCGTATTGCAGGCTGTCGATGTAGAAGCCGCGCGACCAGAAGTCGGTGCGATCGGTGTCTTCGCTGACGACCTGCACGCCCACCACGTTGCCCATCACCTCGTCCAGCGAACGCAGGTTCTGGTCATCGATGCGCTGGCGCGTCACCACGCTGACGGACTGCGGCGTCTCGCGCAGCGACAGCGTCAGGCCGGTGGCCGCCGACGAGGCCGGGGTGGTGTAGGAACCCGTGCCCTCGGTCACCGTCGGATCCGAATTGCCCAGCACCGTCACGGGCGCCAGGCTGGCCACGCCGGCGTCGCGCGCCAGGATGATGCTGTCGCCTTGCCAGCGGTACGTCACGCCCGTGCCTTGCAGCAGGCCGCGCAAGGCTTCTTCGGGCGCCAGGCTGCCGCGCAGCCCACGGGTGTTCAGGCCGGCGACCACGTCGGGCGCGTAGAACACGCGCACCTTGGTCTGGGCCGCCCATTGCAGCAGCGCGTCGCCCAAGGGCTGCGCGCCGATATTGATCGACACCGGCGCGTTCTGCGCCTGCGCGGCATCCGGTATCACGCCCAGCCCCACCCCCAGCGCCAGGCTCAACGCCACCACCAGGGAAGAATGCATGAAGCGCGGGGCTGCGCCGGCGCGGCGCGGCGCCGCATGGGAATACCTGTGTGCAAAGAGAGTCACGACTACCTGCTGTTTCGGTTCAACGTTGGACGGGGGTGGCGGGGGCCGGTCAAAGAAGCTCGGCGCCCTTGCCTTCCTTCGTAGAACGAATCAAACGCGGATAAACCTGAATCTCATTCCCATTTATTTTGTAACCGTGGCGGCGTCGCCAGGACTGGCATGGGTATTGACGTAAATATCGATCGGCCCGCCGGGGCGCGGGGTCAGCCGCACCGGCGCCACCGCGGGCAAGGCGTCGACCAGCGCCTCGGGCCGGTCCAGCGTGAACGAGGCCGACACGCGCAGGCGCCCCGCCTTGTCGTCCGCCAGCCGGAGCGGCGTCGCCAAATAGCGGTTCATTTCCTGCACCACGTCGACAAGCGGCGCGTTCTTGAACACCACGCGGCCTTCGCGCCAAGCCGTGTCGGTCGATACATCGGCGGGCGCGGGCACGCCGATCGCGCCGCTGCCCGGCACGCGGATGCCATGGCCCGCCCGCAGCACCGCATGGCCCAGGTTCCACCAATGGCCGCCCGACACCTGCACCGTGCCCGACTCCACCAGCACCCGCACCTGATCGGCGTCGCGGCGCACGTCGAACACCGTGCCCGTCACGCGCACCACGCCGCTGCCGGCATCCACGGTGAAGGGACGCGCCGCATCGGCGGCAACCGTGAAATTGATTTCGCCTTGCTCCAGCACCACGTCGCGGCGTTCGGCATATAGCTTGACCTGGGCGCGTGTGTCGCCGTTGACCTCCAGCACGGAACCGTCGGGCAAGCTCAGTTGGCGGCGTTCACCGCGGTCGGTGCTGACCAGCGTGGTGAACGTGGGCGCCTGCACCGGCATGCTCCACCACACGCCCAAGGCCACCACGGCCACGGCCGCACAGGCCAGGGCAATGCGCAAGGAGAACAGGCGTTGGGATGGCGCTTTCCGCCGCACCGCACCCGGCCGCGCCGGCACCGGTCCGCCAAGCAGGGATTCCACCTGGCTGCGCGACAGACCTGCCGCCGCGCTTCCCAACTGCTGCATGCGGTCGAACTCGCGCGCCCCCTCGGGGTGCTCGCGCCGCCACCGGGCAAACGCGCGCCGGGCGCGGCGCGTCAGCTCGCCCGAATGCCAGCGCGCGAACCACCACGCGGCGGTGGCGGGTTCGCGCGGTTCATCGCGATTGTTCATGAAAGACATCGTCATGGGGTGTGGTCACGCAGCCGGTCGCGCACATGCTCGATGGCGCGCATGACGTAGCGCTCGATCATATTCTTGGACAGGCCCATGTGCTGCGCCACTTCGGCCTGCGTCCAGCCTTCGATGCGGTTCAGCACGAAAGCCTGGCGGCACTTGGGCGGCAATTCCGCCAGCACATTGGCCAGGTCGTCGGCCAGCCGCGACGCGCGCAAGGACGCCTCGGGGTCATCCACCCTCAGTTGATCGGCTTCGTCCAGTTCGTCCCACGGCACGTGTTCGGCGCGGTCCTGCCGCCGCCAGCGATCAATCAGCCGATGCCCCGCCGCCTGAAACAGATAGCCGCGCGCCTTGAGCGCCACGCTGGCGTCGGCCTTCAGCAGGCGTTCAATGGCGTCGTGCGCGGCGTCTTCGGCGTCGTGTCGGTTGCCCGTGCGGCGGCTCCATACGCCCACCAGCTCGTCGTAATAGGCGAGCCAGCCGGTGCGAGGGGAGGAAGAGCGGGACATGAGCCGGGCGGGGGCAGTCAAAAAAACAGGGTGGCGAATTTTACAAATAATTCTCATTATCGCAACCACTGATTTCAAGCGCCCGACGGTCCGGCTAGTAATCCATCGGGATATGGGCTTGCGCCGCGCGTATTTCCTGAATGTGGCGTTCGGCCTCTTCCCGCTCGGCCGCTGGCGGCAACGGCCGCCAACTCACCATGTTGCCGGGCGTCTTCACCGGCATCCAGCCCAGCACGCTGTATAGCGTGATGGCGGTGCGTCCCGTATCAAAGCGTGTTTCGTAGTAGCCCTGCCGGTCCGGCGCGGTATCGCCGGACGTCCAATCCAACTGCGACATCCACGTCTCCTTTGCTGAAGCGGTTAGGCAAGCGCGCCGGCCCCTTCATGGCCCGACGCCGCTTCATCGTAAAGCGTGCTTCGTGTGCCCATGAAGCCACCTTGCGCCCGCTTTGCAATTCTTGACAGAGGGATATCCCTAGGATTACGCCAGGTACACCTTTATTTAATGCCAATGAACGGCAGGGCCGAGCCGGGCACCTGCGTGGCCGGCAGTACGCCGTCCCACTTCTCAACGGCGTTCAGGCTCACCAGATTGGTGTTGGCGGCCAAGGCTTCGGCCTTGGCGCGAATCGACGCCGCCTCGGCGTCGCCGCGCATGCGGATGCCGTCGGCCTCTGCCGTGAATTGCTGGCGACGCGCATCGGCCTCGGCACGCGCTTTGACCACCTGGATCTCGGCGTTGATCATGGCCGTTTCTTTCTGCTGGCGCGTGGTCTCGATCTGCACCTGGGCCAGCATGCGCTGTTCGATGGAATGCTCGTAAGCCTGCGAGAAACCCACTTCCTCGATTTGCACGCCCACCACCTGCACCGGCGCGCCGTCCATCGTCTTGAGCACGGCGGTGTTCACATCCAGGCCCAGCTTCTGGCGTTCCTGGATGGCGCGCACGGCGGTGTACTGGCCGAACACGTTCTTCACGGCATCGGGCGTCTTGCGTTCCAGCACGCGCATCTGCAGATTCTCGATGGTGCCGTATTCCGAATAGAGCTCGGCCACGTGCTCGGGCGGCACGCGGTAGGTGACGGACACGCGCAGTTGCGCCGGCTGCTGGTCGTAGCTATAGGCTTCCAGCTTCTCGAACACGAACGTGTGGTCGCGCACCGACACCATCATCACGTTGTCGATGAACGGCGTCTTGAAATCCAGCCCGGGTTCCGACACGCGCACCAGCTTGCCGTTGCGCAGCACCACGCCGCGCTCGCCCTGGTCTACCTGGAACCATGAACCGAAAGCAATGAAAAGGATCAGCAGAAAAAGCAGGCCGGTAATGATGGCGACCTTGATGTTGCGCGGCTTGACCGCGCCAATCGTCTTGACCATCTGAATATCTGTCGGCTTCACTTCGAGTCCTTTTCTGATTTTGTACGTTTACGGTCCGAGAGCACGGCCGCGATGCCTCGCGCGAGCAAATAAGCGACCACGGCCGCCCCTACCAAGATCAGGAAATACCTCATCGCGCGTCCCCCCCGGAAAAGAAGCACCGGATTCTAGCCCCTGAAAGGGACGGATTAAGCATCCAATGCGCCCGCAATGTTGCCAGACATTTCTAGACGTTGCGAGCCATCGAATGACGGTAATTGCATGGGTTCGACAGCGCCGCGCGCGCGCCCTCGCACGCTTGCTCGCATCAGGCCGCAGACTGTTACGCCATCCGCTTTGGGCCATCTGCTACCGTGAAGTTTCGCCCCGCCGGCAAGCGTCCGGCGCCAAAGATGGAGACCGAATGCCTCGTCCTTCCGAGTCCACCCCCTTGATTGGCGTGATACCCCCCTACGTGCTGGACCGCCTGGCGCAACACAGCGACGCGCGCGTCAGCATGCCCGCCGTCAAGACCCTGATCATCGACCAGCAGCAGCGGGGCTTGCGCGAAATGTCGGCGCAACCCTCGCGCGCCACGCCATCACCGTCCGCCTCGCGCTCGCCTCCCGGCGTGCCGGAACGCGCGGTACACGACGCGCAAAACACCACCACCTTGCCCGGCACGCTGGTGCGCGCCGAAGGCCGCCCGGCCAGCGGCGACGTGGCGGTGGACGAGGCCTATGCGCACCTGGGCGCCACCTACAAACTGTTTTGGGACATCTACAAGCGCCATTCCATCGACGGCCACGGGCTGCCGCTGGTGGGCACCGTGCATTACGGCGAGGACTACGAAAACGCCTTCTGGAATGGCGCGCAGATGGTCTTTGGTGATGGCGACGGCGAGATCTTCAACCGCTTCACCGTGGCCGTCGACATCATCGGCCATGAACTCACGCACGGCGTGATCGACTCCGAAGCCGCCCTGCTCTACCAAGGCCAGTCCGGCGCCCTGAACGAATCGCTGTGCGACGTGTTCGGCGCGCTGGTCAAGCAGTACGCGCTGGGCCAAAACGCGCGGCAAGCGGATTGGCTGGTGGGCGCGGGGCTGTTCACCGAGAAGGTCAATGCGCGCGCGCTGCGATCCATGTCGGAACCCGGCAGCGCCTACGACGACCCGGCGTTGGGCAAAGACCCGCAACCCGCCCACATGCGCGACTACGTTGATACCCCGCGCGACAACGGCGGCGTGCACATCAATTCCGGCATTCCGAACCGCGCGTTTTTCCTGGCGGCGACCTCACTGGACGGGCCGGCGTGGAAAGGCGCCGGGCGCGTCTGGTACGACACGCTGTGCGACAAGCGCCTGCGCCACGATGCCGACTTCAAGGCCTTCGCTACCCTGACGTCGACCGTGGCCGCCGAACGCCACGACGCAGACGTGCAAACCGCGGTGGCACAAGCCTGGGCCGCCGTAGGAGTCCTGCCATGATCGAACTGCCCCCCCTGGATCTGGTGCTGCTGGTACGGCTGACCCGCGAAGGTGGCGTGGCGTACCTGCCCGCCCTTACGCAACCGCGCAGTATCAACTTGGCCACCTGCGCCCCCGAGGTGCGCCAGGAGGTTGGCGACGCGCTGCAACGCGCGGCCCCGCGTGCGGTGCCGGACTGCGCGCAAGCGGGCGGCGACCAACGCTACTTCCATATCGAAATCGTGCTGGACCGCGACGAGCAAAGCGCCATCAGTTTCGACGTGCCCGAAGCCGACGCGCCCGACACGCTGATGCGGCTATGGAAGGCGCACGCCGCGCCCCTAAGCTGAGGGTTTGGTCACCACGTGGCGCATTGCCTCCGGCAGCATGGCCACCTGCAGCACCGCCCCGTAGCGTCCGCCGCCTAACGCGCCGTGGTGGACACCGGCTGCGGCGCCGACGCGCGCGGCCCGCCGATCTGGATGGCGCGGCCCGCGTACAGGCCGACGACGGCCATCGCCACGCACAAGGCGGCGCACAGCCCCAGAGCCACGCTCCATCCGCCCAAACGGTCATGCAGCGCACCCATCAAGGCGGGGCCGCTGGCGGCGAACAGATAGCCAACGCACTGCGCCATGCCCGACAAGGCCGCCGCCTGCTGCGCGTGGCGCGCACGCAGGCCCACGAAGGCCAAACCCAAAATGATGCCGCCGCCCGTGCCCAGCCCCAGCAGCACGATCCACGCCGTTGCCCAACCCGGCACGGCGATCAGGCCCACGAACGCCACCAAGGACGACGCGGCCGCGCAGAACGCCGCGCCGCGCTGGTCTTTCAGACGGCGCACCACCGGCGCCAGGAACAAGGCGGGGCCGGCGGACATGAGTTGCAGCAGTCCATGCAGCGAGCCGGCGCGCTCGGCCGAATAGCCGGCATCGCGCAAAATGGCCGGCAGCCAACTGACGCCCACATAGAACACGAAAGAGTTGATGCCCAGGTACAAGGTCACCTGCCAGGCCAGCGGCGAATGCCACAGGCGGCCGCCGTGCGGCGCATGCGCGGTGGTGGAAGCCGGCGGCGTGTGATGCGTCAACTGCGGCAGCCACAACAGCATGCTGGCCACCGGCAAGACCAACAGGCACAGCGTGGAAAAGCGCCAACCATCCACGGCCAGCCCCCAGGACAAGCCCGCCAGCGGAATCGCAACGGCCGACGCCACGCCCGCCGCGATGCTCATCGTCAACACATAGGCCGACGTCAGCCCGGCAACGCGCTGCGGAAAGTCGCGCTTAAGCAGGCTGGGCAACAGCACATTGCCGATGGCAATGCCAGACCCGATGATGGCCGTGCCCACATACAGCCCCGCAGCCGTGCCCTGCGTGCGTACCACGATGCCGACCGCAATCAGCACCATGGCGCCGAACAGCGTGCGCTCCAAGCCATGGCGGCGCGCCAGGCCCGCGGCGAATAGCGACACCACCGCAAACGCCAGCAAGGGCAAGGTGATCAGCATGCCGGCCGCCGTGGACGTCAGGCCCAGTTGTTCACGGATCATGCCGATCAGCGGCGGCACGCCCGTAATGGGCGCACGCAACGCCATGGCGATGCAAAGAATGCCCAGGATGAGCCACACCGGACGGCTGCCGGAACGAAGAGATGAGGGAAGTCGATTCATGCCGCAAGCTTACGCAGGCGCGCCTTTACCGAATTTCGAGACAATGACAAACTATCCCGAAATTCAGCCAACCAAGTCCGGCGCCCCCCTTTTCCCCCGCGCATGCATCCGTTCCCGCCCACGCCCTTCGACCCTGACTCCACCTCGCAGCCTGCCTTCGCGATGCCGGTGGACGGGGCGGACCGCGACAACGAATCCCCCACGCATCGCCACCACATGGGCCAGCTTGTGCTGGCGCTGCGCGGCGGCGTCACCTGCTCGGTGCCGCAAGGGCTATGGATGGTGCCGCCCCAATGCGGCGTGTGGATTACCGGCGGCGTGCCGCACAGCAACCGCGTTACCGCCAATGGCCGCGTCTACTTCCTGTTCGTTCCATCCGACGCCTCGGGCCTGCCCGACGAATGCTGCACGCTGGCGATCACGCCCTTGGTACGCGAACTGATCGTGCACCTGGCCGCGTTGCCGGCGGCCGAGGGGCCCGCCGGCGCCAACCGGCAACTGGCGGACGTGCTGATCGAACAACTGCGCCGCATGCCCACTGAACGCCTGCATCTGCCGCTGTCCGACCACCCCCGGCTGCGTGAGATCGCCACCGCGCTGAATGCGGACCCCGCCGACCGCAGCACGGTGGCCCAATGGGGCAAGCGCGTTGCCATGAGCGAACGCACGCTGGCGCGACTGGTGCAGCAAGAGGTCGGCATGAGCTTCGGCCGCTGGCGCCAGCAACTGCACATCATCGTGGCCTTGCAGCGCTTGTCGGCAGGCGTGTCCGTGCAGCGCACCGCCGAAGACCTGGGCTATGAATCCGTCAGCGCCTTCATCACCATGTTCAAGAAGACACTGGGCAAAACCCCGGCCCGCTATTTTGCCGACAAGTCGCAGGACCCGGCATCGCCCAGCGCGCCTAGTCGTGCTTCGGCCCGGCCACGATGAACAAGCGCGGGAACGGCAGCAACACCGTGCCATCCGCCAGCGCGGGATAGGCCTCGGCGATCAGCGCCTGATAGCGCGCCAGAAAGCTCGCCTGCTCGGCGGCGTCCAGCTTGTCCAGATACGGCCGCAGCGCCGTGCCCTTGAACCATTCCACCACCGCCGCCGCGCCGGCCAGCGGATGGTGATAGGTGGTGCGCCATACATCCAGCACGCCGCAATGCGGCTTCAGCAATTCGTAGTACCACGACGCGCTGTGGCGCGGCGGGTGTTTCACGCCACCCGTCTTCGCGGCCCACGGCGCCTCGCCGGCCACCTGACGCGCCAGGCGGTGCGCGGGTTCTTCCATGTTGTCGGGCGTTTGCACGGCCAGGCTGCCGCCGGGCGCCAGCTTGCCCACCAGGCGCGGATACAGCGTGGCATGGTCGGGCACCCATTGCAGCGCGGCGTTCGCCAGGATCACGTCGTACTGCCGGGGCGGGTTCCAGGTGGCAATGTCGGCCAATTCGAACTGCACGCCCGGCAGGCGCTTGCGCGCGGCATCGATCATGTCCTGCGAGCTGTCCATGCCGGTGACCACGGCGTCGGGGTAGCGCGCAGCCAGCACTTCGGTGGAATTGCCCGGCCCGCAGCCCAGGTCCACCGCCAGCCCGACGGCTTGGTTCGGCAAGGCGGCGACCAGGTCGCGCACGGGCCGGGTGCGTTCGTTTTCAAAGGCGGAATATTGCTTGGCGGACCAACTGTTGTTGCTCGTGGTGTGACTCATGGCGGCTCCTTGCTGAAGGACGGATACGCCGGGACTCTACGCCTGGCCGTGTCATATTACAAATACGTAGCCACGCCATTTTTCATATCGAATGCCTATGGCACAGCGCAAAGAAAAACCGCCGAACAAAGCCGGCGGGTGGGAATGAAAAACCGGCGGACCAGCCGGCGGTTTGGGGACTGCGTAGATATCGCTTACTGCGTCGTCAACGTATCCGAGCGGGTTTTCCACAAGGAGAACAACACACCACCCAAGATCAGGCTGAAGGTCACGCCCAGCGACACCGCCGCGGGCACCTTGCCGATGAAGCCGACCAGGAAGATCTTCGTACCGATGAACACCAGCACCAGAGCCAGCGCGTACTTCAGGTAGTGGAAGCGGTGGATCATGGCGGCCAGGGCAAAGTACAGCGCACGCAGGCCCAGGATGGCGAAGATGTTGCTGGTGTAGACAATGAACGGGTCCGTCGTGATGGCGAAGATGGCAGGCACCGAATCCACCGCGAACACCAGGTCAACAAACTCGATCAGCACCAGGGCCAGCAGCAGCGGGGTCGCAAAGCGCACCTTCTTGTTGGAGGCCGGGTCCGTTTCGGTGACCACGAACGCATTGCCGCGCAGGCCTTCCGTCACACGCATATGGCGCTTCAGGAACTTCAGGATCGGGTTGGTGGCGATGTCCGGCGTCTGGTCGGCAATCATCCACATCTTGATGCCCGTGAACACCAGGAACGCGCCGAACAAATACAGCAGCCAGCCAAAGTTACTGACCAACGCGGCGCCCAGGCCAATCATGATGGCGCGCAGCACGATCACGCCCAGAATGCCCCAGAACAACACGCGATGCTGGTACTGGCGGGGAATCGCGAAGAAGCTGAAGATCAGCGCGATCACGAAGACGTTGTCCATGGACAGCGATTTCTCGATCATGAAGCCCGTGTAATAGGCCATGCCGCTGGTCGCGCCCAACTGCCACCACACCCAGCCGCCGAACAGCAGCGCGGCGGTAATGTAGCCACCCGACAGCAACAGGCTTTCACGCACGCCGATCTCGCGGTCTTCCTTGTGCAGCACGCCCAGGTCAAAGGCCAGCAGGCTGACGACAATGCTCACGAACAGGAGCCAGGCCCAGGTCGGTGTCCCTAAAAAGTCATTGGTGAAGAATGTGATCAAAGTGTCCATGATTGCCCCGCTGTGTTCGAAGGTGCCCATGATCCGGATTTGAGCCCAACCGAGAAACCAGCCTGAAAGTGAGTTAAGGTTCGAAAAAACCGAAGTAAAGACGAGCACATGCTGAACTACCGACACCTGTATTACTTCTGGATGGTTGCCAAGGAAGGCGGCTTTTCCCGGGCCGCCGAACGGCTGGACATGGCCATCCAGACCATCAGCGCCCAAGTGCGCGATCTGGAAAAAAACCTGGGCCACCAGTTGCTGAAGCCCGCCGGGCGCGGCGTGACCCTGACCGACGCCGGCAAGGCCGCTTTCGCGCGCGCCGAAGAGATCTTCCAGATTGGCCATGTGCTGCCGCAGGAAGTGCGCGCGGCCGCCACCAAGCCCGTCATCCGGCTGTCCGTGGGTCTGTCCGACGGCATCTCGAAGCTGGCGGCGCACGCCTTGCTGGGCCCCGTGCTGGACACGCCCGACCTGCGCCTGACCTGTCACGAAGGCGAAGTGGAAGAGCTGCTGGGTGAACTGGCGCAACACCATCTGGACCTGGTGCTGGCCGGCCAGGGCGCGCCCGCCAACCCCAACCTGCGCCTGACCAGCGACCGCCTGGTGTCGTCGGCGGTGGACTGGTACGGCCCGGCGCGGCTGGTGCGCAAGGCCGATACGCAGGATTTCCCGCGCTGCCTGGAGCGGCTGCCCGTGCTGCTGCCCACCGGCCATTCCGTGCTGCGCCAGACGCTGGACCGCTGGTTCGGCGAACAGGGCGTGCTGCCCAATGTGGTGGGCGAATTCGAAGACAGCGCGCTGATGTCGGTGTTTGCCGCGCGCGGGCTGGGCGTATTCCCGCTCAGCCGGCTGGGCGGCGACGATATCGGCCTGCTGCGCGGCCTGCGCCCGCTGGCCCGCTGCGACGACGTGCATGAAGAAATCCACGCCATCCGCAACCGCCGTGGCCAGCACCATCCCTTGGTCCAAGCCGTGCTGGCGCACGCCAAGACTTCGGTTTTTTCTTAATGTTTGTCACACGTACTCTGGTTTTTTAGAAATAGAATTCGCTTTATCGTGGCCCCTCTTTTGAATCGGAGTACCACTGCAATGAAGAAAATCATCTGGCTCACCTTCGCCGTGCTTGCCGCGCTCTGGACGGGGTTGGTGGCGCTGACCCTGCAACTGACCGACTGGGTGCTGGCCACCATCTCTACCGCGCAGGTGCCGGGCAGCGCGCTGGACACGTCCCAATGGGTTGCGCCCGCGTGGGCCGCGGGCTGGGTAGACCCGGCCTGGCTGGCGTCGCTGCAAGGCGGCCTGGTGTGGGCCGCGCAGGGCCTGAACCAGATCTTGCCGGTGGCGGGCAGCCTGGGCACCTTGATCGCGGTGCTTGGCTGGATCTTCTGGGGCTTCATCATGGTTGGCCTGCTGGCGCTGGCCATGGTCTTGCACTGGCTGGCGGGCAAGCGCGAGCAGGCCAACGCGGCGCCTGGCCGCCAGGTGGTGTAATACCGGCAGGCAACGCGCCGGCCGGTACGCTGCCCCTACACAGGAGCGTGCCTTGCCCACTCGAACCGTCCCCGCCCCGACTTTTTCCGCCATGTTGGCCGTGGCTTGCCTGCTACCCCTGGGCGCCTCGGCAGCCACGCCGGTGTCGCCCAGCAATACCGGCGTGGACATCTGCACCGTTGCCGGCACGTCAGGGCAGTACAGCGTGCGGGTGCGCAATACGGGGGCCGCGCCGCTGGCGCGTGTCGACGTCACCGGCGTGCATCTGAACGCCGCCGGCCAGGCCACTGAACCGGTCAACGTCAGCCTGACGGACATTCCGCCCACCAAATACAAAACGGCCATCCTGGCGCGGCGCGGCGAATCCGCCGCCCTGGACCGTATCGTCACCTATACCCTGGTCGACGGAAAACCCGTGCCCCAACAAGAGCTGTTCGCGGGCAAGGTGGCGCACGTGTCGCCCGGCTCCGCGCTGCAATACACGCTGGCGCCGCTGGCCGTGCGCGGCTGGACGGTGGCGTATGGTTCGCCCAATGCCGCCAGGCTGGAGGCCGGCAGCGCCGTCATCCTGAGCTACCCGGTGCGCAGCGGCAAACAGCCCGCCACGCGGCCCGAGGCCGGTCGTACGCCGACGGCGGTAGCGCCGCTGGCGCCGTGCAATCAAGACTGATCAGGTGCCGGCAAGCAGGTCACGCTCGTTCAAGAGCGCATAGACGATTTCAGGCTTGTTCTCGAACCCCCGGCGTATGGCGGCGGGCAGCGCGGTGCGCGTCTTGCGGCACAAGCCCGGCGCGTCTTCCAACTGAATCGCAATGCCGCGAGACGTACGCACTTCGTTATCGCTGGGCGTAATCACGATCACGATGCCCAACTGGGCCTGGATGCGGCCCTGCATGGCGCGCAGGTCGTCCAGGCTGCTGATGTTTTCCAGCCGCGCAACCAGCCGTGTTTGTTCTTCCTTGGTCAGCCGCAGGATGCGGATATCCGCGGCGGGGTCCGCCAACAGGGTGTCGCGGTCGCACATACAGGCGCCCGGCGGACATTCTTGGCGGATGGGAAAGGGAAA
The DNA here is from genome assembly GCF_057334535.1 of Achromobacter colocynthidis. Lineage (NCBI taxonomy): Bacteria > Pseudomonadati > Pseudomonadota > Betaproteobacteria > Burkholderiales > Alcaligenaceae > Achromobacter > Achromobacter colocynthidis. The sequence continues at coordinate 241,795 of NZ_JBHFIZ010000037.1, forward strand.
GTTCATGGCGAAAAAACGCGCGACGACGCACAAGGCCTGGACAACACCAGACCGTCAATTCTACTCAAGATGCCAAGCCGCCCGCCGCCGCGCGCTGCTCGTTTTCCCGCACGGCGCTGCGGTATATTGCCCCCCTTGATCGACGCTGGGAGAGGCGCGTGAAACGGATTTTTCTGGTGGCCGCATTGGCCGCGTGCGCGGGGCAGGTGCAGGCGCAGGTGCAAGCCGCCCCGCGCAACGTTCCGTTTTCCATCAAGACGGGCCTGCCGGGCGTGGTCACCGTCAGCAGCGGCGATACGCAGCAAGCCACCGTGCGTGTGGGCGATGGCCCCGAGCAGCCGCTGGGCAGCTTCGATGCCGATGCGGTCGACCAGATCCAAGCCGTGGACATCAACCATGACGGCTACCGCGACCTGATATTGGGTCAAAGCGGCGGCAGCACGCAGCTTTTTGCACGGCTCTTCCTATACCGGCCCGACCATGGGACTTTCCAGGAAATCGTGCACCCCGACCCATCCAGCCCTTGCCGAGGCTTCGTCAACCCGGTCATCGACGAAAAACAAGCCGTGATTCATGTGGCATGCCGCTATGGCGCCGCCAGCAACGGCTTCGAAGACTACGTGCTGCGATCCGACGGCACGGCGCGTGCCACGTCCTGGGGGACGCAGGCGCTGTTCGGCCTGGAAAGCGAGGCCGCCGAACTCAGCTACCGCTTTCGTGAAGACGGGTCGATTGACCGCATCGACATCGAAGGCGAAGGCTCGCCACTGGAAGGCGGCGCCGTGCCGGTCAGCAAGCTGGATCTGACCGACACCCCAGACGTCAACGCCACCCCCACCATGGCCGCCACCGAAGGCGAACACCTGGACGTCGTGGCCCTGCGCCCGCCCGACTGGCTGCAAGTGCGCTACGCCAGCAAGACGGCGGGCGTCGTAATGAAGTGGGTGCGCTATGCGGATCTGCGCGTGGACAAGCACCGGCTGGTGGCGCCGTCGTCGCCTCGCCCACTGACGCTGGATCTTGCCGACACGCTGGCCGACTGGAATGGCGAGGACGGCGGCCAGTTCATCGTCAGCGTGGCCAACACCAGTGACGCGCCCGTGGCCTTGAATGCGCCGCGTGTCTGGCTGCTGCTGACCAACGCACAGGGCCACCGCATCCTGCACCCGCTTTACCAGCGCGACGCCGACACCCTGCCCCCCGCCAACCCGCTGGGCCTGGCCCGCGACCCGATCGTCTGGGCCGCCGGCGAAGACGGCAAGCCGGCCTACCTGCTGAACGACAACGGCTACAGCAACGTGCCGTTCCTGCCCGCGCTGGCGCCGGGCAAGTACCGAGCGGCCGTCGTACTGACCGACCCAGGCAATCTTGCCCAGCCCATCGTGTCCAACGAAATCAGCTTTGATTACCCCTTGCCGCAACGACCGCCCGCCTCGCAATAGGCGCGTTGTGATGTGCATCCACCAGCGTGCCGCCCATGCCACCCAAGCCTCTTCGACCTGATCGCACCCGCTCAAGCCGAGTTTCAGCCCTCCGAGTTTCAAGCCCCCGCCTCGCCCCCCTGCTGTCGGCCGTCCTGATCGCGCTGACCCTGGCCGCCGCCGCCCTGGCTGCCACCGGCCTGCTTACCCGCGCGCGCCCCGCCGACGTGGCCATCGTGTTGGGCAACACCGTGCTGCCCAGCGGCGAAGCCTCGCCCCGCCTGGCCGCGCGGCTTGACCGCGCCTACGACTGCTACGCGGCGCGGCAATGCCGCATTCTTTTTGTCAGCGGCGGCATCGACCCGGCCGGCGCCGATGAAGCCGCCGTGATGCGCAACTACTTGCAGGCGCGCGGCGTGCCCGCCGACCGCATCGTGATGGACAGCGCGGGCAATAATTCCTGGGCCACCGCACGCCACGCCAGCGCCTATATGCGCGAACACGGCTACACCAGCGCGTTGGCCGTCACGCAATACTTCCACCTGCCGCGCACCATGCTGGCCTTGCGCCGCCATGGCGTGGCGGACGTCAGTGGCGGGTATCCCCGGTTTTTTGAATGGCGCGATCTCTATTCCGTTTTTCGCGAACTACCCGCTGTAGCCTGGTACGGGTGGCGGTCGCTATAGTGACGTCCGTCATTCCGTATTGGTGACGTCCGTCATTCCTTATTCGCCGCCCGCCGCCCGCCGCCCCAAATTGCCCGCCCCTTCAAGGACCCACGCCGTGCTGATTTTCCACAACCCCGTCCATGACAAACACGCAGGCCGCCAGGAAATGTTTCGCGGCAAGCTCGTGCCCTGCCACGAAACGCCGGCGCGACTGGAATATGTGCTGGACGCGCTGCGCCAGCGCGGCATCGGCGAACTGCGCGCGCCCTCGGCACCCGACATGGACCTGATCAAGCGCGTACACACGCCGCGCTACGTGGACTTCCTGGCCAGCGCCTGGCAGGACTGGGTGGCGCTGGACCCGGCCAACGCAGACCTGGACATCCTGCCGTCCGTCTGGCCGGTGCGCGGCTTTCGCCATGACATCGAACCCACCAACTTCGCCGCGCGCGTCGGGTTGTTCTCGTTTGACAGCGGCTGCCCGCTAACGGCCGGCACCTGGGAAGCGGCCACTGCCGGCGCCGCCTGCGCCATCGACGCCGCACGCGCCGTGATGGCGCCGGGCGGCCCGCGCGCCGCCATGGCCTTGACGCGCCCGCCCGGCCCCCATGCGGGCGCCGCCTTCTTCGGCGGCTATTGTTTCTTGAACAACGCGGCGCTGGCCGCGCAAGCGCTGCGCGATGCGGGCGCCGCGCGCGTGGCGATTCTTGACGTGGACTACCACCACGGCAACGGCACGCAGAGCATTTTCTATGAACGTGGCGACGTGCTGACGGTGTCCGTACACGGCGATCCCACCACGGAATATCCCTTCTTTCTTGGCTATGCCGACGAGGAAGGCGAAGGGGCGGGCTTCGGCGCCAACCTGAACCTGCCGCTTGCGGCCGGCACCGACTTCGCCACCTGGACGCAAGCCTTGCAGCAAGGGCTGTCAGCCATCCAGGCATTCAAGGCCGACGCGGTGGTGGTGGCGCTGGGCGTGGACACCTACGAAGGCGATCCCATCTCAAAGTTCAAGCTGAAAAGCGCGGACTACCTTGAAGTGGGCCGCATGCTGGCCAGCCTGGACCTGCCCACCGTGCTCACGATGGAAGGCGGCTACGCCGTGGCGGATGTGGGGATCAATGTGGCGAATGTGCTGGAAGGCGCCCTCTATTAATCCCGAGTTTCCAGCACCTTGTTGATGCGCAGCGCCACCAAGGTGCACGCGGCGCCCGACAGCAGATAGATGCTGACGGCCACCAGCCCGAACCGGGCCGACAGCCCCAACGCCACCACCGGCGCGAACGCCGCGCCGATCAGCCAGGCCATGTCGGACGTCAACGCGGCGCCGGTATAACGGAAGCGGCGCGTGAAGTTCGCGGTCACGGTGCCGGACGCCTGCCCATACGACAGGCCCAGCAACACAAAGCCCACCAGAATGAAGGTGTCCTGCGCGACCGGACCGCCGCCCAGCAGCCACGGCGTGAACAGCGCAAAGATGGCGATCGCCACCGCCAGCATGCCCAAGGTGGTGCGCCGGCCGATGCGGTCCGCCAGCCAGCCCGAGGCCACCGTACCCAGAATGCCCAGGATGGCGCCGAAGATCTGCACGATCAGCACGTCCGTAATCTGCTGCGTGGCGCTGATGGCAATCCAGGACAGCGGAAACACGGTGACCAGGTGGAACAGCGCGTAGCTGGCCAAGGCGGCGAACGCGCCAATGAACAGGTTGTAGCCTTGTGAGCGCACCATCTCGGCAATGCTGATGGGTTCAAGCTCGCCCTCTTCAAGCAGTTGCGTGTATTCCTCGGTGACCACCAGGCGCAGCCGCGCGAACAGCGCCACCACGTTGATGGCGAACGCCACGAAGAACGGATAGCGCCAACCCCATTCGATGAAGTCCGCCTGGGTCAGCGTCACGTGCAAATACAGGAACAGCGCGCTGGCCACCAGGAAGCCCACCGGTGCGCCCAACTGCCCCATCATCGAATACCAGCCGCGCCGATGCGGCGGCGCATTCAGTGCCAGCAACGACGGCAGGCCATCCCATGACCCGCCGAACGCCAGCCCTTGCAAGCAACGAAATACCGCCAGCAATGTAATCGCGTGCGCGCCGATGGTTTCGTAGCTGGGCAAAAACGCCATGCCTACGGTGGCGGTACCCAACACGAACAAGGCCACCGTCAGTTTTGTGGCGCGGCCCCAACGCCGCTGTATCGCCATCGACAGCGCGGTGCCGATGGGTCGCATGATGAACGCGAACGAGAAGATGACAAACGCCCAAAGCGTGCCTTCCAGCGGCGCTTCAAAGGGGAAGAAGACTTTGGGAAAGACCAGCACGCAGGCGATGCCGAATACGAAGAAGTCAAAGTATTCAGAGGCGCGCCCCACGACCACGCCGACGGCGATTTCACCTGGAGCCACCTTGGCATGGCTCGCCCCGCCGGACGTTGCCCCCGGGCCGGGAACGGAAGGGGCATGACCGGGATACCGCGTGGAGGTCGACATGGATTTGCTCACTGTTGGAAGTTCGAAAGGACGTTCGAAACCGCCTTGTCTACGATCTTGCAACCTGCTTCGCGCGCGACGACGCCACCGCGCGCCAAGCCGCATCCACACAGGGATAGCGCCCTGCCGCGCGCACAATGCCGTGCACACTTTTGTTCTTTTACCCTAGATTTTTCGCGGCTTCCAGCGTAGTGTTGCGTTTACTTCCCACGGTTACGTTTCGGGGTATGGCCATGTCGTCCCTCCCAAGGCTCCGCGGATTGATCTTGATTGCCGCCCTGCCATTGCTCGCTGGATGCAATGCGGTGCTGCTCTCGCCGTCAGGCGACATAGCAGTGCAGCAACGCAATCTGATCATCATCTCAACCGGCTTGATGCTGCTGATCATCGTGCCGGTGATCTTCTTGACGTTCCTGTTTGCATGGCGCTATCGGGCCAGCAACAAGGACGCGCACTACGACCCGGAATGGAACCACTCCACGATGCTGGAGCTGCTGATCTGGGCCGCGCCACTCTTGATCATCATTGCGCTGGGCGCGCTGACCTGGGTCAGCACCCATCAGCTTGATCCCTACCGACCGCTGGCCCGCTTGTCCGAAGGCCGCGAGGTGCCCGCGGGCACCAAGCCGCGGGTGGTAGAAGTGGTGGCGCTGGACTGGAAATGGCTGTTCCTGTACCCCGAACAAGGCGTGGCCGCCGTCAACGAAATGGCCGCGCCGGTCGACCGCCCCATCCAGTTCAAGATCACCTCTTCATCGGTGATGAACTCTTTCTTCGTACCGGCCCTGGCCGGGCAGATCTACGCCATGCCCGGCATGCAGACCACCTTGCACGCCGTCATCAACCACCCCGGCGAATACGAAGGCCTGTCCGCCAACTTCAGCGGCCCGGGCTTCTCGGCCATGCGCTTCAAGTTCCACGGCGTGGACCAGCAAGGCTTTGACAAATGGGTGGCCGACGCCCGCGCCTCCAGCGCCACGCTCAGCCGCGATGCCTACCTGAAGCTTGAACAGCCCAGCGAACGCAACCCCGTGCAACGCTACGCCTCGGTGGCGCCGGGCCTGTTCGACGCCATCGTGAACCGCTGCGTGGAAGGCAACCGCATGTGCATGAAAGACGCCATGGCCATCGACTCGCAAGGGGGCATGGGCATACCCGGCGCGCTCAACATCACCACCCTGGACCCGGCCACGCGCGAGCGCCTGGGCCTGACCGGCACGCCGCCGCGCATGTATGTGGGTTCCATGTGCACGTCTACCGAAGGGCTGGTGTTGTAGCACCGCGCGTCTGCCGCGATCCGAATCGGATGACGCAGGGGTTTCATGAAATCGTGGTCTTTACGCTGGAATCAAGATGCCTGATCAACCAGACCTCACCAAGCTGATCTTCGGTCGATTGACCTGGGACGCCATCCCCCTACACGACCCCATCCTGCTTGCCACCTTTTTCATGGTGGCCATCGGCGGCATCGTGGTGCTGGGCTCCATCACTTACTACAAGAAATGGGGCTATCTGTGGCATGAATGGTTCACCAGCATCGACCACAAGAAAATCGGGATCATGTATGTGATTCTGGGCATTGTGATGCTGCTGCGCGGCTTCGCCGACGCCATCATGATGCGCATGCAGCAGGCCGTGGCCTTTGGCGATTCCACCGGCTACCTGCCCCCGCACCACTACGACCAGATCTTCACCGCGCATGGCGTGATCATGATCTTCTTTGTGGCCATGCCACTGGTCACGGGGCTGATGAACTACATCGTGCCGCTACAGATCGGCGCGCGCGACGTGGCTTTTCCTTTCCTGAACAACTTCAGTTTCTGGATGACGACAGGCGGCGTGATCCTGGTGATGATGTCGCTGTTCGTGGGCGAATTCGCGCGCACCGGCTGGCTGGCGTATCCACCATTGTCAGGCATATTGCACAGCCCCGACGTCGGGGTCGATTACTACATATGGGCCTTGCAGATTGCCGGGGTGGGAACCCTGCTATCCGGCGTCAACTTGCTGGTCACCATTGTGAAAATGCGCGCGCCCGGCATGAAGATGATGCGCATGCCCATCTTCACCTGGACGGCGCTGTGCACCAACGTGCTGATCGTGGCGGCCTTCCCGGTGTTGACCGCCGTGCTGGCGCTGCTGTCCATGGACCGCTATGTGGGCACCAACTTCTTCACGGCGGACTTCGGCGGCAACGCCATGATGTACGTGAACCTGATCTGGATCTGGGGCCACCCCGAGGTCTACATCCTGATCCTGCCCGCCTTCGGCATCTTCTCGGAAGTGGTTGCCACGTTCTGCCGCAAGCGCCTGTTCGGCTATGCGTCCATGGTGTACGCCACCGTGGTGATTACGGTGCTGTCATACCTGGTCTGGCTGCACCACTTCTTCACCATGGGGTCGGGGGCCAGCGTTAATTCGTTCTTCGGGATCACGACAATGATCATCTCGATCCCGACCGGCGCCAAGATCTTCAACTGGCTGTTCACCATGTACCGTGGCCGCATCCAGTTCGAAGTCCCCATGCTGTGGACGATGGGCTTCATGGTCACTTTCGTGATCGGCGGTATGACAGGCGTGCTACTGGCGGTACCGCCCGCCGACTTCGTCCTGCACAACAGCCTGTTCCTGGTGGCGCACTTTCACAACGTCATCATCGGCGGCGTGCTGTTCGGGCTGATGGCCGGCATCACCTACTGGTTCCCCAAGGCCTTCGGCTACAAGCTCGACCCGTTCTGGGGCAAGTGCTCGTTCTGGTTCTGGCTGGTGGGCTTCTACGTGGCCTTCATGCCGCTGTACGTGCTGGGCATGATGGGCGTGACCCGCCGCGTCAGCCACTTTGAAGACATGTCGTTGCAGATCTGGTTTCAGGTCGCGGCGTTTGGCGCGCTGCTGATCGCCTGCGGCATCGCCAGCTTCATCATCCAGTTGGTGGTCAGCTACCGCCGCCGCGACCAACTGCGCGACGACACCGGCGACCCCTGGGATGGCCGCACGCTGGAATGGTCCACGTCGTCGCCCCCGCCCAACTACAACTTTGCCTTCACTCCGCGCGTGCATGACCTGGACGCCTGGTGGCAGATGAAGCAGCACGGCTACGAGCGGCCGCAGCAGGGCTTCATTCCCATCCACATGCCGAAGAACACCTGGGCCGGCATCGTGCTGGCGGCCATCAGCGTGGTGATGGGCTTTGCGTTGATCTGGCACATGTGGCCGCTGGCCGTGCTGTCGTTCGTGGCGCTGATCCTGGTGTCCATCATTCATACCTTCAACTACAAGCGCGACTACTACGTGCCGACCGCCGAGGTCGTGCGCGAAGAAGACGCCCGCACGAGGTTGTTAGCGAAACATGTCTGATACCTTGGCCCCCACCCTGCAAGGCGGCGCCGCGCCGCCCTCCGAGCCCGTGTTCTACGTCCCGGGCGAACACCATCCCAAGAACGGCACGCTGCTGGGCTTCTGGGTCTACCTGATGAGCGACTGCCTCATCTTTGCCTGCCTGTTCGCCGTCTATGGCGTCCTGGGCCGCAGCTACGCGGCGGGCCCGTCCGGCGCCGACCTGTTCGACCTGCCCCTGGTGGCGGTGAACACATCGCTGCTGCTGCTGTCGTCCATCACCTACGGCTTCGCCATGCTGGAGATGCGGCGCAACCGCATCGGCGCCACGCAACTGTGGCTGGGCATCACCGGCATCCTGGGCCTGGGCTTCCTGTCGCTGGAAATCTATGAATTCGCGCACCTGATCCACCTGGGCGCGGGACCGCAGCGCAGCGCCTTCCTGTCGGCCTTCTTCACCCTGGTCGGCACGCACGGGCTGCACGTCACCTTCGGCATCGTCTGGCTGGTGACGATGATGATCCAGGTGCGCATGCATGGCCTGATCCCCGAGAACCGCCGCCGCCTGATGTGCCTGTCGCTGTTCTGGCACTTCCTGGACCTGATCTGGGTGGGCGTGTTCACCTTCGTGTATCTGATGGGAGTGCTGCCATGAGCTCGCACATGGATAACCTGGCTGACCGCGGCCACCATGGCCACGGCCATGACCACCATGACGACCATGACGATGACGGCGCCAGCCATGGCACCATGAAGAGCTACGTCACGGGGTTCATCCTGGCGGCCATCCTGACCGCGATCCCCTTCTGGCTGGTCATGGACCGCGTGTTCGAGAGTTCACGCACGACCGCGCTGATCATCCTGGCGTTCGCCATGGTGCAGATCGTGGTCCATCTGGTGTACTTCCTGCACATGGACACCAAGTCCGAAAGCGGCTGGAACATGTTGGCGTTAATATTCACGCTGGTGCTGGTCGTAATCACGCTCAGCGGATCAATCTGGATCATGTATCACTTGAACTCCAATATGATGCCCATGTCCATACACGACATGCGGAAAATGCCCTGATGGCAGCAGTAAAAGACTCCACACGCAGCGACTCCCCCCGTAAACCGCGCAGCAAAACCACCCTGGTCATCCTGGGGGTGGTTGCTGCCGTGCTCTTCGCGGGCTTGTGCGCCCTGGGTACCTGGCAGGTGCATCGCCTGGCCTGGAAGCAAGAGCTGATCTCGCAGGTGAAGCAGCGCGCGCATGCCCCCACCTCGCCGGCGCCGGGCAAGCCGGACTGGCGCGGCCTGAGCGCCGGCAACGCCGAATACCGCCACGTGACGGCAACGGGCACGTACCAGTACGACCGCCAGACGCTGGTGCAGGCGGCCACCGAACTGGGCAGCGGCTACTGGGTCATGACCCCCTTGCAACTGGCCGATGGCGGCGGCACGGTGCTGGTCAACCGGGGTTTCGTGCTGCCGCAATGGCGCAAGAATCAGGCGGCTTCCCCCCCGCCGCCCGCAGCCGAGGCCCGCGTCACCGGGCTGCTGCGCATGGGCGAGCCGGGCAGCGGCTTTCTGCGCAACAACGATCCGGCCGCCAACCTCTGGTATTCGCGTGACTTGCCGGGCATCGCCACGGCGCGCGGTCTGACGGACGTGGCGCCCTACTTCATTGATGCCGACGCCGCATCCAGCCCCAGCCGCGACCCGGCCCAAGCCCCCGTCGGCGGGCTGACCGTATTGACCTTCCCGAACAACCACCTGGTCTATGCCATTACCTGGTATGCCCTGGCGCTGATGATCATTGTTGGCGTGGTGATCTTCGTGCGCGAAGAAAAGCGCGGGCGCGGCAAGGCCTGACGCCAAGCCGGTAGAAAAAAGCCGCGCTGCCCTTCGTGGGTAGCGCGGCTTTTTTCATGGACGCCGCAGCGGTTCAGCGTTGCGATTCAAGGTTGCGATTCAGCGTTGCGGCCAGGCAATGCTGCCCGGCTCGGGGCAGACCCAGGACCCATGCAGCCGTGCGCGGATCTGCGCCAGGTTCTGCTCAACCAGCAATTGGCCATCGCGAAACACCGGCACCAGTGCACCGCCCGCCGCTTGCTCGGGCGTTTGCTGGTCGTGCAACACATATCCCGTGGCGGTTTCTTCCACCCGCAACAAGCCCTTGGCCGAACGCTTCACGCCGGAATCCGTCACCGGGTCCTTCACCAGTTCTTCCGGCTCGCCATTCACTTCGGCATACGTCGCCTTCAAGGCCCAGCCGAAACTGTCGCGCGTCAGGTACTGATAGGTGTAGGAACCGATGCCCAACACCACGTTGCCCGACGCAAAGCCCTTTCTTTCCAGCCGGACCAGAATGTCGCGGCCACGCGCCAAGGTGATGGAATCGCCGTAGATCAGGCCGACGTGCGGGTCCAGCAGCTTGTAGCCGCGTTCCGTCACCACCCCGCCGAAGAGGTCCCACAGGCACTGCACCGCGCCCTTGACCTCGGCTTCGCGCAGCGTTTGCGTGGCGTGGGCCTTGTCGTCCAGCAGCCAATACTGGCCGGTGGCGGCATCGCGCACCGCCTCTGCGCCGTCGCGTCGGGCAGCGGCCAAGGCGCCGCCATCGTCCACGCTGGGCACGTCGGTGCAGAAGTAGCCCGTCAGGATCTTCACGGGGTCGCCGGAATCCGGGCGGAACACCACCTTGGCGTTGCCGAAGGCATCAGGCCGGCGCGCCAGGATTTCCGGCTTGAGCGCAGCGGCAAAATCCGTCACCACCTGCCAGAAGTCCCAGGTGTCCGACACCACCGACACGATGCCAGCGGGGTACACCTGCGTGACCAGACGGCGGATGGTTTCGATCTCGCCTTCCTTGCTGCCCAGGCACATGACCGAGTGCTCGGTGGCCGGCACCGAGCCGCCAACCAGTTCGCGGTCGGAGTCGGCGCCGTAGATGTCTTCCAGATAATCGATGGCGGGAATCGTGTCGGTGCCGGTGAATGACAGCAAGTGGCCCGCGCCGCTCTTGCGGGCGTCGTACAGGCCCGACATGCCGCGCATGGAAAAGTCGTGGCCCTGCCAGTTCACGAAGTCCATCGGGCTGCCCGTCAGGCGGGCGAAATACGTCAACAGCTTGCGGTATTCAAAGGCGATGGTGGCCACCGTGGACGGCTTCCACGATTCGCAACTGAACAGGGTTTCGATGTACGTCACCAGCCACGCGAAGTCGGGGTGCGTGTTGATGAAGGTGACGGGCGGCACACGGATATCGATACGCGCGCCTTCCGGCACCGACCGAATTTCCAGCGGCAGATAGCCCAGCTCGTACAAGGCCTGCAAGTGGTCCACGGTGACCGCGCCCTTGCCCAAGGCGTTATCCACACGGCGCTGATACTGGCGCACGGCGGCGCCTGCCGGCTTGCCGAAGAACTCGCGATTGAACAGATCAATCAGGATTTCCTTGATGAAGCCTTGCAGGCCGAACCAGACGATCTTGTCGTCGAACAATTCGGGCAGCACCGGGGCCAGGCGGGCCGAACGCGGCGTGAAGTTGGCCAGGATCTTGTTCGTGCCCTTGGGATACTGGAACGGGTGGCCCGTCTTGTAGAAGTCCGCTTGCAGGAAGGGGTTGATGCCGTTCTTGACGGTGAGGGATTCGGGGGCATTCATGGCACGGGTTCCTTCTTGACGTTCAGTTTTCGACGTTTCGGTTTTCAGCATTTCAGTCTTCAACTTTTCATTTTTCATCATTCACGAGCACCGGCGCGTTCGCGCCTTCGGCGTCCGTCCAGTCATACGCCGTGAAGATGCCGGCGTAGCGGGCGTTCAGTTCGGCCAAGCCCTTGCTGAAGATGCCGTGCGTGACATACAGGTACAGCGGTTGCCGGGTCTTGTCGCCCAGGGCGGCGGCCAGTTCCAGGAAGGTGCGGCCGCCGTCGCAGATGTCGTCCACCACCAGCACGGGCTGATCCGGAATATCGTCAGGCACCCGCGTTTCAGTGATGCGGCCGGTCTGCGTGTCGCGCACCTTTTCGGCGTAACGGACGTCCGCCACGCCCAGCGTCTTGGCCAGGGCCTGCACGCGCTTGCGGGCGCCGGCGTCCGGGGCCATCAGTGTGACGCCCTGGGCGAAGGCGGGCGCGGCCAGCGCGTTCTTCAGGAATGCCGCGGCGTCCACCACGCGCAAGCGCTGCAACAGCGCAGGCGTCACGTCGCTGTGCGGTTCCACCACGGTCACGGTGGCGTATTGCTGATCATTGATCAGCTTGCAGAACACGGCGGCGCCCAAGGCTTCGCCGGGGTTGCAGACGCGATCCTGGCGCGCGTACGGCACGTAGGGCATGTCCAGGTGCACCGGCACCGCCGGGTTCAGGCGGCGCAATGCGTCCGTCAGCATCAGCAATTGCATGACGTCGTTGGCCGACTTCAGCAAGGCGTGGATACGGAACGCGCTGGCGGCATCGGCTTGGGCCCGCAAGTTGGCCGGCACCGTAACCTGGCTTTCGCCGCCGGTAAATACAACCGCGGCCGGCGTGCCGGTGAGGCGTTGTCCTTCTACTACCGCAGTGATGGTGAACATGATCAGCCCTTAGTGGCATTTCAAAACTAAGTGAGGCAAGTATAAATCTACTTATTGTTTATTTGCAACTAAGTAGTGGATGGCAGTCGCCCGGTGCTATCCGACGCTACGGTCGAACAGGGTGAAGTCCTTCAGGCGATACAGGCGCGCGGGCCGCTGCGCCCCGCCCATTTGTTCGCCGGTGGCTTCCAGCACGCCCCACGCTTCCATCTTGCGGCGGAAGTTCGACTTTTCCAGCCGCGTCTGCAAGATCGCTTCGTAGGTGTGCTGAAGCTCCGTCAGCGTGAAGCGTTCGGGCAGCAGGAAAAACGGCAAGGTGGAATAGCTGGATTTGCCGCGCAGGCGGGCGACCGCGGCCGCGACGATATCGGCATGATCAAACGCCAGCGGCGGCAGCGCGTCCACGCTCACGAAACGGAAGTCGGCTTGCGTGGCGGCTTCCAATTCCGCCGCCGGCACCAGCGCCACGTACGACACCGACAGCGACCATTGGCGCGGGTCGCGGTCTTTGCCGGAGAACACCTGCAACTGTTCCAGGTAGCGCGGTTCAAAGCCGGTCTTTTCCCGCAGGACGCGGCGGACGCTGGCTTCGGTGTCGCCGTCTTCGTCCACATGCACCACACCACCCGGCAAGGCCATGGCGTTCTTGAAGGGCGCGCGCGCGCGCCGGTGCAGGGCAATTTCCAGCACGCCCGCCCGCAAGGTGAGCAGGACGGCGTCAACGGTGACAAGAGGCAGTGGATAGTCCACGGGCAGGTTCCAGGTTTGAAGCTTCGGGGCAAGATGCCACTATGGCGCGTGGCCGTCAAATGGTGGAAGAATCGCGCAGCGTCAGCGGGAATTCAGCCGCCATGAATTAAGCGAAATAGCCGGAACATCCCGGGCAATAAACAGCAAATGACTCGGAAAGTAACGATATTGTTTTATACTCCCCGCCGGGAACACCGCTCGGCTCACTGCCGAACGTGCTGTTCCCTTTGTTTTTTCCACCCCAATCCCAAGGAGTTCCCCGGATGAAAAAGACGCTGCTCGCCGCCGCGATGCTGACCGCTTTTACAGGCATTGCGCAGGCAGAACCGTCAGTCACCCTCTATGGTGTCATCGACACCGGTATCGGCTACAACAAAATCAAGGGCGACGGCTACAGCGGTAGCAAGCTCGGCATGATCAACGGTATCCAGGCCGGCTCCCGCTGGGGCCTGCGCGGATCCGAAGATCTGGGCGACGGCCTGCGCGCCGTCTTCAAGCTGGAAAGCGGCTTTGACTCCGCCAACGGCCAACGCGGCCAATCGGGCCGCCTGTTCGGCCGCCAAGCCACCATCGGCCTGGCCAACGACGCCTGGGGCCAACTGGACTTCGGCCGCCAAGCCACGATCGGCTCGAACTACCTGGCCGACATCGACCCCTTCTACACCAGCTACACCCAGTCGAACCTGGGCCTGGGTTTCAGCGCGGCCAACACCATGCGCTGGGACAACATGGTCATGTACCGCACGCCGTCGGTGAATGGCTTTGAATTCGGCATCGGTTACTCGTTCAACGCGGACGACACGACCGCCGACCAGACGGGCTTCCGCACCGCTGACAACACGCGCGGCATCACCGCCGGCCTGCGCTACGTGCAAGGCCCGCTGAACGTGGCGCTGACGTACGACCAATTGAACGGCGCCAACCGCAGCGGCATCGACAACGACGCCACGCCGCGCCAATACGCGCTGGGCGTGTCCTACGACCTGGAAGTGGTGAAACTTGCCGCCGCCTACGGCCGCACCACCGACGGCTGGTTCGTTGGCCAGGACCTGCCGGCCGGTACGCCCTTCAGCGACGAATTCGGCACCAACCGCTTCGTGAACGGTTTCAAGGCCAACGCCTACATGCTGGGCGCGACCCTGCCGACCGGCGCGGCCGGCAGCCTGTTCGCCTCGTGGCAGCACGTGGCCCCGTCCAATGACAAGTTGACGGGCGGCGACGCCAACATGAACGTCTACAGCGTGGGCTACACCTACGACCTGTCCAAGCGCACCAACCTGTACGCCTACGGGTCGTACGGTACGGACTACGCGTTCATCGACGGCCTGAAGAGCACCGCCGCGGGCGTGGGCATCCGCCACCAGTTCTAAGCGGTTTGGCAAGCGGGGGCCCGTCGTGCAAGCCTGCACGGGGCCCCCCGCTTGCGCTCAGCGCGCCTGCGCGCTTTCCAGCAGTTGCACGATCTCTGCCTGCCCGCGCAGCCGGGCGTGTTGCAAGGGAGTCCGGCCTTCGCGGTCGGCCAGATTCACATCGGCGCCGGCTGCGATCAACAGCGCAACAATGGCCTGATGCCGGGTGCCGCCGTCGCTCAGGATGATGGCCTCAAGCAGCCCCGTCCATCCCAGCCGGTTCACATGATTCGGGTCCACGCCCGCTTGCAGCAGCGTCCGGACCACATCCACATGCCCGCGCTCGCAGGCCGGAATCAGCGCCGTGCCGCCGTACCGGTTGGTACTGCGTAAATCAGCGCCATGGCGCAAGGTCAATTCAAGAATCTCGCGATACCCCTGGGCGCCGGCCAGCAGGTAGGCGCTATCCTGCAAGCGGTTCTGCGCGTTCACGTCCGCGCCCGCCTCGATCAGCACACGCGCCGTTTCCACCTGGTTGGCTTGCGTCGCGCGCAACAGGGCCGTGTTGCCCTCCCCATCGCGCCCATCCAGCGGCACACCCTGCGCCAACAATTCGCGCACGCGCGTGGCGTCGCCTTGCGCGGCGGCCTCTCTTAACTGTGCGGCCGGGTTCACGGCGGCGCCGGCTTGTGAGCCCAGGGCGCCCAGCATCAAAACGAAAACTACCCGCCAGTGTCTGAGGGTTGCCATTGCCCGTATCCTCCCGTTTGAATCGAGGCCTGATTATGGACAAGCCCTTGATCGATGGGAAATATGTCTGTCATCTTGGTCAATGCAATATGGGAGAAACACGATCCAGTCATGATTGGATACTTTTCCATCGCAACGTCACCCCTGCCCCATGACATCTCAACCCGCCCGCTTCCTGCCCCAACACCCTGTCGCGCGCCTGCTGGCCGCGCTATTTCTGCCGCTGGCGCTAGCCGCGTGCAATGGCGGCGGCAGCGATGATGACAACGACGACGCCGCCGTACCGCCCGTCGTCGTTGCACCGCCGGTTGAGCAACCCGCGCCGGAACCCGAAGCGCCAACGCGCAACACGGCCTACCTGAACACCAAGGCCGGCGACGTCATCCAGGTGCGCATCGAGGAATTGCGCCCCACGCAGGCGGCCATCGGCTACGACCAGATCTACTACAAGCTGGGCCGCTGGCAAGGCGACTTCAACCGTTCCTGGGCCGGCGACACCGCCCGGCAGTTGGATTATCTGGACGACACCGTTGGCAAGAAGTTTGACGACTACTGCGAAGACATGGGCGGCACCGAACGCGCGGCCGCCTTCGCCGACCTGGCGGCTGCCCAAGCGGCGCGCCTGGATGACCCCAGCACGTTCACCTGCCTGGACGCGCCCGGCACGCACGCCGAAAACTTGAAAACGGTGGTGGTCGGCTGGGACGGCAACCTGTACCTGACCGACGGCCATCACACGTTCTCGTCGCTGCGCGAGATTTTCGATGGCGGCCCCAAGCTGCCCGTGTGGGTCAAGGTGGACGCCAACTACAGTGACCTGACGACCGCTGCCGCGTTCTGGCAACGCATGGTCGATGAGCGCCGCGCCTGGCTGCGCGACGGCCAGAACCAGCCCATCACCGTTGACCAGTTGCCCACCCGCTTAGGCTTGGCCAGCGCCGACGAAGCAGGCGGCATGCAGGAAGACCGCTACCGCTCGCTGGTGTACTTCACGCGCGACATCGCCTACGAAAATGGCAACCTGCCGGAGTTTGCGGAATTCCTGTGGGGCGACTGGCTGCGCCGGCAAGCCGCGGGCGGCCAACTGCCCACGCTGGACCAGTACCACATGATGGCGCCCGCCACGCCCGCGCAGATCCTGGCGGTCAGCACGCTCAATGCGTCGCTGGTGCCCGGTGGCGCAAACGACAGCTACGCCGCCGCCGTACGCGATGCCTCGCTGAAAATGGGCGCGCTGGCCGACACCGACATCGTGTTCGACGATCGCCAAGCCGCCACCCTGGGGCGCATTCCGTTGGCGGCCAACGTAGCAGCGGGCGTGTCCATCAAGGATCAGCGCGACGTGCTGGAAGAACTGCCGCGCATTGACGTCAAGGCCGATGGCTCGCCCCGCAACGCCGGCAAGCTGTGGTTCGCCGTGCATTACCGCGCTTGCGGCAAGCCGGCGGCGGGTACCTGCTGGGGTTGGTAGGTATTCTTCGCGCGATTCGAGTATCTTGTGCGTCTTCAATGACCTTTTCCAAGACACCGCCATGCCCAACGAAACTTCCAGCGCCACCGCAAACCCCGCCCCTAGCGCGGACGCCTTTCTTCAGTTTTTGGTCAACCTGGTGAACAACGGCAGCCAGCTTGAAAGCATCGGCGTCACGTTGCAGATGGGCGGCATGCTGGTGTCAGGGTCGATTGTGTCGGGCGCGGAATATTTCGACCGCTTCGCCGCCAGCTTCACGGGTTCGCTCGACACTTTAGACGCCGATACGCGCGACGGTGTGCGTCGTTCGCTAGCTGAACTGGGCGATGTTTTCCGCGTGCCTCAGCCGGCGGACCCGTTGCCCAACTACATTCACCTGGCCGACGCCTTGTTCTTCATGGCCGACGGCACGCCGGTTTCCGGACAGCCGACGCTGTGGCGCGGCCGTACCAGTTCGGTGGATGGTTTCATTCTGGGCCGCCTGCAATCCGAGGCCGGCAGCTAGGTGTCTTCAACGCCGGCAAAGCGCGTGGTGGATGCATTGAACGACCGCCACGCGTTGCTGTCGGCTTGAAGCCAGATACCCAGGCATTCAGAACTGAGCGGCGCCGACAAGGCAGCGCCGCGAAACAGAAGATCGCTGTGCAACCGCATCCAGGCGAAATCCCGGATGTCTTCCACGCCGCCCGCCACCACGTGCAAGTTGGCGCTCCAGGCACGTTCCATCAAGGTAAAGAAGCGGCCTTGCAACGCGCGGTTTTCGGATAAGCCAAGCGGGACCTGTACATGCAGGCCGTCGGCACGCAAGGTGCCATGGCCGGTTGACTTGCTTCGGCTGGCGCTGGGCAGCAGGCGCGCGCGCAGACGGGCCTGAAATTCCGGATAACGCGCCAGCACTTCGGCGTGGTCCGACAGCCGGTCCGTCAACGGCAAGGTGAATGTGATGCGCTTGGCGGGGATGAGCAGCGGCGGCGCATCATCGTAGCGCGCGTGCTTGTTGACCCACACCGAACTGTCCAGCAGACCAATGCCCAGCTCGCCGCACAGGCGTTCGGCCAGGTCGCCAGTTCCGCGCACATCCAGCGCGTGCTCGTACGACAGTTCGATGGGGGTTTTGAAGTGCTTGAAGAAGGCCACGCCGGCCAGCAAGCCCGCGCCCTGCCCAACTGGGTTCAAGCCGCTCCAGGGAGATGGCCGGGAACGCCCAATAACGGCGTATTCATGGACTTGACCCTGCGCCGTGAACACGGGCTGAAAGCGCAGCGTGATTGACTCTTCGGCCAGAGCCCAGGAGCGGGCGTCGTCTTTCATGGCGTGACCCGTAGGTTGAGGTGCGCAGGGGGGCGAATCCGGGTCAATATCATGCTGTTCTCGATTAACGTCTGGCCGCCGTGGCGACGCAAGCCGCCCGGCGTGTGAACCCGCCGCGCTGCAGCATCTTGGCGAATCCGGTATCTCACGAATAGTGCCCAACGCCGTCGGCCAAAAGAACAAGAAATTTCTTAATTCCCTTGCTCGGCCGCGCATGCACGGCACGAGTTCCCCCGGCGCTTGCAAGCGACAATCGGGGACGGCATTTGGGGACGGCATTCACTCGTTTTTGCGCTACGCCCCACTTTGAGATTCTTCTTATTCTCTGGGTAAGCAGGTGTTTCTACCATGCGTCAAATGCTGGTAGAAGACCATGGCGCTCCCGCCCTAGAACCCCAAGCCGCGCCGCGCGCCGCCTCGCTATTGCTGCACTTTCTTGCAGTGGCGCTGCTCGTCTGCATCGCGGCGGGCGCTACCCTTTACCTGTATTGGGCGTTCAGCAACGTGGTGTCCAACTACCGGCGCCACATGAATGCCGCTGCCTACGAAGCGCAGCACTTCTTCGACCAGCGCGAATCCCTCTTGCGCTCCATCTCCGCCTCCGCGGTACGCAACACCAACCAAGATCCCATCAGCAAAACCCCCACCCATTTCGGCAAGACGGGCCAGGTGGAAGTGTTGCCGCTGCAAGAAGGCCCGGACGCCTACGACTGGGCGCTGGTGCTGACCCCGCGCGACTTGCGCCGCGTTGCTCAAGCCAACACCCGCATCGTCTACAGCGCGCTGCGCCACGCCAGTACCGTGCCGGTGGGCTCGCATGACCAGCCCGCCTCGCCGGGCATTCCCCCTTCCATTCAACAATGGCTCGCCCTGACCCTGGCCGACGTGCAGACCCGCGCGCCCACCAAGGGCCTGCCGCCCATCGTTTGGCTGCATCCGCCTAACGACAGCGTCAAGCGCCTGTTCCTGTTCACGCCCCTGGATGCCGTCCACCCGGAGGCTGCCTGGATCGGCCTGGAAGTCCATGGGGTGGAATCCGCCATCAGCGCACCGCGCTCGGGTGCAGGCGACTACGTGCTGTTCGACGAGATGAGCCGGCCGGTGCTGCGCAGCGCCGGCGCGGATACGGCCAATCAGGCCTTGCCGCACACCACCCGGGAAGATGCATTCGGCTTGCAGGGCCAGGGCTGGCTGCCCGACTACCTGGTACTGAGCAAGTCCGTCGGCGAAGACGGCTGGCGGCTGGTCTACTACGCGCCGATGGCGCACGTGTTGCGCGATAACGCGCTGGCCTTCCAGACCGCCGCCATTGCGTCCTTGCTGCTGATCATCACGGTCATCTTGCGGGTGCGCTACATCCGCCGGCGCCTGGTATTGCCCGCGCTGCGCCAGTACGAGGCCTTGGCCGACAGCGTGTCGCTGAACCGCAAGTTGATTGAAGTGGCGCCCGTGGGACTGTGCCTGCTGCGGCGCTCGGACCGCGCGGTGGTGCTGTCCAACGACATGGCGCGCCGCTGGTTTCAGGGCACGCCGGGCTGGCGCACCGACATCCTGTCATCGCATGGCGACGAGGCCGGCCGCGAACACCGGCTCAATGATGGCCGCACCGCTTACCTGAGCTTCGCCCCCACCACTTACCGTGGCGAAGCCGTGGTGCTGTGCGGCATCAGCGACATTTCCGCGTTGAAACGGATCGAGCAATCCTTGTTGCAGGCCAAGCGCGACGCCGAAGCCGCCAACCAGGCCAAAACGGTATTTCTCACCACCATGAGCCACGAGATCCGCACGCCGCTCTACGGCATTCTCGGCACGCTTGAACTGTTCTCACTGACCCGCGTGAGCGGCCAGCAGGCGCAGTACCTTGAAACCATCCAGCAGTCGTCGGCGACGCTTTTGCGCACCATTAACGACACGCTGGACTTGTCCCGGATCGAGGCCGGTCACACCGTGCTCGAACGCGCGCCCTTTTCCCCCGTTGAACTCTTGAACAATGTCGTGGCCAGTTTCGCGGCGCGTGCACACGCCAAGGGCGTGCGCAGCTATGCCGTGGCCGACCCCGACACGCCTCCGGCCGTGATCGGGGACGCCACGCGCATCCGCCAGATCCTCGACAACCTGGCCAATAACGCCATCAAGTTCACGGATTCCGGGCAGATCGTATTGCGCCTGAAGGTCAACAGCCGCAACCGCGACAGCGTCGATCTGTGCTTCCAGATTGCCGACACCGGCGCGGGCATCGCGCCCGAGCATCAGGCCCGCCTGTTCGAGCCCTACTACCAGGTGGACGCCGACAACTGCGTGACGCTGCCCGGCACCGGCCTGGGCTTGTCGATCTGCCGAAGCCTGTCCGACATGATGAACGGCAGGCTCAATGCCGTCAGCGAACCCGGCCTGGGCACCAGCATTACCTTCGAAGTCCGCTTGCCGCTTGCGCCCGAAGCCCTGGACACCGCCCCCCCCGAGCTGGACGACACGGTTGTCTACGTTCAGGGCGCGGTGCCCGAAATCGTCCACAACCTGTGCGACTGGTTGCGGCGCTGGGGCGCGGTGGGGCTGCCCTACCCCGCCAACGGCGTCACGCCCTCCGAACCCGCGGTGCTGTTGCAGGCGTGGCCGCATGCGCAGAAGATCGCCAACTGGATCGGCCCGCAAGTCATCGTGCACCCGCCTGGCCTGCGCCCCCGGGTAGAAGATAGCCATCGCAACTGGTTCGCAAGCGCCTACAACCTGGCCGGCATCCACCATGCGGTGCGCCTGGCCCAGGGCGGCGCGGCGCGCAGCACGTCGTTCGATCCCAAGGCGGCGCCGGAAGTCCTGGGTCTGAAGATATTGGTCACGGAAGACAATCCCATCAGCCAATTGATCCTGCGTGAACAACTTGAGCACATGGGCTGCACCGTGGTCTTGGCCGGTAACGGCCAGGAAGCGTTGAACCTGCCCGACCTGATGCATTTCGACGCCGTGCTGACAGACCTGAACATGCCCTTGGTCGACGGCTACGAGCTCACGCGCATTCTGCGAAAGCGCGGCTACGATCGGCCCGTACTCGGGGGCACGGCCAACGCGTTTCCCGACGAGCAGCGGCGCGGCATGAGCGCCGGCATGACCAGCCTGCTGGTCAAGCCGCTGCCGCTGACCATCCTGCGTCAAACGCTGCAAACGGTTAAAGAACTCCGGAGTTGAAGATGCTTTCCGTGTACAAGGTCCTGGTCCTGGACGACCATGCGTTTCAATGCGCGCAAATGCACAGCCTGTTCCTGGAGGCCGGCTTCGAGCACGTCGACATGGCGCATTCGGCGCATGAGGCTCTGGAGATGGTTCGCCTGCATTCCCACCAGTTGGTATTGATGGACCTCAACATGCCCGGCATGGACGGCGTGCAGTTCATCCATGAATTGGCGCGCTTGCAATGCAACCCGATGCTGGCCATCACCACGGCATGCTCGCGCCGCATCATGAACAGCGTCAGCCTGATGGCCAAGGAAAAGGGCCTGTCCGTGATCGCGACCTATACCAAACCCGTCACGCGCGAACAGGCGCTGGCGCTGGCCCGACGGCTACGCAACGAAAAGCTGGATGGCGCCTTGCCGCAAACGCTGCCGTTGCCGTCCACGCCCCTATTTGACCGCCACACGCTTGAAAAAGCCCTGGCCACCGGCCGGATCCAGGCCTGGTTCCAACCCAAGAAGGCGTTGGCGACGGGCCATATCGTTGGGGCGGAAGCCCTTGCCCGCTGGCATCACCTTGAATTCGGCTTCATGCTGCCGGCCTCGTTCCTGGGTGCGGTGCGGCATCACGGGCTGGACCACGCCCTGCTCATCCGGATGCTGGGCGACGCCCTGGCCGCCTACCTTGATTGGCGCCGCCTGGGGTTCAGGATGCCCGTGTCGGTCAATCTGCCCACCCGCCTGCTGGATCAACCTGACTTGCCCGACCAGCTTTACAATCTGGTCGCGCAGCGCGGTGTTCCCTTCGAAGATGTCACTTTCGAACTGCTGGAAGACGACACCACGTCAGTGCCCGGGCACTACTATATGGGCGCAAGCCGGTTGCGCTTGAAAGGCTTCGGGTTGGCGCAGGACGATTTCGGCAAAGGATACAACTCGATGTACACCCTGATCTCCACGCCGTTCACCGAGTTGAAGATCGACCGCGCCTTTGTCAGCGGCGCCGCGGAAGACGGCGTACGCGCCGCCGCCTTGCTCTCTTCCGTGCAATTGGGCCGCCAGTTGGGGCTGCAAGTCACCGCCGAAGGGGTGGAAAACACAAAAGACCTGGAGTTTTTGCGCGAAATCGGCTGTGATTTCGCCCAAGGCTTCCTGATATCCGCTGCGGTCAATGCCCATGACTTCACCGATTTGCTGGCTGACGAACCCCGCCCGTACGCCACCCACCCGCTATAGGATCCTTACCCGCGTATGCAGGAAACGCCGTTTAGCAGGATTGCACGTACCTCGCGCCGGCTGAATATCGCGCTGTTCGGCATTCTGCCCGTCGCGCTCATCATGATCGGCGCCCTGCTCTGGGGCGCCCAGCGCATCATCAAGCAGGAAGAAGACCGCCTGTTGATGGACTTCGCCGTTCTTGTTGGATACATCCGCGAGCAAGAAGGCTTTCTGCTTCAGTTCCGCAAAGAGAACCAGCCCTGGCCGGGCGCGCGCCCATTGAGCACATCACGCTGTCCACGCCGCTGGATTCGACCCGGCCGGGCCTGCGCATCTATCGCGGGCAGCACGCGCTGGTGGCCATGCCGTTTTCGCTGTTCTGCAATTACCCGTCGGAATGCCCCGTGGCCAATAGCCCCGTGTCGGCCGCGGCCGGCTACTTCGCGGATTTCTACAGCACGTACTGGGCGAATTCCTACTTTCCGGCTGCCGCTGCTTTCCTGGTGAACCGCACGGACAGCCTGGGCATTGCGGTGCCGGCCATCAACGTCAAGCCGGGCTATGGCGAGCCGCTCAGTGAAGACACCCTGCTGCTGGTCAATGACGCCGTGCGCACCCGCTTGGCCCCGGCAACGGCCGACGACGCCTCGACGATGCCCTCGTCCGGCACGCCCGGCGTCGCCGCGGCCGGCGGGCAGATCCTGTGGGTTTCTCCGCCCGGGCTGCCCGATCGCATGATGGGGCTGCTACACGCCGGCTTTTCCGACGCGGCATGGACCAACCGCGGTGGCGGCGCACCGGATGTCTACGTCGCCACGCTGCTCAGCCGCGCGCGGATCAACATCTATGACCGCGCGCTGCCCTCGATCCAGTTCGACGGCTTCTGGCTGACCCATCGCGACATCGGCCTGATGCTTGGCGACGGCCCCCTGCCCACCACTGGCGAAAGCGGCCTGAGCGCCACGCGCGACGGCTTGATCCTGAAAGTATCGGACCCGTCCAGCATCTGGACCGCGTACTACCGCGTCAGCTATCGCAATTTTTTCGAAGACAACCTCTGGCTGCCGATCACCGCCGCGCTGCTGTTGCTGCTTGGCCTTGCCGGCGGCGTCGGCTACCAGCGCTGGTACACCCGGCGCGTGATCGAGCCGGCGCAAAACGCGCACCGCGACATCGCCGAAAGCGAAGAATTCAACCGCACCCTGATCCAGACCGCGCCCATCGCGCTGTGCGTGCTGGCGCGCGCAAATGGCGACGTGCTGTTCGCCAACAGCCTGGCGCTGGAATGGCTGGGCGCCGCCACGGGCCAGGGCTTGCGCGATTCCCCCGCCGCCCGGCCGCTGCTGGACCAGGTGCTGACGGCATCCGCGCCCGGCACCATTGAAACCTTCCACGCCGACGACGGCCGCCCCTTGTACGTGGCCTATTCGCCCACGCGCTACAAGAAGCAGGACGTGGTGCTGTGCGCGTTCGCGGACATCAGCGCACGGGCCGAAATCGAACGCGCCCTGGCGCAGGCCAAGCGCGACGCCGACAAGGCCAGCGAAGCAAAGTCCACCTTCCTGGCCACGATGAGCCACGAGATCCGCACGCCGCTGTATGGCGTATTGGGCACGCTGGAGCTCATGGGCATGACCGAACTGAATGCCGAGCAGCGCCAGCACCTTGAGCGCATCCAGAATTCGTCGGTGATCCTGCTGCAACTGATCAGCGACATCCTCGACATCACCAAGATCGAATCCGGACAGCTGGCGCTGGAATCCAGCCAGTTCCGGCCGCGTGAACTGGTGGAAAGCTGCGCGCGTTCATTCGCCGCGCTGGCCCGGCAGAAAGGCTTGCTGCTGTTTGCCTGCGTGGACGGCTCGGTGGCGCCGTGGGTCACGGGGGACGCCGTGCGCATCCGGCAGATTCTCAGCAACCTGCTCAGCAACGCCATCAAGTTCACCGAGTCCGGCCATGTCATCGTGCGCCTGCATGGCGCGGACCGTCCCGATGGCACGCAGGTGCTGGCCTTGCAGGTGGTGGACACCGGCATCGGCATCGACAAGGAAGACCAGGCCCAGCTTTTCAGCCCCTTCTACCAGATCGACAGCGCCAGCCATACCGTGCGCGGCGCGGGCATCGGCCTGTCCATCTGCGCCCGGCTAGCCAAGCTGATGGACAGCCATATCCGCGTCACCAGCGAACTGGGGCTAGGCAGCAGCTTTTCACTGGAGCTGGCCTTGCAGCCGGCCGACGGCGCGCCCGTGGACGAGCCCGATCTGCACGGCATCCGCATCTACGTGCGCAGCCCGCACCGCGAACTGACCGACAACGTTTGTCAGTGGCTGACCCGCTGGGGCGCCGACGCCCAGCGCGCGCCCGAACCCCTGGGCCGGGGTGAACCCGACGACGTGTTGCTCGACATCCTGGGCCCCACCGATGCCGCGCCCGCCAACTGGACGGGCCACTTCCTGTCGGCGGGCGATCCGCGTGAAGCTGCCGTCGGCGCGCCGGAGCGAGTCGACGGGCATGACCTGGACAGCATCGGGTTTGGTATTTCGCGCCTGCTGCGCGGCGATCCGCCCGTGCCTGCCACGTCCGCCGCCAACGCCCCGATGGATCCGCTGGACTTGCGCGTGCTGGTGGCTGAGGACAACCCCATCAACCAGGCCACGCTGCGCCACCAACTGGAACAACTGGGCTGCACCGTCACAGTGGCCGGTAACGGCGCGGATGCGCTGTCGATGTGGAACATGGCCACTTACGACGTGCTGCTGACCGACGTCAACATGCCCAAGATGAACGGCTACGAACTTACGGGCGAACTGCGCTCTCGCGGCTACGCCCAACCCATCATCGGCGTAACCGCCAACGCCATGCGCGACGAGGAAGCACGCTGCATGGCCGCGGGCATGAACTCCTGGCTGGTCAAACCGATTGAACTGAGCGCCCTGCGCCACCACCTGGGCGGCATCACGCGCGTGCGCGCCGAGGTGTCCGACGAGTCACCCCACATGGACGCGGCGCCCGTGCCCGTCGACGCCGCGCCCGAGCCGCTCGTGCCCGAAAAATACCGCCAACTGTTCCTGGACACCATGGATACCGACCTGGCGAATCTTGACCAGGCGGTCACCCGCCGCGACGTGCTGGTTGCGCTGCAAACCATGCATCGGATGCGGGGCGCCTTGGTCATGGTAAAGATGACAACCTTGTCATCGGACTTCCAGGCCGTTGAGGCCAAACTCAGGCGCGACGGCGGGGACGACGAGGGTTTTGAAGACGTGGTCAGGCTGACGCACGAGCTCAGGAACCTGCTGGCTCAAGTTTGAGTCTTGGTACAGAATGACCCCGACAACCACCACGATCACCCTCCGGCGCCCCCGAATGGAAAGACTCCGAATAGTCCTCGCCGACGACCACCCGCTGGTCCTCGCAGGCATGCGCGATTTGCTGGAAAAAGATCTCAGCGTTGAAGTCACGGCGCTGCTGGCCAGCCCCACGGCCTTGGTTGAACACTTGACCCACGACCTGCCGCACGTGGTCATCACCGACTACTCCATGCCCGGCGACGAAACCTATGGCGACGGCATCCGGCTGGTCAAGTTCCTGACGCGGCGCTTCCCCAAGACGCAGGTGGTGGTGCTGACCATGGTGTCCAACCCCATGATCATTTCCGCCCTGTATGACGCGGGCGTGGCCGCCGTGGTGCTCAAGCGCGACAACCTGGCTGAAATCGTCACGGCCCTGCACACGCTGCAAGCCGGTCGCAAGTACTATCCTCCGGGATTCCAGCGCGATGGCACGGTGGATTCGCGCAGCAAATTCATCGGCGAACGCATCAACAGCCTGTCGCCCAAGGAATTCGAAGTGCTGCGCCACTTCATCCGTGGCGAATCCATGATGCAGGTGGCCGAGACGCTCAAGCGCAGCGTCAAGACGGTCAGCGGTCAGAAGATATCCGCAATGCGCAAGCTGAACGTGCAGACCGACCAGGAACTGGTGGCGTTCTGTGTGGAAAGCGAAATTTTTCAATAGGTTTTCAGTAGGCAACCCCGAGACACCCGCATGACGCAAGACGTATTTGAAGCCATCACCGGCCAGGAAGTAGACCGCCAGGCCATGCTGGCCCTGATTGACAACGCGGCAGGCCAGGCGCTGTCGTTCCAGGACTGCGATTTCCAGCACGCCGATTTTTCTCGCCTGGATCTGCGCGGCGCGCGCTTCACGGCCTGCGCCATTGCCGGCGCCTCGTTCCAGGGCGCCACGCTGGCCGACACCACCTGGCTGCGCTGCCGGGGCGGGCAGGCCAACTTCGCGGCGGCGGATGCCAGCGACGCCACCTTCCAGAACTGCGATTTGAACAACGCCAAGTGGCACCGCGCGCGGCTGGCCGGCGCCCGCCTTCAGGGCTGCAAACTGACCGGCTCTGATTTTGACGGCATCGCCTGCCTGGGCTGGACGGTTGAAGAATGCCTGCTGGTCGGCGCGCTGTTGCGCGGCGTGTCCTTTCGCAAAACCAACATCATGCAGTTGGACTTTTCAGACGCCGACCTGGCCGGCAGCGATTTTCGCGACGCCGTCTTCCACGGCGGCAGCTTGCGCAACGCCAATCTGAAAAACGTGCGCTTTGAAGGCGCCGACCTGCGTGAAGTGGACTTGAGCGGCCTCGACTTGACCGCCGCCGCGCGCCTGGCCGGCGCCACCATTTCCAAGACCCAGGCGGCCACCTTGCTGGCCGAACTGCGCATCAGCGTGCTCTGACGCGCATTCGAATTCCGGATTCCGAGTTCCGGATTCCGAACTACGGCCGGCGGCGCAGGAAGCGCTGCTCCACCACCACGCTGCCCCACTGCCGGCCTTCCGATTCGTCCGTCAGGACAAAGCCCGCGTCTTCGTACAGATGGCGCGCCGCGTCCAGCCCCTTGAAGGTCCACAGGTACGTCTCGCGGTAATGCGCATCGGCAAACGCCAGCGCGCGCGCCAGCAAGTGGCGGCCCACGCCCAGGCCACGCAAGGACTCGTCCACGATGAACCAGCGCAGATGCGCCTGGCCGATGACGGGATCGCCATCGATCACGATGGATGCCAGCGTGCGCCCATTCTCCGCATACAGCCACATGCCCTTGCCGTGTTCCGGCAGCGCTTCGGCAAAGGCCGCCATTTCCGTGGCGACCTTGCGTTCAAAGTACACACCAAAGCCCGAGGCCTGCGCGTAGTAACGCGCGTGCAGGCCGGCAATATCGCCGATGCAGCCGGGTACATAGCCTTCGATGATCTGCTCGCTGATGGCGGCGGTGGAAGGCGTCAGGTTGGGGTTCTCGCGCGAGAGCGCGTCGGCGTACAGCGACATGAAGCGGATCAGCGATTGCTGGTCGTCCGGCGTCATCCGGCGCAAGGCATGCGACACCTGATCGGTGGCGAACTGGTCGATGCGGTCACGCAAGGCCAGCCCGGCGTCGGTCAGGGTCAGGCGTGAAGACCGCGCGTCCTCGGGATCCACCTCGCGGGCCACCAGGCCGGCGGATTCCAGCTTGGCCAACTGCCGGCTGGTGTTGGATTTGTCCAGCCGCAGAATCACGGCCAGGTCGCGTGCCTGGATGCCCGGTTGCAGGCCCACTTCAATAATGGCGTGGACGGCGGACGGCGCCAGTTCACTGCCCGCTAACGAGGTCCGCATGAAGCCCAGTTCGCGCACCAGCTTGCGAGAAAACTCCCGCAGGTCGCGGATGGTCTGTTCACGGGATTGGGAGGGAAAGTCGATCAGGTCCATGGGCGCGCCTATAAGTTGCGGTTCGCAACCAATGTAATTGCGAGCCGCAACTAAAGCAAGCGCCGCGACGTCCACGCCCTCAATCGGCTTTCTTGGACCGCTGAAACGTCACCTCGCCAGCCGGCGCCGGCGGTTTGCGGTGAAACGGCACCTTGCGCAAATACAGGCGCAACGCCTGCCAGTGGATACGGAACACCACCCCCAGCGTCATGAACGGCATGGCCGCCAACGCGCGCAAGAGCGCACCGGTGGCAAGCGGCACGCTCGCGCCGCGAATCTCGGTGTGCAGCAGCGGCTGCGCCTGTTCCGGGTCGTCAAAATAATCAATGCTGGCCACATGCGCACCGCCGACGCTTTTGACGCGAAATCGGTAGCGGCCCGTCACCAGGCAAAACGGCGACACGTGAAACGACTTGTCGCTATGCAGCGCCTGGCCGTCATGGATCACGCCACCGTCCGGCGCGCGCAGCACGTACTGATGGCGTTCGCCGAAAGTGTTGTTGACCTCGGCCACCAGCACGCGCAGATGGCCGTCGGTGTCATGCACCTGCCAGAAGCTGACGGGGTTGAACACATGGCCGAACACGCGCGGAAAGCACTGCAACCACACCGCGCCCACGTCGATGTCCGCGCCCGCCATCTCCAGCCGCGACCGCAACCACGCCATGGGGTCACCACCGTCGCGCGCGCCATGGTCGAAAAAATGAAACGCGACCGGGCGGCGGCGGTTGACCCCGAACAACCAGGACGCGCGGCCGTCGTAGCGGTCGGCCTGATCGATGCGCAGCCGCAGGCAGAACACCGGATACGTAAAGCGGTGCACCACCGGGCGGGTGCGCACATGCAGCACCCGCGCGCGCATCAGTTCGATCAGGCCGGCGTGGTGCAGTGGGCTATTCATGTCGCATCGCCCCACGGCGGGCTGACGCCGAAATCCGCCGCCACGCGAATGGCCGACGCCAGCCCATCCTCATGAAAGCCATACCCCGCCCACGCGCCGCAAAACCACACCCGCGCGCGGCCCTGGATGTCGGGCAGTTGGCGCTGCGCCTCGACGGCGTCGGCATCCAGGATGGGGTGCTCGTACTCGTAGCGGCCCAGCACTTGATCCGGCGCGGGCTCGCGTTGCGGGTTCAGCGTCACGATCACGGGCTGCTTGAAGGGCAGCGGCTGCAACACGTTGAGCAGGTAGCTGACCGACATAGGCGCATCCGCCGTGGGGCCGGCCAGGTAATTCCAGGCCGACCACACCGAGCGGCGGCGCGGCAGCAGCGCGGTGTCGGTATGCAGCACGGCCACGTTGGGCTGGTAGCGCACGCGCGACAGCACCTCGCGTTCGGCTTCGGTGGCATCAAGCATCGCCAGCGACGTCGGCGCATGGCAGGCCAGCACCACGGCATCAAACCGATCAACATGGCCGCTGGTGCGCACTTCCACGCCATCGGCCAGCCGCTTGACGCTATGCACCGGGCTGGACACCCGCACCTGCGCGATGCGCGGCAACATCGCGTCGACATAACGGCGCGCGCCGCCCTGGACGGTTTTCCATTGCGGCCGCCCCGCCACCTGCAACAAGCGGTGGTTCAGGCAGAACGACAGAAAGCTGCGAGCCGGTTGCGCCAGCACCATGCTGGGCGGCGTGGACCAGATGGCGCCGGCCATGGGCAGCAGATACCAGTCGCGCATGGCCTGGCCATAGCCTTCGGCGTCCAGCAGATCGCCCAGCAACGCGTGCGGGCCGCTGCGCGCCAGGTAAGCGGCGGCGTTGCGGTTAAAGCGCAGGATGTCGCGCAGCATGCCCAGGAAGGCGGGGCGCAGCAGGTTGCGGCGTTGTGCGAACACCGTACCCAGGTTGGTGCCCGCCCACTCCAGGTCGGGCTGCGTCAGCGATACGCTGAACGTCATGTCGCTGGCGTGCACCGGAATCGCCAGGTGCTTGAACAGTTGCACCAGATGCGGATACGTCAGGTCGTTGTGCACCAAAAAGCCGGTGTCGACCGGGTGGCTGACGCCGCCCACCGTGGCGTTCACCGTATTGGTATGACCGCCGACGCGCTTGTCCGCTTCGAACAAGGTGACCGAGAATTTTTCAGACAGCAGCCAAGCCGCGCCCAGGCCGGCGATGCCGCCGCCGATGACGGCGATGCGGCTGCCGGGGGGAACAGGGACAAAAGCGGGACGCGGCGGGACCGGCGCAAAAGCCGGCGTTGCATCGGAGGCGCTCGACATCGGGGTCATCACGGCCGCTGGAAGTTCGTGCGCGCGGCGTCGATCTTTGCGTGGCAGACGCAGCCGCTCATGTGGTCGTTGACCATGCCCACCGCCTGCATGAAAGCGTACATTGTCGTCGGCCCCACAAACGTCCAGCCGCGCGCCTTCAGGGCGCGCGACAGGCCGGCCGATGCCGCCGACGCCGGGTTGCCGTTCCAGTAAGCCAGGTCCACGGTGTGGGGCCGCTCGGTAGCGGCAGGCTCGTGCCGCCATAGCCACGCCGCCAGCGAACCCGTCTCGTCCGCCAACTCCACGGCGCGCCGCGCATTGTTGATGGTGGATACGATCTTGGCGCGGTTGCGCACGATGCCCGCATTGCCCATCAGGCGATCCACGTCGTGCTCGGTATAACGCGCCACGCGCTCGAAATCGAAATCGTCGAAGGCTTCGCGAAAGGCCTCGCGCTTGCGCAGGATGGTGATCCACGCCATGCCCGCTTGAAAGCCTTCCAGGCAGATCTTTTCGTACAGGCGGCGGTCGCTGCCCACGGGCCGGCCCCATTCGTGGTCGTGGTAGTCCGGCATGGACGGCTGCCAGAAGCAGCGCGGGTCGCCCTGCGCGTCCAGGATCAGGCCGGCGGATTCAAGGGCCGCTGCTTCCAGTGCCCCGGCATCTTGCCCCCTGGCTTGCACGCTCCCCTGAAGCGCCATCATTTTTCGCCGGGAACCGGGCAGCTCATGTCGCCTTCCTCGCACTTCAGGTAGGCGCGCAGTTCTTTGGTGCGCGCCTGCGTCAGGGTGTCCAGGCATTGGCTCAGCACCATGGGGTAAACGCTGCCGCCCGTGGTGCCGCTGGACGAGAAGGCACATTCCGCATCGCGAAAAAACAGCCAGGCTTTTTGTGCGCTTTGCAATTGCGTGGTTTTGGTGGCGTCGTCTTTCAGACGCTTCATGACCGTCCGGTAGGCCTGGTTCAGGTCAGCGTCCGACTTGCGGTAGGCCTGATCGGCGCACAGGTTCATGTCGGTCTGCGTGGCGGCGTTGCCGCAATTGATCGGCTGCAGCCGCGGCTGAGGCTGCGACTGCGCCTGCACGCTGGCCGCGAGCAGCACCGCGGTGGCGGCGGCCGTGGCGATCACGATACGCATGGGCGTTTCTCCTGGTGTCTGTGATGAGTTCGATGGGAAAGTGTCGCACGGATGGGGCCTTGCGCGCATGCCGCCCGAGCGCGGGTGACCTAAGATAGCGTCCATGAAGATTCAATTGCTCTCCGACCTGCACCTGGAAACCGACCCGACCTTCCTGGCGCGCCCCACGCCCGGCGCCGACCTGTTGGTGCTGGCCGGCGATATCGGTTCGTACCGCCAGGGTTCCAAGCTGACCAGCAACGATTTCGGCCTGGGCAGCTACGCCCCCCGCAACGGCTGGCCCACGCCCGTGGTGTTCGTGCCCGGCAACCACGAATACGACAATCTGGATTTCGACGAAGCCGACGACCGCCTGCGCGAGCTTTGCCACGCGCTGGATATCCAATGGCTGGAACGCGAAACCTGTGTCATCAACGGCGTGCGCCTGGTGGGCACCACGCTGTGGACGGATTTCGACGCGCTGGCCAACAGCGACCCCATCGGCGTGGCCTTGGCCAAGCGCGCCAAGGCTTTTCGCGCCGCCGACTTCTATCTGGAAAAGGCGCAGATGCGCCGCCATGGCGCGCCCTTCATGGCCGAACAAATGCGCGAACAGGGTCTGGCCTGCCAGCAATGGCTGCGCGACGCCCTGCGTGTGCCGTTCGACGGCCCCACCCTTGCCATCACCCACTTTGCCCCCACGCTGGCCAGCGCCGACCCGCGCTACGGCGTCACACCGGGCACGGCGGGGTTCTGCAATGCGCTGGATGACCTGCTGCCGTTGGCCGACTGCTGGATGCACGGCCACCTGCATTGCGCGCACGACTACGTCAAGGACGGCTGCCGGGTGGTCGCCAACCCGCTGGGCTATGCCAAGAAAGGCGAACAGGCCGACTTCGAGCCTGATCGCCTGTGGGAAGTGCCCGTCAGAACTTAAGGCTGGCGCTTAAGCCGTAGGTGCGCGGGTCGCCCGCCTTGACGTAGTCCGACGACTGGAACAACCAATAGCGCTTGTCCGCCAGGTTGTTGATGCCGGCGCGGAACGTGGTGTCGTAGCCATAGATGCGGGTGTCGTAGGTGGCGCCGATATTGACGATGGCGTAGTCATCCACCTTCACGTTGTTGGACGCGCCCAGCATTGTGTTGCCCGTGTATTTGACGTCGGCGCGCAGCTTCAGGCCCGGCACTTGCGGCACGGAGTACGACAGTCGCGCCGCCGCCACCAGCTTGGGCGCGCCCGCCACGCGGTTGCCCGTGTAGGCGTTGCCTTTCTTGTATTCCGAATCCAGGAACATCAGGCTGCCGCCCACGTTCCAGTTCGTGGCCACGCGCGCCGACGCACCCAGTTCCAAGCCTTGGTAGATGGACTTTCCGTCCTGCGTGAGTTCGTTGTTCGCGTTCGCGTATTCCGCCTTTTTCTCGATGCGGAACAGCGCGGCGGTGGCGGCCCAATCATCTTGATTGGTCTTCACGCCCAACTCGTACTGCTTGCTCTTGAGCGGGTCGAGCAAGGCGCCGAAGTTGGCATAGGTGTTGCCCACCGATGAGCCCGGCTCCAGCGATTCGATATAGCTGGCGTAGGCCATGGTCTGCGGCGTGATCTGGTACATGAGCGCCACGGTTGGGGTCAGCACGCCGTTCTTGTCGTAGCTGGACGACTTGGCGCCCGTGGCGTCAAAGCCCGTCTGCTCGTAGTTGGTATAGCGCAGTCCGCCCAACAGCGACCAGCCGCCCGTCAGGTCGATCGTGTCGCTGGCGAACAGGGCCTTTTGCGTAATCTCGGCGGCGCGATACAGGTCCAGGCTGCCTTGGCTGTAATAGGTGTTGGTGTTCTGCGAGCGCAGGTTGCCCGTGCCCTGCAACTGATACACGCCGTTGACGCTGTAGTCGTTCTTCTGCTTCTGCCAGGACGCGCCGGCGACCACGTGGTGCTTGAGCGGGCCGGTAGCGAACTTGCCTTCGACCATGCCCTGCCACTGGTTGTAGGCGTAGGCTTCGCCGTAGTCCGAGCGATAGTCGTCGTAGTCGCCCGCCTGGTTTTGCAGGAACAGCACCGATTCGTTGCGGCGCGTGCGGGTCGAGCTGTAGCTGTAGTCGGTGCGTGCGCTCCAGTTGGATGACAACTGGTATTTCAGGCCGGTGGAGTAGTAGCGGAAATCGTTGTCGGCATAGGGGCCTTCGCCCACCATCTTGCCGTTGTCGTTGCGCACCGGCGACGGCAACCGGCTGCCCGCCAATTGACCCGCGTAAATGGTGGGTTCCTGCCCGATGGCCTTGCGGTCCTGGTAGATGGATTGGAAGTCCCAGGTCAGCTTGTCGGTCAGCCGCGCATCCAGCGCCAAGGACACCGAATCCCGATACAGCGAACCGCCGTTGTAGGTGTTGCCTTCTTCGTGCGTGGCGTTCAGGCGGTAGCCGAAGGTGCCGCTTTCGCCGACGCGTCCGCCCAGATCCACGTGCTGGCGCAGCAGTCCCTTGGACACATAACCCAGTTCGATGCTGCGCACCGGTTCGTCGGTCGGCCTCTTGGTCACGTAGTTGACAATTCCGCCCGGCGAACCAAAGCCGTACATGAAGCCCGACGCGCCCTTCAACAGGTCGATCTGTTCAAAATGCTCATACGGCAGCGTCGTCACATAGCTCAGGAAGGGCCTGCCGTCGATGCGGTAGGAATTCTGCCAATCCAGCGGCAGACCGCGCACGGTCAGGTAGCTGGCCCAGGCGCCGTACGACGCGCTGTTGTCGCTGACGGATGCGTCCAGGGCGAACACGTCGCCCAGCTTGTTGACCTGCCGTTCCGCCATGTCGGCCGCCGTGACCACGGTGGTCGAGAACGGCGTTTCAAGCTGGCTGCGGCTGCCCAACGCGCCCGTGTTCACCGGTGCCGACAGATGTTCCAGCGTGTCGTCCACCGCCGTGGCCTGCACGGTCACCGTTGGCAGTTGCGCCACATTGGGCGCGTCGGCTGCGGATTGGGCGGACGCCGTCAGGGGGTAGGCGATGGCAATTGCCAAGGCCAGGGCAGCGGGCTGAACCACAGCAGGGTGAAAGGCAGCAGGACGGAAGGCAGCAGAACGGAAGGCAGCGCGCATGACGGCAGGCCGGGCAAGCGTGCGGGCACGGCTCTTCCGGGGGGAAGCAGAACGGACCAAAGCAGATTCTCCAGAGCGGGAGGTCAGAAAGACTGCTTTTTTATTACTAATGGGATTGATTCGCAATCATATTTACGAAATGCCCAGTTCGCCTCGCCCATGAAAAAGCCCGCGTTGCGACAACGCGCAACGCGGGCCGGATACGGCAAGCAGCGCGATCAGGGCGCCGGATTCGGATAGCGCGTGTGGATCGCGTCGATCGCTTTCAACACGTCCGGCGATAGCGTCACGTCCACGCTGTCGATGTTTTCCTTCAACTGTTCCAGCGTCGTCGCACCGATCAAATTGCTGGTGACAAACGGGCGCTGGTTCACCCAGGCCAGCGCCAGGTGGGTGGGCGACACGCCGTGCTCGCGCGCTAGCGCCACGTACTCGGCAGTGGCGGCTTCGGCCTGCGGATTGCTGTAGCGCGTGAACCGCGTGTAGCGTGTCAGGCGGGCGCCTTCGGGGCGGGCGCCGTTCAGATACTTGCCGCAAAGCATGCCCATCGCCAGCGGCGAATACGCCAGCAGGCCCACCTGTTCGTGGTGGGTAAATTCAGACAGCCCAATTTCAAACACGCGGTTCAACAGGCTGTAGGCGTTCTGGATCGACACGACGCGCGGCAGCTCCTGGGTGTCCGCATGGCGCAGGAACTGCGACAGGCCCCACGGCGTTTCGTTGGACACGCCCACGTGGCGGACCTTGCCCGCGCGCACGAAATCCTGCAACACCGACAGGGTTTCTTCGATCGGCACGGTGTGCTCGTCTTCCACCCAGGGGTAGTTCAACTGGCCGAAGGTGGCGGTGGTGCGGTCGGGCCAGTGCAGCTGATACAGGTCCAGGTAATCCGTCTGCAAGCGCTTCAGGCTGGCGTCCAGCGCTTCGGTCAGGTTCTTGCGGTCCAGGAAGGTCTTGCCGTCGCGGATGTGGCCGGGGCGCTTGGGGTCGCGCACCGGGCCGGCCACCTTGCTGGCCAGCACGATGTCCTGGCGGCGCTTGCTGCGCGCCAGCCAGGTGCCGATATAGGTTTCGGTCAGCCCTTGCGTTTCGGGCTTGGGCGGCACGGGGTACATCTCGGCCACGTCGACCAGGTTGACGCCGCGCGACAGCGCGTAGTCCAGTTGCTGATGGGCTTCGGCCTCGGAATTCTGCTCACCCCAGGTCATGGTGCCCAATCCAATCAGGCTGACATCCAGGTCGGTACGGCCGAGTTTGCGGGTTTTCAAGTTCTGCTCCGTGCGGGTCTTCAGAGGGGAAAGCCGACACCTTACTCCAAGATGTTGGCGTTTCGCTGACAGCCATCGGGCATGTCAGATCTTGCCGCCGCCAGGCAATCCGCATACGCTGGCGACTGTCCGACGGGGAGCGCCATGCTCAGGAACTTCAACGAGTCTTATCTCTTCTTCATCGGCGTCATCGTTCTCCTGGGCGTCATCGAGCTCTGCTTCCGGCTGGGCCGCAAGCAGCGCAAGCCGGCCGACGAAGCGCACAAGACCCACATCACCGCACTGCAAACCGCCCTGCTCGGCCTGCTGGCCTTGCTGCTGGGCTTCACCTTCGCCATGTCCGTCACGCGGTTCGAGGCGCGCAAGAACCTGGTGCTGGAAGAGGCCAACGCCATCGGCAACGCTTACTGGCGGTCCCAGTTGATTGCCCCCGCCGCCCGCGAACAGGTGCCGCGCCTGCTGCTTGAATACATCAACGCCGCCCTGGAACTGCACGACGCCGAAAACGACACCGCGCGCTTCGACGCCGCCAACGTCACCACGCGCCGCATCGAACGCCAGATCCGCACCATCACGGCCGCCAACGCCGACAACCCGCCGGCCATCGCCACCATCATGTTCATCCAGGCCATCAACGAGATGGCGCAAGTCAACGAAAAACGCCGGGTGGCGCTGGAAAACCATGTGCCCGAACCGGTGTTCTACCTGCTCTTCATCGTCAGCATCGGCTCGGTGGGCTTCATCGCCTACGGCACCGGCCTGCACGCCCGCAGGCGGCTGACATCAACCGGCCTGTTCGCCGCGTTGATCGCGCTGGTGCTGACCTTCATCGTCGACATCGACCAACCCGGAACGGGCGTCATCCAAGTCAGCCAGGAAAGCATGGAGCGCATGCAGAAGACGTTGGAAAGCGAGTTGTAGCGGGCGCGGCGAGCGTTCGCCTGAAGTGGCACAGGCGGCCTCGACCGAAGAAGCGCGACGAAACTCGTAGGACCCGTCTGATTCGACAACGCCCCACGCCCCGTGCGCAGGCCTTTCGAATAGACTCCTCGGTCAAAGCAATCAAGCCGAACTTAGAAGCGCGTTGACCAGGGGGCAACCACGCCATGATCAGGTGGAAGCCTTTCGTGCGGGGCGACATCGTCTATTCACTGGATCACTTGCATCCGCGCCGTCTCGAGTATGAACAACCAGCCGAAGACAATCGGCCGGCACGCAAGTATCGGGTGCAGTTGATATTTGGCTTGCACTGCTTTACACGTTCACCGGCACCCGACGAAACGGTGGATGTCACATTGCAATACAGCGACTCCCGCGAAACCCGGCTGTTTTGTCCACGCCGGTATCAACTGTCGTTCCTGCTGCCAACGATCATGGAAGGCCTTCAGCAAAGGCGTTGCTTCCATACGGGAAAGGGCAACTTTTTCGTGGTCGAGATCGTTGACGAAAGCGGAACCAGGCAGGAATATGAAGTGTATTTCCTGGCGACACGAGCGGCCCGACGTGGCGAGCTGAATCTGTTCGTGCAAAGCAGCTACATCCGCGATGATCGGCACGCAAAAAACCGGCCGAATAAAAAGCCGATTCGTCTGTACGCGATTCTGTTCGGCGCGCTGAACGGGCGGATGCCTCGCGAGCCTCCTCGTTGACGCTTTTTCAACACGGTTTTTCTCGTCAAGCCCAGGCGATTCGTTCAAAAAGAAAAAGGCCCCTGACGGGGCCTAGTTCAACCTGCTAATCGGACCTCTTGATTATCGTCACGCTTGGGTGACAACCCAATGGGGCGGGGGCAACGCACGGCTTTCGCCGCTCCGTTTACACGTTACCAGCGGCGATCATACCGGTGATCGCGCCCGCCATCAACCGCCCGCCAGCACCCGTTTCAGAAATGGCGCCGTGGCGCCCTTGCCGCTGCGGCTGACGTCCGCCGGGGGGCCTTCGGCCACGATGTGGCCGCCGTCTTCGCCCGCGCCGGGGCCGACGTCGATCATCCAGTCGCTGTTGGCGACCACGCGCAGGTCGTGTTCCACGACCACGACCGTGTTGCCCGCGTCGACCAGCCCATGCAATTGCGCCATCAGCTTATCCACATCGGCCGCGTGCAGGCCGGTGGTGGGTTCGTCCAGCACGTACAGGGTGTTGCCGCGCTGGCTGCGTTGCAGTTCGGTGGCCAGCTTGATGCGCTGGGCTTCGCCGCCGGACAGTTCCGTGGCCGGTTGGCCCAGCCGCAGGTAGCCCAGGCCGATCTCATGCAACAGGGACAGCGGGCGTTGCACCACGGGTTCTTCGTTGAAGAACGCCAGCGCCTCGTCCACCGTCATCGCCAGCACCTGGGCGATGTTGCGGCCGTTCCATTCAATTTCCAGCGTCTTGGCGTTGTAGCGGCTGCCGTGGCACACCGGGCACGGCGCGTACACGCTGGGCATGAACAACAGTTCCACGTGCACGAAGCCTTCGCCTTCGCAGGTGTCGCAACGGCCTTGCGCCACGTTGAAGGAAAAGCGGCCCGCGCCATAGCGCCGCGACTTGGCGGCGCGGGTGGCCGCGAACAGTTTGCGCACGTGGTCGAACAGCCCGGTGTAGGTGGCCAGGTTGGACCGGGGCGTGCGGCCAATGGGCTTCTGGTCCACGTTCACCAGGCGCTTGATGGCGTCGGCGCCCGAGTCGATACGACCGGTCGTGCGCGGCGGGCCATCGGCCTGCGGCAGATCTCCATCGGCTTCTTCCGCAACCGGTTCCTGCCCCAGATGTTCGCCGATCAGTTCAACCAGCGCCTGGCTGACCAGGCTGGACTTGCCCGAACCCGAAACGCCCGTCACCGCCGTGAACGCGCCCAGCGGAAAGCGCGCGTCGATGCCGTGCAGGTTGTTGCGATGGATGCCGCGCAGCGACAGCCAGCCCGAGGGCTCGCGCACGGCAGCCCTGCCGGCCGGCGCCGGGTTGAACAGATAGCGCGCCGTCAGCGATGCCGGCACCTTCTTCAAGCCTTCCGGCGGGCCGCTGTACAGCACCTGCCCGCCATGCTGGCCCGCGCCCGGCCCCACGTCCACCAGCCAATCGGCGCGGCGCAGCGTGTCCAGGTCATGTTCCACCACGAACAGGGTATTGCCCGCGTCCTTCAGTTGGTCCAGCGCGCGGTGCAGCGCCTGTCCATCAGCCGGGTGCAGGCCGGCCGAGGGCTCGTCCAGCACATACACGACGCCGAACAGGTTGGACCGGATCTGCGTGGCCAGGCGCAGCCGTTGCAGCTCGCCCGGAGACAGCGTGGGCGTGGCGCGGTCCATCGCCAGGTAGCCCAGGCCCAGCGCCTGCAAGGTACCAATGCGCTCGACCAGATCGTGCGCGATGCGTTGCGCAGCGATGCGTTTTTCCGGCGACAGGTCGGGCGTGCGGCGCACATCGGTGCTGCCCGTGTGCGCCAAGCCGCCGGCCGCCACGCGGCGCGCGTTGTCCTTGCGGGTGGTGGCGCGGCTGCGCGCGGCGTCCGTGGCGGGCGCATCGAACTGGCCGCGCGCGGCCGGGGTCAGCACCTCGGCGATCCGCGCCAAGGGCAAGCGCGACAGGCTGCCGATGTCCAGGCCGGCGAACGTCACCGACAAGGCCTCGGGATTCAAGCGCCGGCCGTCGCATACTGGGCACGCCGTGCCCGTCATGAACCGCGCCACGCGCTTTTTCATCATCGCGCTTTGGGTCGTGGCGAAGGTGTGCATCACGTAGCGGCGCGCGCCAGTGTAGGTGCCCATGTAGCTGGGTTCCTGCTTGGCGCGCAAGGCGGCGCGCGTTTCGGCCGGCGTGAAACCCGCGTAGACGGGCACCGTGGGCTGCTCATCGGTGTACAGGATCCAGTCGCGGGGGTTCTTTTTCAGGTCGCGCCACGGGATGTCGACGTTGTAGCCCAGCGTGACCAGGATGTCGCGCAGGTTCTGGCCGTGCCAGGCGGGCGGCCAGGACGCAATGGCGCGCTCGCGGATGGTCTTCGATGGGTCGGGCACCATCGACGCCTCGGTCACGTCGTAGACGTAGCCCAGGCCGTGGCAATTGGGGCAGGCGCCCTGCGGGGTGTTGGGCGAGAAGTCTTCGGCGTACAGCATGGGCTGGTTGGCCGGGTAGGTGCCGGCACGCGAATACAGCATGCGCAACATGCTGGACAAGGTGGTGACGCTGCCCACCGTGGAGCGCACGTTGGGCGTGCCGCGCTGCTGTTGCAGCGCCACCGCCGGCGGCAGCCCTTCGATGGCGTCGACATCCGGCACGCCTACCTGATCGATCAGGCGTCGTGCATAGGGCGACAGCGATTCCAGGTAGCGCCGCTGCGCTTCCGCGTACAACGTGCCGAACGCCAGCGATGATTTGCCCGATCCGGACACCCCCGAAAACACGACGAGCGCGTCTCTTGGAATATCCACATCGACGTTCTTCAGATTGTGTTCACGCGCGCCGCGAACGCGGATGCAGGCATCGGCGCGGGGTTTGGCGGGGCGTTTGGCGCGGGGCTTGGCGGGAGGCTGTCGTGGGCTCATCGAGCCATAGTAAAGGACACCCCCTGCCCCGATCCAGACCCGGGATCACCCCATCCGCAGGTCTGCGACCTGGCGCGCCAGATCCAGGTATTTGCGACGCAGGATCTCTTCCGTCTGGTCGCGCGGGGCCATCGGGTCGTTCTCGGTTTCGTCCAGCTTCGCGGC
Organism: Achromobacter colocynthidis; assembly: GCF_057334535.1. Classification (NCBI taxonomy): domain Bacteria; kingdom Pseudomonadati; phylum Pseudomonadota; class Betaproteobacteria; order Burkholderiales; family Alcaligenaceae; genus Achromobacter; species Achromobacter colocynthidis. The sequence continues at coordinate 282,417 of NZ_JBHFIZ010000037.1, forward strand.
CTGCACCAAAGACAGCAGGTTGCGCGAATTCGATTCGGACGACGGCGTGAAGGACTGGTCGACCTGCTTGCCCTTGATGAACCTGGACACCTGCGTGCTCTGCGTACGCGATTCGTTCAGCGTTGCCGTCGCCAGCACGCCTTCCTGATAGCCCACGTCCGTCTTGCTGCTGGTGGTGTCATGAATCTGGAAGTACAGATAGTTCTGCGACTTCTCGTCCTGAGTCAGCGCCAACTGCACGTCCGGCGACAGCGACCGGTGATAGCTGGCGGTCAGCGCGGACTGCTGCGTTTGCGAGATCGCCAGATCCCAACCCGCCTTGCCCGACACCTGGCTGCTTTGCGAAGCCTGGAACGAAAAGCCGTCGATCTCTTTGGGGCGCGCCGGGTTGCTGGCGTCTCGCACCTGCTCGATCGACGCCGAGAAATCCGCCAGGCCGGACAACAGGCTGCGATGCGCATCCGCGGCGGGCAAGCGGCGGATGCTGGTGTCCGCCGCCGGAACCTGCGCCGCGCCGTAGCTGGTGTGCATGGCCGCGAACACGTCCTTGAACGTGCCCATCAGCGCCTCGTCGCCCGAGCCCCGGCGCTGGGCGCGGTCAAACTGCTGCAAATATTTGGAGACGGCGGCCGACTGTTGCTCGGCCGAGCCCAGCGTAACCGGGCGGGTCAGGTCCAAATCCACCTTGACCACGCCCATGACGCTGGACACGGTCAGGCTCTTTTGCTTGGCGTCCGCCTGAAATTCGACGGTCTGCTCGGCGCCGTCCACCATGCGGGTTTGGTGCAGACTGATCGAGGACAGCAAGGGCGAACTGCCGTTGGCCAACTTCGTCAGCGACCAGCGCGGCGGCTCTTCGGCCAGGCCGTCCAGCGCATCCTGGAACGCGCCCGACAACGCGGCGATGGCGCGGCGTTCGTCTTCGTTCAATTCCCCTTCGGCCACGTCGATCTGCACGGCCATGCCTTCCTTGCCGCTTTGCAGGGTGACTTGCACCTTGACGCCGCTGGCCGTGGCGATGCGCAGCGACACCGCGTTGTCCGGCTGAAGCTCGGCTTCCGACAGGGGGCCGGCGTCGGCGGCGGCTGACGCCGCGATGCGAGTGGCGGGCATCCACTGGGAATGGCTGCCGCCGTCGGTACGCAAACGGTTCAGCACCGCTGCGCCCACGTCGGCGAACGGGCTGACGCGGGTGCGCGCGTCCACGCTCTTGGACATCGCAATGGCCAGGGCATCCGGCACGGTTCCCGTTTCGTCGTACACCGAGCCGGCGGTGGTGGAAACGCCTTGGCCCAGCATCACGACCGACGATTTCGCGGAACCGGCCGCCTGGGCCGAATCGACAGCGGGGTTGACGATTTGCCCCGCGCGAATGACGGTAACGGGCGTGCTAAGCGGGGCGGCGCCGGTCGCGCCTGCCAACGAGCTGATGACGGTCATTGAGCATCCACATGGGGCAGCGTCTGCCCGGGTTTTGTCTGAATTCTTGTTAGAGCTTCTAACGTGTTAACGGCAGGCCCGAACAAAAATTAACCACGCCCGTACATTGCCCGTGCATTGCCCCCCGGCATTGCCCCCGTATTGCTCACGAATCAGATCCGGCCTGGCGTCAGACCGCGTGGCGCGCCAAAAACTCCCGCACCGCCTCCAGCACCACCGCCTCGGTTTCCCGATGCGGTACATGGCCGCAGCCCGCCAGCGCCAGCATGCGCGTCGGCCCGGCCGCCAGCGCAGTCAGCTTTTCCGGATGGCGCATGGAGCCGTACTCGTCGTTTTCACCATGGATGGCCAGTAGCGGCTGGCTCACGCGCGGCAGCGTCGCGTCCAGGTTCCAGTCGGCGAATTCAGCCGACTGCCAGGTATGCACCCAGGCATCCAGCACCCACTGCGCCTTGTCGCCGTGATAGCGCTTCAGGCGTTCAAGTTGGGCGGGATCCTGGAATTGTTCACCGGCTTCGCGGATGCCGGCCAGCGTGCGGTCTTCCACGAATTCCTGGGCGGATTCGGTGATCACGCCCACGCAGCGTTGCGGGAACGCCGCGGCAATCGCCACCGCCATGCCACCGCCCACGCTATGGCCAAACGCGATGAAGCGCGACAGTGAATAGTGGTCGGCCAGGGCGGCGAAGGCGTCCTCGGCCTCGGCGAAGACGAAGTCAGCGCTCAGCGTGCCGGGGTGAGGGTCCGACTGGCCAAAGCCCAGGCGGTCGTAGGCAATGACGGCGCGGCCCGTGGCCTGGGCCAGATGGGCCGGGAAGTCGCGCCAGAGGCCGACGCTGCCCAGCGAATCATGCAAGAGCACGATGGGGGTGTCCGCGCCCGGCCAGCGGCGGGCGTAGATGCGGCCGTGGCGGGAGGGGATCATTGCGTCCTGGGGCGTTGCGGCGGCGGCGTCGGCCATCTTCATCCATCCTTGGTTCGATCTCGGTAGACGGATTCTGCTGCCAAGCGCGCCGCCGGGCAACTCCCCGGGGTGAGCCGAGCCGGCCCCGGGGGGGCCGCTCCGGGGGTTGCGCTGGGGTTGCGCTGGGGTTGCGCTGAACGGCTGCGCTTACGCCGCGTGCCCTAACGCCAGCCGCTGGTTCCCCAGGCTTTGGTTGCCCATGCCTTGATTGCCCTGCCCCTGCTCATCGCCACGCAGCTTGAACAGCCCCACCGTATCCGCCAGCACGCGCGCCTGGTCGCTCAGCATGGCCGAGGCCGCGGCGGATTCCTCCACCAGGGCCGCGTTCTGTTGCGTGGCCTGATCCATGTCGGCCACGCTGCGGTCGATCTGGCTGATGCCCACGCTTTGCTCGGTCATCGCCCCGTGGATTTCATTCACCAGGCGCTGCACGCGGGCAATGCCGTCCACGATTTCGCTCATGGTCGAACCCGCCGCCTGCACCCGCTCGGTGCCGCTCTTCACGTTTTCCACCGAGGCCTGGATCAGCGTGCGGATCTCTTGCGCCGACGCCGCGCTGCGCTGCGCCAGCGTGCGCACTTCGCCCGCCACCACCGCAAAGCCACGGCCCTGTTCGCCCGCGCGCGCGGCTTCCACGGCGGCGTTGAGCGCCAGGATGTTGGTCTGGAACGCAATGCTGTCGATCACGCTGATGATCTCGGTGATGCGCTGCGACGACTGCGAAATCGCGCTCATCGTCGTCACCGCATCCGTCACCACCTTGCCGCCGCGCTCGGCCGCCACGCTGGCCTCCGAGGCCAGGCGCTTGGCGTGTTCAGCGGCTTCTTCCGTCTGGCGCACGCTGGAGGTCATCTGCGTCAGCGCCGACGAGGTCTCCTGCAAGGAGCCCGCCGACGTTTCCGTACGCTGGGACAGATCGCGGTTGCCCATGTCGATCTCGCGCGTGGCGGACGACATCGAATGCACGCCCGCGCGCACGTCCAGCATCACCTTGCTGATTTTGTCGACAAAGGCGTTGAACGACGCCGAAATCTGCGCCACTTCGTCGTGGCCCACCACCGCCAGGCGGTGCGTCATGTCGCCGTCGCCCGAACCGATGGTGTCCATGGCGTCGCGCACGGCCGACAGGCGCTTGAAGGCGCGCGACGTCACCACGCTGGCGATGCCCACGGCCACCAGGGTCAGCACCACCAGCGAAATCAGCGTGGCGTTCAGCACTTGCGTCAGGCCGGCCGTGGCTTCGGCCTGGTCCAGCGCAATCACCAGCGACCAGTCGGTGCCGGGAATGTGGCGCGCCTTGATCAGCTTGGGTTCGCCATCCAGGTTGACGGTGATGGGTTCGGCGCCGTCGCGCGCCATGGCCGTCAGCGCGGCGGCGGTCAATGCCGGGGCCACGTCGGTGGACGGCTTCAACGCCAGCTTGTCGTTCACGTGCGAGATGACCTGGCCGTCGGCCGCCACCACGAACGCCAGGCTGGACGGCGTGGGGCGAATGGCGCGGATGATGCTCTGGATGCCGTCCAGCGGCACGGCGCCGCTCAGCACGCCCGTCGTCTGCCCGCCACGGATCATCGGGGCGGTGAAGGCCACGTAGAGCTTGCCGGTGCCCGAGTCGCCATACGGCTTGGTGACGGTGAGCTTGCCCGCCGCCACCGCGCTCTTGTACCAGGGCCGCGCGGTGGGGTCGTAGTCAGCCGCGGTTTGCGTGGTTGAAAAAAAAGTCTTGTCCGACCAGCCAATGGTCGAAATGGGAAAGCCGTTGGTCTCGCCCATCAGTTTGGTCAGGCCGCGCGGGTCGCCTTTTTCGACGACGGCGGCGGTGGCGGTCACGGCCTGGGCCTTGTCGTGCGACCAGCGCTCGATGGCGCTGGCGTTACCGGCCGCGATGGCGTCCAGGTTGCCCGAGATGGTCGCCATCATGTTGCTGCGCACGATCTGGTAGGTGGTGACGCCCGACAGCACCAGGGCGCCGACGACGGTAAAGCAGGTGATCAATAAGATGCGGTTGCGCAACGAGGTGATTTTCATTCTTGCCTTCTGACTGCCACGACCCATGCCGGACGGCACGGGGATGCGGCGCGCCAGCGAATACGAGAAAGCGGCGGCCACGAAGGGCTTACGGCAGGGGCAGCCGAACCTTTAGCCAGGCGCGACGCAATCGGTCTAGAATCCGCCATGCAGCCAACCATCGGCCCGTCTCCCTCCGCTTTGTCGTCCGCCCCTTCCTACGGCGCCCGCATCCAGCAGGTGCAGATCGACGCCTTGCGCCGCAGCTTTCCGTTTGCGCTGGCGGGCTCGCTTATCACGGCCTGCTTTGCGGCGTTTGCGCTGCACAACGTGCTGCCCCTGCATGAAGTGCTGTGGTGGATAGGCGCCACGCTGGCCATTGGCGCGCTGCGCCTGGCCGCGATGATCGCGTACGACCGCTACCGCTCAGACCCCACGGCGGCGGACCGCTGGGTGCGGCGCATGCTGATCGGCAACCTCACGTCGGGCATTCTGTGGGGCCTGCCCTTCGCCTACTGGACCTTCTTCGTTCCGCTGGAATACCAGCTTTTCTTCATCGTCATCCTGTTTGGCCTGGGCACGGGCGCCATCTATTCGAACTACATGCTGCTGCCGGTGATGTATGCGTTTGAAGTGCCGGCGTTCGCGCCCATGTTCATCGCGCTGGCCGCGCAGCCCTCGGCCATCCACCTGGCCTTGGTGACGGGCGGGCTGGCGTATCTGGTGGCCACGCTAGCCTTCATCCACCGCATGAAGCACGCATCTGGACGCATTGCGGCTGGGGTATGAAAACCTGGCGCTGCTGGAACAGGTACGCCAGGAAAAGGCCGCCGCCGAACGCAGCGACCTGGAAAAATCACGCTTTTTGGCCGCCGCCAGCCACGACCTGCGCCAGCCCGTTCACGCCGTCAACCTGTTCCTGGGCCTGTTGGCGAACGAACCGCTGTCACGCCATGGTCATTACCTGGTAGATAACATTGCCAGCGCCATGGGGGCCATGGGCCATCTGTTTGATGCCTTGCTGAACCTGTCGCGGCTGGATGCCGGCGTGATCGAACCGCGCTGGCAAGGCTTTGCGCTGAACCCGCTGCTGGATCAGCTACGCAATGAATACGCGCCGCAAGCCCGTGAAAAAGGCATGTCGCTGCGCGTGCGGTCCTGTTCGGCCTGTATCTGGTCCGACCCGGTGCTGCTGGAACGCATACTGCGCAATCTGATCAGCAACGCCATCACGCACGCCACGGGCGGCCGTGTGCTGATCGGGTGCCGGCGCGTGGCCGGACAGTTGCGCATAGAAGTGTGGGACAACGGCATAGGCATTCCGGCGGCCGAACAAGAGCGCGTGTTCTGGGAATTCCATCAACTGGGCAACCCGGAGCGCGACCGCAGCAAAGGGCTGGGCCTGGGCCTGGCCATCGTGCGCCGCACGGCCAAGCTGCTGGGGCATCCGCTGGCGCTGCGTTCGCAGGCGGGAATCGGTACCACGTTCATGCTGACCGCGCCCATCGCCGACCCCGCCCAGGCAGGCTTGTCTCCGGCCAGCGCCGCGCCGTCCGATACGCGCGCGGCGGGCGGTGAAGCCAGCCTGCATGGACAGCTGGCGCTGCTGGTCGACGACGACACACAGAACCTGGCCGGGCTGACCATGCTGTTTGAAAGCTGGGGCTGCCGCGTCATCGGCGCCACCAGCGGCAACGCGCTGTTTGAGCGCGTGCTGCCGCTGGCCGAGCGCCCAGCGCTCATCGTCAGCGACTACCGTTTGCGCGATCACGAAACCGGCATCCACGTCATCGAGCGGCTGCGCGAGGAATACAACGACCCCGACCTGCCCGCCCTGCTGGTCAGCGGCGACACGGACCCCGCCCGCCTGGCCGAAGCCGCCGAACGCGGCATCCCCTTGCTGCACAAGCCGGTGTCGGTGCAAGCGCTGCGCGAGCGCGTGGGCGGTCTGCTGCAAGCCGCCCACGTCCATCCCCTTTCTGGAGACAACGAATGACGGCCGTATTGCTGGTCGACGACCACGCCATGTTTCGCGAAGCGCTGGCCCTGGCCTTGGCGAACGCGGTGCCGACGCTGACGCTGCACCCGGCCGCGAACGCCCAGCAAGCGCTGGAGGTGTTGGCCTGCCACGATGGAATTACCAATGTGATCATGGATTACTACCTACCGGATATGGCCGGCGCGGACCTGTTGCGGCGGATGCGCCAGCGGCGCTCGCAACTGCGGGTGCTGGTGTTGTCGGCATCACAAGACCCTGAAGACGAGCGCCGCGCGCGGGAAGCCGGCGCGCAGGCCTTCATGAACAAGTCGGCCAGTTGCCAGGAACTGGTGGCTGCGCTGGATGCCATGAATGAGGGGGCCTTGCCTGCGCATCGCTTCGTTGCGAACTGCGCGTCGACCACGACGCAAGATGAAGCGGCGTTGTTGCTGGCGCTGACGCCGCGTCAGCAGGAGGTGCTGCGCTTGATGTGCGATGGGCTGCGCAACAAGGAAATATCCGAACGCCTGAACATGACGGAGAAAACCGTTAAGACGCACGTGTCGGCCATCCTGGCCGCGTTGGGCGTGCTTAATCGCACACAGGCGACGCTAGTGGCGCGGCGCGGCGGCGTGTTCGGCCGGCCGACGTAGGGGTTGAGGTAGGGGCCGACGTAGGGTGTGACGCCGCGGCCGAAGCCAGGCCCACCCTGCCGCTGTCAGCCGCGATCTTGCCATCCACCAGCATGATTTCGCGACCCGCCGCGGCGATGGTGTCGGGCCGGTGCGCCACGATCACGCGCGTCATGCTCAAGCGCGAGATCGCGGTGTTGACGACACGCTCGCGCGCGATGTCCAGATGGCTGGTGGCCTCGTCCAGGAACAGCAGCAGCGGCTGCTTGTACAACGCGCGCGCCAGCAGCACGCGCTGCTTCTGGCCACCCGACAACACCGTGCCCATGTCGCCCACCAGCGTGTTGTAGCCCATCGGCATGGCGATGATGTCGTCATGGATGGCCGCGATACGGGCGCAGCGATGCGCGCGCTCGGCATCGAAGCGCGGGTCGAAAAAGCTGATGTTGTCGGCGATGGAACCGGCAAACAATACGTCGTCCTGCAACACCGTGCCGGCCAGTCTGCGCAACGATGCCGCGCCCACGCCGCGCACGGGCACGCCGTCCACCAGCACTTCGCCATCGGTAGGCGTCAAGATGCCCAGCAGGATGTTGATCAGCGTCGTCTTGCCGCCGCCCGACGGGCCGGTAATGGCGACCGATTCGCCCGATTCGATCCGCAGGCTGACGCCGTCCAGCACATAGGGTTCTTGCGGGCTGTAGCGAAAGCGCAGGTTGCGCACTTCGATCGCGGGCGCGCGCCGGACGCCGCCCTCTTCGCTTGACGAATCATCTGACGCATCTGCCAACGTAGCGGCCAACAACGCATCCGCCGGCTCCGGCGTTTCGCGCACGATGTCGGCCAGCCGTTCGCCTTGCAGCCGCAGCATCTTCACGTCCACCAGCTTGTCCAGCAACGCCGCCACGCGCCTGTCGAACAAGGTCTTGTAGACAATGAACGCCAGCAACGCCCCCACCGTGAACTGCCCGTCCAGCACCAGGCGCGCGCCCAGCCACAAAACGGCAATGGACGACACACCGAACAGCAAGCCGTTGAACGTGCGAAAGAACAGCGTCCATTTCTGCACGCGCAGGTCGGCATTGATTTCATTGACCAGCAGCGCCAGCCACCGCGAACGGCGGTCGTCCTGATGCTGGAACAGCTTGATGGCCTTGACGCCGCGCACCGTCTCCAGGAAGTGCGTCTGCTCCTTGGCGGCGTGAATGATGTGTTCTTCGGTGGCGTAGCGCAGCGACGCATAACCCGCCCAGCGCGCCAGCCCGTACAGCGCCATCGCACCCAGCGCAATCCATGCCAGCGGCGGGCTGTAGAGAAACATCAACACCAGGGTGATCCCCATCACCACGCCGTCCAGCAACGCTTCCATGAACGAGGTGGTGACGGTGCGCTGGATGGCGTCAATCGCGCCAAAACGCGACACGACGTCGCCCAAATGCCGCCTTTCAAAGTAGGCCACCGGCAGGCGCAGCAGATGCGTGAAGACGTTGGTGCGCCATTGCAGGTTCAGCGTCGTACCCAGGTACAGCAGCATCCAGCTACGCGCCACCGAGGTCAGTTGCAGCATCACCGTCATCAAGCCGAACGCCAGCGCCAGCGTGGTGAGCAGGTCGCGGTCGCCGGTGTTCAGCACATGGTCCACCACCCATTGCAGGAAGAAGGGCTGCACCACCGTCAGCACCTCCAGGGCCAGCGCCAACAGCAGTACTTGCGAGAACGCCGCGCCCAGGCCGGATATGCGTCCGGTCAGTTCGCGCAGCCGCACGGGGCGGGCGTTGTTGGCCGTCTGGAAATCCGGCGTGGGCCACAGTTCCAGCGCCACGCCGGTGTACGACGCCGATAGCTCGCTGATGGCGATCTTGCGGGCGCCGTGGGCCGGATCTACCACGGTCGCCCAGCGTCCGTTGATGGCGGTCAGCACCACAAAGTGGTTGAAATCCCAATGCAGGATGCAGGGCAGCGCCAGCTTGCCCAACGCGCCCAGCTCCGCCTTGACCGGCCGCGACGCCAGGCCCAGTTGGCTTGCCACATGGATCAACGTGGCAAGCGTTGCGCCTTTCAGCGATACCGGAAACCGCCCGCGCAAGCTTGCCAGGCTTTGGTGATGCCCATGGAAGCCCGCGATCATGCCCACACAGGCCAGGCCGCACTCGGCCGCCTCGGTTTGCAGGATGCGGGGCACGCGGCGTTTGACGCCCAGCGTCAGGCGTTCAAGCATCGTCACAGTTTCCCCGACAAGCGGTAGGCGGGATCAAACGCCCATTGATAAAGCCGCCGCGTCTGTTGGAGCAGGTCGGCTTCCAGGCGCATGCCGGCCCGCAGCGTCAACACCTGGCCTTGCGGGCCGTAGGCCGGCGTATCCAGCGAAACGGTGATGCGGTACATCGCTTCCTGCGGGTTGTCGGCGGCCGGACTGCCCGCCGCCCCCACCGCCGCCCCGTCATTCAGTTGCCATTCGGGCAAGGCGCTCTGCGTCACGCTTTGCACCACGCCCGCCTGCTGGCCATGGGTTTGGTAGGGATAGGCGGCAAGGCGGATCCGCACCGCATCGCCCGGCGCCACAAAGCCGACCGAGCGGCTGGGCGCAAGCAGTTCCACTACCAGTTTTGCGCCGTCCGGCACGATGGTGGCGAGCGGACGGCGCGGCTCTACCGCCTGCCCCACATCGGCCGTCACCGTCGTCAGCAGCCCCGCTTGCGGCGCCGTAACCACGATGCGGCGGCGGGCTTCGCTTTGCGTCAGGTCCACCGCCACGCCCGCCAGGTCACGATCCAGCTGCGCCAGTTGGTTCTGTTGGCGCAAGGCCAGGTCGGCCAGCGCGGCCTGGCGCGTGGACAGGTCCATTGCCAGGCCGATGCGGTCGCGCAGCAAGGCCTGCAATTGATTGCGTTGTTCCAGCAGCTCGGCCCGTTTCAGGTCGGATTCCTCGGGCGACAAATAGCCTTTTTCCATCAGGTTGCGATACCGCTGGGCGCTGTCTTCGGCCAGCTTGATGCGGCTGCGCTGGCCGCTGATCTGGCTATCGATGGCCGCCAACTGCGCACGCAGGCCAGCCACGCCCGCCGTCAACAGATCTTGTTCGCCTTGTTGCAGCAGCAGCGTCTTCTGGCGCGCCACGCGCAGGCTGTCCTGCCGCTGCCGGATCTGTCCGCTGATGACTTCCTGCGTGTCGCCCACCGCGCTTTGCTGGTCGCCCGACACCACATACAGCACCTCGCCCGCCTTCACCTGCTGGCCTTCCTGCACCCGCCGTTCCAGCACCACGCCGGGCTGCGGCGCATAAAGTTTCAGCAGCCCCGTGTCGGGCGCCAACTGACCGCTGACGGTAGCGCGCTTGGTGTAGGTGCCAAACGCCAGGAACATGCACACCAGCAACACGAAGCCGCCCAGCGCGGCCGTGACCATGGCGAACGACACCGGCCGGATCAGGACGATGTCGCCCAGCGGCGCGGCGCGTTGTGCTGCAAGCGCCTGCTTGCGAAAGAGCGGCAGGGAATTCATGGCCAAGGGGAGATGCGCGGCGATGACA
>NZ_JBHFIZ010000037.1:293035-384136 GCF_057334535.1 Achromobacter colocynthidis
GGCGATGACATCGCCGCGCAAATCGGCATCAGCGGGCGTGGAAGGTCTTGCCCGACGTCATGCCCTGGGAGGCCGGTGCGCCGACACCGCGTGGGGTCAGCGAAACCCCCATAAAGCGGTTCGGACCATGGCCACCACTGACCTGCTGGATCTCTTGTTCGGTCAAGGGCTGGACTTGTATGTCCCGCGCCTGGCCGGATTGATCCGTGTGCTTGGTTTGTTTCATGCGATTCTCCTGCTGCTTGCTGACGAAGAAAACCGCGTCAGCATCGGCCGAGCAGCAGCGTCCGCACGGCGCCTGCCGCCTCAGGATGCAAACGGAATACGCCGTGTCCGGCGAACGCCGATCTGCTCCGGCCGGACAGTAGCAGCGGGCCGTGGGCGGCGCATCGGTCTTTAGTCGTAGATGGCGGGCGCCGCATCGTCCTGCGCCACGGCCGCCACGGCGGGGCGCGACGCCAGTTCCTCCAGCAGATCCGCCGACGGTACGAAGAACAGCCCGCCCGTCACGGCTCGGCTGTAGTCCAGCAAGCGGTCGTAGTTGCCCGCCGGACGGCCCACGAACATGTTTTCCAGCATCTGCTCGATCGGCGCGGGCGAACGCGCGTAGCCGATGAAATACGTGCCGAATTCGCCCATGCCTGCCCGGCCGAATGGCATGTTGTCACGCAGGATCTTGATTTCTTCGCCGTTTTCTTCCAGCGTGGTCAAGGCGCTGTGGGAAGACGCCGGCTTGATGTCGTCGTCCAGTTCCACGTTGGACAGCTTGTGCCGCCCGATGACGCCTTCCTGGCTTTCCACGGTCAACGCATTCCATGCGGCCATGTCGTGCAGGTACTTCTGCACCAGCACGTAGCTGCCGCCCGCGAACTCGGCGTCTTCATCGCCGATGACGGTGAAATGCACGGCTTCGCGCCCTTCGGGGTTTTCGGTGCCGTCGACAAAACCGATGATGGCGCGGCGATCGAAGTAGCGAAAGCCGTGCACTTCATCCACCACCGTCACCGCGTCGCCCAGGCCGTCCATCAACAAGGTTGCGACTTCAAAGCACAGGTCCATGGCGTCGGCGCGGATATGCAGCAGGATGTCGCCCGGGGTCGACACGGCCACGCGCTCGCCGTCACCGAAGACACGGAACGGGTGCAAGTTGGCCGGGCGTGGCTGCCCGAACAAGGCGTCCCAGGCGTCAGAGCCGAACGCGCACACACAGGACAGGTTTTCCAAGGGCGAGCGCGTGTTGACGGTACGCACACGGGCCGCGACGTCTTCGCACCAGGCCCGCACGGTGGCGGCGGCGGCGGCGCCGGGGTTGATCGTGGCCACGATAAAGATGGCGTGGCGCGTCGTGGGGCTGTGGACGGCTTGGGATTCGGGCGGAAAGTCGGGCATGGGAGGACTCAAGAAGGCGAGGGGAACACCGCCGAAATTGTATCCGGCTGCCCCTACGCCTTCTTGAATGATTGAACGCGCCGTTGAACGATGTATCGCTGCGCGGCCCGCTGTTTTCTTGCCCTTCGGCGCGCGCCCTAGAAGCGGTACATCACCCCCACCGAGCCGAACACGTTGGTCTTGCGTTCGGTCAGCGGGCTGTCGCGCGCGTCGCCCAGCAGCGTGTTGACGCCAATGGTGGACACCGTGCTCCAGCTTGGGTTGATGCGATAAGACCAGGTGGTGTACAGCGCCGCCGACTTGAAGCCGGACGACGGCGAGTACGTCGACAGGCCTTCGCGGCTGCGGGCGGCTTGCGACGAGGTCACGCCGAACCAGGTCTGCATGGCGTCATGGTTGGCCCATTCCGTGCTGACGCCCACCTGCACCGTATGCTGTTCGGTCTTGAGCGCCGCGTAGGACGCGCGCAGTTCCATCGTGCCGCCATAGCCGCTGCGCGCTGCCTGCTTGTAGCCCGCGCCCAGCGAGTAGCGGCCGGGCCGCCATTCCACATAGGCCCCGTAGGCGCCGTGGAACTTGATGTCGTCCAGGCCCTTGGTGCGATCGGCGTCGTCGGCCTTGCGCCCCAGGCTCAAGCCCACGAACACGCCTGCGTCAAGATCAGGCGCCAACGACGTCTTCAAGCCCATGGCGGGCAGGCCCATGCGGGGCGTGATGAAAAAATTGCCGGAATGGTAGTTGATGAGCGGCACGGGCAGCGCGCGATACTCGCTGGACCCTTCATAGACCGGAATGGCTCCGACCCCTAATCCTATGCCGTTCGTGGCCTGCGCCTGCGCGGCGCCGGCGCCGCCAAACACCGCGCCGGCCATCAGGCCTCTTGCTACTATACCCATCCGCATCAGGGCTTCCTTTCGTTCATGACAGTGGCCGTGGGCAAGCGCCCCGGGATTGGCCTGCATTGTCCTGATCAACTTTTAATATTTCTTTAAGACCCCGCCGCGCCGTGCCTGGCGGCGCTCTGGAGTGTGCGTGCGTATCCTGCTTGTCGAAGACGATCCCATGCTGGGCGATGCCTTGCGTGCGGGCCTGGCCGAAGACGGGGCCGACGTGAACTGGGCACGCACCTTGCCCGAGGCGCAACTGGCGTTGGTGGATCACGGCTATCACGCCGTGCTGCTGGACCTGGGCTTGCCCGCCGGCAGCGGGCTGACGCTGTTGAAGACGCTGCGCGGCCGGTTCGACACTACCCCCGTATTGATCATCACCGCGCGCGACCGACTCAGCGAACGCATTCAGGGGCTGGACGCGGGCGCCGACGATTACCTGGTCAAGCCCTTTCAACTGGACGAATTGCTGGCCCGCCTGCGCGCCGTGCTTCGGCGCAGCAGCAACAGCGTGGTGTCGGCGCTGCGTTGCCGCGACGTGGTGCTGGAACCCGCGGGGCGCGTCGTCAAGCGAGGTGGCCAGGAAGTCAGCCTGAGCGCGCATGAATATCACACGCTATTGGCGCTGATGCAGCGCATGGGCCACACCGTCAGCCGCGACCAATTGGAATTGGCGGTCTATGGCAGCAGCGGCACCATCGAAAGCAACACCGTGGCGGTGTACATCCATCAATTGCGGCGCAAGCTGGGCGACGGGCTGATCGAAACGCAGCACGGCCTGGGCTACCGCATGGTGGCGGGCGCGACGCCATGACGACGCTGCGCCGACGGCTTGCCATCACCCTGCTGCTGGCCGTGCTGGCCACGTGGCTGATTGCGGTCTTGCTGGTCTATGTGCAGCAGACGCGCGCCGAAACCGGCATGCTGGACCAAAGCGTGCGCTACGGCGCGCAAAAGGTGCTGCTGTCCTTGCCCACCAGCCTGCTGCAAGCCGAGCCCTTGCACGAAGAAGACCGTTTTGAGTTGCCGGCGTCGTCCCGTTTCGACGGGGAAACCTCGAACTTCCAGGTCTGGTCCTTGGCCGACAAGCGGCTGATCGTGCGCTCGCCGACCGCGCCCGATGCCCCCATGGTGCCAAGCTTTCAAGACAGTTTCCAGGACGTCACGGTGCGCGGCGAATCCTGGCGCGTCTATGCCTTGTCGGATGCAGACGGGCTGGTGCAGGTTCAGTTCGCCAAGTCGATCGATCAAGTGCAGCACGACACCGTGACGCGCATGTGGAACGGGCTGTGGTTCTTCAGCGCGCTTTTCCTCACGCTGACGGGTCTGACGTGGCTGGTGATACGCCGCGCCTTCCGCCCCGTGGACCGTGCGCGAGACGCCATCGTGAACCGCACCGGCATGGACCTGACCCCGGTGCCCACCTCGGGCATGCCGGGCGAACTGCGGCCATTCATCGGCGCCATCAACGGCTTGCTGGAACGCCTGTCGGCATCGTTGGACCGGGAACGGCGCTTTCTGGCCGACGCCGCGCACGAACTGCGCACGCCGCTGGCGGCGCTAAGCGCCTATGCCGACCTGGCCTTGCGCAGCGACAGCGAGCAGGCGCGCGGCCAGGCGGTGGAACAACTGCGCAACGTGGCGTTGCGCACGTCGCGGCTGGCTGAACAGTTGCTGGAACAGGCGCGCATGCAAGCGCAGGGCGAAGGCGAGATCGAGCCCGTGCCGCTGGATCACCTGGTGGAAATGATTGCGCGCGACAGCGAAGTGCTGGCCACCACCAAGCAGCAACGCATCATCCTGGACACCCACGCCACCACTCTGCCCGGCAATGTCGACGCGCTGGGGGTGCTGGTGCGCAACCTGCTGGACAACGCCCTGCGCTACACACCCGAAGGCGGCTGCGTGAAAGTCGGCTGCGGCCCCCTGCCGCAAGGCGGCGCCCACCTGACCGTGGCGGACAACGGACCCGGCATTGCCGTCGCCGAACGCGAGCGCGTGTTCGACCGTTTCTACCGCATGCCCGGCGCCACCGAGCGTGGCAGCGGCATCGGGTTGTCGTTGGTGGCGCAGATTGCGGCGTGCCATGGCGCACGGGTGGAATGGGGCCCGGGACTGGACGGCCGCGGCGTCGGAATCACCATTCATTTCGCCCAGATTCACCCGCCCCTTCGGGTATAGTCTGGAACTCTTTGCCGCCCCCCAGGAAACCCGCGCCACCATGACCAGCGCCCGCGATCTTGTCTATGCGGAACTTCGCCGCCGGCTGATGTCGGGCGTGTTCCTGCCCGGCGAACGGCTGCGCGAAGAACACATCGCGGCCGAGCTTGCCGTCAGCCGCACACCGGTGCGCAGCGCCATCGAACGGCTGGTTGCCGATGGCCTGGTCAAACGCGAAGGCCGGCGCGGCGCCGAGGTGCTGGGCTGGGTGGACCGCGACATCAACGAAGCGTTCGAACTGCGCTTGCTGCTGGAGCCCTACGCCGCGCGCAGCGCCGCCGAACGCGCCACGCCCGAACAGATCGACCAGCTGGAAGAGATCAACCAGCGCATGCTGGACGCAGTGCTGTCTGACGACGCCGACAAGGTGGCGCGCGTGCAGCACTGCAACAACCTTTTCCACCATGCGTTGCTGGACGCGGCGCAGTCCGCGCGCGTGCGCAACATGGTGGAGAACCTGCTGGACATGCCGATCATCATCGGCTCGTTCTACTTCTACACGCAGGACGATATGCTGCGCAGCGTGGAACACCACCGGCAGATCATCGCGGCCTTGCGCGCGCGGGACGCGGCTTGCGCCGAGATTGCCATGCGGTTTCACCTGACGGCCACGCACCTGCTGTTTCGCAGCCAGCGCAAGCCGCCGACGGACGCTTAGTCGTGTCCACGTATTTCTCGTAGTTCACGTCTTCGTCTTCGTCTTCGTCTTCGTCTTCCGCGCATTAAGGCAATTGCTTTGCGCCGACTCCTTTCCTGAAGTCCTCTATGTATTCGCCCCAGATTCTTGTTGCCCTGTTCGTGCTGCTGCTTGCCGTGGCCATTCCGCTTGTGACCATCGTGGTGCAGTTGTTCCGGCTGGCGCAGTGGGCGTCACAAGGCGACCCGACCACGCGCGGCGAGCCTCCGCGCTTCACGGGGCCGGTGCTGGCGCTGTTGTTCAGCGCGCTGGCCGCCAGCGATTTCACGGGGATTGAACCGCTGCGCAGCATTGCCGAACACAATCCAGTGCCGCTGGCCGCGCGCGCCTACTTCACGGTGGCGATGCTGGTGCTGGCGGTGCTGTCGTGGGCCTACGGCGCCACGGTGATGGACCGGCTGCTGCGCCGGTTGGGGCTGAAGCGGGACTGAAGCCCAGGCCTTCACCCGCTTATTGATCAGAGCCCAGCGCTTACGGCTTCCAGCCCTGCGCCTTCATCCGCGCGTCGATCCACGAGGTGTCCAACGTGCCGGCGGCAATCTGCGCCATCATTCGCGCTTCCACTTCCATCTTGGCCGTTGCCGCTGCATAGATCGCGTCCACCTGCTCATACGGCACGCACAGCAGGCCGTCTTCATCGCCCAGGATCAGGTCGCCCGGCGTGATCGTCATGCCGTCCAGCGCAATCACCGTATTGATCTCGCCCGGGCCGTCCTTGTAGGGGCCGCGATGCGTGACGCCCGCCGCGTACACCGGCAACGAACCCCGGCGAATGGCGCCGCAATCGCGGATGGCGCCGTTGATCACAATGCCGGCCAGGCCGCGCGTTTGCGCGTAGGTCGTCATGATTTCACCGATGATGGCGTTGGTGAGGTCACCGCCCGCATCCACCACCACCACGTCGCCCGGCTGGGCCAGTTCCAGCGCCTTGTGCACCAGCAGGTTGTCGCCGGGACGCGTGCGCACCGTCAGCGCGGGGCCCGCCAGCACAGTGCCGTCGTGCATGGGGCGCAGCCGCGCCCCGCCCGCCGTCATGCGCCACATGCAATCGCTGATGTTGGCGACCGGAATGGGGCGGAATTTCTCTACCACTTCGCTGCTGACCGCACGCGCGCGCGGGTGGATGTCAAAGCCGATCATGGGGTGCTCCTGTTGCTGTCGATGTGGGGGGTCATTGCTTCGGAATGCCGGCTTCCTGCACGACCTTGCCGAACACGTCGTGATCGGCGCGATGGCGCTTGGCCAGGTCGGCAGGCGTGCCGGCCATGACGCTGTAGCCGGCGTCCTCCAGCTTCTTCACCAGCTCCGGCTTGGCCTGCGATGCGTTCAGCGCCTTGTTCAGCGTGGCCACCACATCGTCGGGCGTCTTGCCCGGCGCCATCAGCCCCCACCAGATGGTCTGGTTGATGGACTTGAAGCCGCTTTCAGCAAAGGTGGGCACATCGGGCAAGGCGGGCGAACGCGCGTCCGCCACCACGGCCAGCGCGCGCACCTTGCCGCCACGGATCTGCGGCAACAGCGATGCGACGGAACCCGTGTAGAGGTCGATGCGGCCGCTGGCCAGATCGGGAAACGCTTGCGACCAGCCGCGATACGGCACGTGCATCAGTTCCATGCCGGCCGCCTTGCGCCACAGATGGCCGATCAAATCACCGCTGCCGCCGATGCCGGGAATGCCCAGCGACACCTGGCCGGGGCGCGCCTTGGCGGCCTTCACCACGTCATCCAGCGTCTTGTACGGCGAATCGGGCACCACCACGAACACGCTGGGTGACGACGCCACCAGGCCCACCGGCTTGAAGTCCTTGAAGGTGTCGTAGCTGAGCTTGTTGTAGAGCCACGGGTTCAGCACGATGTTGTCCGTCTGCGCCATGACCAGCGTGTGGCCGTCCGGCTTGGCACGCGCGGTGGCGTCCAGCGCCAGGTTGCCACCCGCGCCCGGCTTGTTTTCCACCACGATGTTCCAGCCGGTGTCCTGCGCGATGGCCGTGCCGATCATGCGGGTCAGCGTGTCGGTGCCGCCGCCGGGCGGGAAGGGGGAGATCAGCGTGATCGGGGCGGAGCCCATGTCGGCGGCGCCGGCCGCGGCCGACGAAACGAGCAGCGTGGTGGCCACCAGCAGTTTTTTCAGGGACGTCATTGTCTTCCTCACTATTTTGTATGGATGGTTCGGGCGGCCCTCTTTGGGGCCGGTCCTTGAATCTTGGATCGATCGCGCCGCGTGGGCGGCGCGGGTTAAAAGCGCGGGTCAGAAGCCCGGAACAGCAGCCCCGATCAGGACGTCCGCGCAAGCGGCGTCAGCCAGGCCAGCCGCGCTTCGACGGAATCCGGCACGTTGAACGTGCCGGCCTCGCGCGCCGCTTCGATGCCCTGCGTGGTACGCGCGAAAAGGCGTTCCACGCCGTCCAGCACCAAGGGCTGCAAGCCCGCTTCCACCAACTGTTCACGGGCCTCGCGCACTTCGGCCAGGCGGCGCGGCGCGTGTAGCACGTGCGAACGCACGAAGGAATCCACAAAGGTGGTGAGCGGCGTGCGGTCCATGTCGGACAACACCTCGTACAAGGAAGCCCGCAGGCCCATGCTTTCAGCGGCGACCATGCATTCGACGGCCAGGCTTTCCATGCCCTTGGTCATGATGCTGCGCAACAGCTTCAGGCGAACCGCATCGCCCGCCTGCCCGGCGATGGCCTGGGCCGGCGCGCCGCATCCGGCGGTGAACGCCACGACCGCTTCCGCCCCCGTTCCGGCGCAGAGCAAGGGCGTGCGTGCGCCCAGCAGCGCGATGGCGCCCATGATGGCCACGTCGGTGAAAGGAATACCCGCCGACGCGGCAACGTCGGCCGCCGCGCGCATGTCCGCCGCGCTGGCGGTGGTGAAGTCGGCATAGGCTGCGTCCTGGCGCAGATGCGGCAGAGCCTGCCTGGCGACCTCAAGCGCGGCGTGCCCGAACACGGCCGAGACCACCATGTCCGCCTCTTGCAGCCAGGCGCCCGGTTCCGCGTACAGCGCGCTGCCGAACGACTGCGCGCGCGCCTGCATCTGGGCGTCTTGCCGCAATTCGCAGATGCCCACGATCCGATGTCCGCCCGCCAGCCAGGCCTCGGCATAGCAACTGCCCACTTCCCCACAACCAATCAGCGCAATTTTCATCATCGTAAATACATTAAAAATACATAAAGCGTTATAGCGCAGGAAAAAGGCGGGAATATACCCCGGGCAAACCCTTGGTTTTGCTATACGTAGATACATTAAAAGTACAAAATGGGCGCCAGCACGGGGGTAGGCAATTGCTGGTAGTCTTGCCCCAGCCGCGCGGCTCCCTGCCGTGCCCGCCTTCCCTTATTCAAGCGAGACAATCCCCATGACCCACCCCCTGTACGACGCCTCCGTTCCCGTCATCAAACAGATGCTGTCCGCCCTGTCCGACGTGCTGAAGAAGGCCGAAGCGCACGCCACCGCCAAGAACATCGACGCGGCCGCCTACCTGGGCGCGCGTCTGTACCCGGACATGTTCCCGCTGTCGCGCCAGGTGCAGATCGCCACCGACTTCGCCCGTGGCATCACGTCGCGCCTGACCAGCACCGAAGTGCCGTCCTGGCCCGAGGGCGAGGCCACGTTTGCCGACCTGCAAGCCTTGATCGCCAAGACGCTGGCGCACGTGGGCGCGTTCACGCCGGAACAATTCGCGCAAAGCGCCTCGCTGGAAATCGTGCTGCGTCCGGGCACGCCCAAGGAAAAGAAGCTGTCGGGCAGCGCCTACCTGCTGCACTACGGCCTGCCGCAGTTCTTCTTCCACGTCACCACGTCCTACGCGATCCTGCGCCACAACGGCATCGAAGTCGGCAAGCGCGATTACATGGGTACGTACTAAGTTGGTTTAACCGGTAAGCCCGCCCTCGCCCGTCAGGCGGGGGCCGACATCGTTGACGCTTTCCCTTGGCCTGCACTAAGTTCGCGTGACGCAACGTTGCGTGATGCAGGCAGGCCCCGACAGGAGAGCCCGGATGATGGCGACAACCGTTCTGATAGTGGGTGCAGGCCCCGCCGGCTTGCTCACCGCCGCCGAGCTGCAACGGCGCGGCGTTGACTGCCTGCTGATCGACGCGCACGAGCGCCCGCTGGATTGGGACCGCGCCACCGTGGTCCACCCTCGCTCTATCGAAATCCTGGATGCGCTGGGCCTCGCCGCGCCGCTGCTGGCGGCTGGCGTCAAGCAACGGCGCGCGCGCATCCATGCCGCCGGCCAAGTGCTGGGCGACATCGATCTGGCGCTTTGCGGCAGCCGCTACCCCTTCAATATCGGCATCTCGGAAGAAGTCACCGAGTCCCTCCTGACCGAGCATCTGCAGGCGCTGGGCGGCAGCGTCACGCGCGCCACCACGCTGGTCGGCTTGCAAGAGCGCCCCGACGGCGTGCTGGCCACGCTGGAACACGCCGGCATCCAGTCCGAGGTCGTCGCGCAGTGGGTGGTGGGCTGCGACGGGCATCACAGCACCGTGCGCGGCTTGATGGGCATCGGGCAAGACGGCCACGACATCCATCAGCCCTGGGCCGTGTTTGACGCCGCCATCAGCGGCTGGCCGGATTCGTTCGAGGCCAACTACGCCTATCTGGATCCCACGCCCGTGATACTTACCGCCCTGCCGGGGCGCCGCTGGCGGGTGTATCTGCGGCCCAGCTCGCCACAATCGGACCTGGTGGCCGACGCGCTGGCCACCTTGCAGGGCTACCTGCCCGACGCACGCTTTGAAGACGTAACGCATCCCACACGCTTTGACTGCCACACCAAGGTGGCGCAGCGCTTTCGCCATGGCCGCATCCTGCTGGCGGGCGACGCCGCGCACACGTGCAGCCCCGCGCAGGGCCACGGCATGAACAGCGGCCTGCAAGACGCCTACAACCTGGGCTGGAAGCTGGCGCTGGTCTGCCAGGGACATTGCCCGGACGCCTTGCTCGACAGCTATCACGCCGAACGGCGGCCGGTGGCTGACCACGTCATGGCCTCCGGCGATGCCGCCGAAAGCGCCCAGATGATGTCGGACCCCGCCGCCCGGCAGGAGCGCGACGCCGCCATCCGCGGCGCCTTGGCCGACCCGGCCACGCGCCATCACGAAGCCGTGGCCGAAGCCGAGCTGGACATTGATTACGCCGATTCCCCCATCGTCATGGGCGAGGCCCGGCACGCCGTCTGGCCCGGGCAGCGCCTGCCCGACCATCTATCCATCGAATACGCGACGGGCGGCGCGGGCAAGCTGCATGACTACGCCAAGCGCCTGGGCCACACCGCGCTGCTGATCGGGGGCAGCGCCACCCCGCAGGAAGAACTGGCGCAAACGCGGCGCGACATGGCGCCGCTGTCGGACGGCGCCATCATCGAAATCGTGGTCGCCTTGACGGCCAACGCCGAGGTGTCCGGCGTGGACGCCTACCTGGCGCCTGAAGCCGCCGAGCTGCTGGACGTGAACCGCATGGTGCTGCTGGTGGTGCGCGCGGACGGCCACGTCGGCCTGCGCGCCGACAACGCCCATGCAGAAGCCTTGTCGGCTTACGTGGACAGATTACGCAGCCCGGGTTTTCCCTGATCGAATCGATGTCGATTCTGGTGTCGTCTGTTCGTCGTATCAGTACGACCCACTCACTTCAAAGGCGAACACACCATGACTACCGGCACCGTAACTTTCCACCGCGTTCTGCGCGCCACCCCCGACCGCGTGTACCGCGCCTTCCTTGAGGCCGACGCCGTCGCCAAATGGCTGCCCCCCTACGGCTTTGTCTGCCAGGTCCATCAACTGGACGCCAAGGTGGGCGGCATCTACAAGATGTCATTCCGCAATTTCGGGTCGAACCAGATCCACGCCTTCGGCGGCGAATACCTGGAGCTGGTTCCCTCGGAAAAGCTGCGCTATTCCGACCGCTTCGACGACCCCAACATGCCCGGCGAAATGATCACCACGGTGACCTTGCGCAAGGTCAGCTGCGGCACCGAAATCGCCATCGAGCAAAGCGGCATCCCCGCCGCTATTCCCACCGAAATGTGCTACCTGGGCTGGCAGGAATCGCTGATGCAGTTGGCGACACTGGTGGAACCGGACGTGTCGGAATAAGCCCCAAGACCCCGGAAGGGGAACCGCAACGCGCTATGACCCGCGGCCGCCCTGGAACACCATGGCCGGCCGTACCGCATCGCAGCCCCCTTCCCACTCTTTGCGCATCCGACCCAGGAAGTCGCCGTCGACACGATGTTTTTCGTCGTGCAGCACCTCTTGCATGGCGGTGGCGATTCGGTCGATGACGGCTTCCGGCTGCGCGACGCCGCACACCGTGCGGCCAAACTGCAGCAGCGCCTTACGGGTCGGATATTCCCTTTTCTTGTTCAGCTTCAGCGCCAAGGTGCGATCCGACAGAATGCGCCCGGATTGCGGGTCTTCAAAGTCGTACACGCTGGTGGTCACGACGTCGAACAACGGCGCCAAGGCGGCGGGCGCAGCGCCCGGGTGGCGATACAGCAGGCCGAAATTCTTCAGATGCGCGTCCCCGTTGCGCACCAGGACCGATAGCGTCACGTAGTCGAAAAAGCGGGCAAGGCTTTCGTTGCGGTTCGCGCCGCACAACAAGCCGATCAGTTGCGCAATCGTCTCGTAAGAGCTCAGGTACTTTTCGCGGGCGGTCTTGCGCAACAGCACCGCCATGTCTTCAAACCCCAGTTGCTGGCCGCCATCCAGGTCAAAGCGGCGCATCACAAATAGCGACCCGTCATCCGACAGCCAGAAGTCCGGCACCCGAATGCCCGCTTTTTTCGCGGCGCTCATACACAGGAACTCGTTCTGCGCCAGAAAGGCATAGTCTTCACCGGCGGCTTTCACGATGAGATCAGGCGTGAACGTGGTCGACTTGTCGATGATGGCCTGTCCCGCCACGCCCTCCGCATCCGGCATCAGGACTTTGGGCTGGAAGCCGGAGATTCCGGACGTGAGATAAGCGCTGACCAAATGGTCGAAGAGTTCAACGCTGGCCCCGCTGGCCAATAGCGTCGACAACCCGACCTCGGGGCGCAGCGGCGGCATCTCGCGCCCGGGTTCGCGGTATCGCAATCTGCCGATCTGGTTGCTGCCCGTCAGCGCCAGCAAGCGCATATCGTCCAGCGTGACCGCTTTGCCAAAGCGCTCCCAGAGTTTTTCGTACAGATAGCCCTCGGGGCGGTTCATCGCAAAAATGGGCGGCAATGCGGTGTCGGCGTAGCTTTCGGCGCGATGCGGCATGATCAACGACACCTCGCGGTCCTGCTCGGGGTGGGTGTAGTTGAAGACGAATCTGGATTCTTTTTCCAGCAAGCCCGACTCGCCTTGCGGGGTGCTGATCTCCAAACGCTTGATCTTGTCGGCCTTACTCATCGTCCAGGCGCTCCACGTCGTCGTAGTTGATGCCCGCAGTGTCGATGCGTAGCCCCATGTTCAGGGCAGCAAGCGCTCGCATGATGGCATGCAGGCCGACGTTTTCGCCTTTCTCGATCTGAATGATGAGTTGGCGCGGCACACCCGCGCGCTCGGCTAGCGCAGCCTGGCTGAGCTTGCGCTGCTTGCGTTCCCGCTGAAAATTCGCGCCGAACTGCGCGGGGAAAACGGCGGTGGAAAAGTACGGCATAAACGACATTCCTGGGCCGTAGCGGCCGGATGATGGCTATACCGTACACCTAGTGAGGGTAAAAATGTACGATAAAACAGACTTTTTTATGTTTTTTTAATTAAATGTCTGATATTTCGTACATATTTACCCGTTATGGCGGGCGACTACCCGCCCCTACTTCCGCCGCCCCGCCTCAACCTGGATCTTCAATTCCACTTCCGGCTTGAAGCCCATGTCCAGCCCGAAGTCCAGGCCGAAGTCCTTGCGGTTGAATTCCGTGGACACGTCGGCGCCGCAGACCTCGCGCTTTTCCATGGGATGGTTGATGCACTTGAAGTCGTCGATGTCCAGCTTCACCCGGCGCGTGACGCCGCGCAGCGTCAGGTCACCGGTGGCTTCTTCGGGGCGGTCGCCGTCGAACTTGGTGAAGGTGCCCTTGAACGTGGCGGTGGGGTAGCGGGCGGCGTCGAAGATGTCGGGCGCGACCGCGTGCTTGTTCATTTCATCGTGGCCGAAGTCCACTGAATTGATGTCCACGGTGACTTCCACGGTGCCGGTGCGGGCCTGGCGGTCCAGCACCACCACGCCCTGCGACTTATTGAATTTGCCGCGCCACGTGGACAGGCCGCCGAAGTGATCGGCTTCGAAGCTGGGATAGGTGTGCGAGGGGTCGATGTCGTAGGTGACCGGCGCGGCGGCGGCGGACAGCGACAGGGCCAGCGCGCTTGCGCCCAGCAGGGTCGGGATCAGCTTCATCAAGTCTCCTTGTGGTGAATACACCGGTGAACAAGCCCGTGCGCGGGTGGGGCCTTTGCACGGACTGCGAATCAGACAGACTATTCCGCGTAGCCAGGGTTCCGGCGGTCCAGCCGGCGCAGCAGGCCCGGCCAGGCCAGCGACGCCTTGTAGGCGCGGTCGGCGGGGGATTCGACGGCGGCGCGCGCCAGTACCTCGGGCGGGATGAAGACCAATTCGCCGCCCCCCGCCTGCGCCCGCACTTGCGCCATGCAGGCGGCTTCCAGGCGGTGCATGGCCTGGAAGGCTTCGGCCATGGTCTGGCCCACGGTCAACAGGCCGTGGTTGCGCAGGATCAGGTAGTTGTTGCTGCCCAGGTCGTGCACCAGGCGCGGTTGCTCTTCGGGGTTCAGCGCCAGGCCTTCGTAGTCGTGATAGCTCAGCGAACGCAGCGCAATGAAGGCGAACTGCGACAAGGGCAGCAAGCCCGCCTTCTGCGCGGACACGGCCACGCCGTTGATGGAATGCGTGTGCAGCACGCACATCGCGTCCTTGCGGGCTGCATGGATACAGCTATGGATGGTGAAGCCGGCGGGGTTGATGTCGTATTCCGAATCCATCACCTTGTTGCCGTGCAGGTCGATCTTGACCAGGCTGGACGCGGTGATCTCGTCGAACATCATGCCGTAGGGGTTGATCAAGAAATGCTCGGTGCCGGGCACCTTGGCGGTGATGTGCGTGAAGATCAGGTCGTCCCACCCGAATAGCGCCACCAGCCGGTACAAGGCCGCCAGGTCGGTGCGCACCTGCCATTCCGTTGCGCTGACCTGTTCGCGCACGCTGGCGCCCACGCTGTTGCCTTGCTTGCTTACCGTATCCATCCCGTCTCCTGTTTTCATTGTGAGTCTTCGTGGCGATGGCGCCACGGGTCCGCTGAACACTGTATTAGTTTTGAATCGATTCGGCATCGGGGCCGAGGCATCGTCGTCCGTCTGATGCAAACAATTTTCCTGGCTAGTGCCCACCATCCGCCCTGCCGCCGGGCTTTTCGCTTGCATAATAAAGGCCGCCCCCTCGCCCGGAGACCCGCCATGCCCCAAGGCCCCCACCGCCGCCTGCCGGCATTTTTCCAGTCGCACCTGGAATCGCTGTCTGGCGTAGGCCTGCTGCTGGGCACCCTGTTCTTCGCGGCTTCGCTCACCCCCACGCTGGTTCCCCGCACCCACCTGACTCAGGGCGTGCTGGCGGGCGCCTGCCTTGCGGCGGGTTATGGGCTGGGCGTGTTGTGGCATTGGCTGTGGGCGTATCTGGAACTGCCCGAACCCCGGGGCCGCGCGGCGCGCATCATCAACGCGGCGATCACGGTGGCTTGCCTGGCCGTGCTGGTGCTGTTCCTGTGGCGCGCGGCCCATTGGCAGAACACCATTCGCGCGCTGATGGACATGGAGCCCGTGACCAGCGCGCACCCCTTCAAAGTCAGCGCGATCGCCTTGCTGACCTTTGCCGTGCTGCTGGGGCTGGGCCGGCTATTCAAGCTAGTGACGCGCGCGCTGGCCGCTCAGGTGCGCCGCGTGGTGCCCCGGCGCGTGGCCAACGTGGCGGGCGCGGTCATTGCCATCGTGATCTTCTGGTCGCTGGCCAATAACGTGCTGTTTCGCGCGGCGCTGCACGTGCTGGATGCGTCGTTTCGTGAGTTTGACGCGCTGCTGGAACCCGATCGCCCCCAGCCCACCGCACCGGGCAAGACAGGCGGACCCGAGTCTCTGATCAGTTGGCAGCAACTGGGCCGGGCCGGCCGGGAATTCATCGCCTCGGGCCCCAGCGCTGACGAGATCCGCGCGCAGACCGGGCGTGACGCCCTGGAACCGATTCGCGTCTACGTGGGCCTGCCCGGCGCCGACTCGCCCGCGGCCCGCGCCAAGCTGGCGCTGGCGGAAATGAAACGGGTGGGCGCTTTCGAGCGATCCACGCTGGTGGTGGTGACGCCCACCGGCACGGGTTGGATCGACCCCGCCGCGATGGACTCGCTGGAATACCTGCTGCATGGCGACGTGGCCAGCGTGGCCTTGCAGTATTCCTACCTGTCCAGCCCGCTGTCGCTATTGGCCCAGCCCGAATACGGGTCGGAGGCGGCGCGCGCGCTGTTCGCCGAGGTCTACGGCTACTGGACCACCCTGCCCAAGGCCAGCCGGCCCAAGCTGTACCTGCATGGCTTGAGCCTGGGCGCCATGAATTCCGCGCGCTCGGCCGAGCTTTTCGAGATGATCGGCGACCCCATCCAGGGCGCGCTCTGGAGCGGTCCGCCCTTTGAAAGCCGCGTGTGGCGCCACATTACCGACGCCCGCAACCCCGGGTCGCCCGCCTGGCTGCCGGAATTTCGTGACGGCGCGTTCGTGCGCTTCATGAACCAGCACGGCTCGCCCGTACCGGCCGACACGCCTTGGGGACCGATGCGCATCGTGTTCCTGCAATACGCCAGCGACGCCATCACCTTCTTCGACTTCCGCGACCTGTACCGCCGCCCCGCCTGGATGTACCCGCCCTTCGGCCCCGACGTGTCGCCTGAACTACGCTGGGTGCCGGTGGTGACCATGCTGCAACTGGCGCTGGACATGTCCGTCAGCACCGAGACGCCCATCGGCTTTGGCCACGTCTACGCGCCGCAGCACTATGTGGACGCCTGGCTGGCCGTGACGGGCGCGCCGGACTGGGCCCCGGACGCGCTGGCCAGCCTGAAGCGCCACCTGATTGCGCGCGCCCAAGCCGCCATGGACGACAGCGACGGCGGGCAAGCGGCGTACGAAAATCGCGGGGGATAAGGCAACCCGACATGCCCGACTTGTTGACTTCAATATTCCGCAGCGGCGCCGCGCTGCGCAGCCGCAGCGTCAGCGCGCGTGTGCTGACCGCCACCCTGGATGTGCCTGTTCCACCGCCACGTCTCGTGGCCGATTGGCAGCGCGAGATCACGACCCGCCTGATGCTGGACGCGGGCGATGTCGAGCAGATGCCCCTGGCGCGCACGCAGGCGCGCTGGCCCGAGGCTGCCCGCTGCGTCCAGGCCATGCAGGACTGGACGCGCGCGCTGGGCTGGCAAGACCTGCTGGCGCACAGCGACATGGCCTTGATGGCCTGCCGGGGCGCGCGCTACCACCACGACGGCGGGCAATATGGCGGCGCGGCCTTCTGCAATCTTTTCCTGAGCGAAGACAAGGGGCTGGACGTGCATTTCCCTGGCCCCGGCCATCGCATCCCTCTGGTGCGCGGCACCGCGCTGGTCTTCGACACCTGCCAGCCCCACGCCGTGGTCCCGCGCAATGGCAGCCGCTTTGATGAAGCCGATTTTCCGGCGGACCAGGACTTGTCGCTGTTGTTCCTGAGCTGGGAACTGCCCATCGACACACCCGCCGTGGCGCAAACGCTGGGCATCACCTTCGACATCGCCCCCCAGGCCGCCGCGCGCTGCGATGACGAGCAGGTCTGGGTGAATGGCGCGCGCGCCGAGCTTGATCCGGCATGCGGGCAGTGGCGGGGGTAAGGGTCGTATTCGGTGACGCATGTGCGTGCCGGCAACGTCCCCTGTTTCCATTTCATGGTGATGCCACCGCCGTGGGCTACGTGTCAGCCGCCGCCGCTATACTTTTCCCCACCCGGTGTTTCCGCCCGGCTTTTCAAACCCCAAGTTATTTGCCGCGCAGCGCCCTCGCTGCGCCTTTTTATGCCCGCCTTGATGGACATGCTGCGCCCGCTATGCCGGGCGTTTTGCCGCACTGCCTCCCTCCGCACTGCCGCCCCCGCCGCCGCTCTCCTTGCCGCCTTGGTCATGGCCTTGGCGGGCGCCCCGGCACAGGCCGCCCCACCCACGCTGGCCCAATGCAACGGCATCAAGGACCTGGCTTTCGTCGCCCACCTGGATGATGACCTGCTGTTCATGAACCCCGACATTGCCTCCAACGTCGAGGCGGGCGGCTGCGTGCGCGTCATCTACCTGACCGCCAGCGACGCCGGCGAAGGCGAGCCCTACATGCTGGGCCGGGAACGCGGCGTGCGCGCGGCCTACGCCTACATGGCGCATAAGCCCGACGTCTGGAAAGCGGACTCGGGCATTGCCGCCGGCCGCCAGATTGCGCGCTTCACCTTGCAGGACAATCCGCGCGTGCAGCTGTGGCACATGCGCCTGAAGGACCCGTGGCTGGGCAAGGGCTGGGGCAGCCTGACGCCGCTTAGCCGCACGGAATCCGAGCCCGGCCAGAACGTCGATACGCTGGGCCCCTATCCCGAGACTTACACGCGCGAACAGTTGGTCGACACCCTGGCCGAATTGATCCGCCAATATGCGCCCACCACCGTGCGCCACCTGGACGACACCATCGTCGTGCCCTACACCCAGTTGTGCTGGCGCTGCGCGGGCCATGGCCACCCGGACCACATCGCCAGCGCACGCTTGGCGCGCGAGGCCATGCTGCGCGTGCCCGGCAACTACGCGGAAACCGGCTATATCGACTACCCCAGCCAGGAACGCGCCACCAACCTGACCGACTCCGAAATCGCCAGCAAGTCGGTGATCTTCCAGCACTACGCCTGGAACGACTACCACTATTGCGCCGGCCCCAGCGGCTGCAAAGAACCCGCCGGCCCCGCCGCCGCCTGGGTGCAACGCGCCTATTACGTGTCGCGCCAGGACATCGCGCCGCAGTTGTACCCGGATGGGCGCGGCGGGCTGGTCGTGTTTGCCGCGGGTGAAACCAATGCCGCCGTCAACCGCTGGGACTCCGGCCAACGCCGCTGGCAAAGCCTGGGCGGGCGCACCACCGGGCCTGTGGTCTCGTTCGCCCATGCCGACGGCACGGCCGGCCTGATGGCGCGCGACCCGCTGGGCGGCGTGTGGGCCAACAAGCAACGCCACGACGGCACCTGGCAGGGCTGGCAAGCGCTGGGCGGCCTGCGCGTGACGCAGATTCCGGCCGTGGCGCCGCGGGGCGAAGCCGCCGCCGTGGCGCTGGGCTATGACGGGCTGCTGCACTGGATTGCGCCGTCCGGCATCGACGGCAGTTGGGGCACCTGGCAGGCCCTGCCGGCGCTGGACGGCGCCACCGGGGCACCGGCCGCCGCGCGTGGGGCGGATGGCCGCTACGTCGTCTTCGCCAACACCGCCGAGGGCAAGCTTTTCTACACCCGCCAACTGCCGGCCGCCCCCGGCAAGCAACCCGCCTGGCAGCCCTGGCGCTCCGTCACCGCGCCGGTCGCGGCAGGCGGCCTGGCCGCCATCCGCAACCAGGAAGACCGCGTTGAACTCTATTTCCGCGAGCGTGGCAGCAACCATCTGACCAAGCTGGTGGAAACCGGTGACACCACCGACCTGAACATGGACTGGAACGCCCCCACCGACCTGGGCCTGCCCTTCATCGGACGCCCCGCCATCCAGGCCGACGCGCGCGGCAACGTGATGCTGGCGCTCTTGGAACGCTCGGGCGGCCCGCTCTGGCTGGTCGAACGCGGCATCCCCATCAAGCTGGACGCCGACGCCGCCTCGCCCCCCGCGCTCAACATCATCGACGGCACGGTCTACGTCGTGGCCCGCAGCGCGGGCGGTCCGCAACGCTATCAAGTGCTGTCACGCCGCAACGGCGCCTGGGCGGAACGCCTGACGCTGGACGGTGTGCCGGGCAGCGGCGGCGGCCCCTTCGCCACGATGGCGGCCCGCCCGGCCGACCTGCCTAATCTGGGCGCGAATGCGGCAAACCAAACCGTCGTGGTCCGCCCATCGGGCAGCGACACCGGCACGCTGACGGTGGAACGCATGCCGACCCAGGCATCACGACCCGCCACACCGACGGCGGGCGGCGCCATGTCGACGGGCATGGCGGCAAGCGCCACTAAGCAGGGCGCCACTGCCTCGGGCGCCCCTCTGCCGGGCGCTTCAGCACGCACCGCCACGGTCACGCAGTAGTCACATACCGGTCACGCAGGGGTCTCGTCCCCTTGCGGCCCGCCCCCTGTACTGTCTTCCAACAGGTAACTGGCCAGCCCTTCCACTTCCCTGGCCACTTCCTGCCAAACCCAGCGGATCACGCCGATGGCCTGTTTCTCGGCCGGGTCGCACTCCGCGCAGCGCAAGGCGTCTTCAATGGCCTCGTCCAGCGCCTGTAGCGCCGTGTCCGGCAGCGGGCAGGGCCGCGCGTAGGCTTCGCTGCGCAGCGCGCTTGCCATGCAGCCGATGCGCTGGCGCAGGGCGTCAGCCACGTCGTGCAGCGCCGGCCCCAGTCGGTGGCAGGTGTGGGTGGACAAGGTGAAACTTCCCGCCCGTTCCATAAGCGGCGCCGTGCCCCACAGCCCCTCTACGTACTCATGCAGCCGGAAAACCGAGGCGCGCGAGATCACCAAGTCCAACGGAAACGAGCAGGCTTGCAAGGCCATGTCGCGGGCGCGCGAATGCGAGCGCGCCATGCCGGGCCATTCGTGCAACCGTGGACGCTGGCGCGCCTCGTTGAACGCCGCCGCCCAATCCATCAGCATGTCGCCATAGGCCTCGATGGACGCCGCCTGATTCAGGCGGGCGCTGCGCCGGGCCGACAGCGGCAGCACGGCCACCGCCGCCAGAATGCCCGAGGCCGAACCCACGCCGATGGCCAGCCCCTTGTCGATGGCTCCGCCCAGGATGTCGCCGTTGGGCGTGACGGTCAGTATGGTGACGGTAACCAGGCTGTAGCTCAGCATGGGCCAGCGAATCGACAGCACCGCGGCGGCGCCGACACCAGCCACGATGCTCCAGGTTTCGCTCACCCCCCATACGTCCGCCAACAGCACCAGCGAGACGCCCAGCACCACGCCAAGCAGCGCCCCAAGCATGCGCGCCGATGCCTCGCCCACGGTGCCTTCCACGCTGGCGCGCACGACGAACAACGCAGAGAAAGCGCCCCACGAGATCTCCGGCATGCCGCGCCATCGCATCCATAAACAAGCGAGCAGCACAGCCGCCACGGTCTGCATGGGCAGCCGGAATGCGTCCTCTCCCATAAGGGCGCGGCAGCGGGCGGTAGTGGTCAGTAGTCGGGAAACCAGGGAGGGACGGTCGGCGTTGATCTGGGTGGGCACAGGGTGAGTCGGCACGGGAAAAATACAGGTCAGCGGATGCAGTTTTCATGTCTCAGCAAGTGCCGTGCCTTACGCGATCACATTGACACCGACGAAAAGTCCGTGAAATATCAGCAGCTCAATGGCACACGCCTTCTGCCGCTGTCGTTGATCTGCTTCATGTAGGCCCATTTGATCCGCCGGGTTAGGCAACACCGCAACACCCCGCGGTTGCTTCAACGATCTATCCACGGAGTGTTGAACATGGCGACACAGCAAGCTCTCTCATCCAGCCTGGCCGCGTTGCTCGTGGCGGCGGCGGCAGCGGTAAGCACTACCCCGGTCGCGGCGCAGGAAGCGCGTAAACCCAACATCATTCTTATCGTGTCCGACGACACCGGCTACGGCGACCTTGGCCCTTACGGCGGCGGCGCGGGCCGTGGCATGCCCACGCCCAACATCGACCGGCTGGCCAAGGAAGGCATGACCTTCTTTTCGTTTTACGCACAACCCAGTTGCACGCCGGGGCGCGCGGCCATGCAGACCGGCCGCATTCCCAACCGCAGCGGCATGACGACCGTTGCGTTCCAGGGCCAGGGCGGCGGCCTGCCGGCAGAGGAATGGACGCTGGCCTCGGTATTGAAAACCGGTGGCTACAAGACATTCTTCACCGGCAAGTGGCACTTGGGCGAAGCAGACTATTCGCTGCCCAACGCCCAGGGCTATGACGAAATGAAGTACGCGGGCCTGTATCACCTTAACGCCTACACCTATGCGGATCCCACCTGGTTCCCCGACATGGATCCAGAACTGCGCGCCATGTTCCAGAAGGTCACGCGCGGCGCGCTGTCGGGCAACGCGGGCGAAAAGCCGCGCGAAGAATTCAAGGTCAATGGGCAGTATGTGGACACGCCCGTCATGAACGGCAAGGAAGGCGTGGTCGGCATTCCTTTCTTCGATCGCTACGTGGAAAAGGCCTCGCTGGACTACCTGGATCGCAACGCCAAGTCCGAACAGCCCTTCTTCATGAACATCAACTTCATGAAGGTCCACCAACCCAACATGCCGGACCCCGACTACATCGGCAAGTCGCTGTCGAAAAGCAAGTATGCCGATTCGGTCGTGGAACTGGATGCGCGCATCGGGCGCATCATGGACAAGGTGCGGGCGCTGGGCCTGGACAAGAACACGTTGGTCTTCTACACCACCGACAACGGTGCCTGGCAGGACGTATACCCCGACGCGGGCTACACCCCGTTTCGCGGTACCAAGGGCACCGTGCGCGAAGGCGGCAACCGCGTGCCGGCCATCGCGTGGATGCCCGGCAAGATTGAACCGGGCGCCAAAGATCACAGCATTGTGGGCGGGCTGGACCTGATGGCCACCTTCGCGGCCATGGCCGGCATCAAGCTGCCCGTCAACGACCGGGCCGACAAGCCCATCGTGTTCGACAGCTATGACATGTCGCCGGTGCTGTTCGGCACGGGCAAGTCAGCGCGCAAGGAGTGGTTCTATTTCACCGAAAACGAACTATCACCGGGCGCCATCCGGGTGCGCAACTACAAGGCCGTCTTCAATCTGCGGGGCGACAACGGCGTGAAAACTGGCGGCCTGGCGGTCGACACGAATCTGGGTTGGAAGGGGCCGGAGTCCTATGTGGCCGCCGTGCCGCAGGTGTTCGACTTGTGGGCCGACCCGCAGGAACGCTACGACATCTTCATGAGCAACGTCACCGAAAGAACGTGGACGCTGCCCACGATGAACGCGGCCGCCGCCGAACTCATGAAGACCTACGTGAAGTACCCGCCCCGCAAGGCGCAAAGCGAGGTCTATAACGGGCCGATCACGCTGTCGCAGTACGGGCGGTTCCAGTACATACGCGAGAGCCTGGCGCGCGACGGCTTTACCTTGCCGATGCCCTCGGGGAACTGATCGCACGCCGCGCAGCGGCGCCCGCGTTACGCCACGTGCGGCGCGGGCGCCAGGCGGCGCACGACTTGCAGCACATCGGCGGGCTCGGCCGGTTTGCGCAGGTAGGCCGCATGGCCTTCGCAAGCCGCGCACACCTCGTGTTCGGGCCGGCCGCTCAGCACCAGCACGGGCGTTTCGCTCAGGTAGGCGTTTTCGCGCATGGCGGTCAAGAGCGCGCCACCGTGCATGCCCGGCATGGAAAAGTCGGTGATCACCAGGTCCGGGCGCACCGCCAGCATTTGTTGCAACGCGGTCAGGCCGTCGGTGTGCGTCGTGACCTCGTAACCTTCGTCGCCAAGGAACTCGCTCAACAGCTCGATCAGCACGGGCTGATCGTCGACAACAAGAATTTTCGTCATGGTGTTCAATGCCACATGGCGCGGCGTTGGTATGTTTGGTCGCCCGGGCCAGGTCGCCAGCGCCATCGTGGGGCGGCAGAACGGCAAGGGGCGGGAAAAGGCCTGCGTCGCTTCATGGACTTCCGGCGCTTGCAAGCGTACGCGGAAAGCGCAGGACGGCGGGCGGTATAAGGCGGAATCCTAGGGCATGCGCGTCGTTCATGTAGGAAGGAATTGTATCGGGACGAAACGGACCGGCGGGCGCGTTAAAACCCCGTACCGGCTCATCAGGACACATCTATGGTTGGATCGCAGGTTCGAGTCACCCTGTCGTTGATCGCCCCGACGCTGGTGCTGATCTTCGGCATTACATTTATTGGCATTTGGTGCGTCTACCGGCGTCGTACCTATCTCTTGCATCTGGCCACGGGCTGCGCGCTGTTTGCCGCGGGCGCGGTGAGCCAGATTCTGTATGTGCCGCGTGACTCGGGCGCCAATGCGCTGGTGTCCGGCATGCTGTACACGGTGGCCGTGTGCGCGGCCACACAAGGCATCTTGAACCGAGTAGGCCGGGGGTTGCCGTGGCGCGCCTATGCCGTGTTCTGCGCCGCCATCATGGTGGCGCTTTGGTACTTCTTCTACGTAGACCGCAACTTGCTGGTGCGCGTCTATGTGCTCAATATCGGCTTTGGCGGTTTGCTCTGCGTGGCCGCCTTGCGCATGCGGACGGCGGCCACGGGCAGGCGGATCGACACCGCGCTGTTTGTCGTGCTGCTGGCGTTCGGGCTGCATTTCCTGCCCCGCACCTTGTTGAGCATCGGCGTGCACGCACCCAGCGGGCCGCTCGCTTTCGCCGATTCCCCGTTCTGGCAGTGGTTGCAGCTATCGCTTGCCGTGTTCAGCGTGGGGCTGGCGATTACGCTGCTGCTGGCGATTGCCGCCGACACCATCGAAGAGGTGCGGCATGAAGGCGAAAAAGACTGGTTGACCGGCTTGCTCAACCGCCGGGGTTTCGAAGCGCGCATGCGCCCCTACCAAAACGGCGGCCCAGACCCCGCCGCGCTGATCGTCTGCGACGTAGACCATTTCAAGCGCATCAATGATGTGTACGGGCATGACGGCGGCGACGCGGTGCTCAAGAACGTGGCGCGCGTGCTGGCGTTGTCCGTCCGCAAACGTGACCTGCTTGGCCGCATAGGCGGCGAGGAGTTCGCCGTTTATCTACCCGCCACCGACTTCCAGGAAGCCTTGCATTGCGCCGAACGATTGCGCGCCGCCGTGGCCGACACGGTGCGCGCCCCCGACCAGGCCACGCCGGTCACCATGAGCCTGGGCGTGGCCGCCGCCATCGGCACCGAAAACTGGGAATCCTTGTTCCGGCGCGCGGATGAAAACCTCTACGCCGCCAAGCGCGCGGGCCGCAATCAGGTCGCGGCTTGAGCCGCTACCCCCACGTGCGGATGGCGGCCCACGCCTAGCTCTGCGGCGCATCGCGAAACGAACGCTGGTGCGCCGTGCCGCCCGCCGCGCTCAGGTTGTAGGCGGTATTGACCAGGCCGATATGCGAAAACCCCTGCGGAAAATTACCCACCAGCCGTTTGCGCGCCACGTCGTACTCTTCGGCCAGCAGCCCCAGGTCATTGCGCAGCGACAGCAGGTGGTCGAAGAGGCGGTGCGCGTCGTCCAGCCGGCCCTGCATGATGTAGGCATCGGCCAGCCAGAAGCTGCACGCCAGGAACGCGCCCTCATCGCCCGGCAGCCCGTCGTCGCTGTGTTGCGTGGAATAGCGCAGCAACAAGCCGTCGCGCAGCAGCTCACGTTCGATGGCCTGCACGGTGCCCGTCACGCGCGGATCGTCCGCGGGCAAGAACCCCACTTGCGGAATCAGCAGCAGGCTGGCGTCCAGCGCCGTGCCGCCGTAGTACTGCACAAAGGTGTTGCGTTCCGCGTCATAGCCGTTGGTGCAGATGTCGTGGCGGATCTCGTCGGCAAGCGCGCGCCAGCGGTCCACCGGCCCTTCCAGGCCAAAGCGCTCGCAGGACTTCACGGTGCGGTCCAGCGCCACCCAGCACATCAGCCGGGAATGCGTGAAGGCGCGGGTCGGCCCCCGCATTTCCCAGATGCCGTGATCGGGCTGCCGCCATAGTTCTTCCAGCGGCGTCAGCAACACCTTCTGCATGCGCCACGCTTCGGCCAGCGGCGCCAGTTCCGCCACGCGGGCCGCGTGCAGCGTCTCGATCAGTTCGCCATAAACGTCTAACTGCATCTGCCCCGCCGCGGCGTTGCCCAGGCGTACCGGCTTGCTGCCTTCGTAGCCCGGCAACCACGGAATCTCGTGTTCCGGCAGCCAGCGTTCCCCCGCGATGCCATACATGATCTGCAATTGGTTGGGGTGCCCCGCCGCCGCGCGCAACAGCCACTGCCGCCAGGCCTCGGCCTCTTCGCGGTAGCCGGCGTTAAGCAGCGCGTACAAGGTCAGGGCGGAATCTCGCAGCCAGCAATGGCGGTAGTCCCAATTGCGGCTGCCGCCCAGTTGCTCGGGCAATGACGTAGTGGGCGCCGCCACGATGCCGCCCGTGGGTTGAAACGTCAGCAGCTTCAGCGTGATCAGCGACCTGACGACCGCGTCGCGCCGCTGCCCCGGCCCGTTTTTCCAATGGCAGCGCTTGGCCCATTCATGCCACCACGCCACCGTGCGATCCATGCTTTCCTGCCGGTCCGGCACAAAGTGCGGCGTCTTGTGCGACCGGTGATAAGACAAGGTGAACGGCACGCTTTCGCCTTGGCGCACCGTGAAGGCCGACTCTGTCTTCATGTCGTGCCCTGCCAGCGGAACACCCGTGTGCAGCTCGACGGCATCAGGCCCCGCGATGGCGCTAAGCCCGTAATCGCGGCGCCGCACCCAGGGCACCGCCTGGCCGTAGTTGAAGCGCAGGGTCAGCGCCATGCGCATGTCCACCTGGCCCGACTCGCCCTGCACGATACGCACCACATCCACGCGTTCTTCGTCGTCGCTAAGCGGCATGAAGTCGTAGACGCGCACCACCCCACCGGGCGTTTCATGGCGGGTTTCCAGCACGGCGGTATCGGGCAGATAGCGACGCGTGGTGGCGTGGCCCGCGCCGTCGGGCGCCAGCCGCCAGCAGCCGTGGCTGTCGTCGCCCAACAAGGCGGCAAAGCAGGCGGGGGAATCAAAATGCGGCAGGCACAGCCAGTCGATCGAGCCGTCGCGCGCCACCAGCGCGGCCGACAACATATTGCCGATCAAGCCATAGTCTTCGATGGGTTTGGACATGGCTTAGCCCGCCCCACGAAATTCGGGGTACAGCGTCATGCCGCCATCAACGAACAAGGTGGACCCGGTGACGTAATCGGAATCGTCGCTGGCCAGCCAGGCCACCGCGCGCGCCACGTCCTCGGGTTCGCCGATGCGTCCATACGGAATCAGCTTGAGCAATTCCTTCATGCTTTCCGGCGTGTTCCAGGCCGGCGCATTGATGGGCGTGCGGATGGCGCCCGGCGCCACGGAGTTAACGCGGATCTTCATCGGCGCCAGCTCTTGCGCCAGCGACTGCATCAACAATGACACGCCGCCCTTGGACGCCGCGTAGTTCGACTGAAACGCCCACGGAATGACTTCATGGACCGAGCTGATGAAGATGATTTTGCCGGCGGCTTCGCCTGGCGGTGGTGGTGGCGTCCGATTCAAGAACATCCGGGCCGCCGCGCGGGCGCACAAAAACTGGCCGGTCAGGTTGGTGTCGATCACCTTCTGCCACTGCGCCAGCGTCATGTCCTGAATGGCAGCGGGCTGTTCGATGCCGGCGTTATTGACCAGGATGTCCAACCCCTGAAAGTGATCGGACGCCGCGCGGAACAAGTGCTCGACGTCGTCCTCGCGGCTGATGTCGGCCGGGGCCGCAACGGCCTCGCCGCCCGCGCTGACAATCTCTTGCACCACCTCGGCCCCGCGCCGCGCGGAGTCCTCATTGGGGCGATGGTTGACCACCACCTTCGCCCCCGCCGCCGCCAGCACCAGGGCAATGCCACGCCCAATGCCGGAATTCGCGCCCGTGACGATCGCCACGCGCCCAGACAGATCCACTGCATGCCGCATGTTGTTCTCCGATGCTGTTGCCCCACGCTTGCCGCTTTCAAGCGGACCGTTGACGCCCGCTGTCCAGGACCAAGGGTCAGCGTAGTCCTGAAGCAGCGCAAAATTCAACGGGGTCAGCAATTCTCGTTCCCGCCACCCGCTTGTCGGGGCTGGCAAGACAGATAGCCTGCTGTACAGTAATTCACCCTTCCCACCCGCTCCGGAGATCCGGCCATGGAATTCGTGATACCCAGTACCGCTGATTTGACGCTGTTCATCAGTGCCGCCCTGGTCTTGCTGGCCATACCCGGCCCGGCGGTGCTCTACATCATTACCCAATCGGTCGAGCAAGGCCGCAAGGCGGGGCTGGTGTCGGACCTGGGCATCCACACGGCCACGCTGGTGCATGTGCTGGCGGCGGCGTTGGGCTTGTCCGCCCTGCTGGCGTCTTCGGCGCTGGCGTTCAGCATCGTGAAATATGCGGGCGCGGCGTATTTGATCTGGCTGGGCCTGAAGAAAATTCTGACGCGCCCCGTTCCCGCCGCGCTGGACGCGCCGCCCAAGGCGCGCCGCTATGGCCGCATGTTCCGCGACGGCTTCATCGTCAACCTGCTCAACCCCAAGACGGCCCTGTTCTTCCTGGCCTTCCTGCCGCAATTCGCTGACGTCAGCCGGGGGCACGTGGCTTCGCAGGTGCTGTTCCTGGGAATGGTGTTCGTCTTGCTGGGCCTGCTTAGCGACGCTTGCTATGCCATGGCGGCCAGCGCGGCGGGCCGCTGGCTGCGCCGCAGCCGTGCCTACCTGCACTTTGAACGCTATGTGGGCGGCGCCATGCTGATTGCGCTGGGCATCACGGCGGCGCTGGCGGGCAATAACAGCAAGAAGTAATCGCCAGCGGCGGGGCTAGCTCTCGCGGATCAGCGTCGTCGAAAACTCGTAGCGTCCGGCCGGATGATGCGAGCAGGACACTTCGACGATTTGGCCGGCTTGGTCCTTGTAATGCCGCAGGATGAACAGGCCCGGCGATTCCGGCACCGCGTCCAGTTCTCGCGCCACGGCGGCAGGCAAGGCGCACGCGGATATCGTCTGCTCGACGGACGCGATGCGCCTGCCGTAGTGTTCTTCGATCAGTTCCGACACCAGGCGGTCCGGATGTTCGCGTGCCAGCTTGCGCACGCCTTTGTAGTGCGCGTCCACGTACAGCTCAGTCCACACGACCGGCGGTTGCCCTTCGGCGCCCCGGGTGGATGAAAACTTCAACCACCGGGTGCCAGGCCCCACCCCCAGCCGCACGGCCAGTTCCACGTCCACCACGACTTCCTGAATCTGGCGGATGCTGCGCGGCGTGCGCGCGGCCAGTTGCACCAGGTCTTCCAGCGAACGCAGCGACTGGCTGAAACCAGCCTTGGACCGGGCGGCGATGACCTCCGTGCCGCTACCCCGGCGACGCGCGATCAGGCCCAGGTCCTGCAACTGACGCAGGGCGGCGCGAACGGTATGGCGGCTGGCCTCGAATTCCTCGGCCAGCGCATTCTCGGCGGGCAATACCGTGCCCACGGGATAGACCTCGGCCGCGATGCGTCGCGCCAATTCTTCCGAGATACGGGTGTACAGCGTGATGGACATGGCAAGGGGGGAAATGACGACACCCCGCATTCTATCTGCTGCCCCGGCACTGGCCGGAGCTACGGGTAATCCCCGGCGTTGACGTCCCCTTTTGCGCCTGCTTAAATGTACGTACAACTTTTATAGAGCGTACATTTATGCCCGTTTCCGTCCTTGAATCCGCCTTGTTCAAAAACATGTTCGGCACCGCCGCGATGCGTGCCGTGTTCGACGATGCCGCCACGGTGCGGCGCTATGTGGAAACAGAGGTGGCGCTGGCCCGCGTGCAGGGCAAGCTGGGCATCATCCCCGTCGCGGCGGCCGACGCCATCGCGGCGCGCGCCGACGCCGCCGCCCTGAACATGGACGAACTTCGCGCCGAAACCGAGATCGTCGGCTACCCCATCCTGCCGCTGGTACACCAGTTGTCGCGCCAGTGCGGCGCGGAAGGCGAATACCTGCATTGGGGCGCCACCACGCAAGACATCATGGACACCGCCACCGTCCTCCAGGTGCGCGATGCCTTGAAGATCATCGACGAAGACCTGGCGGCGCTGGACGGCATCCTGGACGCGCTGGCGTTGCGGTATCGCGATACGCCGATGGCCGGCCGCACCCACTTGCAACACGCGCTGCCCATCACCTTCGGCTACAAAGCCGCCGTCTGGCTGCTGATGGTGCGCCGCCATCGCGAGCGACTGGCCCAACTGCGCCCGCGCGTGCTGATCGGCCAGTTTGGCGGCGCGGCCGGCACGCTGGCATCCCTGGGCGACCAGGGCTTGGCAGTACATGCGGCGTTGATGCGGGAATTGGATCTGGGCGCCACACCCATCACCTGGCACGTAGCCCGCGACGGCTTGGCCGAGACCGTGCAATTTCTTGCGCTGGTCGCCGGCTCGCTAGGCAAGATCGCCGTGGACATCATGCTGATGATGACGAACGAACTGGGCGAAGCCTTCGAGCCGTTCGTGAAGGGTCGCGGGGCGTCCAGCACCATGCCTCAAAAGCGCAATCCGATCTCGTGCGAACTGATGTGGAGCGCGTCCAAGACGGTGCGCCAGCATGCCGGCCTGGCGCTGGACGCCATGCTGCAAGACTTTGAACGCGCCACCGGGCCATGGCACATCGAGTGGTCCGCCGTGCCGGAAGCCTTTGTGCTGACCGCGGGCGCGCTGCATCAGGCGCGCTTCATGCTGGGTGGTCTGGAAGTGGACACGGCCCGCATGGCAAGCAATCTGGATCTGTCTGGCGGACTGATCGTGGCCGAGGCCGTGATGATGGGCCTGGCGCCGCACATCGGCCGCCAGACCGCGCACGACGTCGTGTATGACGCCTGCCGCATTGCCGCCACCACGCGCGGCCGCCTGGCCGATGTACTGAAAAAAGATGCGCGGGTCACGCAGCGCTTGGCCGACGACGCCATCGAACGCCTGTGCGACCCCGCCAATTACCTGGGGGCTGCCCCCAAGATGGTGGACCAGGTGCTGGCCCACCCCTACACCGGGCCGGCCTGAACGGCCGCCTTTTCTGATTCATAAAAAGACAACAGCACAACGGAGACAAGTCATGAAGAACTGGATGGCGGCACTGACCGTCGCGGGCGCGTTCGCCTTGCCGATGGGCGCGCAAGCGCAAGACAACTACCCTTCCCGGGCCATAACCTGGATCGTTCCCTTTGCGGCCGGCGGCCCCACCGACGCCATGGCGCGCAACGTGGCGAACCGCGTTGCGCAAGAACTGAAGCAGACCATCCTGATCGAGAACGTGGGCGGCGCGGGCGGCACGATCGGCGCGGCCAAGGCCGCCAAGTCCGCGCCCGACGGCTACACCTTCCTGGTGGGTCATATCGGCTACATGGCGGCGGCGCCGTCCCTCTACGCCCGTTTGCAATACGACCCGGTAAAAGACTTCCAGGCCGTATTCCGCTTTCCCGACACACCGCTGGTGCTGCTGGTGGGAGAATCGTCGCCCTATAAATCCGTGTCGGACCTGATCGCTTACGGCAAGCAGCATCCCGGCAAGCTCAACTTCAGCAACGCGGGCGTGGGGTCTACGTCGCACCTGGTGGCGGCCATGTTCACCAGCCAGGCCGGCATCACCGTCACCCCTATCGCCTACAAGGGCGCGGGGCCGGCGCTCAACGACCTGATGGGCAATCAAGTGGATGCCATGTTCGACCAGACCAATACGGCGTTGCCGCAGACGCAGGGCGGCAAGGTTCGGGCGCTGGGCCTGACCTCCGCTGAGCGCATGCCGCAGTTTCCGAACGTGCCCACCATGGCGGAAAAAGCGATACCGAACTTCCAGGTGTCCACGTGGTACGGCTTGTATGCGCCCAAGGGCACGCCCGACAAGGTGGTCCAAACGATGTACCAAGCCTGGCAGAAGGCGCTGGCCGACACCACGTTCACCGGAAAGATGGTGGAACAAGGCATCAAGCTGCTGCCTGCCGATCAGTACGCGCCTGCCGCCTTCCAGCAGTTCACCGCCGACGAAGGCAAACGCTGGGCGCAGGTGATCAAGCAAGCCGGCATCACCTTGCAGTAAGGATGAGCCATCATGCGCGTCGTCGCTGCCACGGATATTGAATCGAGTATTGCCGACGCGTTGCAGGCCATCAGCCACACGCATCCGGCGGACTTCGTGCAAGCCCTGAAGGCGGCGCACGCGGTCGAGAGCAAGGCGGCGGCCCGCCATGCGCTGCTGCAACTGCTGATCAACAGCAAGCTCAGCGCGCAAGCCCGCCGACCCGTCTGCCAGGACACGGGCGTGGTGCACATCTACGTCAGCATGGGGATGGATGTACGCATCCAGCATGACGGCCCGGGCCCCACGCCCAGCCTGCAAACCATCGTCAACCGAGGCGTCGCCCGCGCCTACGGTTGCGCCACCAACCCACTGCGCGCGTCGATGATTCAAGACCCGCTCGGCGCACGCCGCAACACCCGCGACAACACGCCCGCTGTGCTGCAAGTCGACCTGGTCGAAGGCGAGGAACTACGCTTGACCGTCGTCGCCAAGGGCGGCGGCGGGGATGCCAAGACGCGCTACGCGATGCTCAACCCCAGCGACTCCGTTGCGGATTGGGTGGTGTCGCAATTGCCGGGCATGGGTGCGGGCTGGTGTCCGCCCGGGGTGCTCGGCCTGGGCATCGGCGGCACGCCTGAACAGGCGGTTGCCCTGGCCAAGCGCGCCTTGTTTGCGCCCATCGACATGGCGCAACTGCTGGCGCGCGACGCCGGCAGGCCCGACACCCGCGACGCCAGCGCGCCCGACATGCTTACGCCCGAAGAACAGCTACGCATCGAGGTCTACCAACGGGTCAACGCGCTGGGCATCGGCGCGCAGGGCCTGGGCGGCGACACCACGGTGCTGGACGTGAAGGTCGCCACCGCGCCCTCGCACGCCGCGTTGTTGCCGGTGGCGCTGGTAC
The DNA here is from genome assembly GCF_057334535.1 of Achromobacter colocynthidis. NCBI lineage: Bacteria > Pseudomonadati > Pseudomonadota > Betaproteobacteria > Burkholderiales > Alcaligenaceae > Achromobacter > Achromobacter colocynthidis. Next base: position 325,104 of record NZ_JBHFIZ010000037.1, read on the forward strand.
CCAACTGCGCCGCCACGCGCTTTGTGTCCTTCGACATGCCCGCTGCCGGACCCGCGCGGGTTCCGCCGCCCGACCCAGCAACCTGGGGCGGCATCCCGGACGCGCTGCCCACGCAGGAAGGCAGACGGGTAAACCTGGACACCCTCACACAAGCCGAAGTCGCCACCTGGGCGGCCGGTGAAACCCTATTGCTGTCGGGCAAGCTGTTGACCGGGCGCGACGCCGCCCACAAACGCATGGCCGACCTGCTGAACCAGGGCGCCCCCTTGCCGGTGCCGCTGCGCAATCGTGCGCTTTACTACGTGGGGCCGGTCGACGCCGTGGCCGGCGAAGCCGTGGGGCCGGCAGGGCCGACCACCGCCACACGCATGGACAAGTTCATGCCGCAACTGCTGGCGGACACCGGCTTGCTGGTGACGATAGGCAAGGCGGAACGAGGCCAGGTAGCCATCGACGCCATCAAACAGCATGGCGCCGCATACTTGAGCGCGGTCGGTGGCGCCGCCTATCTGGTGGCGCGGTCCATCACGTCGTCCCGCGTGGTGGCGTTCGCGGACCTGGGCATGGAGGCCATCCATGAATTCGAGGTGCGCGACATGCCGGTCACCGTTGCGGTGGATGCCTTGGGCCGAACCACGCATGCGGTCATCCACATTGAGGTGCAGCGGTAAACACTTTGTGGCAGCATGCCGATCCATGCAGCCGGTGCGGCAGCCAAAGCAGGCAAGCCGCACGGCTCGCGCCCCATCACCACGGAGTGTCACTCGTATGAAACTGAAGGCCTTGACCCTGGGTATTCTGATTGCCGGCGCAGGCGCTGCACAGGCGGCGACGGTAAAGGAAGTCTTCAACGGCGCCATGTTGGGCACGGATCAGCGTTACTTTGAGTCGATCGCCGGCGTGCCCCGCGAATCCTCCGGCAAGGACCACGTTTTCGTGGTGCAGAACTGCCAGATCACGGCGACCATCGGCAACGGCAAAGTGTCAGCGCTGCGCATGGAATTGGCCAAGGGTTGCGAGGCCGACCTGCGCAGCTTCATCGGCGAAGATGCGCCCCGTGCCGGGCAGACGATCACCCCTGGCGTATTTGGCCGGGGCCAGCGCTACACGGCCGACTGCCTGACGCAGTGCGGCAACGCGGCGGACCCGTCGGCCTTCGCGCTGTGGACGGCGCCGCGCTCGTCGGGCGGCATGGAAGTCTTGATGGAAATGGTGCTGGCCGGCGACAAGGCACTGGACGCCGCCGACCAATGGGAAGCCCAGATGAAAAAGGCCGCGGGCGTGGACTACGTGCTGAACACCAAGTTCAACTGCGAAACCCGCTTCGACGACGCTGCCGCCGCCGCGTTCAAGGACGTGCCGGTCAACGCCATCACGATCGGCTACGGCTTGCCCACACAGCGCTGCCAATAGAGCGCAGCCAACAAAGTGGTCTGGTGGTATCCCGAAATGTGGCCTGAATAGACCAGCCACCCCCGCCCTACACTTTCCGCTTTCCCTCCCGGCCGGCAATCTATTGGATGCCGGCCAGGCGCCTTCAAAGTGTGGAGTGATTTCATGAACCCATCGCCGGCCGGCCTGCGCGCCGCCGACTTTTTCTCGCCGACCGTCGCGGCGCGTATTTCCGTGCTGGTGAATTACGGCGGCACGTTCGTGCTGGTGTTCCAGGCGGCCGAACTGGCTGGGTTGACGCCGGGGCAGACCGCGTCGTGGGTATGGGCGGTTTCCGTGGGGGTGGGCGTCACGGGTGCTTGGCTTAGCTTTCGCTACAAGGAACCGATCATCACGGCGTGGTCCACGCCCGGTGTTGCGTTCCTGGCCACGGTGATGCCGTTCACGCCGTATGGCGAAGTGATCGGCGCCTATATTGTTTCCGCGCTGGGCTTTGTGGTGCTGGGCATGTCGGGCGCCTTTGAAAAGCTGGTGCGCCTGATTCCGGGCGGCATCGCGGCGGGGCTGTTGGCGGGCATTCTGCTTCAGTTCGGCGTCAATGCCTTTGGCGGCGCCAGCGTCGACCCGCTGCTGGTGATCGTGCTGGTAATTGCCTACGCACTGCTCAAGCGGTTTACCTCGCGCTTCGCCGTGGTCGGCATACTGGTGATCGGGCTGGCGATGCTGATCGTGCAAGGCCGCATCGATTTTTCCGCCGTTCATTTGAGCCTGGCCACGCCGGTATTCGAGATGCCCCGGTTTTCGCTCAATGCCTTGCTGGGGGTGGCGCTGCCCTTGTTCATCATTACGCTGACGGGTCAATACATGCCCGGCATGCTGGTGCTGCGCAACGACGGCTTCAAGACCAGCGCCAACCCCATCCTGGTGACCACGGGGCTGGGCTCGTTGCTGATGGCCCCGTTTGGCGCGCACGCCTTCAATGTGGCCGCGATCACCGCCGCCATCTGCACGGGCCGCGACGCGCATGAAGATCCGCGCAAGCGCTACATCGCGGGCCTGGCTTGCGGCGTGTTCTACATCCTGGTGGGCACGTTCGGCGTCACGCTGGCCACGCTGTTCATGGTGCTGCCCAAGGCATTCATCACCACGCTGGCCGGGCTGGCCTTGCTGGGCGCCATCGGCGGCAGCCTGGCCAACGCCATGGCCGATGCCCGCACCCGCGAGACCGCGCTCATAACCTTTCTGGCTACCGCCGCGAACGTGACCATGCTGGGCGTGGGTGGCGCGTTCTGGGGGCTGGTGGCCGGTTTGACCGCGCACCTGCTGATTCACGGCGGGCACCGCACGCTGGTCGGCAGCACGGCCAAGTCCTAGGCGCGGCGGGCGGTCAAGACGACGGCGCTTCTGCGGCTACCTGCTTGCCGCTACCGTCTCTGCGACAAGGCTTTGCGCAACCGCAGCACCGCCGCCTCGATCTCGTGCTCCGCCAGCGACGCATAGCCCAACAGCCATCCTTCCAGCCGCTCCGCGCCCGCATACAAGCGGCTGATGCCCGGCAGCACCAGGCCGGCGTCGGCCGCTTGCCGGATGGTCTTGGCTTCGGACCATCCCGGCTGCAACAAGCACGGCACCTGTAGTCCACCCGGCGGCTTCACCGCGGTGGCGATGCCCGCCAGATGCCGGCCGATCGCATCCAGCATGCACGCCCGGCGCGCCGCATACAGCTTGCGCATCGCGCGCACGTGCGCGTTGTAGTGCCCGTCTTCCATGAAGCGCGCCAGCGTCAGTTGCTGCACCTGCGGCGTATGGCCGTCCATGATGCTGCGCGCCCGCGCGAAGGCGCTGACCAACTCGCGCGGCAACGCCATGTACCCCATACGCAGTCCGGGAAACAGCGTCTTGCTGAAGGTGCCCAGATACAAGGTCCGTTCAAACTGGTCCACGCCCTGCACGCAGGCGGTGGGCACACCGTCGTAGTGGAATTCGCTGTCGTAGTCGTCTTCGATGATCCACCTGCCCTGCTCATGGGCCCAGCGCGTCAGCATCAGCCGACGTTCCAGCGACAAGGTGGCGCCTGTTGGATATTGATGCGACGGCGTCACGTAAACGCAGTGGGCGCCGCTTTGGTCCTGGCGCAGCAGGTCCATGCGGATGCCTTGCGCGTCCACGTCGATCGGCACGACTCGGGCTTGCGCGGCCTCGAACGCCTTGCGGGCGCCGAAGTAACCAGGGTTCTCCATCAGGATGGGGCCGTCCGCGTCCACCAGCAATTGCGCGCACAGGTACAGCGCCTGCCGGGTGCTGCTCAACACCAGGATCTGGTCCGCCGAGACCCTGGCGCCGCGCTCCAGGTTCAGATAGGCGGCAATCGCGCGGCGCAGCGGTTCCGCGCCTTGCGGGTCGCCATGCAGCAACGCGCTGTCGCGGTGGTCCTTCACGACCTGGCGCTGCAAGCGTTCCCAGACTTCGGTGGGAAACGTGCGCGTTTCAGGCAGGCCGGTGGCGAACGCCTTGACGGCCTGATAGTCCGCCACGCCACCGCTGTCATGGATCTTCTTGCCGCGCTGGCTCAGGCCGGACCCAGCCAGTGCTGCCGGAGTCTGCGCGCCGGCAACGCGACGCGGAGGCATGCGCCGGCCCGCCGCGCCTTGCAGAACCGCGCCTACCGTGTCGGACACGTAGCTGCCCGAGCCTTCACGCCGGACGATGTAGCCATCGCGGTGCAACTGCACATAAGCGTTTTCGACGGTGTCGCGCGCGACCCCCAGGGACAGCGCCAGCCCGCGCGTGGCGGGCAGTTTCACGCCGGCGCCCAAGGCCCCGTCCAGGATCAACGCGCGTAAGGCCCGCTGGATGCGCTGGTGCAGATCCAGACGCTGAAACTCGGCGTCGCCCATCCGCATCTTGAGCGTATCGAGCTCAAACGTTTTTACCGTAGGGTGCGGTCTCGTTGCCATGCCAGGGTGCCGATCGGGGAAAAGGCGTCAACTTTACCCCGCCGCAGGCCATCGGATCATGGCGCAGCGTATTTCCCGCCCGACCGCCCTGCGGGAATCAATCAGGGCGCTACCTGATAGCCGCGCTGCTGCATGCAGCTGGCATACGCGGAAGACGCCTGGCTCGCGTCCTGCCTGTCGTCGCGGCGGTCCTGGCGCTGGCGCGAGCCGCCCACGACCGCGCCGGCCACTGCCGCGTCCTTGGCCTGGTTCTGTCGGTATTCCTGCTTGACGTCGTCGTCCATCCGGTCGTAGGCCTCTTCATGTTGCCGGCCGCGCGCGCCGGCCACCGCGGCGCCTGCCGCCGCGCCTGTCGCGGCGCCCCGGGCACGGCCGCCCGACGGCGTGCTGTCCGCGCTGCTGGTGCCGCCGGACTGCCCCTGACACGCGGCGATGTCCTGTTGCATGAGTTCGGAAGATTGTCCTTTCAAGGGCGTGACGGTTTGTGCCGTGGCGCTGAATGCCAGCGTCGAAAGCAGAAAGGCAGCGCAGGGAATGATGGATTTTTTCATTGAAAACTCCACACTTTCGGTTGGTAACCCTGGAGTTTTCAATGTAGCCCCGCCTACCGCGCGGGTGCGGGCAGCGGGATACCCAAGATTGGGTATGGCGAATTTGTCAGCAAGTGTCATACCCGCCGGCCGCAGGCAACACGGCCGGCTTCGCATGCTAGCCTCACGCTATCTCCCGCCCTACTTCCAGAGATGAAATCCTTTCTCCAGTCCGAGAAATTCCTGCTGCTGGCGTTCGCCGTTGCCGCTGCGGGATACGCGCTTGATACGCAGCTAGGCGGCTACGGAAAGCTGGTCAGCACAATCGAAACGGTGGTGTTGATAACCGCAATTCTTTGCGCATCGCTTAGCGTGGCGCGCCACGCCGAACGTATCGCGCAAAGGCTGGGTGACCCCTACGGCAGCATGATCCTGACGCTGTCGGCGGTCTTGGTGGAAGTCATCGTGCTGGCCATCGTGTCGTCCAAGGGTGGCTCGCCCACGCTGGTGCGCGACAGCATTTATTCAGCCGTCATGCTCGACATCAACGGCATCCTGGGCGTGGCGGCGCTGATCGGCGGATTCAAGCACGGCGAACAGTCCTACAACGATGATTCCGCGCGCACGTACAGCGTGATGATCCTGACCGCGGTGACCGTGTCGATGATCATCCCCGAATTCGTGCCGATGCCGGACTGGCGTGCGTACAGCGCCTTCACCATCGTGGCGATGCTGCTGCTGTACGGCGTGTTCCTGCGCATGCAGACCGGCCCGCACAGCTATTTTTTTAGCTACAGCTATCCCGAGAAAAAGTCGCGCAGCAACCTGCCCGCCGCCACCCCAAGCAGTTGGCGTCCTTCAGCGGCGGTGATGGCGGCCGGCATCATTGCGGTTGGCGCCCTGGCCGAACTGATGTCGCATTCGCTGGACCGCAGCTTGAAGGGCGTAGACGTGCCCATCGGCCTGGTGGCGCTGATTGTGGCGGGCATTTCGGCGGCGCCGGAAATGCTGACCGCGCTGCGCGCCGCCCTGGCCAACCGCATGCAGTCGGTCGTGAACATCGCGCTGGGCGCTTCGCTGTCCACGGTGATCCTGACCGTGCCCGCCATGGAAGCCATGGCCTTGATCTCCGGCCAGCGCATCGACATGGCGATGACACCGGTGCAGACCTTGATGATGCTGGTAACGCTGCTGGTGGCCGCCATCAACCTGAATGACGGCCAGACCAACGCCATCGAAGGCATGACGCACTTCGTGCTGTTCGGCACGTTTCTGATGCTGTTGGGGCTGGGTCTGTAGGCGCGGCGGGCAAGCTAGAAGCGTTGGCGCTTGTCGAACGGAACCTCGGCCTGCGTCGGTTTTTCAAACGATGGCGCCTCGCCATTCAGGTCGGCCACATGAATCTGGGCAAGGCGCGTGGCTTCGTCAATGGCTGTCTGGGCGGATACGTAGCGTTCGTCGATGGCGATACGTTCTTGCGACGGCGCGTCGCCCCCTGACGTCAGGCAGTAGGCGATGCGCCAAGCACCGTTGTCTTCAACCGGCTGTTCAAGCCTGAAATCCCATTTTTTCGTGTCCATGGTTTCTCCTTTGACACCGACCATGCTACTGCGGTCAGGTCAGAGAAAAAGCCGAACGACATCCACTTTGGAAACAAGATGTCAGGCGCCTGCCGCCTGTCAGGTCAGCGCCATCCCACCATCCACCCGCAATACGACGCCAGTGATGAAGCTGCTGTCGTCCGACGCCAGGAACAAGGCGGCGCGCGCCAATTCGTCCGGGGTCGCCATCCGGCCCAAGGGAATGGCCGAGGCCATGCCCTGTTCGAACGCGGCACGGTCAGCGTCGGCCACGCCCAGCTTTTCCAGGATGGGCGTGTCGGTGGGGCCGGGGCTGAGCACGTTGACGCGAATCTTCCGGGTCTTGAACTCCAAGGCCCAGGCACGCGCAAAGGCTTCGACGGCCGCCTTTGAGCCGGCGTAGACCGCGTGGTTCTCCAGCACCTTGGCGCTGGCGATTGAGCTGGTCAGGATGATGCTGCCGCCATCGCGCATGACCGGCAGTGCCTTGGTCACGCCGAAGAACAGCGCCCGCGTGTTGACGCCGAACTGGCTGTCGTAGCTGTCCACGCTGACCGCCGTGGACGGTTCAATGTGGTTCATGCCGGCGTTGGCCATGTAGATGTCGATGGGGCCGAAGCGTTCATGCACCAGTGCCATCAGGCGGTCGTGCGTGGCCAGGTCGGCCACGTCGCCCACCACGCCGAAGGCGGATGCGCCAAGCGCTTCCACGGCGTGGTCCACCGCGCCCTGCCGCCGCCCCAGAATCGCGACGCGCGCGCCTTGGGCGACAAAGGCCTGGGCGGTGGCAAACCCGATGCCGCTGTTGCCGCCCGTGATGACGGCTGTTTTTCCTGCAAGCTTCTTCATGTGTATTCCTTCATTGAAATCAACGGGCGGCTTGGCGCTTAGAAGTCCCAGATGACCGGCACCCAGCGGTAGGCGTCGCCGTCCACCGCGATGCGGCCGACGGACGGGAACGGCAGGTGCGCCGCCACCAGCAGCCCACGGTTCTGCGCCAACTCTTCGAACAGGCCGATGCGGACGCGAGTCGATTCCTCGGGATCATGTTCAAAACCGTTCTGCCATTCGGGGTGGTCAAAGCCCACCGGAAACATCGCGTCGCCGGCAAAGGTCAGGCGTTCGCCGCCCGACACCAGGTCGACGACGGAATGTCCGGGCGTGTGGCCGCCCGTAACGCGCACGAAGACGCCCGGCGCGACTTCATGCTTGTCCTGGAAGATGTGCAGACGGTCGCGGTATTCGTTGTAGAACGCGGTGGCGGTGGTCTTGAGCACCGCCGGCACCGGATTGGGCATGACGGTTTGCGAGAAATCGGGCGAGGTCCAGAAGTCGACTTCGGCCGCCGACACGTGGATGCGCACGTCCGGCCGCAAGCGCTTCTTTACGTCGTCGACCAAGAGGCCGCCCACGTGGTCCATGTGCATATGCGTGATGATCACGTCGGTGACCGACTCCAGCGCGATGCCCGCGGACTCCAGGCGTTGCGGGAACATCCCCGCACGCGGAAAGCCCGGAAACTGCCCGCCCAGGCCGGCGTCGATCAAGATGGTCTGCTTGCCGCTGCGCGCCACCATCACGTTCAAGGGCCAGTCGAAGGCGTCGGGCGGCATGAACATGTAGTCCAGCCAATTCGCCAGCTCGGCGGGGTCGACGTTGGTGGCCATGGTTGAGGTGGGCAGCGGCAGCACGCCGTCGCTGACGACCAGTGCGTCAATGTTGCCCACTTGCAGGGCGTAGCGGGACGGAACCAGATCCAGCGGTTGGTGGGGGTTGGCTTGTTGGATGTTGTCAGTGGCAAACATGGCAAATCTCCTGAGGGGCGGCCGGGCTGGTCGCAATGAAGAAGGATGATGAACAGTGGTAAAGCGCTGCCGTGAAACACTGCGGCCAAGCACCGCAGCAAAGTCGCTCCGCCGCGCGATCAGGCGCGCAGGAAGGCAAGCAGGTCAGCGTTGATGCGGTCTTGCATCGTGGCGGTCAGGCCGTGCGGGGCGCCGGGGTAATAGAGTTCCTTGGCGTGCTTGACCAGCCGCGCGGCCTTCTTGGCGGAGTCGTGCAGCGGCACGATCTGGTCGTCTTCGCCGTGCATGAAAAGCGTCGGCACGCTGATCTTTTTCAGGTCTTCCGTGAAGTCCGTTTCAGAGAACGCCTTGACGCATTCGTAGGCGTTCTTCTGGCCGCTCTGCATGCTCCACAACCAGAACTGGTCCAGCATGCCCTGCGACACCTTGGCGCCGTTTCGATTGGCGCCGTAGAAGGGCACGGCCAGCTCTTTGTAGAACTGCGAGCGGTCACCGGCCACGCCCTTGCGGATGCCGTCGAACACTTCAATGGGCTGTCCGCCGGGGTTGGATGCCGACTTCACCATCACGGGCGGCACCGCGCCGATCAGCACGGCGCGCGCAACGCGCTTGGAGCCATGGCGGCCGATGTAGCGCACCACTTCGCCGCCGCCCGTGGAGTGGCCGACCATCGTGATGGTCTTCAGGTCCAACGCCTCGATCAGCTGCGCCAAGTCGTCTGCGTAGGTGTCCATGTCGTTGCCGGACGAGGGTTGCGCCGACCGGCCGTGGCCGCGACGGTCATGCGCAATGACGCGAAAACCGTTCTGCGCCAGGAAGTGCATTTGCCCGTCCCAAGCGTCCGCGTTTAGCGGCCAGCCGTGCGAGAACGTGACGACCGGGCCGTCGCCCCAGTCCTTGTAGTAGAGCTGCGTGCCGTCCTGGGTGGTGAAGGTGCTGGATGTCATGCGTGTGCCTTGGGTGGATTGCGGATTGCGTGGAGTGAGTTGCGAACTGGCTTGCGCGCCAAGCGCAAACGCGCTGGGCGCAAGCGCCGCGCTGCCGGCAAGCAACGTGCGGCGGGTGGCGCTGTGGGTGGAGTTGCGGGTGGAGTTATTGCTGTCGCTCATGAGTGCCCCTTGGGTGGAAGAAGATGACGAGCGAATCGTAGGTCTGGCCTCCGAGGCGCGGTAGGTCCTCATCGGGAAGCGCACTGTTGTGCCGTGGACACCAATGCGCAACGCCCGCGAATTGTTGTCACGCGCACAACACCATGCGTCCTTCGCCACGCCTACCGCACTGCGCGCCGCGTCTCTAGCATGGGGTTCGTCGTTGCATGACACGGGGCCGCGCAAGCTCGCCCACTGCAACGCCTGACTTATCCACTTTCCCCATGACGAGGCGAAGAATCGTGAAGACAGATCGTTGCGCCACCTCGACCAGAACCTTCCATGCCGCCGCATGAATGGATCGCGCAATACGGCGCGCTGCTGGTCTTTCTTAACGTGCTGGGCGCGTCGCTGGGCCTGCCCCTGCCCGTCATGCCGACGCTGATCGCGGTGGGCGCCTGCCATGCCGTGCAGCCGGCCGGTTCGTGGGGGGCGGCCATGCCGCTATGCCTGATGCTGGGCGCGGCCGTGGTGGCTGGCGTGCTGGCGGACCTGATCTGGTATGTGGGCGGCGTGCGCTATGGGCCACGCACGCTGAACACCGTGTGCAACCTGACGTTGTCACGCGATGCTTGCGTCACGAAGACCGAGAAGTTCTTCGGCCGCTGGGGCGTGCGACTGCTGTTCGTGGCGCGCTTCGTGCCCGGCCTGTCGTTAGTGGCCGTGCCGCTTTGCGGCGCGATGGGCGTGCGCTTGCGGTCTTTTATCTGGCACGACTGCGTGGGCGTGGCGCTGTGGGCATCGGTGGGCCTGGTGCTGGGCGCCAGCTTCGCGGCGCAAATTCATCAACTGTTGGCTGCGTTGTCGGCGGTGGGTGGGCAGGCGCTGATCGTGCTTGGCGTACTGGCGGCGACGTATCTGGCGTACCGCTGCGCACGGCGCGTGCGTCGGTCCCGGGCGCAAGGCAAACCGCCCATTGGCACGCTTTGACGTGGCGGCTGGACATGACAAGCCCGCCCGCGCGCGGCGTCTTCGCGCTTGTCGCCACCGGCGCGCTGCGGCAAAATACGTGGCTTCACGCCTCCCTTCCCCGGGCGTTGGCTCCCCCCATGACCGACTCCGCGTCCCTCTTCGAGTGTCACCGCCCCCGCCTGTACGCCATTGCCTATCGCATGCTGGGCGCGGTTGCCGAGGCGGAAGACGTGGTGCAGGAAGCGTGGCTGCGTTGGCACGGCGCCGACCGCGACGCAGTGCAGAACGCCGAAGCCTGGCTGGTCACGGCCACCACGCGCTTGTCCATTGACCGCCTGCGCGCCGCCAAGGCCGAACGCGCCCATTACACGGGTGTCTGGCTACCCGAGCCCATGCTGATGGCCGCGCCGCCATCCACCCCTGAACAGATCCACGAGATGGCCGACGATGTGTCGGTGGCGTTTCTGTTCATGCTGGAACGCCTGTCACCCGACGCGCGCGCGGCCTTCCTGATGCGCGACGTGTTCGACGCCGACTACGAAGACATCGCGCAGACGCTCGACAAGACCCCGGCCGCCATCCGTCAATTGGTGCGGCGGGCCAGGTTGCAGTTGCGCCAGGGTGCCCCGCGCGAAACGGTTCCGCGCGCAACCTTGCAACGCCTGCTGCTGACCTTTGCCGACGCCATGCAGCGCAGCGACTTCCACGGCCTGCATGCCTTGTTGAGCGATGACGCCGAACTCATCGGCGACGGTGGCAACAAGGTCACAAGCTTTGCCAGCCTGGTGGGCGGCAAGCGCCTGGCGCAACTGTTCTACGCGGGCAAGCGCCGCTACCGCGATGCCTTGCATGTCGACGTGGTGCAGGTGAACGGGCAATGGACGCTGCTGCGCTTCATTGATGGCCAGCTTGAATCCGTGCAGTCCTACGAGACGGACGGTGAGCGCCTGACGCGGGTGCTGGTGCAGCGCAATCCGGACAAGCTGGCGCGCATCGCGTCGGCGCTGGCGCGGCAAGGCTGATCGCCGCCGTCTACGCCAGGGCGGTGTTGCATGCCGGGCAACATGGTGATCCCTCGCGCGGGCCTACCGCCGCGCGGGCGGCACTTCTACGATGGGCTTGTCACACCTCCACCAAGGACACGCCATGTCGAAGATCACGAAGTTCGGGTTGCCTTTTGCTTTTATTGCCGCCGGCGCGCTGCTGAGCCCGCTTGCCCACGCCGCGGCCCCAGGCCACCCCGCCAAGCCCGCCGACGCCATCGTCACGGAACTCATGACGAAAGCCCTGCCGGATATTCCCGGCAAGGACGCCGTGATGATCACGGTGGACTATCCGCCCGGCGCGGTCGACCCCGTTCACCGCCACGACGCCTATAGCTTCGTGTACGTGCTGGAAGGCAGCATCGTCATGCAGGTCAAAGGCGGCAAGGAAGTCACGCTGACCCCGGGCCAGACCTTTTTTGAAGGCCCGGACGACATCCACACCGTGGGCCGCAACGCCAGCCAGACCCAGCCGGCCAAGTTCGTGGTGGTGCTGATCAAGAAAAAAGGCGCGCCCATCCTGACCCCGATCCAATAAGGGACTTATCAAACCTTGCAGGTCCAAACTGGCTTTCCCTGGTGGAAAGCCAGTTTTTTTTGCGTCCCGTGTCACAAGATTGCCCCGCGCGCCGTCTTAGCAGTAGGATCAACCAAAATCGCGGCGCCGCCATCATGTCGACACCCTACCCCGCCACACCTGCCATCCCCGCCCCCAATGGACCAGATTCCCTGGCCGACAGCTTCGCCACCAGCTATGCCGGCGTGGTGGCGTTTCTTGCCGTTGCCACCGAAGGCAACTTCGCCAAGGCCGGCGACCGGCTGGGCATCGGCCGCTCGGCCGTCAGCCGCAGCGTGCAGAAGCTGGAAGACCAGTTAGGCACCCGGCTGTTCGTGCGCACCACGCGCAGCACCTCGCTGACCACCGAGGGCCAACGCTTCTACGAGCAATGCCATCCGGGCGTGGCGCGCATCATCCAGGCCTTGGACGACATGCGCGAACTGCGCGAAGGCCCGCCCTCCGGCCAACTGCGCGTGTGTTCAACGGTGGGCTTCGGCCGCAAGATCGTTGCGCCGCTGTTGCACGAGTTTCGCGCGGCTAACCCGGGTATCTCGGTGGAACTGCTGCTGGATGACGGCCCCACCGATTTCACGACGGACCGCGTCGACGTGTCGTTTCGCAACGGCCGCATGGAAGACAGCCAGGTGATCGCCAAGAAAGTGATCCCCATGCAGATGCTGCTGTGCGCCTCGCCCGCCTATGCCGCCAAGCACGGCCTGCCGGCCAGCGTTGACGACATCCCGGAGCATCAGTGCGTAAATTTCCGCCTGGCATCGGGGCGCGTTTACGAATGGGAATTCAAGGTGGGGGGCTATCTGCGCAAGGTAGCGCCGCCCGCCATGCTGACCTTCAACGACGCCGACCTGGTGTTGCAGTCGGTGCTGGACGGGCACGGCATCGCGCAAATGGCCGCTTATCAAGTTTGCGACCACTTGCGCGCGGGCACGCTGGTGGCCTGCCTGCCGCAACATGCGCCCGACGACCGCGGGCATTACCTGTGTTTTCTAAGCCGTCAGCATTTGCCGGCACGCATGCGCGTGTTCATCGACTACATGACCGATCGCATCCGTGCCATGGACCTGCAGATTCTGGATAGCCTGCTGCCCAAGATAGCCTAGGCCGCTTGCAGCCCAGGCCGTTATTGGGTCAGGGCGACGACGCTTTCTATGCCGCCCTGCGCCATCTTGGCGTACGGACACAGGCGTTCGGTGTTGCGCACCAGTTCTTCGGCCACGTCGCGGGCCACGCCGGGCAGATGGATGTTGACCTCGGCCTTCAGCGCAAACAGGCCATCGACGGGGTCGCGGCCGAACGACACGGTGGCCGTCACCGACGCATCCGGCAGCGACAGGCCCGAGCGTTCGGCCAGCATGCTCAGCGCGCCATGAAAGCACGCCGCATAGCCGGCCGCGAACAATTGTTCGGGGTTGGTTCCCCCGCCCTTGCCACCCAGTTCAACCGGCAAGCGCAGCTCTACATACAATTCGCCGTCGTCCGAGATAGCGATGCCCGAGGCGCGGCCATGCGCAGCCTCCCCGCCGCGCACCGTCACGCTGGTGGTGTAGAGGGGATGAAATTCCCCTCCCCGGTACTTATCCAGCAGAGCCTGGGAAGGCGGCCGCAGTTTGCTCATGGTGTTCCTTGTCTCCGCCGCTAATTTCCGCCGCTAATTTCCGCTGCTGCTTTCCGCGGCTATTTTTTTGCGCCGGAATTTGCACCCGACTGACTGAACCAAGAGTCGAAGTCGATCTTGCCCAGGCGCGGGGTCGATCGTGGCACCAGTGTGTCGTCGTTGAGCAATGCGCCAAAATAGCGCGCGCCCGGGTCTGCCTGCACGTGGCGAGTGTCGCCGATTTTACCCAGGTAGCGTTGCACCAGATCGGACAGACGCACCCTCTCCGGGCCGGCGATTTCGACTGTGCCGTTCACCGGCGCGCCCAAGGTGGCGTCCGCCATGGCCAACGCCACGTCGTCCGACGCAATCGGCTGCACATAGGCGGGCGACAGCCGAATTTCATTGCCCTGCGCGCCCGACTGCACGATGCCGCCCAGGAACTCGAAGAACTGCGTGCTGTGCACGATGGTGTACGGAATGCCCCCGGCTTCGATCAGGTCTTCCTGCGCGATCTTGCCGCGAAAGTACCCGCTTTCCGCCAAGCGATGCGTGCCCACCACCGACAGCGCCACGTGGTGGCGCACGCCCGCCCGGGCTTCGGCCGCCAGCAGGTTGCGCCCCGAGGCCTGGAAGAACGCCAGCACCGCCGCGTCTTCGAACGACGGCGAGTTGGCCACGTCAACCACCGTGTCCACCCCCGCCAGCGCATCGTCCAGGCCCTCGCCGGTCACCGTGTTCACGCCCGTGGCGGGCGAAGCCGCAATGGCCTCATGGCCACGCGCGATAAGCAGGTTGACGAGTTTGGAGCCGATCAGGCCGGTACCGCCAATGACTAGGATTTTCATGATGCGTCCTTAGCTGAACTTGGCCTTGTCCAGGCCATAGGCTTTATCGGCCGAACCCGGCACGGTGCGAAAGCCGACGTTAAGGCGGTTCCAACCATTGATGGCCATGACCGCGAAGCTGAGATCCGAGATTTCCTTTTCCGACAGCTCGCCGCGCACGCGCTCGTAGATCTCGTCGGACACGCCATGCGCGCCCAACGTGGTCAGCGCTTCGGTCCAGGCCAGGCAGGCGCGTTCGCGCGGCGAAAACTCGGTGGACTCGCGCCAGATCGCCACATGATGCAGGCGCAGTTCACCTTCGCCGTGGATCTTGGCTTCTTTCACATGCATGTCCAGGCAAAAGCCGCAGCCATTGATCTGCGACGCGCGGATCTCAACCAGGCTCAGGATGGACGATTCAATCGCGCTCTTCTTCAAGAGCATGCCGAATTCGACGAACTTCTTGAACAGCTCGGGCGATTGCGCAAAGGCGTTAAGACGTTGACTCATGGTGATTTCCCTGGATAGTTTGGCGCGGTTCGGCTGGGCTTAGCCGACGATTGCGCGTGCTTGAACGACGCCCAAATCGTAGGTCTGCTGGGAGGGCAGCAGTAGACCCGGGCAAGGGACCATGGTGTTGCCTGGCGCGCAACAATCGTGAAACCTGGTATTAAGCCGTGCCGGCTAATCCCGTCCGGAAGGCCATGCCGACAGCCCTGTCGGCGAGACCGGAGAGTGTGCGTCATGCCAGTACCCGTTACCCTTGGACGTGGAGCAATTCTCTGGAGAGAATCCCGATGGCCGAAATCGTTGGATCGAAGTCCCGTATGCGTTTCCTGCTGCTGCATTATTCAAAGGATGCCCAGGCCCCGCTCAGTGTCTTTTTCAATGACAACGACGACACGTTGAAGCTCGGCATGTCCCCCGGTCAAACCTTGGCATCGACTTGATCGCCACCTGCGAGCGCCGGCGTGTCCTACGAGGGCAAACGCTATACGCACATGGCCGCTGCAAACCCTACCTATCAACCCCGCCGATAAAACGCCCCCGGCGACACGCCGAAGTGCTTCTTGAACATGGCCGCGAACGCGCTCTGGCTGGTGTAGCCGTGTTCCAGCGCCACATCCACTACCCGCGCCCCGCCTGCCAGGTGTTCCAGCGCCAGCAGCAGCCGCGCCTGCCGGCGCCACTGCCCTAGCCGCATGCCGGTCTGTTGCTGAAATTGCCGGTGCAAGGTGCGGGTGGACAGATGCAGCCGCGCCGCCCACTCGTCCAGCGTCAACGCCGCATCGGGTTCGCGCATCAAGGCGTCGCAGAATTTCCTGAGGCGCGCGTCCGACGGCATCGGGAGATACAAGGGCAGTACTGGCAGGCTGCGCAATTCCTGCAACAGCAAGTGCAGCAAATGCCAATCGCGGGACCCGGGGCTGGCTGGCTTGGCAAGGTCAACATCCACCGCCGCCACGATCAGTTCCCGCAACAAGGGCGAGATGTCCAGCACGCAACTGCGCGCGGGCAGGTGGGCGGTGGCGCGGCCATCGACGAACACGGTGCGCACCCGCACCGCGCCGTGCATGCGGACGGAGTGCGCCACGTCGGCCTCAAGCCAGACGCCGCGCGTGGGCGGCACCACCCACCGGCCGCCCTCGGCGTCGATGGTCATCACGCCCTGGATGGCGTACAGCAGTTGCGCGCGGTCGTGGCGATGGGGCGCAATGAAATGGCCGTCGGGGTAGTCCACCGCCAAGGCGGCGGCGGGCGCGCCGGAAGCCGCGAAGGTAGCGTCGAACCGGGAATCTTCCATGTTGGCGGTGTTGCGAGTTGGCGGTGTTGCGAGTTGGCGGTGTTGCGAGTTGGCAGTTTTGCGATAACTGGCGACATAGTAGCGTCAGACGGACGCCTGCCCCGGGCGGCACCATGCAAGGCTCGTTCTGGAGACCTTCATGTCCATCACTTCCCTGCTCTTTCCGTTCATGGCCATCGTGCTGTGGGCGGGCAACGTCATCGTGTCCAAGCTGGCCGCATCCGCAATTTCCCCCACGGCCATCACCTTCTACCGCCTGATCCTGGCGCTGGCGCTGATGACGCCCTTTGTGCTGCCGTCGCTGCGACGCAACTGGGCGTCGGTGCGGCCGCACCTGGGCAAGATGGCAGTCAGCGGCCTGCTGGCCATGGCGCTGTTCCAGAGCCTGTCGTACCGCGCGGCCGAAAGCACCACGGCCACCAACATGGCCATCGTCACCGCGCTGGTGCCCTTGTTGACGGCGATACTCAGCGTGATCGTGCTGGGCGAAGCGTTGACGATAGGCATGGCGGTGGGCGGCGTGCTGTCGTTCGTGGGTCTGTTGTACGTGGTGGGCCAAGGCGACATCGCCGCCATCGCGCGCAACGGCGTGCATGTGGGCGACCTGCTGATGCTGCTGGCGTCCTTGTCGTACGCGCTGTATGGCGTGCTGCTGCGCCGCTGGCGCTTGACGATTCCGGCGTGGCAGGCGGTGTACCTGCAAGCCGTGGCCGCGCTGGTCTTCATGCTGCCGTTCTTCCTGATGCTGCCGGCGGGCGCGGCGTCGCTGGACGCGCGCACCTTGCCGCTGATCGCCTACGCCGGCATCGGCTCATCCATTCTGCTGTCGTTCTTCTGGATTCAAGGGGTGAAGCACCTGGGGCCGAACCGGTGCAGCATCTTCATCAATCTGCTGCCCGTGTTGACGGCCGTGCTGGCCGTGGCGATGTTGGGCGAACAGATGCACGCCTATCACGTCATCGGCGGCAGCATGAGCCTGATCGGCGTGCTGATTGCGCAGACGGTGCATCGGCCGCTGCATGCCGCGCGCGCAGGCACCGCTCAATGCAGTTGAGTGCTGTAGTCGACGGGTTCCCAAAGAAACGACTTACCGGTCTTCACCAGGCGGCCGAGGCCGGGGAATGACAGGTGCGAGGCCGCAATCAGCGTGCGGTCTCGCGCCGCGTCGCCGAAGAATTGCAGACGGGTTGCGGCGGCTTTCTTCTCATCCATGTCGAATGCAATGGTCACCTCGGGATGCGGGAGCTGTACCGCGCCGACGTGGATCAGATCGCCGATCAGCAGAAGTCGTTGGCCCTGGCTTTCAACCGCGTAGACGGTGTGGCCCACGGTGTGGCCGTGCGCCGTCAGCGCGCTGATACCGGGCAAGAGTTGCGCGCCGGCGCGAAATGGCACGAGCTTGCCGGCCTGCGCGTACGGCGTCAGCGAGGTGATGGCGCCTTCAAAGAAGCCACGGGCCATGTCATCCGCCTTGCCCATCTGCTCAGACGACATCCAATAGCTCGCTTCGGCCTGCTCCATGCGGATGGTGGCGTTCGCGAACGCCATCTTGCCCTGGACCATCAGCCCACCAAGATGGTCGGGATGAGCATGGGTCAGCAAGATCTCGTCGACTTGCTCCGGCAGGTAGCCGGCCGCGCGCAGGTTGTCGCCTAGCCTGCCAAGCTCGGGGCCCATCAAGCCACCGGTCCCGGCGTCGATGAGCACGAGCTTGTCGCCGGTGTTGACCAGATACGCATTGATGGATGTTTCCACCGGGCTCGTCCGGTGGCTGGCGCGCAGATGGCCGCCGATATCGCCGCCATGACCGTGCAGCAGTTCCTCGGCGGGCAGACCGACGGTGCCGTCGCTCAGCGCGGTGATCTCGAACGCGCCGAGCATCATGCGATAGAACCCGGGCGCTTGCGTTTTCACCATGGGCGCGGCCGCGTGAACGGATAGCGGCAGCGCTGCGCCACCCAGGGACAATGCCACCGCAAGGGCGGCCTGGAGCGGAAAGTTACGGAATTTCATGATCGATATCTTGGTGGTTTATCTCAACGGGTTCCCATGATTCAATAGCCCACCCTCATCAATCAAATCGAATTTAATGATCAGCAATATCAGGGAACGTGATTTACGAGGCGTCGACCTGAATCTTCTGGTGACCTTGTTGGTGCTGCTGCGGGAAAGAAGCGTTTCCAAAGCCGCGCAATGCCTGTACCTGGGCCAACCGGCCGGCAGCGGTGCGCTCGCGCGGCTGCGCGAGCTATTCCAGGACGATCTGCTGGTTCGCACCCAAGGGGGCATGCTGCCGACGCCGCGCGGGCTGGAATTGCAGTCGCAACTGCTGCCGGTGCTGGCCGAGATGCAATCCGTGATTCTGCAAACGCCGACTTTCGACGCGGCAAGAAGCGAACGACGCTTCACGATCGGCGTGATGGATTGGGCCAACGATTGGCTGCTTCCGGGTTTGCTCGCCCGGCTTGCCGCACAGGCGCCCCACGTGCGCCTGACCGTCCTGGCGACTGACCGATTCCGCTTTGCGGACATGTTGCAGCAGGAAGAAATCGATTTGGCCGTCGGCCCCTTCTCAACAGACTTGCGCTGGCAGCGGTCGGAAATGTTGGCGACGGTGCCCTACTGCTGTGTCGCACGGGCGGGCATCTGCTCCCCCCCACGCACGTTGCCATCGTCAAGCATCAAAGCCGCGACAATGACCCGGCCATCCGGTGGTTGGTCGACATCATCAAATCGGTCGGGGCACAGCCCAGGGGCTGACAGGCGCTGCATGCCGCGCGCCTGCCCTCGCCGACTTAGAAGTCCACCGTTGCCGACAGCAGCACCGTGCGCGGCGCGCCGATGGTCAGGCCGTTGGACGAGGCCGACGCCCAGTAGGCTTTGTTGAAGACGTTTTCCACGGTGGCGCGCAGCGTGACGGGCGTGTTGCCGGCGCGCCAGGCGTAGCGCGCGCCCAGGTCCACGCGGGTCCAAGCGGGGATTTCCTGCGTGTTCCTGGCGTCCAGGTATTGCGAGGTTGTGCGCAGGGCGCGCGCCGAAACGGTCAGGCCGGGCGCGAACGGCGTGTCCCATTCCACGCCCACGTTCATGCTGTAGCGCGGCGTGCCGGGGGCCACGTTGCCTTCGGTCGTGGCGTTGCCGGTTTTGGTGAGGCGGCCATCCAGATACATGACGCCGGCCAGCAGGCGCACGTTGTTGACGGGTTCGCCGAACACGTTCAGTTCCAAGCCGCGATTGCGCTGCATGCTGTCGACCGCATACACGCCGGTAACCGGGTCGGTCAGCCCGCTGGGGCGGCGGATCTGGAAGGCGCTGAAGGTGGCGCCGATGTCGCCGTAGTCCACCTTCACGCCGGCTTCGACCTGTTCGGACTTGATCGGCGCGAACACTTCGTTGGCGTTGACGGCGGTGAGCGGCGCGGTGGGGCCTTCGCTCAGGCCTTCAATGTAGTTCGCGTACACCGACACATTCTGCGTGGGCTTGCCCAACAGCGCGATGGCCGGCGTGACTTTGCGCTTGTCGTAACGGCTGGTGCGGCTGCCGGCTTCGTCATACTGCTCGGTAACGACGCGCTGCGACCGCGCCCCCACCGTCAGTTGCAGGCGTTCGTCCCAGATCGACAGCGTGTCCGCCAGGGCCACGCTGGTCAGCCGGGATTCTCCGGATTTGGGAATGTCGGTGTCCAGCCCCGCAAGCGAAGGCGCGGACGTGGCCAGCGGCGTATAGAGGTTGGAGCGGACGGGGTCGAAGTCGTAGCTGAGGTTGCCGAAGGTCTTCTGGAACTGCGTGGCGCTTAGCGATACGGCGTGCGACACCGCGCCCGTGGCAAAGCGGGTGCGCGCGCCGATCTCGCCGGTGTGCACGCTTTCGTCGCGCAGGAAATACGTGGGGCTGGCCGAGAAATTGCCGGCGGCGTCGCGCGCCGTGACGTTCATGCGCAGGAATTTGTAGTCGCCGTCGCGCGCGCCAAACGCGCCGTAGACCATCGTGTGGTCGGTGATGTCGTGTTCGGCGCGCAAGGCGATGTAGGTGTCGCGGGAATTGGCGTAGGTCCAGTCGGGCGCGTAGCCACGGTCGACACGCTTGGCGTCCGGCACGGGCGCGCCGGCGGCGACGCCCACGCGCTCCTGCGGGGCATCGACCTTGCGGTCTTGATGGCCGACGTCCGCCGACCAGCGCGTGCGTTCGCCCCGGTAGTCCAGGCCCAGCGTCATCAAGCCGCGCGTGGTGTGTTGCGAGCCCACGCCCGTGTCGCCGCCCTTGTAGGCGCCATTGACGCGAATGCCCAGTTCACCCTTGTCGCCAAAGCGTTGGCCCAGGTCCACATGGCCGCCCGCCACGTTGTGCGTGCCGTAGCTGGCGGTCACTTGCCGGGTGGGCGTGTCTTCCGCCCGCTTGGGCACCACGTTGATCGCGCCGCCCACGCCGCCCGACGGCGCCATGCCGTTAAGCAAGGCGTTGGGGCCTTTCAACACTTCAACGCGCTCCAGGCTTTCGACGGCCAGCGCGTAGGTGGGCAAGACGCTGTACAGGCCATTGAATGCGATGTCGCTGTTCAGGACCGGAAAGCCCCGAATGGAAAACTGGTCGAAGCGGCTGGTCCGGGGGTTGGTGTTCTGCACCGAGGCATCGTTGGACACCACGTCGGCCACGCTTTGCGCTTGTTGTTGCTGCATCAAGGTGCTGGTGTACGCCGCTACCGAAAATGGCGTGTCCATGATGCTTCGTTCGCCCAGCATGCCGACGCTGGCGCCGCTGGCCACCTGGCCGCCGGCAAACGCGGGCATCAAGCCGCCGGTGTAGGCGCCCGTCACCGTTACCGCTTCCATCTGGGTCACCGCATTGGAGGGCACGGCGGACAAGGTGTATTCGTTGGCCCCGGCCGGAACGGCGCGCAGGCCCGAGCCCGACAGCAGCGCGGCAAAGCCTTCCGCCACCGAGTAGTTGCCTTTCAGCCCCGATGACTGCATGCCTTGCACCAGCGTGCCCGGAAAGGACAGGCGCACGTTGGCCTGGGTGGCAAACTGCGACAAGGCCAAGCCCAGCGGGCCAGCGCCGATGCGGTAATCGCGCGTGACGGACTGGGCGGCGGGCGCCTGGGATTGCGCCATCGCGCCGACGGGCAGCAATACCGAAAAGCACAGCAGCACGGCCGCGCGGACCGGGGAAGAACGGAATTGGGACATGAAGCAAGCACCGCGAGGGAGAGTTTCGGGGAGACGGACAGGGGTCACGCCACGGCCCGATCCCGGCAGGGTTTCAGGGCCTCTATCCTGTACACCGAACGACTCGGAAAAAGATGCCAATGAAGATGCAAGGATGACGGCTACGCGCCACGCGCCTGGATCTGCACCCAATACCGCGTGCGCGTGGCCACGCGCACCGGCAGCGTGCGGGCCAGCAACGCCAGGCTGGCGTCCGTGTCCCGCAATGAAAACGAGCCGTACACGCGCAGGTTCGCGACCTCGCTCGCGCAGTGCAGAAAGCCCGGGCGGTAGCGGGCCATGGCGCGCGTCCAATCGGCCAGGCGCATGTTGTCCGCCGTCAGAATGCCGCTGGTCCATGCGGGCGAAGTTTCCAGCAAGGCGGTTTCGGGCTGCGTCATGGCGGCATTGAACCTGGCCTGCCGACCGGCGCGCACGATCTGGCCGCCGCCATCGTTGGGGCGTACATCCACCGCGCCTTCGTAGACGGCAACCAGCGCGTCGTCTTGTTCCAGGCTGACCGTGAACTGCGTGCCGATGGCCTGCACGCTGCCCATCGGTGTCTGCACCAGAAACGGACGCGCGGGCAAGTGGGCATCCGACGCCGTCGCCACGAAGATGCGGCCTGCCCGAAGCGACAGCAAACGTTGCGATGCCGAATAGCGCACGTCGACCCGCGTGCCAGTATCCAGCGTCATCCGCGTGCCATCAGCAAGCGTTGCCTGCCGAATCTGGCCGGTGGCGCTTTGCAGGTCCGCTTGCGTGGCGCGCCACGCCCAATAGGCCACGGGACCGGCGACCGTGAGACCCAGCAGGCCGGCCGCCAGACGCCGTCGATCCGGCTTGGCCAGCCCTTTCAGGGCGTGGGCGCGCATGGGTTGCGGCACTTGTCCGAACGCGCCCAGCACCCGCTCGGCACGCGCCCAGGCCCGCGCATGCGCGGGGCTGCGGGCAATCCAACTGGACAAGGCCTGCAAGCTGGCCGGGTCATCCGGGGCATCCTGCAAGCGAGCCATCCAGCCCGCCGCTTCGGCCAACAGCGCATCTGGAACGGGCGGCGCGTTCATGGATCAATGGCGGTCAGGCACGCCAGGTACGCCTGCTGCATATGGCGGTTGACGGTGCGTACCGACAGGCCGGTGGCAGCAGCAATCTGCGCATACGTCAGACCGTCCAGTTGCGACATGAGGAACACGCCGCGCACCCGCCCCGGCATCGCGTCCAGCATGCGATCGATGCAGTACAAGGCTTCCAGGATCAAGGCCCGGCTTTCCGGAGACGGCGCGGTGTCGGCGGGCAATGCGGCCACCGATTCCGCGTAGGCCTGTTCCACGCTGCGATGCCGCCAGAAGTCAACGACCAGGCCTTTTGCAACATGGGTCAGGAAGGCGCGCGGCTCGGGCATTTCCAGCGCGCGGTTGCTGGAATAAACGCGCAGGAACGTGTCGTGGGCCAGGTCCGCCGCATCCCAGGCGTTGCCCAGCCGCTTGCGCAGCCAACTGTAGAGCCATTGATGGTGGTCGGCGTAAAGCCCGCTAAGGGCCAGCCGACGAGGCGCGGTGGATTGGGACATGGGAGCGGGAGGCGGCGCGGAAATATCGTAATTGATAATGAGTAACGTTAATAATAACGGAAACCCATGCCGCCACCCCTGCTTCATCCGAACAGATTGATCCAGCCCATGGCCTCGCCGATGAACAACATCTGAGACATCAGCAGCAATGCCACCCAGCCCCAACGCCAAGGACGCATGCCCGTCCAGGCTTCGCGCGCGGGCGCGGCGGGTGCGCCCGCATGCCCGGCCTTTGCCCTGAGCGCGGCGCTGCCGCCTGCGAGGCGCAGGCCGTATAGATAGGCGCCGGTCAGGCACAACGTGGTCAACGCCGCGCCGAACACGAACCAGATCGCGCGCACGGGCCACGGCCCGAACGAGCCGAAATGCAACGGGTCCGCCATTTCCGACAGGCGCTGATGCGGGCCAAGTTCAGCCGCGCTGCGGCGGGCGGCGGCATGATCGGACAGCGGCAGCCGGATGGCATTGGCCCGGTCACGAACCAGCCATGCCTGCGTCTGCCCTTCCACCTGCCCGGCCCGGCCATCGGCATCCAGCCGCAAGACGCGGATGTCCAGGTCGGGCCATTCCTGGCGCACGCGCGCCACGGCCGCGTCCAGCGTCTGGGCGGTGAAAGGCGCGGCGGCGCGTGGCGCGTCCGGGGTGGTGATGGCGGGCAGCCGCGGCGCATGCCCGCCCAGCGATTCGACCAGATACCACAGGCCGGTCAACGCAATCAGCGTGCTGAACCACAGGCTCCACACCGCTAGCAGCCGATGGGTATCGCCCCACATCAGCCGACGCTTTCCCCGCCGTGGCCACGCCAGAAAGCCGCGCCACCAGCGCTTATAGACGACCAGCCCCGTCGTGACCAGCACCAGCAGCGGTATCGACAAGGCCGACACCAAGGGCACGCCATAGCGCGTGGGCAGAAACAGATGCCGATGCGTGTTGCGCAGCCAACGCTGAAGGCTGAACCAGGATGTGTCGCCGGTGACGACTGCGCGATACGGGTCGATCCATACGAAGCGCTGTTCGCCTTGCGGGGTGCGCATCAAGGCCCGGGCGGCGAAGTGCGAACCGTGGGCGGCGGTGACGGATTGCAGCGTCCAGCCGGGTCGCGCCGTCTGCGCGGCCTGGACCATGTCGCCCCAGCTTGCGCGCTGCGCGGCCGGGTCGACACGCATCGCGGGCTGCGCCAGCCAGTCCAGCTCGGTTGCGATGACGGCCAGCGTGCCGGTCAGACAGATGAACGCCATGATGAGGCTTAGCTTCAACCCCACCCAGCTATGCAGCGCAAACCACCATTTTCGTTGGGCAGGGGTGGCGGAGATCAGGCGCGAAGTCGGGCTGGACGGAATCGAAGGGGATTTCATGCGGGCTTGGGTAACTGAGGGCTCCGGCGAAAAGCGGGGGCTCATATCAAGGTCACCGTACAACGACGAAAAAGATGCCAACACGATCCCAACGTAATGGCGAACCCGTCGCGCCAAAGGAAAAACCTATAGGCGCATAGGAAAGCAGTATTTGAATTGATCTGACCGCCTGCCTAGCATGGGTCCGCACGCATCACACAAAAAAAAGTTCGCGCCAAGCGCGTCAATTCAGGGGAAACCGATGTTCGACCACAGTAAAGCCCGTTCGGCCCGTTGCCTGCGCGCGGTCCTTGTCAGCGCGCTGGCCTTTATCGGGCACGCAGCCCAGGCCCAGGCCCAGGCCCAGCCTGCCTATCCCGACCATCCCGTCCGGTTGATCGTTCCGCAATCCGCGGGATCCGGGGCCGACGTGGTCGCCCGCTTGTTAAGCGAGAAGATGGCAAGCGCCCTGGGCGCCTCTGTCGTCGTCGAAAACAAGCCCGGCGCGAACGGCATTGTGGCCACGTCGTATGTGGCCAAGGCGCCCGCCGACGGCTACACGCTGCTGTTGGCGGGTGTGTCCCAGATGAGCTTCAACCCTAAGCTGTACAAGAGCCTGCCCTACGACGCGAACAAGGACTTCACCTACATCGCACCGGTGGTCGACACGCCCTTCGTCCTGGTCGCTGGAAAGAACAGCCCCTACAAGAATCTGCCGCAGTTGCTGGCCGCCGCCAAGGCCACGCCCGACAGCATCACGTTCGCCAGCGCCGGGGCCGGCAACTCCACCCACTTGTCGACCGAGATGATCGCGGCAGGCGCCGGCATCAAGTTGCGGCACGTGCCCTACAAGGGCTCCGGCCCGGCGCTGAATGCCGTGATCGGCGGACAGGTCGACGTCATGACCAGCGTGCTGGGTTCCGCGTTGCCGCAGATCGAAGCGGGCAATGTGATTCCGTTGGCGATCCTGGCCGAACAGCGGGCCAGCGACCTGCCCAATGTGCCCACCTTGAAGGAAGCGGGCATACAAGCCCCCGCCATGCCGGGTTGGTTCGCCTTGGTCGGCCCGGCGGGCACCGACGGCGCCATCGTGAGCAAGCTGAACGGGGCGATCCAGGCCGCCATTGCCGACCCGGCCGTCAACAAGCGGCTGAAGGACCTGTACTTCGTTCCGATGACAGGAAGCGCCGACGCGATGCGCGCCCGGGCAGAGAACGACGCCAAGGTCTGGGGCGAGTTCATTACCAGCACCGGCGTCCAGGTCGATTGACGCTGACGTACCGCGGCCCCGGCCCCTGCCCACGACACCTGGAGATTTCCCATGAAGACGCTATCCCTGCTCGCCGCCATCGCCGGCGCCCTGACGATGCTCTCGCCCGCGCACGCGCAACAGGCCGCGGCTTGGCCAGACAAGCCCGTCCGGATCATCGTGCCGTTCGCGGCGGGCGGTTCGACCGACATCGTGGCACGCAAGGTGGCCCAACGATTGGGCCAACTGACGAACCAGCCGTTTGTCGTCGAAAACAAACCCGGCGCGGGAGGGACGCTGGGAGCCGCCTACGCGCGGGGGCAGCCGGCCGATGGCTATTCCCTGTTCCTGGGCACGGTCAGCACACAATCCGTTGCGCCGTTCCTGTACAAGACCCTGCCCTATGACCCGCTGAAGGACTTTCGAGGGCTGGCGATGATCGCGTCCGTTCCCAACGTCGTTGTCGTCAACAAGGACTTGAAGCTGCACGATCTGAAAGGGCTGATCACCACGGCCAGAAGCAAACCGGGCGGGCTGACGTATGGGTCCAGCGGCCTGGGTTCATCCAACCATTTGGCAACCGAGGCCTTGCGCGCCAGCCTGGACATTCCCGTGACCCATGTTCCCTATCGAGGCTCCGGCCCCGCCCTGACCGACACGATGGCGGGGCACGTGGACTTCATGCTGGACGTGGCCATGACGTCGTTGCCTTACATCAAGCGTGGCGACCTCAACGCGGTTGCCGTCACGTCCAGGCAACGCCTGGATGTCTTGCCCGACGTGCCTACCGTTGCCGAACAAGGCTTTCCGGACTTTGAAGCGCTGGGATGGTTCGGCCTGTTCGCCCCTGCGCAAACCCCCGAAGACGTGGCCGGCAAAATCGCGGGCCTGGTGCGCCAGGTCGTCACCGAGAAGGACATGACCGCCTACTTCGAAGCGCAAGGCGCCACCGCCAGCGGCGTCACGCTGAAGGACTTCGATGACGTCGTGGCCGCCGACCGCGCCCATTGGGGCAAGGTGGCGGAACTGGCGAAGATCAAGCCTGAATAGCAGGAGGGGCGTGATCAGTTTTTCCAGCTTACGCCGGCCCATCGCCCCGTCTCCACCAGGTCGCGCGCCACGTCTATCAAGGTCTGGTGGATGTGGGTGCAGACCACGCTTTTTTCGGTAGACAAGGACATGCAGACCGACACCCTGCGGCTGAACGCCTTATCTGCAATTGGCGTGGACACGATCCGGTCGGAGTCGGCTTCCGGCCCCACCAGCGCGGAAGAAGGCAGCACGGTCCAGCCTTTGCCCGCGCGTACCAAGCCAAGCAACACAGACACCGCGCTGGTTTCCGCAACCAGCGTCAAGGGCAAGGCGTCGTCCGCGAAAGCCCGCGCGGCCAACACGCGGATCGAATTGGGAAAGCTGGGAAGCACCAGGGGCAGCTCCGCCATGCGCTGGAGCGATATCGCGTCCACACCCAGCGCGGGCCCGACCAGATACAGGTTTTCGACCAGCAGCGGTGTGGTGGTCATGCGAGCGGGCTGCGGCTGGACGTCCATCGCCACCGCGATATCCATGCGGTGCAGGGAAACCGCCACGGCCAGGTCGGCGCTGCTTCCCTCGATCACTTCAAGCAACACCTCCGGATACCGCTGCGCCACCGCTTCAATCAGCGGCACCGCCAGCACGCGAGACGTACTCGTTGGCAGCCCGACCGTGACATGGCCCGCTGGCGTGTCTCGCCCGTGCTTCAACGCGGATTTGGCCTCTTCCACTTGGCGCAGCACCATCTTGGCGTGCCGGTACAAGAGCTTGCCCGCGTCGGTGGCGCGTACTCCGCCCGGCCCCCTGAGCAGCAAGGGGGTCTCAAATTCGCGTTCGAGGTTGGCCACGTGCTGGCTCAAGGACGGCTGTGCAATATGCAAGGTTTCGGCGGCGGCCGTAATGCTTTCCAGCTCGACGATGCGGGTGAAGTACTTGAGTTGTCGGAAATCCATCGGTAATTCCTATATCACGCTCGGATCATATTCAACGATGCCACCGAACGGGTGCCCGTTGCGCGTAATCCCTAGGAAATTTCAGCGGCACACGCCCAGCGAGCCACATCGCTTTTTCCTATACCGACATCCACATTGCATATTGGTGCGGTCGATGGTGCGTCAATAACATTGCTCGTTCAGTCGCCGCGGCCCGTGTCCCGCGCATTTTTTTCACCAAGATTCCAAGGAAGTCCATGCCGTCGTACCCGAAAAACGAAGATGTGGCCTGGGTGGTCCCGCCGCAGGCCTACGCGGACACTCGACCCGGGATTTACGCTATCCCAACGCCTCGTTCCTGCTACTTGACGATGCGCGATGGCTGCCGCCTGGCGATTGATATCTATGTCCCGGAAGGCAAGCCCGAACGCGGTGATGATTCGGCGTCCGCGCAGTTTCCCGCCATCGTGCTGTTCACGCCGTACTACCGCCGCTTCAAGCTTCACCCGGACGGGGTCGGCGAATGCGCGCCCAATACCGCCAAGTTCCGGGATTACTTCGTGCCGCGTGGATACGCCGTCGTCGTGATCGACGTGCGCGGCACGGGCGCAAGTTTCGGCACGCGCGACAGCTTCCGCTCGCCGCGCGAACGCGACGACAGCCGCGAAGTGGTGGAGTGGATCGTCACGCAATCGTGGTCCAGCGGCGTTGTGGGCGCCACCGGCATCTCTTACCTGGGGGCCGCCTCTGATTTTCTGGCCAGCACCGGCCACCCAGCGGTGAAGGCGATTGCCCCGCTGTTTTCGGTATGGGACACCTACACCGACAATTACTTTCCGGGCGGCATACAGCTCAAGGCGCTGACGCAAAGCTACGACGACCTGATGGTCGCCCTGGACCATGACCGACGCGACATGTTGCACCGGTTCGTCTACTACGCAAACCCGCACTTTGAAGGGCCGCAGCCGGTAGACGAAGACCCGGAAGGCGAACTGCTGAAAGCCGCCATCCAGGAACACCTGGGCAACTTTCGCCAGACGGAGTTCATGCCCGAGTTCCGTTTTCGCGAAGACCCCCTGCCCTACGATGCGCAGTTCAGCTCGGCAACGTTCAGCCCCTACAGCCTGGCCGAACAGATTCCGCCTGACGTGGCCGTGCTGTCGGTCTCAGGCTGGATGGACGGCGGCGGCTACATGAATGGCGCTATCTCGCGCTATCTGACCTTGTCGAAAAACCCCAGCCACCTCTTGCTTGGGCCCTGGGACCATGGCGCACGCATTGATGTGTCGCCGTGGCGCACGACGCAGATGGCGGACTTTCCCTGGCTTGCTGAAATTCTGCGGTTCTTCGATCACTATCTGTTGGGCAAGCAAACGGGCCTGGATGCCGAGGCGCCGATCCACTATTACGCGCTGCACTCGGAACAATGGCGAAGCGCCGCGCAATGGCCACCCTACGATCCAGGCAAAGACAGTTCGCTGTACCTGGCCCCCTGCTTGGGGCTTGAGGCGGCTTCGCAACCCGGCCTTTCGCATCAAGCCTATCAAGTGGACTTTTCCATCGGCACCGGCGCAGGCACCCGCTACGAACGCATCGCCGCCATCAACAGCACGGAGTACTACCCAGACTGGCAAGGACGCGGCGACCGCATGTGCAGCTTTACGTCCGCGCCGCTGGACGCGGCGGCCGAATTGGCGGGCCATGCCGTGGCTGACCTATGGGTCAGCAGCAGCGAACCCGACGCCGCCTTGTTCGTCTACTTGACTGAAATCGAGACCGACGGCACCGAGCGTTATGTGACCGAAGGCCTGTTGCGGCTGCTGCATCGCAAGGTCTCGCCGTGCCCACCGGCATACAAGACAACGTGGCCCTTTCGCACATTCAGCCGGCAGGATGCGCGGCCGCTGACGCCGGGGAAATTCGAGCGTGTCGAGGTTCCTCTCTTGCCCACCGCCTGGCAATTCCAACCGGGCAGCCGCATCCGGGTATCGATAGCCGGGGCGGACAAAGACCACTGCGGGCAGGTTCCTCATGGCCGCCCCCCGGTGTTGAAGATCGGCACGGGCGGCGATCATGCCTCCCGAATCGACCTGCCGCTTGCGCCGGTTCCACCAGGCATCGTCGGCAACGAGGCGAAACCATGACCGCGACGTTCAGCTTGTCTCTATCGGAAATCGACATCCTGCGCGCCGCGCTCTGTCACGCACCCTCCGCCCAGGAGCCCGACCCCTTGCTGGGCGCATTGGACCGCATTGCGCAGCGGGCGGTGGGGCACCGTTTGTTCACCGCCTTGCGTTATGACCTGACGGCCGGCCCCGCGCATCGCCTGTACAGCAGCGCCCCCGCCCGTTATCCGGCCAGCGGAACCAAGTTGATAAGCGCGGCGCCGGCCATGCAGAAAATGCTGGCTACGGGCAAGCCCTTGCTGACGCCCGACGCGGATGCGGTCCGCATCAACTTCCCCGACGCCGACGCCATCTTCGCCTTGAATTGCCAGAGCGTGCTGAACATTCCGGTGTACGGCCGGGGCCGCCTGCTTGGGCAGATCAATCTGTTGCACGCGGCGAATCACTACACGCCCGCGCACACCGATTTCTGCGCGGGCTTGGCGGTCATCGCCGCCACGGCATTCCTCTAATCAGCGGCCCCCGCCCGGCGGCACCGGCGCCCCATCCACCAGGCGCCAGATCCCCAGCGGGTTGTCTTGCTGCAAGGCGTCTGGCCGCAACCCATCCGGCAGATCCTGATAGCACACCGGGCGCAGGAATCGGTCGATGGCCGTTGCCCCAACGGACGTGTGCATCGCGTTCGACGTGGCCGGGTACGGGCCGCCATGCACCATGGCGTGGCTGACTTCCACGCCCGTGGGAAAGCCATTGGCCAGGATGCGGCCGCACTTGCGTTCCAGCACGCTTAGCAAGGCGCGGGCGGCGGCATGGTCGGGCGCGTCCACTTGCAGCGTGGCCGTCAACTGGCCTTCCAGATGCTCGGCCACGTCCAGCACTTCTTCCCAGCTTTGCGCGCGCACGATGACGGAGGCGGGGCCGAACATCTCGGCCTGCAAGGCTTCGTTGTCCAAGAGGTTGCGCGCGCGGGTCACGTAGAGCGCGGCCTGCGCGGCATTGGATTGATCGCGCGCGGCACTGCCGTTTGCCACCGTCTCAACGCCCGGCACGGACTGGACCTGCTCGCGGCTGCGGTTGTACGCGGCGCAGATGCCGGGCGTGAGCATGACCTGCGCGGCCTTGGAGGCCAGCGCGTCGCTGGCGGCGGCGATGAATCGATCCAGCTCCGGCCCATCGATGGCGATGACCAGGCCAGGGTTGGTGCAGAACTGGCCCGCGCCCAACGCCAGCGAATCCACGAAGCCCTGCGCGATGGCCTGCCCGCGCGCCGCCAGCGCGGCGGGCAGGACGAACACGGGGTTGATGCTGCTCATTTCCGCGTACACGGGGATGGGCTCGCGCCGCTGGTTGGCAATGTTGACCAGCGCCAGGCCGCCCTGGCGCGAGCCCGTGAACCCCACGGCCTTGATCGCCGGATGCGCGACCAGCGCTTCGCCGATGGTTCGTCCCGCGCCGATCAGCAAGGAGAACACGCCTTCAGGCATGCCCGTGCGTTGCGCGGCCTTTTGCACGGCGCGGCCCACCAGTTCGGACGTGCCCAGATGCGCGCTATGCGCCTTGACGATCACCGGCGCGCCGGCCGCCAGCGCGGACGCCGTATCGCCGCCCGCCACGGAAAACGCCAGGGGGAAGTTGCTGGCGCCGAACACGGCCACGGGGCCTAGCGGAACCTTTGCCTGGCGCAAATCCGCACGCGGCAGCGGCTGGCGGTCGGGCTGCGCGCTGTCAACGATGGCGCCCAGAAAGTGGCCGTCGCGCACCACCTGCGCAAACAGGCGCAGTTGGCCGATGGTGCGGCCACGTTCACCCGTCAGCCGCGCCACGGGCAAGCCGCTTTCCTGGTGCGCACGCTGAATCAGCGCGTCGCCCAGCGCCAGGATTTCATCCGCGATCGCTTCCAGGAATTCCGCGCGGCGAGCCAACGGAAGCTGGCGATACGGGTCGAACGCGGCGGCGGCCAGCGTGGCGGCGCGGTCCACGTCCGTGTGCGTGCCCAGGCCGAAGCACGGCTCGGGAATCTCTGCGTTCAAGCTCGGGTTGAACGCCTGCTGCGTCCCGGCGGTGCCGCGCACGGCGGCGTGACCGATGAGCATTTCTCCAGTGATCTGCATGATTGAATTCCTTGAATAAAAGTCAGATGGGATGGATGTCGACACGCAGGAATCAGTCGTCCAACGGCTGGCCGCTGCGATCGCGCGCCACCGCCACCGCGATGATGGACACCACCGCGCAGGCCGCCAGGAACAGCACCACGGGCACGTAGCTGCCGCTGTAGTAGGCGATGAGCGCCGTGGCAATCAGCGGCATGGGGCCGCCCACCAGCGCCGCGCCAATCTGATAACCCAGCGACATGCCGGTGTAGCGGATGGCGGGCGGAAAGGCTTCCGCCAACAAGGTGCCGATCATGGAGCCGTAGCTGGCCCAGATGACCCCAAAGCCCACGGCGATAGCCAGGCCCGCCGCCCACACCGACTTCTGATCCAGCAGCCAAAAGTACGGAAAGATCCACAACAGAAAGGCCACGCTGCCGCCGATGAACACCTTCTTGCGGCCGATGCGATCAGACAGATGGCCGAAGAACAGCATGAACGGAAACGCGATCAAGGCGCAGACCAGCACAATGTTCAGAATGGTCGAACGCGCGAAGCCGTGATCCATCATGTACGAGATGGTGAAGGTGGCGTACAGAAAAAAGGTGGACGTCTCCACGACCTTCGCGCCAATGGCGATCAGCACTTCGCGCCAGTGGTGCTGCAAGGTTTCCTTCAGCGGAATACGGGCGCTGCTGCGCGTGGCCTGGATCTTCTTGAACGACGGGGTTTCGCCCACGGCGTTGCGGATCCACATGCCCACCATCACCAACACGATGGAACCCACAAACGGAATGCGCCAGCCCCAGGACTGGAACGCCTCTTCGCTCATGCTGGCGCTAAGCAACGACGTGATGATGTTGCCCAACGCCAGGCCCAGCACCGCGCCGGTTTGCGGCACGGCCCCATAGAAGCCGCGCTTTTTACGCGGCGAATATTCCACGGCCAGCAACACGCCGCCGCCCCATTCGCCGCCCAACGCCAGGCCCTGCATCAGACGCAGCAGCGTCAGCATGATGGGCGCGGCCAGGCCTACCTGCGCGTAGTTGGGCAACAGCCCCATCAGCACGGTCGACAAGCCCATCATCGACAGCGTCATCGCCAGCGTCTTCTTGCGGCCGATGCGGTCGCCGATGTGCGAGAAGATCACGCCCCCAAGCGGACGCACCAGAAAGGCCAGCGCGAAGGTGGCCAGCGCCAACATCTGGCTGACCAGCGCGTTGTCGCTAGGAAAGAACTGCTTGGCAAAAATAATGGACGACATGGTTCCGTACAGGAAATAGTCGTACCACTCGATGGTGCTGCCCACCGCGCTGCCCATCAGCGCACGGCGGCGCTCGGCATCCGGAACCAGGGTTTCTTTGTCGGCAGCGGCCAGGCTGGGGTTGGAACCCCCAACGGATAGGGTGCTCATGTCTCCACCTATTTGGATTGTGTAGTTGTTTGATTGTTTGAATACATAGCGCCATCCCATGCGGATGCGGGATGGGGCTTCAGGCGCGCACGCCTTACGTCGATGCGCGCAGCATCTCCACGTAGTCGTCAGCGCTGGCGTCGCGCGGGTTGGTGCGGTGGCTGTGGTCGGCCAGCGCGCCCTTCACGATGCGTTCGTAAAGGTCTTCGGTAACGCCCAGTTCGCCCAAGCCCGTCGGCAAATTCAAGGCGCGGCTCTTGTTGGCCAGGGCCTCTTCCACCGACAGCGTTGCCGGCAAGCCCATGGCCTGCGCCAGCCGCGCGATCTTGTCTTCATGCGCCACGGTTTCCGCGCCACGGTTAAAGCGCACCACGGCCGGCAGCAGAATGGCGTTGAGCGTGCCGTGATGCAGCTTGGGGTTGATGCCGCCCAGCGAATGGCTCAGGCTGTGCACGCAGCCCAAGCCCTTTTGAAACGCCAGCGCCCCTTGCAAGGACGCGCTCATCATGTTGGCGCGCGCCTGGATGTTGCCAGGCTCGTTGACCGCCACTTCAATGTGGCGCCACGCGCGCCAAAGGCCGTCCAGCGCAATGCCGTCGGCCGGCGGGTTGAAGGCCGGCGCCAGAAAGGTTTCGATGCAGTGGGCAATGGCGTCCATGCCGGTGGCGGCGGTCAGGCCCGCAGGCAAGCCCAGCGTCAGTTCGGGGTCGCAGATGGCAACCTTGGGAATGACGTGGGGCGACAAGATGCCCACCTTGCGCCCATCGTCCAGGATGATGATCGCGCCCCGGCCCACTTCGCTGCCGGTGCCCGCCGTGGTGGGAATGGCGACGATGGGCAGCGTGGCCGCCGTGATGTTCTGCACGCCGCCTTCAATCAAGGCGAACTGGCGCAGCGGGCCTTCATGGCGCGCGGACACCGCCACGGCCTTGGCCAGGTCGATGGAAGAGCCACCGCCCACGGCGATGACGCCGTTGCAATCCGCCTGCTTCAAGCTGGCCACACCCGCGCGTACCGCCGCTTCCGACGGGTTGGGCGGGGTGTCGTTGAACACGGCCAGGTTGGCATGCCCCAGCGCCGACTTCACACGGTCGACGATGCCAACCGCTTCCACGCCCCGATCGGTCACGATCAAAGGTTTGGTAATACCCAGGCGCTCACAGACGTCGTGCAGGTCCGCCAGGACCCCGGCGCCGAAGTGAATTTCGGTCACGTAATTGATCAGTGCCATGCTGCCTCTTTTCCTTTAAAACTTGGACCCGATGAGAAGGAACGAGTCTAGGCACGGGCCGCGCTTCAGTACACTGACGACTTTCTATACAGCTATAACTTTTATTCATGGCAAACGTTCCCCCCAGCCTGAATTCCGTCATGTCGCGGCTGCATGCCAAGCAGCTCCGGCTGCTCATCACCATTGAGGAATGCGGCTCGCTGCTGGCCGCCGCCGACAAGATCGGCCTGACCCAGCCCGGCGCCAGCAAAGCGCTGCGCGAGCTGGAGCAGACCTTGCAGGTGGAGCTGTTCGCGCGCACCAACCGAGGGCTGATTCCCACCGAAGCCGGCCTGTGCGCGCTGCGCTTCGCGCGCTTGATCCAGGCGGACATCAACAAGCTGCGGTTTGAACTGGATGCCATCGCCAGCGGCGCGGGCGGCCGTCTGGCCATCGGCACCATCATGGGCGCCGTACCGCTGCTGACCGATGCCGTCACGCACCTGTTGCGCCAGCAGCCGCGCATGTCGGTGGAAATCGTGGAAGACACCAGCGAGACCTTGCTGGGCCTGATAGAACGCGGGCGGCTGGATGCGGCCATCTGCCGCTCGTCCGTCGGGCGTAATCAGGAGCTGTACGAATCCATCGTCATCAAGCCCGAGTCACTGGCGGTGATTGCCAACGTGCGCCATACGGCGATGGGCGCGGACGCCGTGGAACTACGCGAATTGCAGGACAGCCGCTGGGTGGTCTATCGCGCGCACATGCCGATGCGCCGGCTGCTGGAACGCGAGTTCCATGAAGCCGAATTGAATTTCCCGCTGCACTTGATCGAGACCACCTCGGCGCTGGCCACGCTGACGCTGCTAAGCCGCAACACGGACCTGGTCGCGCTGGTGTCCGAAGACGTCGCCAACTACTTCTGCCGCAACGGCTTGGTAGGCACGCTGGCCCTGGCGCTGAAGTCACGCAGCGAGCCGTACGAACTGGTGTTCAGGAAAGGCGCGCCGAAAAGCCCTGCGTTGAGTCTGCTGGTGGAGGCGTTGATGCGAGAAGGAAACGCGGGGGTGGCTTTAAATGACAAGGCCCTGATAAAATGACCATTTTCAATGACCACTTTTAGGGGGCATCATGCCCAGTCAACTGGTGTCGAAATCCGAGTTCAAAGCTCGGGCCCTTGAACTTTTCCGGCAGGTTGAATCTACCGGCGAGTCAATTGTCGTCACGGACCACGGCAAGCCTGCGCTGGAAATCCGGCCCTATCGGGAACCGGTGAAGCGAGATCCGCTTGACGTACTTCGTGGGTCCGTTTTGCGGTTCGACGATCCGTTGTCACCGGTAAGTGACGACTTGTGGGAGGCAGCGTAATGATCGTGCTGGATACCCACGCGCTGGTGTGGTGGATCGCGGAAGATTCTCAGCTAAGTCGTCGCGCTCGAGAAGTCATCGAAGCCGAGATGCAAGGTGGCGAAATCCTGGTTTCGGCCATCAGCGCTTGGGAAGTGGCAATGCTGGCCAAGGCGGGACGTCTCGCTTTGAACATGGATGCGACGGCCTGGTTGGACACTGTTGCCCAGGTGCCGACGGTCCGTTTTGTACCCGTTGATGTTCGCATTTCGGTACATTCGGTCGACCTGCCCGGCGAGTTTCATAAGGACCCGGCGGACCGCATCATCGTGGCCACAGCACGGCAGTATTCCGCGCCTCTAGTCTCTGCTGACTTGAAGATCCGCGATTACTCGCACGTGCATACTGTTTGGTGATGAACGGCATCCGCCAAGGCAAAAAGCTGTCTTAGGGCAGCTTTTTGTTTTTGTCGCAGCGGTGTGGATTATTGCGTGTCGTCCAAGCCCGCCATTTGCGTCGGCGGGAATCTGAAAATTCCGATCATCGGAGTTGATATGAGTTACGCGCGCGACACGGTCATTCAACCGAAGCGCCATGAACCTCAGCAGGTTTAAATTCTAGGCGCAATGGTTTATTGTTTTGTTAAATAAAATATCTTTTATTCAATGAAACATAAGCCATGACATCCACTCCCGAAGCATCCCTGGTCGCCCACCTAAGCCGCCTGCGCCAGCAGCCCATTCCCCTGCCCACCCGCGAACGCCTGGCGCAAGCCTTGCTGGACTGGTTCACCGCCGGCTGGTCAGCGGCCGGCACGCCTGCCGCCGATCGCTATCGCCGCACCGCACACGACTGCCACCCAGGCGCCGGCAACATCCCGGTCTTCGGCGGCATGGGCATGAACGCCAACGGCGCCGCCTTCGCCAATGCGGCCATCGCCCACTTGCGTGAGATCGACGACGCGCATCGCGCCGCGATGCTGCACCCCGGCGTGGTGTCGGTCACCCCCACCTTGGCGCTGGCGGCAAGCGGCGGCATGACGCAGCGCCAGGTAGCGGACGCCATCATTGCCGGGTACGAAGTGTCGCTGCGGCTGGGCGAAGCGCTGGGCACGCGCCATGCCGCGTCCTTTCACGCCACCGCCACGGCGGGCGCGGTGGGCGCGGCGGCGGCGTCGGCCACCGCCTTGGGGCTGGGGCCGCAAGCGCTGC
Organism: Achromobacter colocynthidis; assembly: GCF_057334535.1. Lineage (NCBI taxonomy): Bacteria > Pseudomonadati > Pseudomonadota > Betaproteobacteria > Burkholderiales > Alcaligenaceae > Achromobacter > Achromobacter colocynthidis. The sequence goes on from NZ_JBHFIZ010000037.1 coordinate 361,998, forward strand.
ACCATGCGCTGGGCATCGGCGCCACGCAGGCGGCGGGCCTGTGGCAGTTGGTGGACGATGAGGCGCACGAAGCCAAGTCGCTGCACCCCGCTTTCGCCGTGCGCAACGGCATGACGGCCGCTTATGCGGCGCGTGCCGGGCTGCCCGGCGCGCAGCGCTTCGCAACGGGTGCGCGCGGACTGTACCGCTTGCTGCAAGGCGATGGCCCCTTGGACGCGCTGGACATCAACCTGGACGCGCCCGAACGCCTGAACACCGCCACCATCAAGGCCTGGCCCTGCTGCGCGCAATTGTTCACGCCGCTGGACGCCACCCAGGAACTGCTGGACATCCACGCGCCCGCGCCGGACGACATCGAATCGCTGGACGTTGAAATCTTCACGCACGCGCTGAAAATCGCCGGCGTCGAATGGCCCGTCAATCCCGCGCAAACCTGCTTTTGCTTGCGCTACGTGGTGGCGCGCCTGGTGCTGACCGGCAAGCTGGGCATTGAAGACATGGAGTCGCCCGACTTGCATGCGCCCGCCCTGCTGGCCTTGGCGCGCCGCATCACGATACGCACCAGCGATGTCTTCCAACAGGAGTTTCCAAGCCTGCGGCCTTGCCGCGTGACGCTCACGCTGAAGGGCGGACAGCAATGGAGCGTGCTGCGCAAGCTGCGTCGCGGCGACCCGGAAGACCCCTACACCTGGGATGCGCTGCAAGCCCGCATGCGCGCCTTCGCGCCGGCCATGGACGATGCGCAGGCAGCAGCCATAGTGGCCTGGTGCGAGCGCTTCACGGACGCCGGCGAAGACGAGGCGATCTGCCTGCCGCCCCCCGAATTATTCGGCGGCGGGGGCCCGCGCCAGCAGTAGAAACACAAGCGGGCGCCGCAGCCCGCTTACGCCTAGCCCTTGGGCGTACAGGCCGCCGGCGGCGTGGTCCGAAACCCTTGCTGCGCAAGCTCGTGGCGCACGATATCCACGGCCTTGATCTGCGCGGCCTCGTCGTGGCGCGATGCCAGCCCCAGCACGACCAGCGCGCCAATGAAGGCGTCATCCGCATCGAATACCGGCACGGCCACCGACGCCATTTCAGCGACCCGCTCGGACCGGGTCATGGCGTAGCCGTTCTCATGGATGCTGTCCGCAAGCGGCGTAACGCCGCCGGTAAAGGCGCGCAGCACATGCGCCGATGACCCGCCGTCCTTCAGGCTGATGCGCTTGCCGACTTCAACGTGATGACGCACCTCGCGCGAGGTGTTTTCGCGGTACAGGCAGATGCGGTCTTCACCACTGCGCACGTACAGCGCCACCGTTTCGCCCGTCTGTTCCATGATGCTGCGCAACACCGGCTGCAAGCGCGAACCCAGGTCGAAGGTGTCGCGATAAAGCATGCCCATGTGCAAGAGCGCGGGCCCCAACGCGTAGGTGCTGCTGTCAAAGCGATGAATCATGCGCGCCTTGATGAACACGCCCAGCAGACGCAGCAAGGTGGCTTTGTCCAGCCCGGTGCGTTCGGCCAGGTCGCGCAGCGACAGGCGCAGATTGTTTTCGTCGAAGCACTCCAGAACGGAGATGCCGCGTTCGAGCACGCCGGCGGGCGGCTTAGGGGAATTCTCGCTTGACACGGTTTCGGATGCTTCCTATAGTTTTGTTCAATAAAACCTATTTTAACCAATGAAACGAAAGCCGGCTACCGGACCAGGGACCGCCGCCTGCGTTTCAACCAGGAGACCGCAAGCGCCGCAGCGTTACGCCCGGCCGTGCGAACCGTAGCATTATGCCCAATCAGAGTGATGCATTCGCCACGGCGCTGGGCGCCATCGTGGGCCCCGCGCAGGTACTGACCGCGGCGGCGGACACGGCCCGCTACACGTCCGACTGGCGCCGCAACTTCCCCGGCGCGGCGCGCGCAGTGGTGCGTCCGGCCACGACGCAGGAGGTGTCGCGCGTGGTGGCGTTGTGCGCCGCGCAAGGCGTGGCCGTGGTGCCGCAGGGCGGCAACACCGGGCTGGTCGGCGGATCCACGCCCGATGCCTCGGGCCGGGAACTGGTGCTCAGCCTGGACCGCATGACGGCAGTGCGCCGCGTGGACGCGCTGGACAACAGCATGACGCTGGAGGCCGGCTGCACGGTGCTTGCCGCGCAACAGGCGGCCGCGAACGTGGGCCGCTTGTTTGCCCTGTCGCTGGCCTCGGAAGGCAGCGCCACGGTGGGCGGTGTGGTGTCCACCAACGCGGGTGGCGAACAGGTGCTGCGCTACGGCAACACGCGCGACCTGACACTCGGCCTGGAAGTGGTGCTGGCCGACGGCAGCGTGCTGAATCAACTGGGCACGCTGCGCAAGGACAACACCGGCTACGACCTGAAGCAATGGTTCATCGGCGCCGAAGGCACGCTGGGTGTGGTCACCGCCGCGTCCTTCAAGCTGTACGCGCCGCCGCGCAAGGTGGTGACCGCCTGGGTGGCGGTGCCCACGCCGCAAGCGGCGGTGGATCTGCTGGCCCGGCTGACCGACGCCGTGGGCGAACGGGTCACCGCCTTTGAACTGATCGGCCGCCAGACCTTGGCCCAGGTGCTTCTGCACCCGCTGGATGGCATGCGCGATCCCCTGGCCCAGCCCGCGCCCTGGATGGTGCTGTTCGATGTGTCCGAGACATCCGCCTTGATGGACCCCGAGCCCGCCGTTCACGGCGTGCTAGAAGCGGCCATGGAAGACGGCGGCGTGACCGATGCGGTGATCGCGGCATCCCACCGCCAGGCGCATGAACTATGGGCCCTGCGCGAACATGTGCCCGAAGCCCAGCGGCTGGACGGCCCGTCCATCAAGCACGACATTTCGGTGGCGGTATCCCGCATCCCCGAATTCATCGCCACCGCCGACAGCCGCTTGCAGGCGCTGATGCCCGGCATCCGCATCGTCTGCTTCGGCCATGTGGGCGACGGCAATCTTCACTACAACCAAAGCAAACCGCTGGCGATGGACGACGCGGCTTTCCGTGCCCAGGAAGACGCGGTACATGACATCGTGCACGAAGTCGCCGCCGCGTTGGGCGGTTCGATTTCCGCCGAGCACGGCATCGGCCGGCTCAAGCAGCAAGCGTTTCTGCAATTCAAACCCGCCGTGTCCGTCGAGCTCATGCAGCGCATCAAGCATGCGCTGGACCCGCTGGGCACCTTCAATCCGGGACGCCTGTTGCCGCGCCCCGCCCCCAAGCTTTCCTAATCACCAGGACCTTACGCCATGCCCGTTTCCGTTTTCGATATGCAGTCGCTCCAGCATCTGTGGAGCACCGACGAACTGCGCGACATCTTCTCGGAAGAGAACCGCATCCAGAAGTGGCTGGACTTTGAAGCGGCGCTGGCCGAAGCGCAGGCCGAGCTGGGCATCATTCCAGAGGCCGCCGCCCGCGAGATCCGTGCCCAGGCCAAGATTTCCAACATCGACATCACGCATATGTCGGCCGAGATTCGCCGCATCAAGCATTCGCTGGTGCCCGCGCTGAAGCAATTGCAGGCACGTTGCGGACCGGATCATGGCGAATGGGTGCACTACGGCGCCACCACGCAAGACGTGGTGGATACCGGCGTGGCCTTGCAGCTTAAGCAGGTGCATGGCGTCATCCTGCGCGACGTGACCGCCGTGGGGCAGGAATTGGCGCGCCTGGCGCTGACGCATCGCGACACCCCCATGGCGGGGCGCACGCACGGCGTGCAGGCGCTGCCGATCACCTTCGGGCACAAATGCGCGGTCTGGCTGGACGAGCTGTCGCGCCATCACGACCGCCTGAAAGAATGCGAAGCGCGCATGCTCGTGGGCATGGTGGCCGGCGCGGTGGGCAGCCAGGCCTCGCTGGGCGAGCAGGCCGAAGAGGTCGAACGCCGCACGCTGGCCAAGCTGGGGCTGGCCGCGCCCGCCGTCAGTTGGGCGCCCGCGCGCGACCGCTTCACCGAGTACGCGCTGGTGCTGGCCATGCTGGGCGCCACCTTGTCGAAGATCGGCAACGAACTCTTCAACATGCAAAGAAACGAATTCGGCGAAGTGGAAGAGGCGTTCTCGGCGGGCAAGCTGGGCTCGTCGACCATGCCGCACAAGCGCAACCCCACGTCCGCCGAGAACCTGGCGGGCTTGTGCCGCCCCCTGCGCGCCAACGCGGCGCTGATGCTGGAAGGCATGGTGCAGGAAGGCGAGCGCGACGGCATTGCCTGGAAGATCGAATGGAAAGCCCTGCCCGAATGCTGCCTGATTGCCGGCGCCATGCTGTTCCAGGCCAAGAACCTGCTGGCCGGGTTGCGGGTGGACGCGGACGCCATGGCGCTGAACCTGGACCGCATGCGGGGCTACCTGCTGTCCGAACACGTGATGCTGGAACTGTCCGAGCGCGTGGGCAAGCAGACCGCCCACGAATGGATCTACGACGCATCCATGCATGGCATCACGCACAAGCTCGATTTCGCCCAGGCGCTGCGCCAGCATAAGGACCTGGCGGCGCTGCTGGGCGAAGCAGAGATCCTGCGCCTGACCGACCCCGCGGGTTACCTGGGGCAGTGCGCGGCATCGGTGGACAGGGTGGTGCAACAGCATCAGGCCGGGTGGCTCGACGCCTAGCCTTTCCCTGAAAAAAACAACACAGGAGACAAACACAATGGGCAATTCTTTCGCAAGCCGGTTTGTCCGGCAGTTTGGGGGCCGCGCCGCCGTGGTGGCGGGCCTGGGTTTGATCAGCTTGGCGGGCGGCACGGCGCAGGCCGCGTTTCCCGACCGCCCCATCACGCTGGTGGTGGGCTTTCCGCCGGGCGGCGGCGGCGGCCTTTACGGACGCCTGATCGCCACCGCCATGGGTAAAGAGATCGGCCAGACCGTCATCGTTGAAAACCGGCCCGGCGCGGGCGGCAACATCGCCGCGGGCCTGGTCGCCAAGGCGCCGCCCGACGGCTACACCATCCTGCTGGCCATGAGCGGCAACCTGGCGGTGTCGCCTGCCTTGAAGCCCAAGACCCTGCCGTACAAAGTGCCGGAAGACTTTGCCCCCATCGGCTTGATCCTGGAAGCGCCGCATGGCCTGTTCGTGGCCACGCAGTCGCGCTTCAAGACCGCGCAGGAAGTGATCCAGGCCGCGAAGGCAAAGGAGCTGACCTTTGCCTCCACCGGCACGGGCGGGGCCGCCCACATCGGCATGGAAACCATCAAAGAGCTGGGACACCTGAAGCTGCTGCACGTGCCATACAAGGGATCCGGCCCGGCCATCACCGACATGATGGGCGGACAGATCGATATGTTCTTCGCCACCGCATCGCCCTTGGTGCCGCAGGTGCAGCAAGGCCAGTTGCGCGTGCTGGCCCTGACCGGCAGCAAGCGCAGCCCGATCCTGCCGGACGTACCCACATTCAAGGAGCTGGGCATCGACATGACAATGACGCAGTGGTACGGCCTGGCGGCGCCCGCCGGCACGCCGCCCGACGTGGTCAAGGTGCTGTCCGACAACCTTTCGCGCGCCTTGAAAGAACCGTCGGTGCAGAACGCCATCCGCAAGGACTCCGCCATGGAACACGACTTGCCGATGGACCAGTTCAAGCAGTACATCGTTGAAGACATCGCCAACTACCGTAAAGCCGCCACCCCCGCCCTGCTCAAGCAGATCGGGCAATAAGACCAGGAGCCTGACATGAGCAACACCTTGATCGGCGCGGCCGACCTGCACCGCGCGCTGGCCCAGGCGGGGCGGGACGACATCGTGGTCCTGGACTGCGGCTTTGACCTGACGGACCCGCAAGCGGGGCGTCGCCAGTATGAAGCGGGCCATCTGCCCGGCGCGGCCTACGTGCATCTGGACGACACGCTCAGCGGCGTGAAAACAGGCAAGAACGGACGCCATCCCCTGCCGGATCGCGCCGGGTTCGCCCGCGCGATGGCCGCGCTGGGCATCGGCAGCCAGACGCAGGTGGTCGCCTACGACAACGCGGGCGGCATGTTCGCCGCGCGCCTGTGGTGGCTGCTGCGCTGGATCGGCCACGACGCCGTGGCGGTACTGGACGGCGGCGTCGCGGCATGGACGGCCGCCGGCTACCCGCTCACCACGGAGGCGCCGCCCGAGCGAGCCGCCGGCCAACTGCCGGTGGGCGACAGCCTTCAGCCCACAATCGACTACCCGCAATTACGCCAGGCGCTTAACGCGGGCAAGCACGTCGTGCTGGATGCGCGCGCGCCTGACCGCTATCGCGGTGAAAACGAAACGCTGGACGCGGTGGGCGGCCACATACCCGGCGCGCGCAATCGCTTCTTCCGCGACAACCTCGCGCCCGACGGCCGCTTTCTGTCGCCCGAACGACTGCGTAAGGAGTTCACGTCGCGCATGAACGGCCGCGCGCCGGCCGACGTCATCAACCAATGCGGTTCCGGCGTCACGGCCTGCCACAACCTGCTTGCCATGGAAGTCGCCGGACTGACAGGCGCGGCCCTGTACCCCGGCTCGTGGAGCGAATGGAGCGCGCAAGCCGGCGCGCCCATCGCCACCGGCCCTGAAGCGTAGATCCTCATGAACGACCCCGTCTTCCCGCCGGCCCGTCCGGACACCGACAGCAAGCCCCACAGCGCCCACTGGGGCGTGTTTTCCGCCGCCTGGAAAGACGGCGCGCTGAAGGTGCTGCCGTATCCCGGCGACCCGGACCCCAACCCGCTGATCCAGAACTTCACCAATGCGCTGGACCACCCCGTACGCGTCACCGCGCCCATGGTGCGGCGCAGTTGGCTGGAACGCGGGCCGGGGCCGGACGCCAGCCGGGGCCGCGACGACTACGTGCAGGTCAGTTGGGAGGATGCGCTGGACCTGTTGGCCGCTGAACTACAACGCGTCAAGAATCTGCATGGCGCGCAAGGCGTGTTCGGCGGGTCTTACGGCTGGTCCAGCGCGGGCCGTTTTCATCATGCCCAAAGCCAGGTGCACCGCTTCCTGAATACGGCGCTGGGCGGCTACGTGCGTTCGGTCAACAGCTACAGCGCGGGTGCGTCGGGCGTGATCCTGCCGCATATCCTGGGCAGCATGGACGACGTGGCGCGCCGCAACGTCACGTGGGAACAGATCGTGGCGCACACGGATGTGGTGCTGGCGTTCGGCGGCATGGCGTTGAAGAATTCACGCGTGGCCAGCGGCGGCATCAGCCGTCACATCGAACGCGAGTCCATGCGCCAGGCCGCCGCGCGCGGTTGCCGCTTTATCAACATCAGCCCCTTGGCCAGCGACTTTCCGGCGGACGCCGACGCGCAATGGGTGCAGGCCGTGCCCGGCACCGATGTGGCGCTGATGCTTGCGCTGGTGCATGACGTGGTCGCCAACGGCAGGCATGACCGAGCCTTCCTGGCCGAGTTCTGCGACGGCTGGGAAGGCTTTGAAGACTATCTGATGGGCCGCCAGGACGGGCAAGCCAAAGACGCGAACTGGGCCGCCCCCCTTTGCGGCCTGCCGGCGGCAAAGATCACTGAACTGGCGCGCCTGTTGCCCGGCAAGCGCGTGCTGGTGACCGTTTCGCATTCGTTGCAGCGCGCCGAACACGGCGAGCAGCCGGTCTGGATGGCCGCCGTGCTGGCGGCCGCCTTGGGCCAACTGGGTTTGCCTGGCGGGGGTTACGCCTATGCGCTGGGCACGCTGGCGCACTACGGCAAGCGCAGCAACGCAGTGCCGGTGGCGTCGTTGCCGCAAGGCATGAATGGGGTGAAGGACTTTATTCCGGTCGCGCGTATTTCCGACATGCTGCTGCATCCCGGCCAGCCCTTTGACTACAACGGCAAGCGCATGCGGTATCCCCACATCCGCCTGGCGTACTGGGCGGGCGGCAACCCCTTCCACCATCATCAAAACCTGAAGCGCCTGACCCGCGCTTTCGCCACGCTGGACACCTTCATCGTGCATGAAATCGGCTGGACCGCTACCGCGCGCCATGCCGACATCGTGCTGCCCTGCACGATGACGCTGGAACGTGAAGACATCGGCGGTTCGGCAACCGACCCGCTGCTGGTGGCCATGCACCGCATCGCCGCGCCCAATGGCCAGGCACGCGATGACTACGACATATTCACGGACCTGTCCGACCGCCTGGGCACGCGCGACGCATTTACCGAAGGGCGGACCAGCGGCGAATGGCTGCGCCACCTGTACGAAAAAACGCGCCTGGCATTGCAAGACCAGGGCCGGGACGCGCCCAGCTTCGAGCAGTTCTGGGAACGGGGCGAATTGCCGCTGCCCCAACAAGACGACGACGGCGGCATCTTGCGCGCGTTCCGCAACGACCCGGCCGGCAAGCCCTTGCCCACGCCTAGTGGCAAGGTGCAGATCAGTTCCCAGGTGATCGCCGGCTTTGGCTATGCGGACTGCCCGGGCCACCCGGCGTGGTTGCCGCCCGAAGACGCGCCCACCGCTGACTACCCCTTGTTCCTGGTGGCCAATCAACCCGCTACCCGGCTGCATAGCCAACTGGACTTTGGCGCACACAGCGTGTCGCAAAAGCGGCATGGCCGTGAAGTGTGCACGTTGCATCCGCAGGACGCCGCCGCGCGCGGCATCGCGGAAGGCGACATCGTGCGCCTGTTCAATGGGCGTGGCGCCTGCCTGGCCAGCGCCACGCTCAGCACGGCCATCATGCCCGGCGTAGCGCAACTGCCCACCGGCGCCTGGTACGACCCCGTGACAGACGCCAGCGGCAACGTGGTGCTGTGCGGCCACGGCAACCCGAACATCCTGACGCGCGACGTCGGCACGTCGTCGCTGGCGCAAGGTTGTAGCGGGCAACTGACGGCGGTGCAGGTTGAGCGCTTTGACGGCGTGTTGCCGCGTATGCGCGCGTTTGATCCGCCACGGGCGGTCAAAAGAAACACGTAGCGGGAGCGCCCCGCTACGCCACCCCACCCTGCCGCGCACCCATCATCGAGCGCGACAGGCGGCTGGCCGTGGAAAGAATGGCTTCTTTATGGCCGAGCAGCACCGCTTCGTTCAAGCGCGAGATCGGGCCCGAGATGCAGATGGCGCCCAGCAGGGTCCAATTGATGCCATAGACCGGCGCCGAAATGCTGGATACTTCCGCGTCGCGCTCCCCCAGCGAAATCATGTAGCCGGCGCGCCGCACGGCCTCGTACTCTTCGCCCGCTTCGCCTGAAAACGCCAACAGCACGCGGCCCGGGCTGCCCAGGTTCAGCGGCAATGCCGCGCCCACGCGCACGTGATGGCGGATGGACTTCGGCCCTTCCACGCGCGCCATGCAGATGCGCTGATTGCCCTCGCGCACGTAGAACGTTGCGCTTTCTCCGGTTGCGCCCGACAGCTCTCGCAGTACGGGCTGCACCAGTTCCTGCACGTTGAAGGTGGCCTGATAGCAGGCGCCCAGCCAACCGGCTGCCCGCGCCAAACGCCACGTGCCATCCGAACGCTGCGCCAGGTAGTCGTCCATGGCCAAGGTGCGCGCCAGGCGCAACACCGTGGACCGGTGGCAGCCCGTGCGGCGGCTTAGTTCCGCCAGCGACAGGTGCGCGTCGTCAATGCCGAACGCTTCCAGGATGCGCATTGCCCGCCTGACCGCGACCACGCCTTCTTCGGGCGCATCGTCCTCGGGGGCATCGTCTTCGGTGACGCGTGCGTCTTTCATGACTTCATCCGTCGCGGCTTCCCGCTTGGTTTTATCCACTTTGCCGCCTTTCTTGCTGCCGCTTTTGCTGTCTTTGGTATCAACCATGGTACGCAACATGTTTCGCTGTACGAACCTGGATTGTATTAGGCGGAACACGATCGCACAATGCGCGGATCAAAACAACGACTGGAGACAAACCATGAAAGTCATTGCGCGCGTGCTGTCTGGCTTGGCGCTTGTTTGCGTGGCGGGGTTGAGCGCCGCCCAGGGCTACCCCGACAAACCCATCCGCCTGATCGTCCCTTTCCCCCCCGGCGGCGGCACGGATGTGCTGGCCCGCGAAGCGGCGCTGAAGGTGGCAAAAAATACCGGCTGGAACATCGTCACCGAGAACCGCCCGGGTTCCGGCGGAAACATCGGCGTGGACAACGTGGCCAAGTCGGCGCCCGACGGCTATTCGCTGGTGCTGGGCCAGACCAGCAACCTGGCCATCAACCCCACGCTGTACGCCAAGCTGCCCTACGACCCCGAGAAAGACCTGACCGCCATAGGCCTGATCGCCGACGCGCCGCTGGTGTTGGTGGTGCCGGCCAATTCCCCGCTGAAATCGTTCGACGACATGATCGCGGCCGCCCGGGCCAAGCCGGAATTGCTGACCTACGCAAGCTCGGGCAACGGCACCGTGGCGCACCTGGCCGCCGTGCAATTGCAGAATGCGGCGGGCATCAAGCTCACCCACATCCCGTACAAGGGCGCGGCCCAAGCGTCCAACGATTTGATCGGCGGGCAGATCGACATGTACCTGTCGTCGGTGCCCACGCTGATCGGCCACATCCGCAACGGCAAGATGCGCGCCCTGGCGGTGACGGCTGCGCAACGCGCGTCCGATCTGCCTGACGTGCCCACCATCGCCGAACGCGGCTATCCCGGGTTTGAAGCCGTGACCTGGTTCGGCCTGGCCGCGCCGGCCGGCGTGCCCAAGGAAATCGTGCAGCGCCTGAATGCGGAATTCAACAAGGCTTTGCAGACCTCGGACCTGAGCCAGAAGTATCAGGAACAGGGCGCGCGCGTGCTGACCGGCACGCCCGAGGACTTCGCCAAGCTGATCCACGACGACCGCATCCGCTGGGGCAAGATCGTGAAGGATTCCGGCGCCCGCGTCGAGTAAGCCCGCATGTCCGTGCCCTACCCCTACTCTGCCGGGCTGACGCCCGCAGCCGTGGCCGTTCCCGACGGCGCCTGCGATTGCCACATCCACGCCTACGATGCGCGCTACCCCGCCGCGCCAGGCGCGCGGCTGTTGCCGCCCGACGCGACGATGCAGCAGTACCGCACCATCCAGGGCAGGCTGGGCACGCAGCGCGCGGTGTTGGTAACGCCGTCGACCTATGGCGCGGACAACCGAAGCATGCTGTCGGCCCTGGCCGAACTGGGTGGGCAAGCGCGCGGCGTGGCCGTCATCGACGGCTTGGAGACCGACGCGCAACTGCAAGCGCTGCATGCGGCGGGCGTGCGTGGCATTCGGTTCAACCTGTCGCTGGGCGTGGTGAATGCCGTTGCGCAGATCGGACCATTGGCCGCGCGCGTGGCGCCGCTGGGCTGGCATGTCCAGCTACTGATGCCGCCAGACCAACTGGTGCAGATCAGCGATGTGCTGGCGCGCCTGCCCACCCCGCTGGTCTTTGACCACATGGCGCGCATTGCGCCGAACCAGGCTGGCGCGCACCCGGCCCACGCCCTGGTCCTGCAATGGCTGGGCGCGGGCCGCGCCTGGGTGAAGCTGTCGGGCGGCTACCTCGTCAGTGAGCAACGCTCGGTCCAAGACCCCGCGCTTGACGGCCTGGCCCGCTCCTTCATCGACGCCAATCCCGATCGCGTGATCTGGGGCAGCGACTGGCCGCACGCCTCGGCATCGGCCGGCATGCAGCCCATGCCCGATGACGCGCAACAGCTTGAGCGACTGGCCGACTGGACCCAAACGGACACAACGCTGCGCCGCGTCCTTGTGCATAACCCGGCGGCCCTCTACGGCTTTCCGGCATGAAAAAAATATTCAGGAGACAACCATGACACTGACTGATACCCCCTCGCTTGCGCGCCGCCGTTTCCTGGCGCTGAGCGCCACCCTGGCCGCCGGCGCCGCGTTCGGCGTGCGCGCCGCGCAAGACTGGCCCGCCGGCCAGACCATTACCTGGGTCGTGCCTTACCCGGCCGGCGGCAGCACCGACGTGCTGGGACGCGCGGTGGCCCAACAACTGGACGCGCTGCTGGCCACGCGCGTCATCGTCGACAACCGGCCCGGCGCCACGGGCACCATCGGTGCCGCGCGTGTGGCGCGCGCCGCGCCTGATGGCCTCACGCTGCTGGGCACCTCGATCGGGCCGCAGGCCATCGCCCCCCATGTGATGGGCAAGCTGACCTATGACCCGGTGGCCGACTTCGCGCCCGTCATCATGATCGGCACCATTGCCCACTTGTTGGTCGTGGGGGCTGCCCAGCCCTACCGGTCCGTGGCCGATCTACTCGCCGCCGCGAAGGCCGCGCCGCAAGGCCTGGCCTATGCCTCGGGCGGCACCGGCACCATCCTGCACATGCAGGGCGAATTGCTGCAACAGAAAACCGGCGCGCGCTTTCTGCACGTGCCCTACAAGGGCGACACGCCCGCGCTGCAAGACACGCTTGCGGGCCAGGTGCAGTTTGCTTTTCTGCCGGCAGCCGCCGCGCTGCCGCATGTGCAGTCGGGCGCGCTGCGCGCACTGGCGGCCACCTCCGCGCAGCGCCTGCCGGTTCTGCCTGATGTGCCGACCATGCAGGAGGCCGGCATTCCAGACTTCGTGGCCGAGCAATGGCAGGCCGTCTTCGCGCCGGCCGGCACGCCCGCGCCCGTGATCGAACGGCTGAACACCAGCATCGGCAAGGCGCTGCAAAGCCCTGCCTTGACGGAACTGGCGCAGCAGTTGGGCATCACGCTGGGCGGCGGCACGCCGCAGGCGCTGGACCAAACCCGCAAGGCCGACTTCCAGAAGTGGGGCAAGGTCATTCGCGATTCCGGCATCCAGCCCACCTGACAAATTCCCATCCCCCCATTCTTTACACAGGAGCCGTCATGGCAAACCAGGACATCATCAAAGACTTTCCCCGCGTCGACGCCGATGTCGTGCGCCGCGCCGCGCAATTGCAACCCGCCATCCTCGCCGATGTGGCCGGCCGACGCGGCGCGCTGCATGGCCGGATCCGACCGCTGGACCCCGGCATGAAGCTGGCCGGCCCCGCGTTTACCGTTGAAGTGCGGCCCGGCGACAACCTGATGATTCACGCCGCGATCTCGCTGGCCAAGCCCGGCGACGTGCTGGTGATCGATGGCAAGGGTGACCTGAGCGCCGCGCTGATGGGCACCATCATGATGAACGCCTGCCGTCAGTTGGGACTGGCCGGCGTGGTGATCGATGGCGCGGCGCGCGACACCACTGAAATCATCGAGATGGGCTACCCGGTGTTCGCGGCCGGCGCCAACCCCAATGGCCCCACCAAGAACGTGCCCGGCCGCATCGGCCATCCCGTGTCGGTAGGCGGCGTCACCGTCAACGCCGGCGACTTCATCATCGGCGACGCCGACGGCCTGGTGGTCGTGGAACGCGAAAAAATCGAAGGCCTGCTGCCCGCCGCCGAAAAGAAAGTGCGCGACGAAGCCGCCCGCATCGCCGCCATCCAGGCCGGCGACACCGAAGCCAAATGGCTGACGGCCGCCCTGCGCAGCGCCGGCGTGTTGAAGGAAGGAGAGTCGCTGTGAACCCCTCAGCCGCCCCGAAACCGGCGCTACTCGTCACCGCCGCCGACCTGGCCCCCGAGGCCCTGGCGCTGTTGGAGGGCTTCAACATCGTCTATGCGGGCAAGACACCCACCGAAGACGACATCGTTGCGCTGTGCCGCCAGCACGACCCCGTGGCCATCATCGTGCGCTACAGCATGGTCGGCGCCGCCGCGATGGACGCCGCGCCGTCCTTGCGCGTGATCTCCAAACACGGCAGCGGCACCGACACCATCGACAAGGCCGCCGCCACGCAACGCGGCATCGAAGTCATTGCGGCGGCGGGCGCCAATGCCGCCGCCGTGGCCGAACAAGCGCTGGCGCTGCTGTTGGGCTGCGCCAAGTCGCTGGTGACGCTGGACGCGCGCATGCGCGACGGTCATTGGGACAAGTCCACGCACAAGAGCCTGGAGCTGGACGGCAAGACCATCGGCTTGATCGGGCTGGGCGCCATCGGCCGGCGCTTCGCGGCAATGGCGCACGGCATGAACATGCGCGTCATTGGCCATGATCCCTATGCGCAAAACCTGCCCGCCTACATCGACGCCGTGCCCTTGCAACAGCTCTGGCGGGACGCCGACGCCATCTCGCTGCATTGCCCGCTAACGGATGAGAACCGTGGCCTGATCAACGCCGACACGCTGGCGCAGTGCCGGCCCGGCGTCATCCTGGTGAACACCGCCCGAGGCGGTCTGGTGGACGAAGGCGCGCTGCTGGCCGCCGTGCGTTCCGGCCAGGTGGCCGCCGCCGGCCTGGACAGCTTTGCGGTCGAACCCATGACAGCGGGCCATCCGTTTCAGCAGGAACCGCGCATCATCCTCAGCCCCCACATCGGCGGCGTAACCCGCGCCGCCTACGTCAACATGGGCGTGGCGGCGGCGCGCAATGTGCTGGCGGTGTTGGCCACGACGACCAGCGATTGAGCCGCGCCAATCTATAAAAAGAACTTCGGAGGAAGACAAATGACGTTTCTTACCCACCCCTATACGCGCCGCAAGACCGTGGCATTGATCCTGGCCTTCGCCGCCCCGCTGCTGGGTGCGTCCGTCTCGCACGCGGCCGACGCCTGGCCCAACCGGCCGGTGCGCATCGTGGTGCCCTACGGGCCGGGCGGCGCGGTCGATGTGGCTACGCGCAAGATGGCGCAGATGCTGTCCAGCCAGACCGGACAGAGCTTCGTCGTGGAAAACAAACCCGGCGCCACCGGCACCATCGGCGTGAGCCAGGTCGCGCGCGCAACGCCCGACGGCTACACGCTGGTGGCCAACGACACCACGTATTCCTTGCTGCCGTACATCTTCAAGAAGCTGCCGTTTGATCCGGCGGAAGATCTACAGCCGGTCTCGGCCTTCGTCTTTGCGCCCATGGCCTTGGCCGTCTCGGCCGACAGCAGCAGCCACACACTGGGCGACCTGATCGCGCAAGCCCGCGCCAAACCCAACATGATCACGTACGGATCGGGCGGGCCAGGCACCACCCCGCATTTCGCGGCCGAAGCGTTGGGCTTGGCGACCGGCGTGAAGTTCATGCACGTGCCGTTCAAGGGCGCGGCCGAAGCCACTCAAGCCGTGCTGGGCAAGGTGATCGATTTTCAGTTTGCGTCCACCACCGGCGTCATGGGACCGGTGCAAGGCGGTCAATTGAAGCTCTTGGCCGTCAGCGGCAACAAGCGCCTGCCGGTGTTGCCCGACGTGCCCACCTTTGCCGAAGCGGGCGTGAAGGACTTTGGCGTGGTCAACTGGACCGGCCTGTGGGTGCCGAAGGGCACGCCCCCGGAGGTCACCGAGCGTCTCCAACGTGAGATCGCCACGGCCATGGCCTCGGAAGAGATGAAAACGTTTGCCACCAAGATGGGCGCGGAGCCGCGCGCCGCCGACGCCACGGAGTTCCGCGGCATCCTTGCCGATAGCGGCCAAATGTGGGGCAAGGTGGTCCGCAGCATCGGTTTCGACGCCAAGTAAATCAGGAGGATTCGCCATGTTCTGCTTGCACGCCCCCGAAGTCGTTGACTTTCAAGTCTGGTCGACCATGCCCGATCACTTGCGGCGCCCCCGGCGCAGTGCTTGGGCAGACGCCAACCGGGGCGGCATGCCGGTCGACTCCTTTCTTGAAGGGCCGGTCTTTGATGAGTCCGGCAACCTGTACGTCACGGACATTCCCTGGGGCCGCGTCTTCCGGATAACGCCAGACCGCGAATGGTCCTTGGTAGCCGAGTACGACGGCGAACCCAACGGCATGAAGTTTCTGGACGCCGGCCGCCTGCTCATCACCGACTACAAGAACGGGCTGATGACGCTGGACATCGCGACCGGCGCCGTCACGCCCTATCTTGAACGCCGCAACAGCGAACGCTTCAAGGGCGTCAATGACCTGATCTTCGACACACAGGGCAACCTGTACTTCACCGACCAGGGCCAAAGCGGGCTGCATGATCCCAGCGGCCGGCTGTACCGACTGCGGCCCAACGGCCAGCTAGACCAACTGCTGGGCAACGTGCCCAGCCCGAATGGCGTGGCCTTGTCCCCCGACGAGCGCGTGCTGTACCTGGCTGTCACGCGTGGCAACTGCGTGTGGCGCGTGCCCTTGCTGCCCGATGGCAGCGTCAGCAAGGTCAGCCAGTTTTTTACGTCCCATGGCCCCAGCGGCCCCGATGGCCTGGCCGTCGACACCGAAGGAAACCTGCTGGTCTGCAACCCAGGGCTGGGCTACGTCTGGCTGTTGAATCATCGCGCCGAACCCAGCATCGTCTGGCGCAGCGTCACGGGCGCGTCCACCACCAATCTTGCCTTTGGCGGCGAAGACAGGCGCACGCTGTTCTGCACGGAATCGACTAGCGGCTCGATCCTGTTCGCGTCCGCGCCGCACGCGGGCCTGGCCCTGGCGCGCAAGGCCTGACAGCGCCAAGCAAAAAACGCGTGGCCGCCGCGCGAATTGACAGTGTAAAACGACCGTTTTACATTGAACGCATGGATACCAAGACACAACTGATCTCCACGGCGGAACAGCTTTTCAACCGACACGGCTTCACGGCCACCGGCATGGACCGCTTGACCCAGGGCGCCGGCATGTCAAGCCGAACGCTCTACAAGCATGTCGGCAGCAAAACCGCGCTGATCGCCGCCGTGCTCACCGAGCGCGACAAACGCTTTTTTGCGCAGATCCAAGCGTCAAGCAGCGTCGACGCGATCTTCAAGGCACTGGAAAACTGGATGAAAACCGAGGACAACCTGGGTTGTCTGTTCTTGCGTGCCTACGCGGAAACCGGTGGCGACACGCCGGAAATTGCCGATGCGGTGTCCGCGCACAAGGCCGCCTTCTGGCGAAATATTCGGGAAGTCGTCTCGGCGGAAATCGGGGGCCGCAGCGATCCGGTGCTGGCCGAACAGATCCTGGTGTTGTTCGAGGGCGCGACAGCCGCCGCCATCTATCGCGGCGCAAAATCCGTGAAGGCCGCACGCTTGGCGGCCATCGCACTGGTTGAACGGGCACGGCCATGAGCCTTGCGCTGAGTCCCGCCGCGACGCTGGGCGCAATGGGCTTTGCGCTGATCGCCGTCTGCTATGGCTTTGCCCGCTTCGCCTTCGGCTTGTTCCTGCCGCAGGTCGACGCTGAGCTGTCTTTGTCGTCAACGTTAAGCGGCCTGATATCCGGTGGGGCTTTTCTGGGCTATTGCATCGCTATCGCGCTGTCGGCCTATCTGACCGAGCGCGTCGGCCCCCGCGCTGTCGCCATCGTCGCGGCCCTGATCGCGGCGGCGGGCATGGCCGGCATCGCCGCCGCGCCCTCGGCACCCTGGCTGGCGGGCGCGGTGATGCTGGCTGGATCCAGCACGGGACTGGCCTCGCCCCCCTTGGCCGCGGCCGTGACGGCAGCGGTCAAGCCGGACCGGCAGAACGCCACCAACACCGTCATCAACGCCGGGACGGGCGCGGGCGTGGTGCTGTCCGGCCCCGTGGCGCTGATGATGGGAGAGCAATGGCGCCTGGCTTACGCGGGCTTTGCGGTCGTGGCGGTCGGCCTGGCATTCGCCGCGGCGTTCACCCTGCCGCGAGGGCTCCAGAGGGCCACGACAAGCACCCAGGGCATGCCGTCGCTTACCAGCGCGCTCAGGCGCTTGATCGCCGCCGCCTTCCTGACCGGCGCGGCTAGCACCGCGATCTGGTCCTTCGGGGCGCAGCTTGTCGCGCTACGGCTCGACTGGAGCAGCGCGGGCGCGGGCCTGCTGTGGATCGCCATTGGAGCAGCCGGTATCGCGGGCGCGAGCGCAGGGCATCTGATTGCGCGCTTCGGCATGGACCGCGTCCACCACATATTCCTGGCGGCCATGGCGGCAGGCATTCTCATGATCGGCATCGCAGACACCTCGGCGGCCCTGACCCTGGGCGGCGGCCTTCTCTTTGGCGCGGCCTACATCATGCTTACCGGCGTCTATCTGCTATGGGGCGTCCGGGCGCTGCCCGACCGGCCCGCCACGGGCGTCACGATCGCCTTTCTGGCGCTCGCGGTCGGTCAGACAGCGGGTGCCGCCGTCTTCGGACTGTTGATGGCGCATCTGACGGCCAATTACGCGGTGGTTATTTTTGTCTGCCTTGCCCTGACGGCGGGGATCGCGCGGGCTGAAGAGGCAAGGCCACGACCGTGTGTGGCGGGGCGATAGCGGGCAGCGCGGGTTGATTGCTTGCTGCTGTTTCAGGTTGCCAGCCCCACAGGGCAGCCTCGTGCTCAGCGCTTTCAAGACGAAAGAATCTACAACATGACTTGCATGAGCCGCTGCTTTTTTCACTGAATCCGCGCCTTTCAACATTTGTTGAAAGGCGCACTTTCACTGAAATTAATGTGCAGTATCCAATCAGCCTTTCCCCTCGCAGCCCGCGTGTTAACGTAGCCGCCACCCCACAGCCCCACCCTACTCATGCAAAGCCGCTCCCTGCGCGCTTTCCTGGCGCTCCACCAATTCGGCACAGTGACCGCCGCTGCGCAGGCCGTGCATTTATCGCCGGCGGCCGTCAGCGTTCAGCTTCGGAACCTGGAAGAAGAACTGGGTGTCGAGCTATTCGTGCGCACCGGCCGCTCAATCCTGCTGAACGACCGCGCGCACCAGCTTTTGCCCCTTGCCCGGCGTGTCTTGGACCTGGAAAGCGAGATGGCGTCGCTGGGCAACTCCAGCCGTCTCAAGGGCAGGCTGGCGTTGGGCATCATCACCAGCACATTGAGTGGGGGCTTGCCGGATGTGCTCAAGCGCCTGGGGGCCGAACATCCTTCCCTGGAATTGCGCATCACCGCGAAACGGTCGCCAGACCTTGCGTTGCAGGTGGAAGCCGGCTTGCTGGATGCGGCGGTGATTTCGATGCCGCCGCCGCATTTCTCCACGACGCTTTGCTTTCACGAGCTGTATACCGAGCCCCTGGCGCTGGTCATGAGCGCCAAGCGTAATTTCACCAACGTCAAAGCCGCGTTGGAGGAATATCCCTATATTGCCTTCGACAAAACCACCTGGATCGGCAAGCAGATCGAGTCGTTCATTCAGGACAGCGGCGTCTCGGTCCGGCCCGCGATGGAGCTGGACTCGCATGACGCGGTGCTATCCATCGTGCGTCACGACATCGGCGTCACCGTCCTGCCCGTGCTGAAAGGCCCCGCGCGCAGCGACGGCGCGTTGAAGTTCATTGACCTGCCGGGCTTGTACCGCACCGTGTGCCTGGCCGTGCGGCACGCCAACAACGACAGCCGGACCACGCAGGTGCTGGTGAACTGCTTCCGGGAATTCGGGGAATCTTCTCCCCTGGCGAAATAGCCGTCGTGCTTGTCACCTCACGAGCATCGTATTTACCGATGCTCAGATGTAAAAAAATTAGCTTTTGATAAATCTCTCGCCTTCTTAGTATGGATCTTGGCATCGTGCATGGGCCGGATCACATCAAGCGGCCAGTGCCGTCGGAAGGAGGAGTTTTTGAACATCGTCGTGACTGAATTCATGGACGCGCCCGCGGTCGACCGACTGCGGGAAAAAGCAGACGTCACCTACGACCCGAAGCTGGTTGACGACCTGCCGCGCTTGTGTGAAGTGGCGGCTACTTGCGACGCCCTGATCGTGCGCAACCGCACGCAGGTGCGCGGCGAATTGCTGGCGTCGCTCAAACGGTGCAAGGTGGTGGGACGGCTGGGTGTTGGCCTGGACAACATCGACCTGGCCGGCTGCGAACAACAAGGCATACAGGTGTTTCCCGCCACCGGCGCCAACGCCAACAGCGTTGCCGAATACGTGATCGCGACCGCGATGGTGCTGCTGCGCGGTTCGTATGCATCCTCGGCGGCGGTCGCGGCAGGCGAATGGCCGCGCGACGCGCTGTCGAAGGGCCGAGAGATCTCGGGCAAGACCTTGGGCTTGCTGGGCTTTGGATCGATCGGGCAATTGACGGCGCGGCTGGCCAAGGCGCTGGGCATGGCTGTCGTTGCGTTTGACCCGGCGTTGGCGCATGACGACACGCTGTTCGCGAAGCTTGGTGTCGCGCCCGCCGCCTTGGACGACGTGCTTGCGCAGGCGGACGTGCTCAGCTTGCACATGCCGCTATTGGAATCGACGCGCAATTTGCTGGATGCAACGCGCATTCAAGCCATGCGGCCGGGCGCCATCCTGATCAACACCGCGCGTGGCGGCATTGTTGACGAGGCCGCCGTGGCAAGCGCCCTGCGCAGCGGACAGCTTGGCGGCGCCGCGCTGGACGTCTTCGACGTCGAGCCGCTTGCCCCGGCGCCGCACTTCCAGGGCTGCCCGAATCTTATTCTTACGCCTCACACAGCAGGCTTGACCACCGAATCCAACCAACGGGTAAGCAGTCTGGTTGCCGAGAAGGTGCTGGCTGCGCTGGCCTGATTTCGCAACACCGCATTGGCAACACCGACCTTGCAACACCATAAAAAAATACACGGACAGGAGACAAAATGATTATCAGAAGAATGTTGCTGGCCTCGGCCCTTGCGCTTGCCGCCATCGCCCCCGCCGCCCAAGTGCAAGCCCAGCCCCAAGCACCCGCCGCCGACTACCCCGCCAAAGGCAGCGTGTTGAAATACGTCGTGCCGTTCCCGCCCGGTGGATTGACCGACGTCATGGCTCGCCTGGTGGGCCAACAACTCGGCGAGCGCCTGGGCGTTACCGTGGGGGTGGAAAACCGCCCCGGCGCGGGCGCGATGATCGGCGCCGAGCAAGTGTCACGCGCGGCGCCCGATGGCAATACGCTGCTGGCCATCACCATGACGCATTCGGTGAACGCCACCTTGCTGCGCGACAGAAGTCGCTTCGACATCACCAAAGACCTGAAGCCCGTCGCGCTATTGGCCTCGACGCCGATACTGGTCGTGGTACCGGCCAACAGCAACATACGCACGCTGGACGAGCTGGCCAAGGCGGCGAAGGGCAAGGAATTGAACGCCGGATCCAGCGGCGTGGGCACGCCGTCGCACCTGTCCCTGGCCTTGTTCAACCAGATCAATGGCACCAACATTCTGCACATCCCCTATGCCGGCGGCGCGCCGTCACTGACGGACCTGATGGGCGGGCAGCTTGATGTGATCTTCAGCAACTACGCCGAGTCCCTGCCCTACGTGCAGTCGGGCAAGCTGCGCGCCATTGCCATTGCCAGCGCGGCGCGCAACCCGCAAGTGCCGAATGTGCCGACGTCCGCCGAGGCAGGCATGCCGAAGCTGAACGTCGAACAATGGACCGCCGTCATGCTGCCCGCTGCAACCCCGGACGCCATCGTTCAACGCCTGGGCAAGGAACTCGTCAGCATCATGGCGCGGCCTGAAGTGGCGGAAAAAACGCGCTCGCTAGGCTTTAGCGTCGATGCACGCGGGCCGGCGGAATTCGCGCCATTCTGGAACAGCGAAGTGCAACGTTGGCGCGCGCTGATCGAGTCGGCAAAGATCACCGCGCAATAGCATCCCTACGCGGGGACGAGCGGGCTTTTCGCGTAGACGCAGACCAAGATCGGATCGCGGGAAAAGGCCAACAAAGGCCCAGGCCGAAACAATGGCAACAATAAATTTCCAAGCCCGCTATTCGGCTTGACCCGGGTCCGGACGGCTACCCGTGGCTTTGACAGGGCCGCAGCGCTCGCCATTTCTCGGTTCCCACCGCGACCCTCCCGCCCAGGCAAGCACCGCCGACCCGGTGGGTTCGCGCCCACCCGGCCTGCGCCATGTTTCAGGCCACCATCCGGGTATTGCAGCGCCGTCCCAAATCAGTAGCATGCGCGGTCATCCGACTCAGCCCCTTCAAGGATCGACCCCATGATGCTGCCGCGACCGCGCGTTGCCCTTTCCGCCCTGACGCTTGCCCTGACCTTGTCGGGCTGCGTGCACGTGCCGGACTACAACGGCGAGGGCAGCATGGACGACCCACGCTATGCGCAACTGCTCGACCTGATCGGCGAGGCCTTGAAGGACGACATGGCCGTGGTGCTGGTGGCCGACGTGATGCCGCACGCCAGCTTGAACGACGCGGAGTCGATGACCAAGTGGACCGGCAACACGGTGTGGATGCACGAACAGCAGCCAAAGATCACCTTTGGCCGCAAGTTCCAGAACAATTCGCTGCAACGGGACAAGCAGGCCACCTACCTGTTCAAGGCTTTCGAAGTGCATATCCTGCCGCCCGGTAAATACCTGCTGACCGGCGGCGACGACTACAAGCTGAATGCCTTGCTGGACCAGGTGGGCGCGGGGGCCCCCCC
>NZ_JBHFIZ010000037.1:384211-495422 GCF_057334535.1 Achromobacter colocynthidis
GCCCGGTGGGGGGGGGGGGGGCGCCAACGGCACCGCCTATCTGTCGCCGGAGCTCTATCGCGAGTTCTACAAGGAAACCAACTGGCATGAAGGCACCACCGGCACCCAGCTCAAGACGCGCAAGGTGTGCACGGCCGTGCACCGGGCGTCGGGCAACTGCGTCAGTTGGGGCGAAGAGCAATACACCGAGACCACGCAGGGCTCCCGCGCCGGCTACTACGAGCAGACGGATTCGCGCGATATCCCCGCCATCAAAGTGCAGTCGCGCGTGCCGCCGAAGCTGGCCTTGGCCAGCTTTACCCTCAAGGGCGGCCAACTGGTGCTGAGCCAGCGCATGCACATGAAGACGCCCAGCTACAAGTACAAGCAATCGGGCTGCCGCGCGGTCGACCCCAAGATGATCGAATGCCCGCTTGAAGACTTCACCGTCTACACGCGCCCGGCGCCGATGGATTTCACGCAGAAGCTGATCGCGCAGCGCCACAGCTTGAGCGATGCCCACCGGCAGTTGCTGTCCACGCTGCAACCCATGCAGATCACGCCGCTGGGCAAGCAAGGCATGGAAGATCCGATCTGGGGGGTGCCGCTGTCGATGGGTAGGGCAAAATAGCGCATGACCCCGCGCCAGCTCCGCTATTTTCTGGAAATCGCCCGCAGCGGCAGCTTGTCGCTGGCCTCGGCCGCGCTGCGCATCGCGCAGCCCGCGCTTAGCCAGCACGTGGCGGCGTTGGAAGCCGAGTTGGGCGTGGCCTTGTTTGAACGGCATGCCAAGGGCGTGACACTTACCGCCGAAGGCAAGCGCCTGCAACAACGCGCCACGTCCATTCTGGAACAACTGGAATCGCTGAAGACAGACGTGCTGGCTCCCACCGGCAAGCCGCGCGGGCCGGTTCGGGTATGTCTAGCGCGGTCGTTGGCCCAGGTGGTTGCCGCGCCGCTCGTGCGGTACGTCGAACAGAACTACCCCGACGTCCGGCTGTTGTTGTCGTCGGCCTTGTCCAGCGAAGTGCGCTTGGCGCTGCAAACGCGGCAACTGGACGTGGCGCTCATGCCCAACGCCTTCGAATTGCCGGGCCTGTATTGCAAGCCGGTCTATGAAGAACAGTTTTCGTTGTTCGGTCTGGAATCGCTATTCGATCGGCCGGGAAAAACGATGGCGTTTTCCGCGATCGGGTCGCGTCCGCTGGTGGCGCCTGACCGCGCCCACGATTTGCGCCGCCTGATCGAACGCACGGCGCTGGATCTGGATTGCCCGCTGAACGTGAAGTACGAGATCAACGACCCCGAACTGAATTTCGCCTTGGTGCGCGACGGCGTGGCGTTTGCGATCCTGCCTGACAGCGCTGGCCTGGAACTGGCGCGTGGCAACAAGGCCATGGGGGAACGGCGCCTGGTCCGGCCGCCCATTGCGCGCATGCAATCCATTGTGCGCGTGGCCGAAGGCGCGCCAGACAGCACGACGCTGGCCATGGAACACGCGCTGGAAGCCGTGTTGCGTACGCTGGTGGCGCGCAAGGTGCTGCGCGGAAAGCTGGCATAAGAAAAAACTTATATAAAACACAGATAAATAATATTTGTCTTCAGGTCTGACGCAGCCGTACGCTACTCCAAAAATGGCGCATCAAAAGCGCCGATACGGAGACAAGCATGCACGTACGACGCAGACAGTTCCTGGGCGCCATGGGCGCCGCCGTGTGCTGTAGCGCGCTGCCGATCAGGCAGCTACAGGCCAGCCCCCCCTTACGCATGCTGGTGGGTTTTGCCCCGGGCGGCGCGGCCGACCTGGTGGCCCGTGCGCTGGCCGAAGGCATGCGGGCATCGGGCTATACCCTCATCGTTGAAAACAAGGCCGGCGCGGGAGGCCGCATCGCGGTCGACTCGTTGCTGGCGGCGGGCGGCAATGGCAATGGCACGGGCAATGCCGTGCTGTTCACCCCCTCCACGAACCTGACGCTGTATCCGCATCTATACAAAGACCTGCGCTACACCCCCGCGGACTTCACGCCGCTGGGCACCGCCAGCCAGTTTGATTTTGGATTCGCGGTGGGCGCCGACAGCCCGGCGAAAACGTTGCAAGAGTTCCTGTCACTGGCGCAAAAGGACCCGCGCATGGCGGTCTACGGTACGCCCGGCGCGGGCACGGTCATGCACTTCCTGGGCGTCATGCTGGCGAACGCCAGCAAGGTTCCCTTGACGCCGATTCCGTACAAGGGCGGTTCACTGGCGCTGACGGACACCGTGGGCGGCGTCCTGCCCGCGCTGATCACCACGCTGCCCAACCTGATTCCCATGCACAAGGCCGGCAAGATCCGCATCCTGGCCATGACCGGTTCGGCGCCGTCGTCCGCGCTGCCCGACGTGCCCACGTTCGCCACAGCGGGCTATCCGTCGCTGACAGTGGCCGAGTACTTCACGCTGATCGGCAACAAGAGCTTGCCCGCCGACCAGGCACAGGCATTGGCGGGGGCCGTGGCCGACGCCGTGCGTTCGCCTGCGTTTGCAAAGGTCATGCAGCAGCAATTCTTCGACCCCAAAGTCACCGCGCCCGCCGCCTTGAAACGACAGATGGAACGCGAAGATGCGTTCTGGGCCCGGGTCGTCAAGGACAGCGGCTACACCCCCGAGGCCTGACGCGCCGCGCGCGTGGCCTGGCTTTATCCAGGAAGCACTATGAAAGGCAAGAACATCGTCGTCATCATGTCCGATGAACACAATCCCGCGTTCATGGGTTGTTCCGGGCATCCGTTCATCAAGACGCCAAACCTGGACGCGCTTGCCGCGCGTGGCGCACGCTTTCCGAACGCCTACACGCCCAGCCCGATCTGCGTGCCGGCGCGCGCGGCGTTCGCCACCGGCCATCGCGTGCACCAGACCCGGCATTGGGATAACGCCATGCCGTACGTGGGTGATCCGCAAGGCTGGGGCCATGTGTTGCAGCAGCAGGGCATCAACGTTGAAAGCATCGGCAAGCTGCACTATCGCAACGAAGAAGACCCGGTCGGTTTCGACGCGGAACATATCCCCATGCACGTGGTGGGCGGACACGGCATGGTGTGGGCGTCGATCCGGGATCCCTACTTGCCGGTGGCTGGGCGCAAGCGCATGCTGGGCGACCGTATCGGCATGGGCGAATCGCCCTATACGTCATATGACAGGTCCGTTACCGACCGCACCCTGGAGTGGCTGCGCGCGGCGGCCGATCGCGGTGAACCGTTCGTGTTGTACGTGGGCCTGGTGGCGCCGCACTTCCCGCTGATCGCGCCTCGGGAATTCTTTGACCTGTACGACGCCCGGCAGATCCCCGACGCCAAGCTGCATCCCAAAGACGGCTACGAACGCCATCCCTGGGTGCAGGCCTACGCGGAATTCGAGCGCAGCGAAGACACCTTCGAAAGCGAAGACGAGCGCGTCAATGCGTTCCTGGCGTACTACGGGCTATGCAGCTTTCTGGACAGCAACGTGGGCCGCATCGTGGACGCACTGGGCGCGCTCGGCCTGGCTGATTCCACGCACGTGGTCTATACGTCGGACCACGGCGACAACGTGGGTGCGCGTGGGCTGTGGGGAAAATCCACGCTCTACCAGGAAAGCGTCGGCATCCCGATGATCCTGGCCGGCCCCGACGTATCGCCTTCCGTCTGCGATACCGCGGTGGACCTGCTGGACCTGTATCCGACGATCTTGCAAGGCGTACGTGTGGACCCGACGCCACACATGGGCACGCGGTCGGGGCAATCGCTATTCGATATTGCGCGGCAACCCGTCGACGACGACCGCGCCATCCTCAGCGAATACCATGCAGCCGGCAGCAACACCGCGGGTTTCATGCTGCGCAAGGGGCCCTGGAAGTATCACCACTACGTGCGCTTTCAGCCGGAACTCTTCAACCTGGAGTCGGACCCCGGCGAACTGCACGACCTGGCAGGCGAACCCGCTTATGCCGCCGTGCTGGCGGGAATGAAGGCCGCGCTGTACGCGATCTGCAATCCGGAAGACGTGGACCGGCAGGCCAAGGCCGACCAGGCCGCGTTGATTGAACGCATGGGTGGCCCGGAGGCCGCCTCGACGATGGGCTCAAGCGGCGCAACGCCCGCCCCCAAGGTGGAGCAAGCGGCATGAATGAGGAAGAACGGAATGGGGAAGAACGGAATGGGGATGAACGGAATGGGAATGAACGGCCTGTGGACGAACGATACCTACACGACTGGAGCGGCCTGACGCGGGGCGTGCCCAGCGTCGTGCACCGGCCTACTACCACCGACGAGGTGGCGGCCCTGGTACGCGATGCGGATCGGCAGGGGCGCAAGATCACCATCCAGGGCGGCTTGACCGGGCTGGCGGGCGGCGGCGTGCCGGCCGACGGCGACGTGGTCATCAACCTGGAACGCATGAACCACATCGAATCCATTGATGCGGTCGAAGGCGTCATGCAGGTGCAGGCGGGCGCAACCTTGCAACAGGTGCAGGAAGCCGCGCTTGAAGCCGGTTGGTTCTTTCCGGTGGACATGGGCGCGCGCGGCAGTTGCCAGGTTGGCGGCAATGCCGCCACGAATGCCGGCGGCACGCAGGTGGTGCGCTACGGCACCATGCGCGACTCGGTGCTGGGGCTGGAAGCGGTCATGCCCGATGGGTCTGTCGTGACGTCGTTGACGCGCCTGGTCAAGAACAGCGCTGGCCTGGATTTGCGGTTTCTGTTCATCGGGTCTGAAGGCACGCTGGGCGTGATCACCCGCCTGACCTTGCGCTTGCAGCCCGATCCCGGCGCGCCCGCCACGGCGCTGGTGCAGGTGCCGGACACGCAGTCCATGGCCTTGCTGCTGCGCCATCTGAAAAAAACCCTGGGTCCGCAACTGAGCGCGTATGAATTCGTGTCGGCGCAGTTCCTGGAACGTGCCAGCAAGCTGGCGGGCGTGCCCTTGCCATTGCCGGGCAACGCGCCCTGGAGCGTGCTGATCCAGGCCAGCGGCCTGGCCGGCATGGACCCCCAGGCTGCCCTGGAGAACGCGCTGGAAGGCGCGCTGGAAGCGGAGTTGATCAGTGACTGCGCGGTGGCGTCCAGCCTGTCGGACGCCCAGAAATTCTGGCGCTTGCGGGAGTGCATCCCTGAATTGCTGACCGCGTTGAAGCCCACGGTGAACTTCGACTGCGGCCTGCCTTGGGCTGAAATGCCGACGTATGTGGCCGAAGTCGAGGCCACGCTGAAACAGAGATACCCCGACGCGACGCATTTGTTCATGGGGCATCTGGGCGACAACAACATCCACATCCTGACCGGCCCCCACGCGCAAAGCGAATGGCTGGGCGTGGAAGAGATTGTGTACAGCGCATTGCGTGGCCGGCAAGGCACGATCAGCGCCGAACACGGCATCGGTTTCCTGAAGAAGCCATTCTTGGGCTACACGCGCAGCGACGGTGAAATCGCGCTGCTCAAGCGGTTGAAGCGCGCGCTGGATCCCAACGACACGTTGAACCCGGGCCGCATCGTCGATTGACGCTCACACGGCGCGCATTTCAGACGGTCAGGTGTGTTCCCGCATGGTCTCGCACAGCTTGCGGATCGCCGCGATATCGCCCTGCCTGGCCATGCGCCGCAGTTGTTCGCTGAAATCCTTGAACGCCGCATCGCGCGCCTGCAATGCCTGCGCCCAATCGATCAGGTCCGAGATGGCGCCGCTTTCCAGCAGCAGTTGCACCTGCGCCAACTCGGCGTCGGAAAGATGCGCCGTCTGCGGTGGGGCCGAGTCCATCTCGTTGCTTGAGGGTTTGATCGACAGATTCAACAGCCTGCCCAGCACATGGCGAAGCTCAACCAGGTTGATGGGCTTGAGCAAGCTGGCGTCGTAGCCCGCGCCGCCCAAGGCCTGCGTGTCGTGGGGCGTTGCCGACACCGCGATGACGGGCAGGTCCGGCCAGCGCGCGCGGGCGGCTGCCAGCACGGCCGAGCCGTCAACGCCGTCCATGCGGTGGTCCGTGAGGATCAGGTCGGGACGGCGGGCGTCGTCTGCCTGGATGCGCGCCCCCATGCCCTGGCCACCCGCCGCGCTGTCCACCTGAAAGCCCATGCTGGCCAGTTCCTCGACCAGGAACTCCCGAATCTCCGGCGTGTCCTCGGCCAGCCACAGGTGCTTGCCGGATCCGTCCAGCATCGGCAGCACATGCGGCGCGGCGGCAATGTAGTGGTGCGAGATGCGGGACTCGTCCATCTTCCTGACCGGCAGCGTGACGCTGACCCGCGTCCCCTGCCCCACCTCGCTGTCGATGCTGATCGCGCCTTTCATGCGCTGCACCCATTGCTGCACGATGGGCAGGCCCAGCCCCACCCCCGGCTGGTTCTCGGCGGAAGCCAGCCGCTGGAAGGGTTCGAAGATGCGCTGCCGGTCTTCCGGCGCAATGCCGCAGCCGGTGTCGCGCACCGACAGTGCGAGCCGTCCCGCACCCTCGACCGCGTCGCCCGAATCGGGCGCGATGTAGTCGGCGGTCAAGGTCAGGACGCCGCCGCGCGTGAACTTGGCGGCGTTGTCGATCAGGTTGGACAGCACCTGCCGCACGCGCTTGCCATCCATTTCCAACACGGCGGGTACGGACTCCGACACCCGCAACACGAATTGGTTGTTCTGCCGGGCGGCGATCGGCGCGGATTCCTTGGCGACGGCGTCCAGCAAGGCGTGCACGTATTCAGGAGACACGCGCAGCGCCTGGCCGCCCGCGCCGGCGGCGTAATCGATCAGGTCATTCACCATGCTCAGCATGTGATCGGCGCTGCGACGAATGATCGCGCCGCGCGGCGCGTCGTCGCGGCCGCCCGCCTGGATCAGGTCCGCGAAACCGATGATGGACGTCAGCGGCGTGCGCAGGTCATGGCTGATGCGGGCCAGGAAGTCCTGGCGCACGCGGCCGGCTTCGTCAGCCCGAATCAACGCCGCCTGCAACGCCCGCGTGCGCGCCTTGACGGCCTGGTCCAGCCGCAGGTGTTCACGTTCGCGCGCTTGCGTCAGTTCCTGCTGGACCGCCAGTTTTTCCTGACGATGCTGGCGCGTGCGGCCATGCACCAGCACGGCCAGCATCAGCGACACCGACAACAGGTCCCAAGCCACCTCGGGCCCACCTTCCCACCGGCCGGGCAACAGCCCGTTGATGAAGGCCAGCCGCAAGAAGAGCAAGGCGCAATACACCGCGAAGGACAGCAGGAAGATCCGCGCATTGGCATGCCCGCGCCGCCAGCCATCGGCCATGGAAACCGGCCATACCAGCCCCCACAGGAAGACCAGTCCGACCACGGCCTGCGCGCTGGCGCGATACTCGCCCAGCGCCGCCCAGACCGAGCCCGCCAGGCCCAGGGCGATCAGCACGCCATACACCCAGCGCCACAGCCGCACCCGATGCAAGTCCGCGAACCGCATCACGGTATAGCCGAACACCGTGGCCGCCAGCGTCCCCAACACACTGGGCGCGCGCAACACCGTTTCACCGCCGCCCGTCAGTACGTAGCGGTACAGCAAACCCTGAAACGACAGGCTGTAGAGAATTTCAATGATGATGGCGGCGGCCAGAAACAGGAACACCTGATCGCGCTGGGCCACGCCCAGAACGCCGGTATAGATCGCCACCATCAGCAGCGCGCCGATCAGCAGCGCCAGGACCACCGTGCCGCGCTGCGCCGCGTCCACGAATGCCGCCGGCGTCCACAAGGTGGGTTCCATGCTGATGGCCGAACGGCTCTGCACCCTGACCAGCACCGTCACGCGCTCACCCGGCATCAGCAGCAGCGAGGCCACCGACACGGAAGAAGGCACTTCGCGCGAGGCGAGCGGCTCGCGGTTGCCCGCCAGCACGACTTTGAAGGGTTCTCGCTCACCGTCGTGATACAGGTAGAAGCGCACGTCTTCCAGCCTGGGCACGCCGAATGACAGCCAGCGTTCCAGGAAGCGATGGGTGGGGTTGTGCACGTCCAGCTTCAGCCAGTACACGGATGGCGAAAAGCCTCGGTTCAACCAGGCGGGGGTGACGGGCTGCCAGGGGCCGTCCAGGATCTGGCTGACGTCCTGGGTTCCGCTCGGATCTTCCACGCCGAGCAGTTCGTGGTTCAGCGGCAATTTGCCGGTGACGGCGCTCAGGTCCACGGGCGGCGGCGCGGCCTGGGGTTGCACGGCCTGCGCTTGCGCGGGCAGCAGCAGGCAAGACAGCGCCACTAACGTCGACAACAACGTCGACAACAACAACGACAACAACGGCAGCCAACCCGGCAAGCCCAGGCGGCGCTCACGCATGGGGATCCAGTTCCTGGCGCAAGGCCGTGGGCGGCATGCCGAAGCGTTCGCGAAAAGCCGTAGAGAAATTGCCACGGTTGCCATACCCCACCGCCTGCGAAATGGCCTGGATATCCAGGCTGGTCTCGCACAGCAAACGGCGTGCCTCGCGCATGCGTTCTTCCCGCAGGAACTCGAACACGGTCGTGCCCGCGCAGCGCCGGAAGGCCTGGTTCAGCCGCCGCGCATTGGTGTTCAACGCCTGGGCCAGCGCCATCAGTTCGGGCGTGTGGTCCAGCCGTTCGCGCAGCAGCTTGCGCGCCGCGCGAAACAACACACCGTCCAGCGTGGCCCCGGCGGCGGCGGCGGAGGTGCCGTCTTCCGCGCTGGCCTCGGCCACTGGTGACGCCGATGCCGGCACGGGCATGGGCGTTGCAGCCACCCGCAGATGAATCAGCAAGCGCAGGCGCACTTCCTCGAAATCAAACGGCTTGGCCACGTAGTCCACGGCGCCCGCCGACAGCCCCGCCACCCGTTCGCTGGGCAGGCAAGCGGCGGTCAGGAAGATGAGGGGAATGGCGCGCGTGGCCTGGTCGGCTTTCAGCAGGCGGCAGGCGGCAAGGCCGTCGCAGACCGGCATGTTCACGTCCATCAGGATGATGTCCGGCTGCACCAGTTGCGCCTTGCGATAGCCGTCGTTGCCATCCTCGGCCACATAGACGCGGCAGTCCTGACTGGTCAGGAAATCCACGAGCAGCATGCGGTCTTCGGGGCGGTCTTCAACGACCAGTACGCGCAAACCGGCGAGCTGGCCCGGAGCCAGTGGAAAAAAGGCGTCGTTCATGCCCCGAATTCTTTCATGCCGGCTGGCGCCAGCGTTGGTAACAAGAGACAAAACCGAGGCCTCGATTGGAATAATTTTCCTTGCGGCAAACCTACCTGGCATTCCAGCAAACCTCAGTAATGGAATATTTGCGTACTTACGATAATGTTTGTTACAGCGCGAAACTGGTCAGGGCGCCGTCTTTTCCGTCCCGTTGTGGCGTTGCCGCGACAGCCCGACGGAAGCCGAATTTCCCCGTATTTTCCGGCACCTACCAGTGACGGCGTCACGAGCGAAGGCATATTTCAGCGCCAGTCGGTTGCAACAATGTTGTGTACCCAAGTGTGTTTTATATGTCAAATAGCGTCTATCCATTCCAAATGTAACAAATCGCCGTCCGATCCCCCCATGCGCCGTCTATCCCGAATTTGCCGTCCCGTTGTCCTCTGCCTGACCCCCATTTCCTTGCATATCGGCCTTGCGACGACGGCCCTGGCGCTGGCCGCCGGACCGGTCATGGCGCAAAGCGTGCGTCCGCAATTGCCGTCGGCCGCCGAGCCGGGCCGCCCCCTGCCGCAACCGGCCATGCCGGAAAGCACGACCGCCGCGCCGCAGGTGACGGTGCAGCAAGGCAGCGCGTCCGAGGCGCCGGCAGGGGCCGAGAAGCTGAGCTTCACGCTGAGCAACATGCGCGTGGACGGCGTGACCCACTATCCCCCTGAAAAAATCAGCGCGTTCTACCAGGGGCTGGTGGGCAAGACGATCACGGTGGCCGACGCCTTCAAGGTGGCCAACGACATCGAACTGCTCTACCGCAACGACGGCTATGTGACCACGCGCGTCATCGTGCCGGAACAGACGGTGGACGGCGGCGTGTTTCGCATCGTGGTGGTGGAAGGCTATGTGTCGGACGTGAAGTACGACGGCGATATCGGCCCCGCGCAAGCGGCGGTTGAAAAGCTGGTGCAGCGCCTGCGCGGCGTGCGCCCCATCAATGTGGCCGAGGTCGAACGCCAACTGCTGCTGGCCAATGACCTTAGCGGCATGGTCGTACGCGCCTCGCTGGAAGCCTCACCCAAGGAAGTGGGCGGCTCGGTGCTGGTGGTGCACAGCGAACGCAAGCCCGTCGATGCCCGCCTGGGCTTTGACAACCGTGGCTCGCCCTACCTGGGCTGGAGCGAAATGACTGGCCAGGTCAGCCTGAATTCGTTTGGCGCGCGCGCCGACACCTTCACGCTGAGCGGGCGCCTGGGCTTTCCGGCCTACCGCAGCCAGGCCGTGGCCGGCAACTACGACATGCTGGTTTCCGACAGCGGCATGACTTTCGGCCTGGCCGCCAGCTACGCCAAGAGCGAACCGGGCCGCGACCTGGCCCCGCTGAACGTCGCCAGCGACGTGCAAGCCTACACGGCCACGCTGACCTATCCGCTGATCCGCTCGCGCCTGGAAAACCTGCGCGCCTTCGGCATGTTCGACGTGCGCAACGTCACCACCGACATCACCGACACCCCCTTCACGCGCGACCGTCTGCGTGTGCTGCGCGCGGGCCTGAGCTATGACCGCACCGACAGTTGGAACGGCATCACCGCCATACGCGGCACCGTGCACCAGGGCCTGGACGCGATGGGCGCCACGCAGGAAGGCGCCGAACTGGCTTCGCGCGCCAAGGGCCGCTCTGATTTCCTGAAGCTCACCGCCGAACTGACCCGTCTGCAACAGCTCACCGAACGTCTGTCGCTGGTGGCCACCTTCGCCGGCCAATACAGCGCCAGCCCGCTGTTGGCCAGCGAGGAATTCGCGCTGGGCGGCCCCAACTTCGGCCGCGGTTACGACGACGGCGAAATGTCCGCCGACTCCGGTCTGGCCGGCTCGCTGGAACTGCGCTACGCGGTGTCCACCGACAACTTCCTGCCGCACGGCGCGCACGTCTACTCGTTCATTGACGGCGGCCGCATCTGGTCGCGCAGCGAAAGCGCGCCCTTGACGCGCGCCAACGTGTCATCCATCGGGGCGGGCATGCGCGCCAACCTCAGCAAGAGCCTGTACGCCACGCTTGAAGTGGCCAAGCCCACCAGCGGCGATGTCCTGACCCAGGGCAACAAGAATCCCCGCGTGTTCTTCAGCATTTCGGCGCAGTACTAAGCAGCGAACGACAAGAGACCGACCATGAATCGCAATTCCCGCAGCCTTGCCCCCTCCGCT
The DNA here is from genome assembly GCF_057334535.1 of Achromobacter colocynthidis. NCBI lineage: Bacteria > Pseudomonadati > Pseudomonadota > Betaproteobacteria > Burkholderiales > Alcaligenaceae > Achromobacter > Achromobacter colocynthidis. The sequence goes on from NZ_JBHFIZ010000037.1 coordinate 395,483, forward strand.
CGCCGTTCGCGCACGAAGAAAGACGCCGCCCTGCCCGCGCTCAGCACGCTGGCCGTGCTGATCGGCTCGCTAGCCTCTGGCGGCGCGCACGCCAACCCCACCGGCGGCAACGTCGTGGGCGGCGCGGCCACCATCATCGACCGCGGCAACGGCACGCTGGACATCAAGCAGTCGACCGGCAAGGCGATCATCAACTGGAAAGACTTCAGCATCGGCGCCAACGAGACGGTCAACTTCCGTCAACCCGGCGGCAAGAGCGTCACGCTGAACCGCGTGGTCGGCAATGACCCCTCGGCGATCTTCGGCCGCTTGAACGCCAACGGCACGGTCATGCTGGTGAACCCGAACGGCGTGGTGTTCGGCAAGGGTGCACGCATCGACGTGGGCGGCCTCGTCGCCACCACCGCGAACATCAGCGACAAGGACTTCCTGGCCGGCAACTACAAGTTCAACCAGGCCTCGTCCAAGGCCAACGCCGCGATCGTCAACGAAGGCACGATCAGCATCAAGGACAGCGGCCTGGCCGCGCTGGTGGCGCCGTCGGTGCGCAACTCGGGCGTGATCGAAGCCAAGCTGGGCCGCGTGGCCCTCGCGGGCGCCAAGACCGTCACGGTCGACTTCCAGGGCGACGGGCTGCTCAGCTTTGACGCCACGTCCACGGTCGGCGAACTGCCCAAGGACGCCAGCGGCAAGCCGGTATCCGCCCTGGTCACGAACAGTGGCGTCATCCGCGCGGACGGCGGCACGGTCCTGATGACCGCACGCGCCGTCAAGGGCGTGATCGACAACGTGGTCAACACCGACGGCATCATCAGCGCCCAATCGGTTGGCATGCAGAATGGCAAGATCGTGTTGTCCGGCGGCGATGCCGGCACCGTGAAGATTGCCGGCAAGGTCGACGCCACGGGCGTGGGCGCCGGCCAGCAAGGCGGCAAGGTCGTCGTTACCGGCGAACACGTGGACGTGACCCGCAGCGCCGCCATCGACGTCTCGGGCGCCGCCGGTGGCGGCGAGATTGCATTGGGCAGCCTGGGCGTGGCCCCGGACAATGGCTCGGCCGCGTTCAGCGACAAGTCGTCCACCGTCAAGATCGCGGCGGGCGCCACGCTCAAGGCCGATGCGCTTGTCAAGGGCAACGGCGGCAACGTCACGATGTGGTCGAACGACGCCACCGCCTTTGCCGGCAGCCTGTCGGCGCGCGGCGGTGAACAAGGCGGCGACGGCGGCTTTGCCGAAGTCTCCAGCAAGAAGAACATCGGCCTGACGGGCTCGGTGGACATGCGCGCGCCCAAGGGCAAGACGGGCCTGCTGCTGATCGACCCAACCGACCTGCGCATTGTCGATTCCGGTAGCGGATCGGGCGCGCTGGACGGCAGCGCCGGTGACGGCACCGTCAACGGCAGCGACGCCAACGCAGCCAACAACACCGTGTCGCGCGGCCTGTTGGAAAGCCTGGCCGGCACCACCAACATCAAGCTGGAAGCCACCGGCCAGATCACCATCGCGGACATGGCCGCGATCAATCTGCAAACCACCTCGGGCAACAGCTTCACGCTGCGCTCGACGCAAACGGGCGGCATCCGCTTCGAGAATTCGAATACGGAAATCAGCACCCAGGGCGGCGCCATCACGCTGGAAGCGCTGGGCGTGGGCAGCACGCTGAACAACATCGGCAAGCTGACCAGCCGGGGCGGCACGATCACGCTGAACGCAACCGGCGACATCAATCTGGCCAACGTCATTGACGCCGGCAGCGGCGCGGCGCTGGTCCGCACCAGCGCGGGCAACATCCGCAACGTGGGTGGCGCTAGCCAGGTGGTGGCGGGCAACACCGTCACGCTGGACGCCAGCGGCGGCAGCATCGGTGAAGCCGGCAACGCCGTCAACACCCAGACCGCGCGGCTGGCGCTTGCCACCGGCGGCAACCTGGCCGTGGCCAACCGCTCGGTGCTGAGCACGCTGGACATCACCAGCCGCCATGCGCAACCGGGCGTCAACAATACGTACGAGCTTGCGTCCAGCGGGCTGACTTTCTCGCTGACGGACAACGGCAGCTACCAACTGAACGCGGTCAACCAGGCCGGCCTGAACTTCTCGTTCACCGGCGACCGCACGCTCAACGTCGGCAACATTGCGCTGGGCACGGGCGCGCTGGCGCTGACGTCCACGGCCGGTGACATCCAGGCGCGCAACAGCCTCGGCAGCATCACCGCCGGCAGCATCGCGCTGAAGGCCACGGGCAGCACTGGCAACAACGGCGCCATTGGCTCGTCGGCCCTGGCGTTGACCACAAACACGGGCGCGCTGACGGCCGCCAGCGGCAGCGGCGGCGTGTATGTGAACAACCTGGGCAACTTGGCCCTGCGTTCGATCGACACCACCGGCGCGCTGTCCGTCTGGGCTGGCGGTCACTTGACCGTGGGCGCCATCAAGGCCGGCACGTCCGTCCTGAGCTCGGATATCGGCAACATCATTGATGATGGCGATGACGCCACCTCGATTTCCACCGGCATGCTGACGTTGTCGGCGCAGAACGGCGGCATCGGCGCCGCATCCCGCGCCCTGAAGACCAACGCCAACAGCGTGTCCGCCACCTCGGGCGCGGGCGGCGTGTATCTGGACAGCACCAGCGGCAACCTCACCATCACCCAGGCACAGGCCAACAACGCCGCGATCGTGATCAACGGCGCAGGCGCCCTGTCCGCCAACAACGTCAGTTCTTCGGGCGGCGCGGTCAACCTGACCGGCAACAGCATCTTCGCCGGCGAGATCAACGCGGGTTCGGGCAACGTCACGCTGACCGCGCGCGCGGGCAACATCACGGGATCATCGGCGTCGCTGATCACCGGCAACCTCGTCACCCTGCTGGCACCGGCTTCCAACAGCAGCTACACCGTGGGCACGTCGGGCACCTACCTGCGCACGGCGGCCGGTGAACTGCGCGCCACGGGCGGCAGCATCTACCTGAACCAGGCCCAGGGCTCGGTGTTGCTGGACGACCTGAAAGCCTACAACGGCATTTCGGTCATCGGCGTAGCCGACCTGACCGGCAACAAGCTGGACGCCGGCGCCGGAACCCTGTGGCTCAACGCCCAGGGCGGCAACATCCTGCGCGCCAATGCCAACAGCGAACTGCTGGGCAGCAGCATCAACCTGCAGGCCCAGCGCCACATCGGCACGGCCAGCGATCACATCAAGACCGCCACCACCAGCCTGATGCTGGCAAGCGGCGGCGACATCTATGTCGACAACCCCGGCAAGACGCTGACGTACCTGTCGGTCAGCAACACGCACGCCGACCCCGCGCGGCGCAACACGCTGCTGGTGTCCGCGCCCTACCTCGCGTTTGACGTCAACGACGATCTGGGCACCGCCTACGAACTGAAGCAGGTCTATAGCTCGTTGCTGAACCAGTTCATCTTCAGCGGCGACCAAACCCTGAAACTGGGCAACATCCGCGCGGGCAGCAGCGTTGCGCTGTCGTCCACGCAAGGCAGCATCCTGGACGATGGCATCGCGGATACGCGCGTTACCGCCAACTCCGTCACCCTTAGCGCCAACCAGGACATCGGCACCGCCGCCAATGCCGTCTCGGTCAACGCGCCCTACCTGTCGCTGAGCACGCGCGGCAACCTCTACGCCACCGACATCGCCGACCTTTATTCCCTGACGGTGACCGCACGCCACAAGGCCGAGGACGATCGCTACGTGCTGGACGTGCGCGCCCCGTCGCTGCTGTTCAACATCACCGATGACATCGGCGGGCACACGATTCACGAGATGCGCGATAGCAACTGGGTGAACTTCAACTTCACCGGTGACCGCGACATCACGGTCGGCAGCATCGACGCCGGCTACAGCGGCAGCATCTCGCTGAACACCACGGGCGCCATTCGCGACGACGGCGACAAGAGCACCCAGTTGCTGGCCAACTCGGTGTACCTGTATGCCGGCCGCGCCATCGGCGCCACCGGCACGGGCTATCTGGACATCCTGACCAGCAACCTGTCCGGCTCGGCCGGCAACGGCGGCTTCTACGCCCAGTTGCCCAAGCCCACGGGCGCCAACAACACCACCGGCATCATCACGCTGGGCAACATCACGGCGACCGACGCCGTGCAGATCGATGCGCGCCAGGGCGACCTGCTGCTGACCGGCACGGTGCGAAGCTGGAACGACGACGTCACGCTGAACGCGGCCAACGGTTCCATCCTGGGTAACGGCGTGGGCAGCGTGTATGCCGGCGGCAGCGACGTCTTCCTGACGGCCACGGGCGCGATCGGCGGCCTGTATTCGGGCAACGTGAGCTATGTGGGCGTGGGCGGCGCGGGCCTGGTCAACGTGCAGGCCAACGCAGGCGGCGACCTCTACCTGAACGGCGGCAACAGCAACATCAAGCTGGCGTCGCTGACGGCGGGCGGCCAGCTTGGCTACATGCAGTTCTCCGGCAACACGACGGTGGGTAGCGTGCAGGCCAGCGGACCGGCCTCGCTTGCCAACAGTTCGGGTTCCATCCTGGACGACGGCGACGCCGCCACGAAGATCCAGGCCAGCAGCATCGCGCTGTCGGCCGGTGGCGTGCTGGGCGCAGCCGGCGCCGCGCTGACCTTGCAAGCCCCCGACGTCAGCCTGACCAGCGGTGGCGACATCAGCGTCAACAACGAGATTGGCCTGACCCGTCTGGCCGTCACACGCAATGGGTCGAGCTATGGCTCGTACGCCATCACCGCGCCCAACCTGACGGCCTTCACGCTGACGGACGACGCTAACGGCATCCACCTGAAGGACATCGCCAGTTCTAGCAATCTGGACTTCGCCTTCTCGACCAACGGCAAGAACCTGCTGGTCGGCAACGTCGATGCCGGCGCGGCCGGCAAGGTCAGCCTGGTGTCGGCCGGCAACATCGCCAACGACGACCTGGCCAACCCGGGCGCGATCCGCGCGGCCAATGTTTCGCTGACCGCGGGGTCGAGCGGCTCGATCGGCTCGTCCGCCACCGACGGCACGCTGGCCCTGAACGGCACGTCGGCGCTGAGCCTGAAGGGCAATGACTTCTTTGTGGACAGCGACACCGTCCTGCAGAGCCTGGCCATCAACAGCCTGCGCGCGGCCGGCGGCACCAGCACCATCGCCATTGGCGGCGGCGCGGGCCAGACCATCCGCATTACCGACGACGGCACCACCCAGTACCTGGAACAGATCACCGGCGGGCTGACGGACTTCAGCTTTACCGGCCGCAAGAACATCCAGGTGGGCGACATCAGCGCCAGCGACTTGGTCAGCCTGACCACGGCTGGCGGCGGCGTCTATTCCAGCATCACCAGCGATGCCGGCTCCGGCCGTATCTCGGCCGGCACGGTCAAGCTGTCGGCCACCGGTAGCGACAGCTACACCGCGCGCAATGCCAACACGGGCGCCATCGGCAGCAGCGGCCGCGCGTTGCGCACCTTCACCAACAACCTGGTGGTCGTCAACAACGGGGACATCACCCTGCACAACAACGGTCGGGAACTTCGCAGCCTGGACCTGAACCTGACGCGCCGCGACGCCTACAGCGACACGATTTACGATACCAACGCCTATTCCTTTTCCGGGCTGGGCCTCCAATCGCTGTCGATCTCGGGTGGCACAACCCTGACGATCGCGGCGGACATGCCCGGCACCGCGCTGGCCATCAGCGCCGATTCCGCCATCACGACCGGCACGATCAATACGGGCGCCACGGGTTCGGTGTCCCTGACCTCGCGCTACGCGAACAGCGTGCTCAGCCCGACCATCTCACGCACGTCCGGCACGATCACCGGCAACAGCGTCACCTTGAATGCGCTGGGCACGAACGGCAGCGTGTGGGCGTCCACCAATACCGGTAACCTGACGATCGGGTCGGCGGGCAGCGTCACCGTCGCCAACGCCCAGCAGTTGTCGTCGCTGTCGCTAACGGCCAACCACAGCAACACCACCGGCACGCAGACGAATGCGTACAGCATCTCGTCCACCGGCCTGACCTTCGCGCTGAGCGATTCGACCAGCGTCAATGGGCTGACGCTCAGCAACGTCACCAGCGCGAACAATATGGCGCTGTCGATTGCGTCCGACCGCGCGCTGACCGTCAACAATGTCGCCACCGGCGCGGGCGGCTCCGTCACGCTGAACAGCAACAACATCTACGGCACCAGCAGCAGCGCCAGCAGCCCCAACATCACCACCGGCGAGCTGACGCTGAACGGCGGCTCGGTCACGGGACCGTACAACAGCAACCAACCGCTGTACGTCAGCGTCGACAAGCTGTCGTCGAACCTTCGCGGCAACCTGTGGTTGTCGAATAACAAGACGCTGACGCTGGGCAACAACAGCGCCCTCGGTTCGGCGCGCGTCAACGTCACCAACGGATCCATCCTGCAAGGCGCGGGCAGCAACTTTGTCACCCCCTCGCTGACGCTGACCGCCACGGGGTCCATCGGTGCCGCAGGCAATGCGGTGCAAACCGATACCCGCCAACTGACCACGCAGACCGGCGGCAACCTGTTCCTGAACAACGCGTCGAACCTGTTCAGCCTGAACGTCACGGCCAACCACGCGGACCAGGGCGTGAACAACACCGTCCAGGTGGCGGCCCAGGGCTTGACGTTCAACGTCACCGACACCGGCGCCTACAACCTGTTCGACGTGCGCGACACCACCGGTCTGCACTTCTCGTTCTCGGGCGACCGCACGCTGAACATCGGCAACATCGACACGGGCCCGGCCCATACCGTCAGCCTGGCCGCCAACGGCACCGGCAGCAACCTCGTCAACCTGTCGCCCACCTCGCACGTCACGGGCGATTCGGTGTCGCTGTTCGCCACCGGCCAGATCGGCGCGGGCTCGGCCGACAAGATCAGCACGACCACCAGCGAGCTCTACCTGACGGCCGGCAGCCACGTCTATGTAGGCAACGACCGCGACCTGTCCACCCTGTCGCTGTACGCGACCGGCGTGGCTCCTGCCACCTACGACATCACGTCGGACCAATTGGTGTTCGACGTCGAACACAACGGCCGCCTGGTCGTCAACGAGGTCCGCGACAACACCGGCGTGAACCTGATACTGTCCAGCAGCGTGGGCCAGGACATCGGCATCATCGATACGCTGCCCACCGGCACCGTCCGCCTGTCCACCAACGGCAGCATCCTGGGCAGCGCCGACGACAACCAGCGCATCACCGCCGGCCAGGTGTCGTTGACCGCACAGGGCACGGGCGGCATCGGCGCCGTGGGCAATGAAATCAATCTCTCCGCCCCGCTGTTGACCATCCAGAACACCGGCGACGTTTACATCGATTCCGACACGCACATTGATTCGCTGTCGCTGTACTCGATGGGCAACGGCGCGCGCACCTACAGCATCAACTCGCCGACGCGCGACAGGCAGGGCAACATCGGCTTTACCGCCACGGACGGCGGTAGCGGCAGCACGGCCGGCCTGGTGCTGGGCAACATCACGGACGCGGGCGGCCTCAACCTGAGCGTCAGCAGCGACCGCAACATCACCGTCGGCACCATCAACGTCGGCTACGACAACGTGTCGCTGACCGCGCGCAACAGCTCGCTGCTGGGCGATGGCGATGCCAACACCAAGATCGACGCCGCATCACTGACGTTGACCGCCAACACCGCCATCGGCGCCGACGGCGCCGGCAATGCCATCGACACCCGCGTCAGCACGCTGACCGGCCGTGCTCTCGGCGGCGGCGCGTACATCACGGTGGAAGGCAATACCAGCCTGCCCAGCCTGACGTCGGTGGGCGCCAGCGCGGTCAGCAATACCGTTGGCGACATCGAGCTGGGCTCGGTCAACACCAGCGGCAACGCCTTCACGGTCAACAACACCGGCGGCTCGATCCTTAGCGGCACGATCGTCAACGCCACCACCGTCAACCTGACGGCCAACGGCTCGATCGGCAACAAGAGCGCCATCCGCACCACGAATCTCACGGGTGGCACAACGACCGTCAACCTCAGCGCCAAGAAGACGGACACGGCGGACGGCAGCATCGCGCTGATTGAAACCTATGGGCTGCGCGCAGACTCGGTCACCGGCGATGGCAACATCACGCTGACGGCCGACACCGCCTACGCCGGCCGCGACCTGGTCGTGGGCACCATCAGCACCACCGATGGCGCGGTGGCGTTGACGACCAACCGCGGCAACATCGTCGGCGCTGACAACAGCAACCGCATCACCGGCAAGAGCGTCACGCTGACGGCTGATTACGGCTCGAATCGCAGCATTGGATCGGGCAACACAAGCCGCATTCATCTGGATACGCCGTCGCTGACGTTGAACACCCCGGGCAGCATCTACGTCGACAACCTGGCCGACCTGACCGATCTGACCATCAACCGGAACAACAGCGCGGGCAATCAGAATGGCAGCTATGGCTTCCTGACCATCGACGCCCAGAACCTGACGTTCAGCGGCGCCGACACCAGCAACAACACCGCGCTGACCATTGTTCGCGACACCACCGGCCTGAACTTCACGTACAAGGCCATCGGTTCGATCACGCTGAACGATATCAACGTGACGGCCAATGGCTCGGTCAACCTGTCGACCAATCCGTACTACACCACCGGCGGCTCCATCCAGGGCATGGTCAGCACGTCGAAGATCACGGCGGGCGACCTGACGTTGTCCACGGCGTGGGGCAACGCCAGCAACTCGATCGGCTCCGCCGGCAACGCCCTGAATACCCAGGTCAACAACATCTCGGCCACGGCCTCGGGCGGCATCTGGCTGAAGCAGGCGGGATCGATCAACCTGGGCAACCTGAGCGCGGGCGAAGACCTGTCGGTCACGACCACCACCGGCGACATTCTGGTTGGCACGGTCACCTACGGCACCGACAAAACGCTGACCCTGAATGCGCAGAATGGCAGCATTCTGGACGGCGGCGGCGCGATCACGGGTTCGGGCACCGGCGCCATCACGCTGACCGCGAAGAACGGCATTGGCACGAACGACGCGGCCGTCAAGATCGCCGCGCCGTACAACCCCGTGTCGGCCACCGTCACCGGCGCCGGTTCCTTGTACCTGGACAGCACCAACAACCTGCTGGGCGGCCTGACGACCTCGGTCGCCAATGGCGAAACGCGCGTCACGTCGACGGGCAGCCTGGTGCTGAACAGCATGACGTCGGCCACCGACGCGGCCGGCAACGGCATCTCGGTGAAGACCACGTCCGGCAACATCACCGTCAAGAACGTGCAGGCGGGCGCCACCCAGGGCCAGATCACGCTGAACGCCGAGAACGGCTACGTGCTGGCCGACGCGGCCGGCGCCACCATCAAGGCCTATGGCGTGGCGCTGAACGCGCGCTACGGCATCGGCGCGAACACCTCGACCGGCCGCATCAACGCAACCGGTCAACGCGTTGAAGCCACCACCAATGGTGCGATGTACCTGGCGGCGGACAACAACTCCGTCTACTCGTACCTGTCGGGCAGCATCATCGACATCGCGGCGGCCGGCAATTTGCAGATCGCCAACGCCATCGCCGGCAACGGCAGCGGCACGATCAAGATCGTGGGCAACGGCACGAACAGCCAACTGGTGGCCGGCAACATCGACGCGGGCACCGGCTCGGTCAATATCGACTACAGCAAGACCGGCAGCACCATCGTTGACGATCGCGAGGAATCCACGCGCATCATCGGCAATTCGGTCACGCTGAAGGCGGGCGCGGGCATCGGCGGCGCCGAAGGCTCGGCCGACAATCTGCAAACGACCGCTGCCCTCATCACGGCGGAAGTCACGGGCAACGGTTCCATTTACCTGGACGACAACCGCGCGGCCGGCACGACGCTGAATTCACTCATCACGCAGAACGGCGCCATCGGCATCACCACCGCCGGCCCCACGCTGGTCAACAGCGCCCTCACCAAGACCAACTCGGCGGACAACGATATCTCGATCGCCACGTCCAACGGCGACCTGTCGATCAACACGATCGACGCCATGGCCTCGGGCGACGTCACGCTGAAGGCGGGCGGGTCCATCCTGGGCGCGCTGGCGGGCAACCTGGTCTATGGCAACAGCCTGACGGCCACCGCCGGCGGCAGCATCGGCTCGGCCACCAACCTGGCCAACGGCACGGGCGGCATTGCGCTGCGCACCAACGTGGCGTCGCTGGGCGACCTGACGACCGGCGCCGACGGCGCGGTCATCGTGCTGAACAACGTGGGCACGCGCGCCTTGACGCTTACCGGCGACGTGACGCAGACCGGCGACAACAGCTCGGTCTACCTCCGTTCGTCGGGCGACCTGGACGCGCGTTCGGGCCTGTCCAACACCGCCGACAACCTGCTGCTGTCCTCGGCCGGCACGTTGACCGTTGCCGGCGCGGGCGTCCAGGCCAACGACACCGTTACCCTGGTGGGTACGCGTGACGTGGTCGCGGCCGGCGCCACGCCGCGCACCATCGCAGTCAAGGGCGACACGCTGAACTTCACCAGCGGCGCGGCAGGCGGCAACACGGTGTTGACCACCGAAGTGGCCAACGCCAACGTCAGCCTGACCGGCATCACCGCGCCGGCGAGCCTTACGCTGAACAACACCGGCGCGTTGAACGCCGCGCTATCCACGGCCAACGGCAACATCACGGCCAACGCCACCGGCACGCTGGATGTGTCGGCCACGGCCAGCGGCAACAACCGCACGATCGACCTGAGCTCGCAACACGGCGACCTGGCGTTCGGCCTTGTCGATGCCGGCGATGCGAGCGGTACCGTCATCCTGGCCGCCGCCGAAGGTTCGTTGCTGGGCGCGGGGATCAACCTCACCACCAACAGCCTCGACCTGACCAGCAAGACCGGCATTGGTGACGCCAGCGCGTCCTTCAACACGTCGGCGCGTTATCTCACGGCCAACGTCGTGGGTGCCGGCGACATCATCGTGGACGGCAACAGCGCCTTGACGCTGGGCAGCATCGCCACGGCGGACGGCCACATCCAGATCGCGGCCGTGGACGATCTGATCAGCACCGTCGGCCTTTCCGCCGGCAATCAGGGCGACATCTTCCTGGGCTCGGTGTTTGGCAACGTGGGGGTCAACCACGCCATCGCGAATACCGACGCCAACAACCTGATGGTGATAGGCGCGCAGATCGGTCTGGCTGCCGTCAACACCGCCGGGTCGCAAACCTATGACGGCGACGTCACGCTGAACGGCGACCTGACCGGCACGGCCATCGACATCACCGGCAACGCCACGCTGACCGGCGGCAAGCGCACGCTGACCGCCAACGGCGAAAACGGCGGCGTTACTGTCTGGGGCCTGCTGAACGGCGGCGGCCAACAAGCCGAGATCGTCGCCAATGACGGCGAGGTGATGCTGGGCGGCAACGCCAGCAACCTGGCCAGCCTCAACATCGACGGCGCCACCATCGACCTGCAGGGCGTCACCACGACCGGCGCGCAGCAGTACAACGGCGACACGACGCTGCGCGGCCAGTACATCACGAGCAACGGCGCCTTCGGTGTCGATGGCGACACCGTACTGGGCAGCGGCGTCAACGTGTACACGGGCAACGGCGCGGTCACGTTCACGGGCGACATCTCGGGCAACAAGGCGCTGAACGTCAACACCCAGGGCGCCATCACCTACGGCGGCGCCGTCAGCACGGCATCGCTGAACCAGGTGGGCACGGGCATCACCACCATCAACGGCGGCAGCGTCACCACGACCGGCTCGCAGTACTACACCGGCCGCGTGGTGCTGGGCGATGACACGACGCTGACCGGCAGCACCATCATCCTGGCCAACGGCGCGGATGGCGCCCATGCACTGGATATCAATGGCGCCGCGATGCTTGCGGGCGCCATCGGCGCCAACACCAAGCTGGCCAGCCTGACCATGAACGGCCCCGCCACGCTGACCACCAGCAGTATCGCCACCACCGGCAACCAGCATTACAAAAACGCCGTCTCGCTCGTCATCGACCAGTCTCTGTCCACCACCACCGGCAGCGTCACCTTCGACGGCACGCTGGACGGCGCCAGCAACCTTGCCATCACATCGACGGCAGGCGGCGACATCAGCTTCAACGGCGAGGGCAACGCCGGGCTGCGCCTGGGCAACGTCACGGCCAACACCGCGGGCGCCACCCGCTTCAACGGCGCGATGTACGCAGCGTCGGTGCAGACGGACGCCCCCGGCACGGTGGCCATCAACGCCAGCCGCATCGACACGACCGGCGTGCAGACCTTCCGCGAACTGGTGACGCTGGGCGCGGACACCGTGCTCAAGGGCAGCACCATCACGCTTGCCAAAGGCGTGAATGCCGCTGATGAAACGCAAGACCTGACCATCCAGGGCGATGCCGTGATCAACGGCGCGGTCGGCGCGGGCACGAACGCCCGCCTGGCTTCGCTGACGATCACCGGCAACACGCAGCTGGAGGGCGGCGCGATCAACACCGTGGGCGCACAAGCCTACCAAGGCAATGTCACGCTGGCCGATGACTTGGTGCTCAACACCAGCGGCGCGGCCGGCAGCAACGTCAGCTTCGGCGGCACCGTCGCCAGCACGGACGGCGACGCCAATGGCCTGACCATCAATGCGGGGTTGGGCAACGTCACGCTGTCGGGCAAGGTCGGCGACGACGCCGACGCCCGCCTGGGTGCGCTGGCCATCAACAGCAGCGGCGCCACCACGCTAGCCAGCGCGGTGTACGCGGCCTCTGTCACCACCAACACCGGCGGCACGCTGGCAATTGACGGCGGCCTGGTCGACACGACCGGCACGCAGTCCTACGGCGAACGTGCCGTGCTGAGCGCCAACACCGTGTTGAAGGGCAGCACGGTCACACTGGCCCAAGGCGCGGATTCGGTCGACGAAACCCAAGCCCTGACCATCACCGGCAACGCCGTGATCAACGGCGCGCTGGGCGACAACGCCCGCCTGGCATCCTTGACCATCTCTGGCACGGCTGACCTGAACGGCGGCAGCATCGACACCGTGGGCGCGCAGTCGTACCAAGGCAACGTCACGCTGTCCGATGACCTGGACATCTACACCGCCAACAGCAACGTTACGTTCAACGGCACCGTCGCCAGCGCTACCGGCGAGACGAACAACCTGAGCATCGGCGCGGGCAATGGCAACGTCAGCTTCGTGGGCGCGGTGGGCAACCCCACCACGGCCCGCCTGGGCGATGTGGCCATCAACAGCAGCGGCGCCACGACGCTGTCCGGCGCGGTGTACGCGGCGTCGGTCACGACCGATGCGGGCGGCACGCTGGCGATTGATGGCGGCCTGGTCGATACGACGGGCACGCAATCCTACGGCGAACTGGCCGTGCTGGGCGCGGACACGGTACTGAAGGGCAGCACCGTGACGCTGGCGCAAGGCGCGGATTCGGTCGACGAAACCCAGGCCCTGACCATCGACGGCAACGCCGTGGTCAACGGCGCGCTGGGCGACAACGCCCGCCTGGCCGCGTTGAGCATCACCGGTTCGGCCGACCTGAACGGCGGCACGATCAATACCGTGGGTGCACAGTCGTATCAGGGCAATGTCACGCTGTCCGACGACCTGGTGCTCGACACCAACGGCGCGGCCGGCAGCAACGTCAGCTTCGGCGGCGCCATCGCCAGCACGGACGGCGACGGCCACGGCCTGACCGTCAACGCGGGCCTGGGCAACGTCACGCTGTCGGGCAAGGTCGGCGACGACGCCAACGCCCGCCTGGGCGCGCTGGCCATCAACAGCAGCGGCGCCACCACGCTTGACGGCGCGGTGTATGCCGCCTCGGTCACCACCGACGCGGGCGGCACGCTGGGCATCAACGGCGGCCGGGTCGATACGACCGGCACGCAGTCCTACGGCGAACTGGCCGTGTTGGGCGCGGATACGGTGTTGAAGGGCAGCACCGTGACGCTGGCGCAAGGCGCGGATGCGCTTGACGAAACCCAAGCCCTGACCATCGACGGCAACGCCGTGGTCAACGGCGCACTGGGTGGCGGCACGGACGCCCGCCTGGCTTCGCTGACCATCACCGGCGACGCGGAACTGGGCGGCGGCACCATCAACACCGTGGGCGCGCAGGCTTACCAAGGCAATGTCACGCTGACCGATGATCTGGACAGCCGCAGCGCCAACGGCGACGTCAGCTTCGGCGGCACGCTGCTCAGCTCGGCCCAAGACGGCCACGGCCTGTCGCTGGCTTCCGGCGCGGGCAACGTGACCTTCTCGGGCGCGGTCGGCGACGCCGCCGATGGCCGCCTGGGCGACATCACCATCGCCAGCAACGGCGCCACCACGTTGGACGGCGCCGTGTACGCGGCATCGATCAGCACCGATGCGGGCGGCACGCTTGCCATCAACGGCGGTCTGGTCGACACGACCGGCACGCAGTCCTACGGCGAACTGGCCGTGCTGGGCGCGGATACCGTGTTGAAGGGCAGCACCGTCAGCCTCTTGGGCGGCGGCGACGGCGAACACGGCCTGACCATCGACGGCGACGCCGTGCTGAAGGGCGCGTTCGGCGCGCAAGACGCGCTGGCCAGCCTGACGATCAACGGCACGTCCAGCCTGGACGGCAGCATCGGCACCACGGGTGAACAGTCGTACAACGGCGCGGTCACGCTGGATGGCGATGTCACGCTGGCTACGCAAGGCGGCAACATCACGTTCAACGACAAGGTCGCCAGCAGCCAAGGCGATGGCCACGACTTGTCGCTGGCCACCGGCGCGGGCAACGTCACCTTCACGGACACCGTCGGCGACGACGCAGGTGGGCGCGTGGGCGACATCCGCATCGCCAGCAGCGGCGCCACCACGTTGGACGGCGCCGTGTACGCGGCATCGATCACGTCGGACGTTGGCGGCACGCTTGCCATCAACGGCGGCCTGGTCGATACGACCGGCACGCAGTCCTACGGCGAACTGGCCGTGCTGGGCGCGGATACCGTGTTGAAGGGCAGCACCGTCAGCCTCTTGGGCGGCGGCGACGGCGAACACGGCCTGACCATCGACGGCGACGCCGTGCTGAAGGGCGCGTTCGGCGCGCAAGACGCGCTGGCCAGCCTGACGATCAACGGCACGTCCAGCCTGGACGGCAGCATCGGCACCACGGGTGAACAGTCGTACAACGGCGCGGTCACGCTGGATGGCGATGTCACGCTGGCTACGCAAGGCGGCAACATCACGTTCAACGACAAGGTCGCCAGCAGCCAAGGCGATGGCCACGACTTGTCGCTGGCCACCGGCGCGGGCAACGTCACCTTCACGGACACCGTCGGCGACGACGCAGGTGGGCGCGTGGGCGACATCCGCATCGCCAGCAGCGGCGCCACCACGTTGGACGGCGCCGTGTACGCGGCATCGATCACGTCGGACGTTGGCGGCACGCTTGCCATCAACGGCGGCCTGGTCGATACGACCGGCACGCAGTCCTACGGCGAACTGGCCGTGCTGGGCGCGGATACCGTCTTGAAGGGCAGCACCGTCAGCCTGCTGGGCGGCGCTGACGGCCCGCATGACCTGACGATCGACGGCGACGCCGTGTTGAAGGGCCCGTTCGGCGCCCAAGACGCACTGGCCAGCCTGACGGTCAACGGCACGTCCACGCTGGGCCAAGGCAGCATCGCCACCACAGGCGACCAGTCGTACAACGGCGCGGTCACGCTGGGCGGCGACCTGACGGTGGCCAGCCGCAACGGCGACATCCGCTTCAATGACGCGGTTGACGGCACGCACGACCTGGCGGTCTCCGCCGGCAAGGGCAAGGTCGAATTCGCCGGCCCGGTCGGCCAAGGCTCGCGCCTGGGCGACCTGACGATTGCCGCCGCCGGAGACACCGTGCTGGACGGCCCGGTCCGCGCCGCCTCGCTGCAAACCAGCGGCAACGGCGACGTGCTGATCAACGGCGGTTCGGTCAACACCACGGGCTCGCAGCAATATGGCCAGCACGTGATCCTGTCGGGCGTCGACACCACCCTGACCGGCACCAACGTGCAGCTCAAGGCGGGCGTGGACGGCACCGAATCGGGCCAGCAAGGCCTGATCATCGCCGGCAACGCCGACATCCAGGGCGACGTCGGCGCCACCACGCCGCTGCGCGGCCTGGCCGTCCAAGGCACCACCACGATGGGCCCGGGCAAGGTCGTCACCACGGGCGACCAGGTCTATGCCGGCGCGGTCACGTTGACGGGCGACCGTGAACTGACCAGCAACACCGGCTCGGTCGTGCTGGGCAGCACGCTGGACGGCGGCAATGGCAACAACCTGGCCATCAATGCCGGCCGCGACGTGCTGGTGGCGGGCGACGCCACCGGCCTGGGTTCACTGACCTTGCGCGCCGTGGACACCATCGTGTTCAACGGCGACGTCAGCGCCTACCGCGTGCAGCAGTTGGAAGCCAAGTCCGCCAGCTACAACGGCGCGGTGCGCGCCACGGGTCCGGACGGCATCGACATCTCGGGCGGCACGGTGTCGTTCGGCAAGGACGTTACCGCCGACACGGGTTCCATACGTATCGCCAACACCGATCCGACCGGCACGACGAGCTTCGCCGCCGGCACCACGGTCAAGGCCGCCACGGGCTTCACCCAGACCGGCGGCGCCGGCCTGACGCTGCCCGCGCAACTGCTGGTGACCCAAGGCCCCATCAACCTGGGCGCGCCCGCCACGCTGCAAGGCGCGACGGCCACCATCAGCACCAACGGCGACATCACGGCCGTCGGCCTGTCCGGTCCGCAGACCGCGTTGACCCTGGCCACCGGCCCGCTGGGCGCGCTGCGCGTCGGCCTGAACGACGCCAACCTCAGCCACAAGCTGGACGTGGCCGAGCTCATCGTTCCCTCCGCCGGCTCGGCCGACGTGTGGGGCACGGTCGGTGGCAAGACGGGCGCCCTGGCGGCCTCTTCCATCAAGAGCTCGCTGGTGGGTTCGCCGTACTACCTGAACGGCGTCACGTGGGGCCCAACGGGCACCGTCGACCGCCTGGCCGCCATCACCGCGCCGCAGCCGATCATCCCGACCACGCCTACCGCCGACTCTTTGTTCCGTGGTACGGTCCCGTCTGATGGTTTCGGCCCGGATGCGCTGGGCGCGTACGCCGATCCGCAGGTGCTGCAGGTGGCCACCGCCAGCTTCAACTGGCTGCTGCCTTCCGGCGACAACGCCATGCTGAACGTACCGACCGGCAACAACTCAGTCCTGCAAGCCCCTGGCAGCAGCCCGCAACAACCCGTCGCCGAAGGCAACCCGTCTTCCGACGACGAGCGTCGCGACAACGACGCGCAATCCCGCACTCTTTGATTCGACACCATGACTACGCAGACTTCGCTTCCCCTGTTCTACGAACAACCCCGCCCCCTGGCGGCCGGCGTGCACGCCAACCTGTCGCTGGCCGGCAACACGGGCTTTGCCTATGCCGCCAACACCAACGCGGTGCCGCTGGTGGCCACCGAGCTGCCCACCGCGTGCCGCCATTTCCCCATCGTCTTCACCGACGGTGAGCAGCCCACGCCCGTCGCGGTGCTGGGTGTGCGCGGCCAGGAAAACCTGTTCGTCGATGCCGACGGCCAATGGCGCGCCGGCACCTACATCCCGGCCTACATCCGCCGCTATCCCTTCATCTTCATGGAAAACGAAGACCGCAGCCAATTCACGCTGTGCGTTGACGAGAAGGCCGCATCGGTCGTTGAAGGCCGCGACAATCCGTTCTTCGACGAGGCCAGCGAGCCCACCGACCTGGCCCGTAGCGCCCTGGAATTCTGCCGCGACTACCAAAACCAGCACGCCTACACGATGGAATTCGCGCAGGCCCTGGCCGCCGCCGACTTGCTGGTCGAGAACCGCGCCGACATCACCCTGCCCGACGGTCAGCGCCTGGCCATGTCCGGCTTCAAGGTGATCGACGAAGCCAAGTTCAACAAGCTGTCGGACGAAGAGTTCCTGCGCTGGCGCGCCAACGGCTGGCTGCCGCTGGTGTACTGCCATCTGCTGTCGATCAATACCTGGCCGGCCCTGATCAATCAGGTGCAGGCGGTGGCTGCTGTCGAGGACACGTCCGCCGAGGCGTAATCCGCACAGTGCAATAGCAAGGCCGGCCCTTTTTTGGGGGCCGGCCTTTTTGTTTGGTGGCAGGTCTTCGTTATGCCCGGGGTTATGCCCGTGGTTATGCCTGCGGTTATACCCGTGCAGCGTCTTGCCGTTCAATCCGACGGGCAAACATGGCAAAGCTGGCGCGCACAATACTGGGCTTGAGCAGAAAGTCGTGCGACTCCGCCGCCAGCGCATCGTCCACCGGCTTCACTTCGCCATAGGCCGCAGCCGCCAGCAGTTGGTTACGCGCGGCGCGCTCGATCAGCACCGACAGATACAAGGTCTCTTCCACCGAGCTGGTCGCCGCCAGAAAGCCATGGTTGGCCAGCAGCACACATCGCTTTTCCCCCAAGGCGGCGGAAATGATCACGCCTTCCTGATCGGCAATCGGCAAGCCCGGCCATTCCTTCAGATGCGCACAGTCGTTATGAAACGGCGTGGCGTCCATGTGCGACACCACCAGCGGGCGGCCGGTCATGGCCAGCGTCGATACGTAAGGCGGGTGCGTGTGCACGATGCAGCGCACGTCCGGCCGGTTGCGATAGACCCAGAAATGGAAACGCACGGCGGGGTTGGGCGTGCCTTCTCCTTCCAGCACATCCATGTTGTCGTTGATGCGGATGACCGTGTCGGGGCGGATCTCATCGAACGCCTGGGCCAGCGCCGTCGTGAAAAAGGTGCCGTCATCGTTCTTCACCGTGATCTGCCCCGCCAAGGTCTCGGAGTGCCCTTCCCTGGCCAGGATCCGACAGCTTAATGCGATCTTTTCCTGCACGTTCCAGTTGCCGAAATCCAGCTTGTCAGCCGACCGCTTGAAAAACGCATCGGACTGCAGTTTCTTGTCATCCACACCCATCTCCTAATGCCTCGTGGCACAACACTGCCATTACATCTTGCGGCGGCTTCCACGCCATTGACCCCAACCGCACAGCGATTGTCCGAGAGTGAACGGCCTAGGGTAAACGGCAGGTACGCGCGCGATCGGCGCCGATACAATGATTTTGATTTTGCGGGCACTGGGCTCGCGCTGAAAGTCGGGTCCATCCATATGCAAGTTGCCCAATCGCTTCCGCCTGCTGCCTCCCAGCAGGAACCGGACCTGAACTTCGCCCCCCGTTTTCGTCCCTTCTACGAAACCGAACTGTCCGGCTATCAGGCTCAGCTGAACAAGCTGGTTTTGCCCGGTGAATTCCTGCCGCTGACTCTGCAACCGCGCCTGCATTTGCAGGCTTGCCGGCTGCGCGCGGGCGGCTTGGCCGTGAACCTGGAGTCCACCCCCATGCGGGTCCAGCACCGGGCAGAACACGCGGCCGACGCGATGCGGGCGGAGTTCCTGGCCAGCTTCATCCTCGAAGGGCACGGCACCATCAGCCAGAACGGCGCGAGCCTGCCCGTGGAAACCGGCGACATCATTTTTCGTACGACTGCGCTGCCCTCTGAAGTGCGCATGCTGACGGATTCCAGGCTGGTAGTGATCAAGGGATCGTTGCTGAATCTGCTGGGCATGCATTTGCAGGACATCTCGCAGTTCACCGCCCAACGCGCGGCGTCGACGCTGCCGATGGTGCGCACGGCGCACCACTGCTTGGAACATGTGTTCTTTGAGCAAGCCGACACGGTCAGCCCCACGTCCAGCATGTTTGCCGAACAGGCACTGATCTCCTTGCTGGCGGCCATCTACACCAGCCAGGCGCTGGAGCAACTGCCCTCCACCGAACGTGGCCCCATCGAAAGCTGGCAAGCAATCACCAGCTACGTGGACACGCATATCGTCGATAGTGACTTGTCCGTTGCGGCGGTGGCGCGCGCGTTGCGGGCGTCCAGCCGCTGGGTGCATCGCCTGTTCCAGATGCGCGGCATTCAGTACGGCCAGTACGTGCGCGAACGCCGGTTGGAACTGGCCCGCACGGCACTCGTTGATCCGTGCAAGGCCCATGTGGCGGTCAAGGACATTGCGCTGTCTTGTGGCTTTCAAGATGCCAGCCATTTCAGCCGCTGCTTTCAGCAACGCTTCGGCAGCCCGCCCAACAAATATCGCGCGTCGGTTCTGGCGCAAGAGTAGCGGGCGGGCCGAGTGCGGCTCAAGCGGTGCGTCGTGCCGGGGTAGGTTTCATCAAGAACGCCGACGTGCCTGCAATCACGCCCAGCACGGCCAGGTAGCCGCCCACAGGCACGATGCTGTCAAAGCGCGCCACCAACATGGCCGACACCATCGGCGCCAAGCCACCACCGATTGCCGCCGAGAACTGTACGCCGATCGACAAGCCCGAGTACCGCAGCTCCGGCGGAAACTGCGCGGCGTACAAGCTGGATTGCGGGGCAATCATCATCGCGTAGTTCAAGGCCATGGCCACAAACGCCGCCACGCTGTAAGCCAGCAGCGAGCCACTGCCCACGGCCATGAAGATGGGAATCGCCATCACGGCCAGCAACAGCCCACCCCAGCCGCACACGCGCCGGGCGCCATAGCGGTCGCCCAATATGCCAAACACGGGAATAGTGAACGTCATCACCGCCGCGCCGTACAACAACGCTTGCAGCGCGTCAGACCGGTTAAAGCCCAACGTGGACACCGCGTACGACACGGAGAAGACCAGGAAGGTGTAGATCAGCGTCACTTCGGCCAGTTTGCAACCCACACACAGCAAGAGGGCTTTGCCATGCTTGCTGAGCAACTCCGCCACCGGCAGCTTGACCTGAGTTTGCTCGGATTTGACGCGAGCGAAATCGGGCGATTCATCGATGCCTCGGCGTATCAATATCCCGACCACGATCAGCACCGCGCTGGCAAGGAACGGCAGGCGCCAGCCCCAGGACAGGAAGTCTTCTTCCGGCAGCCGCGTGACCAAGGCAAACGCGCCCACCGACAGCAAAATCCCCAGCGGAGAGCCCACCAAGGGAAGGCTGCCAAAGAAGCCCCGCCAGCGTGGCGGCGCGTGTTCCACGGCCATCAGCATGGCGCCGCCCAGCTCGCCGCCAAACGACAAGCCTTGTCCGATACGCAACGCCACCAGCAAGATCGGCGCCCACACGCCAATTTGCTCATACGTGGGTAGCAAGCCGATCAGCACCGTACAGATGCCCATCATCAGCAGGCTCAGCGTCAACATGGACTTGCGCCCGATGCGATCCCCGAAGTGCCCGAACAGAATGCCGCCGACGGGACGGGCCAGCATGCCGCTGGCAAAGGCGGCGAACGCGGCCAGGGTGCCGGTCAGCGGGTCGAATTGCGGGAAGAACAGCTTGTTGAACACCAGCGCCGCGGCCGTGCCATAGGCTAGAAAATCAAACGCTTCGACGGCCGTACCCACCACGGTCGCCACGGATATTCGAAGCAGGTTCGGCTTTTTTCCGGCCCCCACATTCATGTCCGGTCGAGAGATCGCTTCCATGTTTTTTTCCCCATTGTGTAGTGCGTGATGGCGCGGCGTGTTGCGCTTAGGTGTGCTGCTTAGGTGTGCCGCTTTGGTATGCCGCTTTGGTATGCCGCTTACTGACTCTTGCTTACGTCACGTGCCCGGGCGCGACATAACCCGGCAGTGCTTCAATACGGCGGCGCCAGGCCGATATCGCGGGATAGGCGTTCACATCGATCTCGGCCTCTTCGGCCAACGACAGATAGCCATAGCAGGCGATGTCCGCGACGCTGGGTACGGTTGCCAGCCAAGGGCTTGCGTCAAGGCGCTTTTCGATCAGGCCCAGCAGCCGATCGGTCCGCTGTTGCAGCCCGTTCAAATCAAGCATGGCTTCGCTCACGCCCAGGTGATGGGCGGCCTCGGCAAGGCTCACCACCTTGGTCAGGCGCAGCGGCTGCAAGCTGTTGGCAATCTCGTTTGCCGACACCGATATCCACGAGACCATCTGCGCGCTATGAGGCAGCGGCGCCAGCCATTGCGGGGCGTGCTTCTGCGCCAGGTAAAGCAGAATCGCGTGGCTGTCCCAAACCGCCAGGCCGTCGTCGTCGATCGCCGGCACTTGCCGCCACGCGCTGATGCGTTCAAACGCTTCGGTCTGGTTCTTGCGCGCCAGCACATCGATGAATTCGCGCCGATAGGGCAAATTGATCAGGGACAGAAAGAGGCGCACCTTGTAGCAGTTGCCGGATCGGGGATGGTCGTAGAGCGTGATCATGGGGAGCGGGGCGTGGCGCCTAATCAATAGCCTGCACGGGAAGAATGCGGGGAAGATGCAGGGAATGTTAGGGGCGCCCGCTCGGGCTGAATTGACGGCACGCGCACGGGGATTGACCACAAGCGACAAAGTCTGCGCTCACGCGAAGTGGAATTCGCGTTCCATTAAAGGCGCGGCCGGCGGAGCCTGGCATCAAGCCGTGGGTATCGTCCCTCCGTCCACGACATACTCCGTACCCGTGATGGCGGCTGCACGGCTCGATGCCAGGAAGACAATAAGGTCGGCGACCTCGGCGGGTTTGGCGGGCCGGCCCAAGGGGATGCCGCCCAGGGAATTCATGATGATCTGCTTGCCGCCTTCATAGTCGGTGCCCGCTTCGCTGGCCAGCCGCTCGGCCAAGGCGACCGCGGCTTCCGTCTCGATCCACCCGGGCGCCACCCGCACCACCCGCACGCCCTTGGGCGCAAGCTCCTTCGACAGGCTCTTGCTGTAGGTGGATAGCGCGGCCTTGGCGGCGGCGTATGCCGTGGTCGCTTCCGGCAGCGGCATCGCACGCTGGATCGACGTAACGTGGACCACCACGCCGCCGCCCTGCGCCACCATGCCGGGCAGCAAGGCGCGATCCAGACGTACGGCAGGAAAGAGATTGAGCGCCAACTCGCGCTGCCACACGTCGTCGTCCAGCGCAGCGTAGCCGCCGCCGGGCGCGGACGACCCGCCCAACACATGGACGATGACGTCCACGCCGCCTAACTTCGACGTGACGGCGCGCACTACCTCATCGCACCCTTCCACGGTTGAAAGATCCGCCAGGGAAAAATGCGCGCCGCGTGCGTCCGCTGGCTCGTTTCGCGCGGTCGTCAACACCGTCGCACCCAGCTCGACGAACAACTCAACGACTGCTTTGCCCAGCCCTTGCGTGCCGGCCGTCACCAGCACTCGCTTGCCCTTAAGTTGCAGGTCCATGGTCATCAGCCAAGCTCCCAAGCAAGTGGGGCGACATTTGTCAGGCCGCCTGCGTCGAAATAGGCGCCGATTGGACTAGGTGGGGGAATAGACATAGGTTCTCGCTAAGCGAAGTTGCGGTGCGATAATTGTCCGCACCCTACGCCCCGCCGACAAGAACGCACGAAAAAGTTAGCGACTCCCCCATGAGAAAGCAATACACGCCCGAGACCGCCGCCCGAGACGTCGAGCAGGCCATACGCTTGCTCGAAGGCCGCTGGAAACTGCTTATTCTTTTTCATCTGTTCGATGGCAAGGTCCAACGCTATTCCGACCTTGAACGGCTGATTCCTGGCATCTCGCAAAAAATGCTGGCGCAACAGTTGCGGCAGATGGAAAGCGACGGGATGGTGTCGCGCACGGTCTATCCGGAAGTACCGCCCAAAGTGGAATACCGGTTGACGGAATGGGGGCAGGCGCTGTGTCCCGCATTGGATGCGATGTTGCAATGGACAGAGAAAAAGGCGGGGACGAGCACGGATGCAGAGGAAGTCCCTGAGCACACGAAGTAGGCCATCGTGCGCATCGTCGGCAACCATTACTCGGATACTGACGGTGACCCCGCAGGCGCGTTCAACGCATGCACGGCATCCGACCTGATGGGCGGAGCGGAGAGTCTTTGCGACCACATTGCGACGCTCGCCGAAGGCATGCTGGATCAGGCAAGGGAATCGAGTCGGCACTGAGCCGCAGCGGGAGCCGCCTGAAGCTCGCAGACGGCTCCGACCTAGCATCGACTCGCGGCAGAGAAGCCTCGCTTCCACGACTGAGCCCCCCGTTTTGCATCGCACTGTATCCGCCCCTGGGCACAGTACATTCCGACACCCAACGCCATCGCGCAGCCCCTATAAATCGTTCGCAGCACCCCCAACCCCGCGAACTTTTATGGAGCTTTCACGATGACGAACCCCATCGACCCGCAGCGCCGCCGTCTGCTTGCCACGCCCTCAACGCTGGCGGCCGCCAGTCTGCTGAACCTTGCCGCCAGCGGCAGCGCAATGGCCAAGGCAACATCCCCATCCTCGAACACCGCAGGCGCTGGCAGCGCCACGCCGTTCAGCGATATCCGCCAGATCCGCGCTGGCACGCTTGACGTGGGCTATGTGGACGTGGGCCCGGCCAACGGCCCCGTCGCCGTCCTGTTGCACGGCTGGCCCTACGATATCCACGCCTTCGCCGACGTGGCGCCCCGGCTTACCGCCGCCGGTTACCGCGTGATCATCCCCTATCTGCGCGGCTATGGGTCCACCCGCTTCCTGTCGTCGGACACGCCCCGCAACGGCCAACAGGCGGCCATTGCCGCCGACATCATTGCGCTGATGGATGCGTTGAAGATCGAACGCGCGGTCATTGCCGGCTTCGATTGGGGCGCGCGCACCGCCGACATCATGGCCGCGCTGTGGCCCGAACGCTGTGTAGCGCTGGTCTCGGTCAGCGGCTACCTGATCGGCAGCCAGGAGGGCAACCGCAAGCCGCTGCCCCCGCAGGCGGAATTCCAGTGGTGGTATCAGTTCTACTTTGCCACCGAGCGCGGCGCGGCAGGCTACGCCGCCAACCGCGACGGCTTCAACAAGCTGATCTGGCAACTGGCGTCGCCCCAGTGGAAGTTCGACGACGCCACCTATCAGCGTTCGGCGCGGTCGTTCGACAACCCGGATCACGTAGAGATCGTCATCCACAACTACCGCTGGCGCCTGGCGCTGGCAGAAGGCGAAGCGCAGTACGACGATCTGGAAAAGCGCCTGGCGACGATGCCGAAGATCAGCGTGCCCACGATCACGCTGGAAGGCGACGCCAACGGCGCCCCGCATCCGCCCCCCGCCGCCTACGCCAAGCAGTTCACCGGCAAGTACGAGCACCGCACCATCACGGGCGGCATCGGCCACAACCTGCCGCAAGAGGCGCCCCAGGCGTTTGCGGATGCCGTGCTTCAGGTGGCGGGACGCTCCTGATAGACGCCCAGGCAGGCGATCATTCGGCCTTGATGCCCGCGCGTTGAACGACTTCGCTCCAGCGTTTTTCATCCTTCGAGATCAGTTGGCCGAATTCTACCGGGGTGGAGGTCGCGGGCACCATGCCTTGGGCTTCGAAAGAGGCGGCTACATCAGGCGCCTTCAGCGCTTGCCCGATCTGCTTGTTCAACGCGTCCACAATCGGCTGCGGCGTGCCTTTGGGGGCCAGCACGCCGTACCACATGTCCACGTCAGCGCCTTGCAAGCCGGCTTCGGCCAGCGTGGGCACGTCGGGCAACTGGGCCAACCGCTTGGGGCTGCCGGCGGCAATCGCCTTCAGCTTGCCGGCCTTGATCTGCGGCAACGCCACGTGCACCGGAAGAAACATGTAATCGAGCCGCCCGCCCAACATGTCGGTCACGGCGCCCGCCGTGCCCTTGTAGGGCACATGCAGCATCGTGGTCTTGGTGCGATCCAGGAACAACGCCATCGACAGATGATGCGGCGTACCCACGCCCGGCGTGCCATAGCTCAGCTTGCCCGGCTGGGCTTTTGCGGCGTTCACGACGTCGGCGACCGAATTGGCGGGGTTCGAGGGCTGCGTGACCAGCAGCAGCGAGCCCCATGACGTCAGGCTTACCGGCACGAAGTCCTTCAAGGGGTCGTAGCGCAGCTTGCCTTGGTAGAGACTGGCGTTCATCACGAACGTGTTGACGGTAACGATCAGCGTGTACCCGTCGGGCTGGGCGCGCGCCACCTTCTCGCTGCCGATGTTGCCGCTGGCGCCGGGCAGGTTTTCCACCACCACGGGCTGCCCCAGCGTTGTGGGAAGGCGGGCGGCCAACTGGCGCGCGATCAGGTCGATACCGGTGCCGGGCGTAAAGGGCACAACCAACGTGATGGGCCGTTCGGGCCAGGCAGCCTGCGCGGAACCCGCGACGGCCAGCAGCATGCAGGCCAGCATTGTGTAGAGGCGTCTCATGGTTTGTCTCCGTGATGCGCGGGCCGTGTTTCCGGCCCTGCGCGGTGGTGCAATCAAAGGAACGACGGCCGGGCTTTCAGTCCTGCCGGGTCGAAGCCCGCGACGAGCTTGTAGTTGGCCGAGATGCGCTCGAGCTCTGCGGGGCTGATGACGTCTTCGATACGCTCGTAAGGACGATCCCCCGAGCGCAGGTGCACTTCGCGCAAGATCGCGTCCGGCGGATTGACGCGATTGGTCAGCACCACGCGGGTGGTGGCCTCGACGCGCACGCGGTCGTAGTCGGCCAGCGCGTCGGGCGTCAGGCCCTGACGCTTGAGTTGCCCTGCCAGATAACGTGCGTCGATGATGGCTTGGCCGGCGCCGTTAGAACCGCGCGGCACCATGGGATGCGCGGCGTCGCCCAACAGTGTCATGCGACCCTGCGTCCAGGTGGGAAGCGGGTCCTGGTCCACCATCGGATACTCCAGCACACTGTCGGCATTCTGGATCAACGCCGCCACGTCCAGCCAATCAAAGTGCCAGTCGGCAAAGGCAGGAAAGAAATCTTCCAGCCGACCCTCGCGCGTCCAATCGCGCACGGCGGGTTGCGGCGCTTCGATCTCGGCCACCCAGTTGACCAACTGGCGGCCGTCCGCGTCGACGTTGTCGCGGATGGGATAGATAACCATTTTTCCCGTGGACAGCCAGCCCGCGCGCACCATGCTGGCGCCGCTGAGGAACGGCTTGGCGCGCGTGGTGCCGCGCCACATATTGACGCCCGAGTAACGTGGCGCTCCTTCCTGTGGATACAGTTGTTTGCGCAACGCGGAATGAATGCCGTCGCAACCCACGACGATGGCGCCGCGCACGGGAGGCAGTTCACGGTTGTCGTTGTCGCGCAGGTGCGCGGTGATGCCAGCGTCGTCCTGCTCGACGCCGGTGCAGCGCGAGTTGACCACCACGCAGTCCTTGCCCAAACGTTGCCGCACGGCGTCCAGCAAGGCCATTTGCAAGTCGCCCCGGTGAATCGAATATTGCGGCCAGTCATAGCCCGCGGCCTGGCCAGCGGGTTCACGATAGATAAGCTGGCCATGGCGCGTGTAGAACACCGATTCCTTGGTGCGCACGGCAATGTTATCCAGCGAAGGCAAAAGGCCTAGTTCGTCCAATTCGCGCGTGGCGTGAGGCAGCAGGTTGATGCCCACTCCCAGCGGGCGAATCTCGCGCACGGCTTCGTAGATGCGGCAGGCGATCCCGGCCTGGTGCAGGCTCAGCGCAAGCACCAAGCCGCCCACGCCTGCACCGATGATGACAACGTCGGTATCTCGCTTCCTGATTGCGTCAGGCATATATGTCTCCGTTGTGTACGGAACGCGCAGTGGCGCCCCGGCCTGTCTATGTCACCTTGATGGCGACGCAGGTCATGAAGGCATTATGGAAGCGACGGTATCTTCAAAAAAATGAAAAAAACTTATCATCCATACGACGAAACATATGCCAGATCGCAGGCATGGGCGAAAGTTGCCCGCATCGCGTTCGTGCGCGACAAGATCTATGCCGAGCCTTTCTCGGGCAGCACGCCGGTCAAGGAGATCGGCAGCAGCATGAAGTACCGCCTGGCATTATCGAAGTCCATCAACCCGAAGCCGCCTGCTGGTTTTGTGGGCAAGTGGAGAAACGTCGAAGGGGAAAGTTGGCTTCGGCCCGCCTTTTTGCCGCATGAATGGCAGCCTGTCTGGCGATTGGTTCGCGCTGCGGTGATCACAGCCGTCAATCGCTTCTGAAGTGTCAGCGTTCCTCTCGGCTGTGCCACAGACGCAATACGTAGATGATCGAACCCTGAATTTCGTAGCGCACCTCAAACTGCCCGACGAGTATTTTTCGAACCTCTCGCGGTTCGAACTGGAATAGCTGCTCGCCGATACGGGGATGGGTCAGCAATATGCCGGGCGCTTTTACCAGCGCCTGGACCGCCCGCGCGGCTGCGGGCGCATTCGCCGGGGCCAGGAATTCATACAAGCGCGCCAGATCGGAAAGCGCCTTGCTGGTCCATTTCAGTTCCATCAGCGGGGTACCGGCAACGGCTTGTCGGTACCCAGACTTTCTGCCCACGCTTGCACGGCCTGGTGGTCAACCACGCGACCGGCCTCGACATCAGCCAGCGCTTCCTGGGTAAGTCGATCACGTTCTTCCTCTTGGGCGATCCAAGCGGAAAGTGCCTGCTTCATGATCCAGCCGCGCGGGCGTTCAAGACGAGCAGCCATCTGATCTACCTTCTCGGCCAGCGGGAGCGGCACGTGTGCGGTCAGCACCTTGGTGGCTACGGGCATCTTCTACCTCCTTGAAGTACGGTCATGCGGATAGGGTTCGATTTAATTCTAATCGTGATGATTAATTTTGAATCGGATAGGCAGACTGTACGCTTTTTGCCTTTATCATGGCAAAAAAAACGAGCCGCCCCCCGCGCGCCATCCAGGAGACTCCCGCTTGTCCGCAGGCACACCCACGCCCTTCCCGGCGCCATTTCCCACCTTTGAAACCTCCGATTTCTCGGGCGAGGGGTCGTTCTATTTCGATCTGGTGCGCCTGCAAGACCGTGACGATATTCCGCGCGGCTTCCTGCACCGGCACAACTACTACCATCTGCTCTGGATGAGCGAGGCCAGCGGCACCCACATGCTGGACTTTGAACAGCACGAGGTGCGCGACCACTCGGTATTTTTCCTGTCGCCCGGCCAGATCCACGCCTGGACGTCGTCCGTGAAGCCGCGCGGCTACGTGCTGAACATCAGCACGGACTTCTTCGCGCACATGTTCCCGCGCGCGGACGACATCGCCAAGTTTCCCTTCTTCCATCTGGCGGGCGGTTCACCCGCCATTTATCTGTCGCGCGAGCAGCACGACGGCATGCTGCCGCTGCTGAACGAAATCGAACGCGAAACGCGCGACCGTCAGACCGGGCGCTTCGACGTGGTGCGCTCTTACCTGCTGATTCTGCTGACGCAGTTGCGCCGCCTCTACCCGGCCGACGAGCGCGAGACGGCCGCCGGCCCCAGCTATTCGCTGACCAAGCGCTTCACCATGCTGATCGAGGAACACTATCTGGAATTCAGCGCCATCCGCCAATACGCGGACGCGCTGTGCGTCAGCGAACGCCAGCTTAACGAGGCCGTCAAGCGCAGCGTGGGGCGCACCGCCAGCCAACTGGTGCAAGAGCGCATTGCGCTTGAGGCCAAGCGCCTGCTCAGCAACACGGGCTTGAGCATCAACGAGATCGCGTTCCAGCTTAACTTCGAAGACCCCTCCTACTTCGCACGCTTCTTCAAGAAGCACACCGGCAGCACCGCCGGTGATTTCCGCAAGAAGTACGACCGCCCCATCGGCTGACGACCGCGCCGGACGGATCCGCGAAAAAGTGCAATACAAGCTCTGATCTGTCCTAACGCGCCCGGCACCGGGCTGCGTACAGTTCATCCAGACCCAACCCGCCGCCTAGCGGCCTGATTGAAACTGCGATGAACGACACTCCCCAATTGATGACGGGCGGCCAGCATGTGGTGCGCGCGCTGCTGGAACACGGCGTGGACACGGTATTCGGCGTGCCCGGCGAAAGCTATCTGGACGTGCTGAACGCGCTGTACACGGAACGGGAGCGCATCCGCCTGGTGTCCTGCCGTCACGAAGGCGCGGCCTCGTTCATGGCCGAAGCGCATGGCAAGCTGACCGGGCGACCGGGCATCTGCATGGTCACACGCGGCCCCGGCGCCACCAATGCCAGCATCGGCGTGCAGACGGCGTTTCAGGATTCCACGCCGCTTATCGTGCTGGTGGGCCAAGTGGGCAACGACATGGTGGAGCGCGAGGCCTTTCAGGAAATCGACTACCGGCGCATGTTCGGGCAGTTCAGCAAATGGGTGGCGCAGATCGACAGCGCCGCGCGCGTCACCGAATACATGAACCGCGCCTTCTCGGTGGCGATGTCGGGCCGGCCTGGCCCCGTGGTGCTGGCGTTGCCCGAGGACATGCTGACCGAATTGGCCGCGCCCCAGGACTGCGGGACGATCCAGTTTCCGCAGGCGCACCCGGCGCCCGATGCAATGGCCGACATGCGCGCCCTGCTGGCCGGCGCACGGCGGCCGCTGATGATCGTGGGTGGTTCGGGCTGGAGCAGCGCGGGCCTGGACAGCCTGGCCCGCTACGCCAGCCGCAACGGCCTGCCCGTGGCGTGCTCGTTTCGCCGCCAGGACCTGTACGACAACCACCATCCGCAATACGTGGGCGAAGTGGGCATCGGCGTCAATCCGGAACTGGCCGAGGCCGTGCGCAACGCCGACGTGATCCTGGCGGTGGGCGCGCGCCTGGGCGAAATGGTGACGGGCGGCTATACGCTGCTGCAATCTCCCGTGCCCAGGCAGACGCTGATTCATGTGCTGGCCAGCCCGGAAGAGCTGGGCCGGGTGTATCAGCCCACCGTGAAAATACAGTCGGGCCTGAACGCCTTTGCGGACGCAGCCGCCGCACTGGACCCGCTGGACGCGGCCCCGTGGCGCGGCTGGCTCGACGAACTGCGGCAGAGCTATCTGCGCTACACCGAACCGCCCGCCACCGCGCTGCGCATGGACCCGGCACGTGTCATCGTCGCGCTGCGCGAAGGGCTGGACGCGCGCGCCATCCTTACCAACGGTGCGGGCAACTACAGCGCCTGGGCGCATCGCTACTACCGTTTCAGCCACTCTCGCACCCAGCTTGCGCCCACCAGCGGCGCCATGGGCTACGGCGTGCCCGCCGCCATTGCGGCCAAGCTGCGCCACCCCGAACGGCAGGTGGTGTGCCTGGCCGGCGACGGCTGCTTTCTGATGACCTCGCAGGAACTGGCCACCGTCAAGCAGCACCGTCTGGCCATCGTCTTCATCGTGTTCAACAACGGCATGTACGGCACGATCCGCATGCACCAGGAAGTGCACTACCCGGGCCGGACCATCGGCACGGACCTCTGCAACCCCGACTTCGTGGCCTACGCGGAATCGTTCGGCGTGCCCGCCGAGAGAGTGGACAGCCACGAAGGCTTCGCGCCCGCCTTGGCGCGCGCGCTGGATAGCGGGTCGCCGTATTTGATCGAACTCAGTCTGGACCCCGAGGTGATCACGCCTCGGGCCACCCTGACCAGCTTGCGCGAAAAGGCGCGGCTTGCCGCATCCTGAGGTTCAGGATCGGATTGCCGCGCGCCGGCCGCAAGCACGGCGCGCGGCGCACACATAAAAGAATATCCACACCTGGAGAGAGACTATGAATACCCCCCTGCGCCCCCCGCGGCGACTGGCCATGACCGCGATGCTGGCTGCCGCGACCCTAGTCGCCACATCGTTCGCGGCATCGGCCGCCGACTATCCCGAACGCCCCCTGCGCATCATCGTGCCCTTTGCCGCGGGCGGCGCCACCGACGTAATCGCCCGCACCGTGGCGCAATCCATGTCCACGCGCCTGGGCCAGCCGGTGGTGGTGGAGAACAAGGCCGGCGCCAACGGCAACATCGGCGCCGTCATGGCGGCGCGCGCCGAGCCTGACGGCTACACCCTGCTGATGGCCACGTCCAGCCACGCCATCAATTCCACGCTCTATCACAAGCTGGACTACAGCCTGACGGGCGACTTCGCGGGCCTGTCGAACCTGGCGTCGGTGCCCTTGCTGCTGGTGGTGAACCCGTCGGTGCCGGCCAAGACGCCCGCAGATCTGGCCGCCTACGCCAAGGCCAACGGCAACCGCGTGAACTACGCCTCGGGCGGCACCGGCACGGCATCGCACCTGGCGGGCGCCCAGTTCAATTCGCTGGCCGGCGCGCAGATGACGCATGTGCCCTACAAAGGCGGCGCGCAAGCGCTCAATGACCTGATGGGTGGCCAGGTCCAGATCATGTTCGCGAACCTGCCGGAAGTGCTGTCGCAGGTGCAGGCCGGCCGCCTGACGCCGATTGCCGTCACGGGCCAGCAGCGCCACGCCGCGCTGCCCAACGTGCCGGCGTTTTCCGAGACGGCCTACCCGGCCATGAACGCCCGTTCCTGGTTCGGCCTCTTCGTGCCCGCGGCCACGCCCAAGCCCGTGGTGGAAAAACTGTCGCAGGCCATCACCCAAGGCGTGGCCGACCCCGCCGTGCAGGACAAGCTGAAAGGGCTGGGCGCCGACCCCGTCGGCGACGGCCATGCCGCCTTTCAGCAATACGTGAACCAGGAAGTTGAGCGCTGGAGCGTGCTGGTGAAACAGTCCGGCGCCACGGTCGACTGACGATCAATTTTTCGCAACATCAATCGAGGACACCCCATGCTTTACGACGTACGTACCTACACCTGCCGCGCCGGCACCATCAAGAAGCATCTGGCGCTGTATGCCGAGCACGGCTATGAAGTGCAAAGCCGCCACCTGGGCAAGCCCCTGGCCTACATGCAGACCGAGACGGGTGACGTGAACAGCTACATGCACATCTGGGTCTATGACAGCGCCGCCGACCGCGACGCCAAGCGCCAGGCGCTACAGAAAGATCCCGCCTGGGCCGGCTACCTGACCAAGAGCGCCGACGCCGGCTATCTGATCAGCCAGGTCAACCGGCTCATGACGCCCACGGCGTTTTTCAAGCCCTGAGCGCCTCCCCCTGAAGCGCGGGCGCCTCGGCAATCCCGTTGACGAACGCCGCCACCCGCGCGATCACTTCGCGGCGATCGCGACCCATCGTGATCAGGTGGGGGCTGTCTGCCAGCAGCTGCAAGGACACGTTCGTGTTGCATGCCCGACGCACGATTTCAAAGGCGTTCGACACGGACGCGATGTCGTCGTGCCGGGCATGCATGACCAGGCAAGGCGCACGCAGCAGGTTCATGCGACGCAACACCGAGGCCGTCAGCTTTCGCATCTGGGGAAGCGCCCACCAAGGGGTGCCCGGCTGCCCCATTGGGAGCGATCGTTCTGCAAACACGCGATGTTGGCCGATGCCCAGCGCCCGCAACACGGGCATCAGGAAGGCCAGCCGGGCATAGCGCGGCATGTCCCTGCCGTCATGTCGGAAAGCGGGCGACAAGGCCAGCACACCCGCCACGTGCAGCGGGCGTTCCTGCGCCAGGGCCAGCGCCAGTACCGCTCCCGTGGAGAATCCGCCAACCACCAGGCGATCGACCCGGCTTGCCAGCAGATCTGCCCCACGCCGCACGCTGGCCAACCAATCCAGCCAGCTTGTATTCACCAGATGTTCCCGCGTGCCGCCATGGCCCGCCAGCGTTACCGTCAGCACCGTGTAGCCCTGAAGATTCAGGCTGCGCGCCAGCAGGCGCATTTCCTTGGGCGTGCCGCTCAGGCTGTGGACCAGCAGGATGCCCGTGCGACCACGCGCGCCCTGTCCAACAAGCAGTTGCTCATTGTTCACGCCGACGACCCCTCACCCTGGCAGGCTTCAGCGGGCAGACTTGGATCCATCGCGCGGCGGTACGCCTCAAGCGTGCGGAACATCTTTTCGCCCAAGCGGAAGTGCGCATCCGCAAACGCACGGGCGTTTGCCACGATGGCTTGCGTATGCCACGGTCGGTTTCGGATTTGCGTGATGCAATCGACATAGCCCGCGACGTCGCCCGGCGCGGCCAGCCAGCCGGTCTGGCCGGGCGTGACGATCTCGGGTAAGCCGCCTACATTGCTGGCCACGACAGGGCGGCCCGTGGCGAAGGCTTCGGGCACGATGCGCGACCAGGCTTCCGTGGCCGACGGCACCAGCACGACGTCAGCCGCCCGGATCATGTCGGGCACATCCGTCCGATGGCCGGCGAACACCACGTGTTCCGCAATGCCTAGATCCACCGCCAGGCGGTACAGCTCGTACGCATAGGGCTGGGTGGCAGGGGTAGCCATGCCCACGACCAGAGCCACGGCGGGTACGCCTTGGACACGCAGGCGTTGCACGGCGCGTAGCAGGTCGGCCTGGCCTTTCTCAGGGCGCAGCATCGCAATGGTCGCGATGACGTAAGCCTCTTTGCCGGCAGGAATTTGCAGGTCGCGCCGGATGTGCAAGGCCGCGTCCAGTTCGTCAGCCGGCCGGAAGAATTCGTCGCCTGCCCATTCGCCCACGACGCTGATCCGATCTTCACGCACCAGCCGCGCGGCCAGCAGTTCCTGCTTGCCAACGTTGCTGGTCGCGATGACGTGGTCGCAGCCGATGTGCCATTCCAGCCGGCGACGCGGCGAGGTGCGCATCGGCTTGGCGAAATGACGGGTTCGGACAACCGCGCACAGGTCGCGGCAGAGCGCGGCGGTTTTGCCGTCGGCGCGGCTATGGCTGTCGATGACCTGGATGTGCAAGGCCTTGATGGCGCGGCGCAGCGCCAGGACGGTCAACGGCGAATATGCCGACTTGAAGTCGATGTCCACGGTTGTCAGGTGGCGCTCGCGCGCCGCGTGGCTGACGGCGCTGCCCGAGGGCGACGCGATGGCCACGTCGTAGCCGTGGTCTTGCAGCCAGCTTGCCTGCTCCAGGGTGCGGAATTCCAGTCCGCCCAGGCTGGGTTCAGCCAGCGTATGCAATATGCGCATGATGCTCCAATACATTAAGACAAGCGGCCAGCACGTCATCGGGCGTGATGGCGTCGATTCCGTCCTGCGGATGGGGCGGCACGACAGAGGCCGAGCCGCGCCGATGCCAGAACCATTCCGGATTCGGTTCGTTGAAAATTCCGACATAGGGCACACAGGCGCCTTGCCCAATATGCGAGGGGCCGCAGTCATTGGCCACCACCAGGCGCGCGCGCAGCATGATGGCGCTTAGCTCGGGAATTGGCCGGCAATAGGCAATGGCGAAGTCGGGCCGCTGCATCGCCTGCAAGGTGTCGCGTTCCGCGTCCTCTTGCCGGCCCAGCACGAACAGAAAGCGGGTGTCGTCGCCCAAGCGCCGCTTGAGCTTGTCGGCCAACAGCAGGTAATTCGCCAGGCTCCAGCGTTTGAATGCGCCCGAGCCGCCGCCAGGAATCATCACCACATCGGCGCTGTGAACGGTACGCAGGTGCGGGCGCGCCAGCGTCTGGAAACACGCGCGCGTTGCGCGTCCCAGGTCAAACGGACGGTACGCGGCCAGCAGGCGCAGATTGGCCTGGCCGATGTATTCGGTGATGTCCTTGCGGTGGCAATGCGTCCACGCCAGGTCGCTGATTCGTGCGTTACGAAACCCCAGGCGGATCGGCGGCCGACGCAACAGGTTGACCAGGCCGAAGCGTTCGCTGCTGTGATGCAGGCTGACGCATATGCGCGTCTGTTTCTTCAAGCTGCGCAGGTAATCGCCAAAGGTCGACGCCTGCGTGAACTCATCAACCCAGGGCAGCGCCCGATAGAAACCGCCCACGTTGTCACGGGCCACCACCTTGATTCCCAGCGACGGCCACCACGTCTTCAGCTGATACAGCGTGGGCATGGCAACGATCTGGTCGCCTAGCTGCGGCTGGCTTCTGACATACACAACGATTTCCGACACCTGCGGCCTCCCTGCCTGCGAACGCGGCCGGTCGACCGCTGGCGGGCAATGTATCGGGACGTGCCCGGCAAATTTCCGGGTTCCCTTTAACGATTGTGAAGAAGCATGCAGGTGCGCTTCATACAACTACACAATTTGCCGGCAGCCCGACGCGCGGACCACGAAGCGGCTACCTGCCTTGCTTGGCCTGGCGCATCATGCGCATGGCCGTGGTCGACACCGATGCGACCAGCGACTCGCCGGAATCAGAATTGCTCATGACCAGCACGGCAAGCTTGTCCTGGGGGGCTAGCACCCATCGCGCGTGGAACGCTTCCGTCGCGCCGCTGTGTTCACGCACCGAAGCGGCGCTTACCAGGTCGTCGCCACAGGGCGCGGCCAGCCATGACAAGGCGATGCGGCAATCCAGGTCCAGGCCGCCGCCCGCCACGGTGTCCAGGTCAAGCAGCGTCTGCGCGGATTTTTCCGTCAGCACCCGCTTGCCGCTGTCTTTATCGCTGTCTTTATCGCCGTATTTGCCGCCGTATTTGCCACCGGCAAACAACATGCTGGAAAAGCGCGCCATCTCGGACGCGCTCATCCACAGCCCGTCCGCCGCCTCGTTGGGCTGCGGTGCTTCAGTCCATGGCTGCCCGCGCCGATACCCGGACGCGCGCTGTTCCAGCATGCGCGCGTGCGGCTGAAACCCCGCGCGCGGCATATTCAAGGGTTGAAGAATCGTGCGGCGCACATAGGTGTCGAAGGGTTCCCGCGCCACATGCGCCACCATGTCGCCTAGCAGCGCGTACGCCATGTCGGCGCGGGCGCGGCCCATCGTGTCTTCCAGCGTGGCGGGATGCAGGCTCAGCAGATTGCGGGCGGTATAGGGTTCCGCGCCCATCCACTGCATGGCGTTGCGGCGGGGTTCAACATGCCAGTCCGGCAAGGCATCTTCGGCCGGGGCGTCCAGCGGCAACCGGCCATCGTCGGCGGCACGCAGTACGGCCGCCGCCGTCACGACCTTGCTGATGGCGCCCACGCGATACAGCGTGTCGCGGGTGGCGAGTCGGTGCCGCGACGCATCCGCAACTCCAAAGCCCGTGCTCCAGACCACGCGCTGATCATCCACGATGGCGATCGACACGCCGGGCACCCTGGCTGCGTCCATGTCGTAGGGGATGCGCTGGGCCAGGTATTCCACCACCGCCGCGTAGGCGCCCTTGGCGATGGTGGCCGGCGCGGCGGGGGGCAGGCTCTGGCAACCGCCCGCGGCAAGCAGCAACGTTCCAATGGCAAGCAAGCGACTGAGCGAGAACATGGCGGTCGGCAAACCCTATCAATGAGGAATGCCGTGATGCTATCGATGCGCCCGCGCGGGATCTTTCCCGGTTTGTAGGGAGTTTGTGAAGATCTTTACTCGGGTGTCGCCATGCCTGGCCGTGCGGTCAGGGCGCGTTCCAACTGATCACAAAGCGGGCGCCGCCCAGCGGGCTATCTGCCACGAACGCCGTGCCGTTATGCCAACGCGCCACGCGGCTGACGATGGCCAGCCCCAAACCCGTGCCGCCCGTGCCGCGCGCCCGGCTTTCATCCAGGCGGATGAAGGGCTCGAAAATTCGTTCGCGATCGGCGGGCGGCACGCCAGGCCCGTCGTCGTCCACCGTCAACACATAGTTGTGCGGCGCCGGACTGGTCAAGCCAACCTGCACCCGCTCGCCCGCGTGCCGGATCGCGTTCTGCAGCAGGTTTAGCAAGGCGCGCGTCATGTAACGCGAGTGCAGCCGAACCTCGTCCACATCGCATTGCGTCACGGTGCACTGCACACCCAGCAGCCCGGCCTCGAATGCCGCGTGCTGCACGACGGCATCCAGCCAGCCACGCGCATCCAGCGCCTGTAGCGCAACGTTGTCGCTCTTGTGTTCCAGGCGTGCGTACATCAGCAATTCCGACGCCATGCTGTCCAGCTCGGCCACATCGCTTTTCATTTCCTCAACCAGGCGGCTGCGCGCCTCGGGGTCGGGTTCACGGTCGATCATGTCCAACTCGAACGACAGCCGGGAAATGGGCGTGCGCAGTTCGTGCGACACCGCGTTGGTCAGGTCGCGCTGGTTGCTGATCAGTGCACTGATGCGATCGGACATCTGGTTGAACGTATCACCCAGCCCACGGATGCTGGAAAACCGCGACAGCCGCACGCGCGCGTGCAAGTCGCCCTGCCCCATGTGCTGCGCGGCGGTCTTCAGCGCTTCCAGGTCGCGCCAGATCGGCAGCGCCCACAGCAGCATGAAGCCGCACAGGAGCAAGCCCAACGCGGAATAAACGCCAACGATCACCCAGGTGCCGACAAGCGGTTCGGGGGGCATCTTGACCAGCAACCATTGCGCGCCCGGCCCCGGAATGGCGGCAACAAAGCTCATCAGCTTGTCACGCAGGAAGAACCCGCCCGCATCGATGGTGCGCCACTCCTCATCCGTCAGCGCGAAGTCCGCGGCGTTGTAGTCAGCGGGGTCCAGCACCTGCAAGGCCAGGCCGTAATGCGGCGCCAGCGTGTCGCGCACATAGTCGCGGCGCGCCTCGGGCGGCACGTTGGCCAGTTCCTGCTTCAGGCTGTGTAACTGGCCGCGCACCGCTTCGCGCGTGTAGTTCGCGGTCTCGGGCTCGAACAAGTAGTTCGCGGCCCGGTCCACCACTTCGCTTGACAGCACAAAGCCAATCGCCAGCACCACGAAGATGCGGAGGACAAACTTAAGCATCGCCTAGCTCGTGCGCCTTGGGCGAAAACAGGTAGCCCTTGCCCCAGATGGTCTTGATGCGCGTGGGGTCGCGCGGATCATCTTCCAGTTTGCGGCGGAGCTTGCTGACGCACACATCCACACTGCGATCCAGGCCATTGAATTCGATGCCGCGCACGGCGTTGAGCAGATCGTCGCGCGTCAATACCTGACCGGCCTGGCTGGCCAAGGCCCACAGCATTTCGAATTCCATGGTGGTCAGGTCAACCTCGACCCCCGCAAGCCGCACCGCGCGCGTCTGGCGGTCGATGGACAACGGGCCGAATTCCAGGTGATCCGGCTGCGCGTCAGTCTGGTTGTGGCGGCGCATCAGGGCGCGAATCCGTGCGAGCAGCACGCGCGGCTCAACCGGTTTGATGACGTAATCGTCCGCGCCGGATTCCAGCCCCAGAATCTGGTCCAGGTCATCTTCGCGAGCGGTCAGCATCAGGATAGGCGCGCTTGAAAACGCGCGCAGGTCACGGCAAACCTGCAAGCCGTCGCGGCCCGGCAGCATCAAGTCCAGGATGGTGATGGC
This sequence comes from Achromobacter colocynthidis, assembly GCF_057334535.1. Taxonomy (NCBI): domain Bacteria; kingdom Pseudomonadati; phylum Pseudomonadota; class Betaproteobacteria; order Burkholderiales; family Alcaligenaceae; genus Achromobacter; species Achromobacter colocynthidis. Next base: position 434,403 of record NZ_JBHFIZ010000037.1, read on the forward strand.
CGGCTCGTGGCGGCGAAACGCCTCCACGGCATGGTCACCGCGATAGGCCTGGGCGACATTGAAACCGTGCTGTTCCAGAAACTGCGCGATCAAGCGCGAGAGCTTCGGATCGTCTTCGACTAACAAGGCCTTGGTCATGGTGTCCAGACTAAAGTTCTTGCACCGTTACGGTGCATTGGCGCGGCAAGCATACACCGAAAGAATGGGAATTTTGCCTGGGATTCGGGCCGCGCGGCAGCCCGGTTCCCGGGGTGTTCCAGGGCGGTACACTGTGCGCTCCCTGGCCCAGAGCGCTACCTGTCCGACCGTGCCCACCCCTCCGCTTACGCCCACCGCCGCACCCGCCAACGACATCGCCCGCGAGGACGACGTGGACGAACGCCTGTTCGTGGCGTCGGTGGAAAAGGCCATGCGCGTGCTGGAAAGCTTCGACCGCGACAACCAGGCGCTGTCGATTCTAGAGCTTAATGAACGCACCGGACTGGGCCGCAGCGCAACCCAGCGCTTTGTCTACACGCTGCATCGGCTGGGCTATCTGCAACGGCTGGCGGGCGCGAAAACCTATCGTTTGTCGACGCGGCTGGTGGGCCTGGCCGGGGCCATGCTGGGCGGAAACGCGCCCTTGCAACATGCCTGGCCGCACCTGGTCGAACTGGCGCGAGAAACCGGCGAATCGGTGTCGTGGGTAGAGCTCGACGGCGACGAGATCATCGTGCTGGGCAACATCCCCAGCGTGCATCCGGTGTCGGTGAACCTGCCGGTGGGCAGCCGCTTCGCGGCCCTGCCGGCGTCATCGGGGCAGGCCTTGCTGGCGCACCTTCCCGACGAAGCGCTACGCGCGCGGATCGTGGCCATGCCGGCCCGCGTGCGCGCCCGCTTTGGTGACCGCGACGACGACGAAATCCTCAGCTTCTTCACCAAGGCCCGCGCCCAGGGCTACTCGATGACCGAGAAGAACCTGGGTCAAGGCAGCGTGTCGATCTCCGTGCCGGTGGTCGATGCCCGTGGCCAGACCATCGCCGCCATCAATCTGTCCACGCTGGCCGCGCGCCACGACGCCAACGCCGTAAGTACCCGCCTGCTGCCGCTGGTGATGCAGGCCGCGCGCGACCTCATCGCGGCATAACAACTCCCCTCATTAAAATTTGCATGGCAATTTTATTGCCACAGCTTGTGCTCGCCTTCGGGAAACCCCTCGGTTTTTCCGCGCAAAAATCCGCCGTATGATCCATAAAAATTAAATAGTAATTACGTAAATTGCTATGTAATTTTCTTGTCCCCGACGGCGGCGGACGCTCTTGCAAAGGACGAACACCATGGACTTCATCAAATTGGAACGGGTTGGCAACGTAACGGTGCTGACGCTGAATCGGCCAGAGTGCCTCAATGCCTGGCATACGGCGATGCGCGCGGAAATCATGCAGGTGCTGCGCGAGGCCGCCACGGACTCGACCGTCGGCGCGCTGGTGATGACCGGCGCCGGCGATCGCGCCTTCTGCGCGGGCCAAGACCTGAATGAGGCGCGTGACTTCGACGGCGCCCGCGCCGAAACGTGGATCGGCGAGTGGGAAACCTACTACCACCTGCTGCGCGGCTTCCCGAAGCCCTTGGTCATGGCGCTTAACGGCACGGCCGCCGGTTCGGCTTTCCAGGTGAGCCTGCTGGGTGACATCCGCGTGGCCCACGACGGCGTGAAGATGGGGCAGCCCGAGATCAACGCCGGCATCGCCAGCGTGACGGGGCCGTGGATCATGCGCGAAATGCTTGGTCTGTCGCGCACCATCGAGCTCACGCTGAGCGGCCGCATGATGGACGCGAGCGAATGCCACCAGCTTGGCTTGATCCATCACCTGGTCCCGGCCGATCAGGTGCGTGCACGCGCGCTGGAGATCGCCGCCGACCTCGCGGCCAAGCCACCCGTGGCGCTGCGCCTGGACAAGCAACGCTTCCAGGAGATGACCGAAGCGGGCTTCCGGGACGCCATGAAGGCGGCCGCGCGCCTGCATCACGAATCGTACGAAAGCGGCGAGCCCGCCCGCATGATGCAGGCCTTCTTCGCCGAGCGCGATCAGCGCCGCCAAGCCGCCAACTGACGTGGCCGCCTCACTCGACTCTCCGATCGCTTCACGCATCATGAACGCAGACACTCACATCGACATCCCGTCGGCCTCCGACGAAACCCTGGCGCAGCTCATCGCGCGCCGCGCCGCCGAGGCGCCCGACGAGGTGTATTGCCTCTTCAATGACACGCCGCTCACGCTGGCCATGCTGCACGAGCGCGTGCTGCGCCTGGCCAACCTGCTGTGGCGTGAAGGCCTGCGCCCCGGCGACCGCGTGGCGCTGATGCTGCCCAGCCACCCCGACCACATCGTCGCCATCTTCGCGCTGGCCACGCTGGGCCTGGTGCGGGTGCCTGTGAACGTCCACCTGAAGGGCCCCTCGCTTGCGCATCTGTTCGAGCACCTGGCGCCGCGCGCCCTGATCGCCGACGCGGAACACGCCGACGCGCTGGCGCCCGAGCTCCACCGGCTGGACAAGGTGCTGTGGCGCGGCGGGCAAGGCCCCGATGCCGATGCCAGCCGCGCCTTCGAACGCTATCTGGACACGCCGGCTGACCCGCTGCCGGTGGCGCCCGGCCCCGACGACATCCTGGCGTTGACGCCAAGCTCGGGCACCACGGGCGCGCCCAAGGGTGTGCTGAAATCCGACCGCACCCTGCGCGCGGGGCCGCTCGCGATCCTGCGGCTGACCGGCGCCGAACCCGGCAGCGTATTCCTGTTGTGGGAATCGCTGCACCACGGCGCCGGCGTCGCGGTGATCATCTCGGCGCTGCTGGGCGGCACCCGGCTCGCGATGGTGGAGCGCTTCAGCGCGTCGCGCTTCTGGGACGACGCCCGCCGCTACGGCGTGACGCACATCCACTATCTGGGCACCGTGATTCCGATGCTGCTCAAGCAACCCCCGCGCGCCGACGATCGCGACCACGGCGTACAGATCGCGTGGGGCGGCGGCTGCCCGCCGGATCTCTGGCAGACCTTCTCACAACGCTTCGGCGTGGAAATGCGCGAAGGCTACGGGCTGTCGGAGCTGATCACCTTCGTCACCGTCAACCCTGCCGGGCCGGCCGGCTCCGTGGGCAAGCCGCTTGATTACTACGACGTACAACTGACTGGCGACGACGGCGAACCGGTGCCGGTGGGCCAGACCGGCGAAATCACGGTGCGCGCGCGCGTGCCCGGCCTGGAGTTCCTGGGCTACTTCCGCAATCCCGAGGCCGAGCGCGCGGCGCGCCGTGGCGACTGGTTCTGCACCGGCGACCTGGCGCGCCAGGATGAACAGGGCTTTCTGTATTACGCCGGCCGCAAGAAAGACATGCTGCGGCGGCGCGGCATCAACATCTCGGCATGGGAGGTCGAGCGCGTGATTGCCGAGCATCCCGATATCGAGGAGACCGCGCTGGTGGGCGTGCCCAGCGATCTGGGCGAAGACGAGCTCAAGCTCTTCGTGCGCCTGCGCGAGGGCCGCGAGCTGGCGCCGCTGGACCTGATCCGCTGGAGCGAGCCGAAGCTGCCGTACTACCAGATCCCGCGCTTTGTGGCCTTTGTTGACGAATTTCCCAAGACGCCGACGCAGCGCATTCAGAAGAAAGAGCTGTCGCGCCAGACCGACGGCGTGTGGGATTTGCAGGCCTCGGGCTACCGGGTCGGCAAGTAGCACGCTTTTATCAACCCGCAGTACAACACCCGCAGTTCAACGGACACATCAGAATCCGCGGGCGCGACCGCGCACCGCATCAAGGGGAAGTCGATGAACATCATTTTCAATTGGAAGTCGCGTTGCGCCACCTGGTTCGCCGCCGGCGCATTGAGCCTGGCGGCATTGCCGGCACAGGCTGAGTATCCGGATCGCCCGATCACGCTGATCGTGCCGTTTGCCGCCGGTGGCGCGGTCGACGTGGTCGGCCGGATCTTCGCCACGGCCTTGGGCGAACAGCTAGGCCAGACCGTCGTGGTTGAGAACAAGGCCGGCGCCAGCGGCAACATCGGCGCGCAGCAGGTGCGGCGGGCCAAGGCCGACGGCTACACGTTGCTGATGGCGCCCACCACGTCGTATGTGCTGAACAGCCGGCTGATGGGCAAGGAAGTCGTGGGCTTTGACCTGCTGAAGGATTTCCGCTCGGTGGGTGTGGTCGGCGAGCTGCCCGTCGTGCTGGTGGTGAACCAGGGCATGGGCGTCAAAACCCTGCCCGAACTGGTCGCCAAGGTGCGGGCGGCGCCGGCCGACTACGCCTACGGCTCTTCGGGCCCCGGCACGCTTGAGCATGCCATCGCCGAGATGTTCCGCCTGCGCGAAAAACTGGAACTGCTGCACGTGCCGTATCGCGGCGCCGCGCCCGCAATGGTCGACCTGCTGGCCGGCCAGGTGCAGTTGATGTTCGCCACCGCGCCAACCGCACTGGCCAACCTGCCCGGCGGCCGCATCGTGCCGGTGGGCGTGGCCGCGCGCAAGCGGCTGGCTTCGCTGCCCGACACACCCACGCTGATCGAACAGGGGTTGTCGGACTTCACCGCGTCGTCGGTCTACGCCATCCTGGTGTCGCGCGACACGCCGGAGCCGGTGGTGCAAGCGTTGAACAGCGCGCTCAAGCAGATCAACTCGGGACCGGCGCTGGCCGAGAAGCTGCGGCTGCAAGGCGTCGAGCCGGTCTACACCGACACCAAGCAGGCCGACGCGGCACTGCGGGCCGAGGTCGAGAAATGGAACAGCGTGGTGGATGCCACGCACATCAAACTGAACTGAACCGCCGCGACTGCGGCACGGGAGATTGCGTTGGCATCTGAAATTCTTGTGGAAAGCCGTGACGGGGGCCGCGTGGCCGTCGTCACCATCAACCGGCCGCATCGGCGCAACGCCTGCGACCTGGCGGCCTGGCGCGATATGCGCGACGTCTTTCGCGGTTTTGCCGAAGACCGGGCGCTGCGGCTGGCGGTGCTGACCGGCGCGCAGGGCCACTTCTGCGCGGGCGACGACATTCTTGCGTTTCGCGAGGCACTGTCGGACCCGGAGCGCGCCGACGCCTATCGCGCCGTGATCCAGGAATGCTTCGCGGCCGTGCAGGCCGCGCCGGTGCCGGTGATCGCCGCAATGAGCGGCGTGTGCGTGGGCGGCGGTGCAAGCCTGGCGCTGTGCTGCGACTTCCGCGTGGGCGATGCCAGCGCCCGGGTCAGCGTGCCCGTGGCGCGCCTGGGCCTGGTCTATCCCACCATCCAGTTGCAACGCCTGTCCCAACTTATCGGCGTGAGCCAGACGCGGCGCTGGCTCTACACCGGCGAGTTCGTGAACGCCGACTCGGCACACCAGGCGGGCTTCATCGACGCCATCCACGACGACCCGGTGGCCGGCGCGCTGGCATTCGGCGCGGGCATGATGGACAACGCGCCGCTGTCGATTGCCGGCAGCAAGCTCCAGCTCAACGCAATTTCGGCAGGCACGCTGATCGAGGACGCCGCGCGCATCCAGGCGCTGGCGGACCAGGCCAACCAAAGCGAGGATTACCGCAACGCCGCGACCGCCTTCGCCGAGAAACGACAACCGGTGTTTGTCGGGCGCTAAGCGTCGCTATTCCGCCCGGGCCCCGGACACCTTGACGATCTCGGCCCATCGTTTGGTTTCCGTGGCGATGAATGCCGTGAATGCTTCAGGGCTTGAGGCGAGCGGGTTGAGCGACATCGTGGCATTGGCCCGTTCGACTTCAGGCGTCTTGAGGGCAAGCCCGATCGCTTCGTTCATGCGCTTGATGATGGCATCCGGCGTTCCCTTGGGCGCCACGATCCCGCCCCAAGCCACCGCTTCGAAGTTCGGAAAGCCGGATTCAGCCATCGTTGGAACATCCGGCATGGTCGCCAGGCGCTTCGAACTGGTGACTGCAAACGCTTTCAGCGTGCCGTCGTTGATGAACTGCTGGACGCCGTTCACGTTATCGAACATGACGTCGACCCGGCCGCTGACCACATCCGACAGCGCCATGGATCCGCTGCGATACGGCACGTGGGTGATATCCAGTGCACCAACGGCCTTCATCATTTCGCCGGTCAGATGGCTACCCGACCCTACTCCGGTTCCCGAAGCGAAGTTCACCTTGCCGGGGTTCTGCTTGATATACGCCGTCAACTCCGAAATGGAGTTCGGCTTGAAGTTCTTGCCCGCAACAAGAATGTAAGGGTTGTCGAACAGCAAACCGACCGGCGCAAAATCCTTGATCGGGTCATAAGGCAGGCTGCGGTAGAAGCTTGCGTTGACCGCCAGGGTGATGTTGTTGCCAAAGCCGAACGTGTAGCCATCCGGCGCCGCCTTGGCAACCGTGCGGGTGCCCACGATCCCTCCGGCGCTCGACAGGTTTTCCACGATAACGGGCTGCTTGAGGATTCTTCCAATCTGTTCGGCAACGGGCCGCGTCGCCACGTCAGGCCCAGACCCTGCCGCATAGGGAATGATGAGTTTGATGGGCTTGTTCGGCCAGGATTGCGCCTGCACGGCTGTAGAAAACGTGATCGCCACAAGTGCGATCCATCGGGAAATTTTCATCGGATTCTCCAAGCTACTTTTGAATGCACGTCATCCGCGCAAAATTTGAATCAGGCGATTCGTCCAGGGCGAATCCGGTTCCCCCGCCGCAAGCGCCGGCGAAAAATGATCCCCCGGCAGCACCATGGTTTCGCAGGGTTGTTGCAGCCGGCGCAGCTCGGCTTCCATCGTTTGATTGCCCTTGACGATCCTTGGCAAGTCTTCCTTGGCATAGGCCAGCAACATCAAGGGCGCGTCTTCATTCAATAGACAAACCGGACTTGCCAACGCCGCTTCCGAAGCGTCATGTAGAAGAATTTGATGCGTACGTTCTTCCCCACTATCTGGAAGCCGATCGGGATACCGAATATCAAGCGGCGCACACAGCGGAAAGCACGCAAAGATCGACGACGCCGGGATGCCGTGGCGGGCCAGACCGTCGGCGCTTAACGCCGCAAGCGTCATCAAATGGCCGCCAGCGGAATGGCCGCCAAGCGCAATGCGGCTGGGGTCGCCGCCATACTCGTGAATGTTCCGATGCACCCACGAGATCGCTGACAAGCAATCGTCCAGAAGCGCCTGCCATTTGAAGCGAGGCGCAAGCCGATACGAGACCGAGACAAACGTAATGCCGGCGGCGACCAATGCCGGGGCCATCAACGCCACCCACTCCTTGTAGCCGTTCGTCCACGCGCCGCCATGCGCGAAGACCAGCACCGGGCCGGCTCGCCCCTGAGCGTTTTGGCTGGGGTACACGTCAAGCCGGTGCGCGGCGGTGTCGCCGTATTGAATGTCGGCGACACGTTCGCATCGCTGTATGGCGGCCGCCGACAGCGCGAGTGCCGCTTGCGCATAGTCCTCGGCCTCTGGGGGATACAACGGGGGCTGTGGGGCAAGATGGGGAAAGCTCATGTCTGGACCGCGCTGAAGTGATTTCGATTTTGCTAAAGCGATCGCGGCTTGTAGGCCACCGCCTTGATTTCGATGCGCAGCATCGGATGCGGCAGTTGGTGCACCGCCACGGTGGTTCGAGCGGGGCCGTCGTAGTCGAAGTACTCGGCGTAGACCTCGTTGTAGCCCTTGAAGTCACCCATATCGACCAAGTACGTGGAGAGTTCGACCAAGTCTTTCAGGCCGGCGCCCGCGCTTTCCAGAATCGCCTTGATGTTCTCGATGACGGCGCGAGTCTGCGCGCGGATATCGGCATCCAGCACGCCCATGGCGTCAACCTCGGCGCCCACGAAGCTGTTGTCGGCGCGCCGGGAGCTGGTGCCCGAAATGAACAGAAAATCGCCGGCACGTTTTACGTGAGGGAACTTGCCGCGCGGCTGCGCGCGCCCTTCGACGACGGCCGACGACACATCGCTTTTACTCATGGCTTTCTCAGTCATTGACGGCCTCCGGTGCATCCACGTGGATGCAAACGTTGGTGAGTTCGGAATAGAAATTCAACGAGTGCAGCCCACCCTCGCGGCCGATGCCGGACAGGCCGCTACCGCCAAACGGTGTGCGCAAGTCGCGCAGGAACCAGGCATTGACCCAGGCAATGCCAACATTCATGGACTGCGCAACGCGGTGCGCCTTGTTGACGTTGCTGGTCCAGATCGTCGCCGCCAGGCCATACGGCGTGGCATTGGCACGGCGGATGACTTCCGCTTCGGTGTCAAAAGGCGTGATGTGGCCGATGGGGCCGAAAATTTCTTCCGACACGCAGCGCGCGTCATCGGCCAGGCCGGCGATCAAGGTGGGTTCCACCCAGAAGCCTCCATCCAGCGCATTGCCAAAGCTGGGCGTGCCGCCGCCCACGATGAACTGCGCCCCTTCTTCCCGCGCCAGCGCGTAGTAGCTAAGCACCTTGTCACGATGAGCCGCTGAAATCACCGGCCCCATGTCCGTTGACGCGTCGGTGGGGTCGCCTAGCTTGATACGTTTGGCGCGTTCAGCAAGCGCCGCCACAAAGCGGTCGTAGATGGGCCGCTCGACAAAAATTCTTTCGGAGCACAGGCACACCTGGCCGCTGTTCAGGAACGCGGCTCGCGTCATCCCTTCCACGGTTTTCTCGAAATCGCAGTCGGCAAAGATAATGGCCGCATTCTTGCCACCCAGCTCGAACGACACCGGTTTAACGCCATCGGCGGCGGCGTGCATGATGGCCGTGCCGGTCTTTGATTCACCGGTAAAGGTGATGGCGCTGATGTCCGGATGCTTGGTAATGAATTCGCCGGCCGAGTTCGGGCCAAAGCCGTGCACCAGGTTGAACACGCCGTCCGGCAACCCAACGGACTGCATCACCTCGGCAAGCAGGGTGGCAGTGCCTGGCGTTTCTTCCGATGGCTTGGCCACCACCGCATTGCCGCACGCCAGCGCGGGCGCGACTTTCCAACTGAACAGAAGCAGGGGCAGGTTCCACGGCGAAATGATGCCGACCACGCCCAAGGGCTTTCTGACGGCGTAGTTGATGGCATGGGCGCCACCGGCCAGCTCGGTGCGAAACGTTTCCAGTGGGGCCGTCTTCAGGATGTCCGCAAAGATACGGAAATTCGCCGCGCCGCGAGGGATATCCAGCTTGGACGCCAGCGACACCGGTTTGCCCGTATCGCTGACCTCTGCCTCAAGGAAGTCATCCGCGCGCCGATCGATTTCGTCGGCGATGCGGTAGAGCATGTCGGCCCGGTCCGCGACCGATGTCGCGCCCCAGCCGCGTACCGCCTGGTGACCCGCGGCGATGGCCTCGTCGACCATGGCTTTGGTGGCCTCGTGCACGTCTGCAAAGCGCACGCCCGTTGCCGGGTTGATGGCGGCGAAGCGCTTTTCGCTATCGACGAACCGGCCATTGATGAAATTTCTGTACTGCTTCAACACGACTGCTCCTTGGCAAGGTCGGGCCCGCTTGGCAAGCCCTGTTGATTGGCGCTACTGGAGCTTGAACTCCACGACAGCGCCGCCGCTGCCGTACAGCGGTGCGTACTCGTGCACGATGGCCTGCTTGAAATTCCCACCCATCGCGCCAAGCAGCCAATGGAATTGCTTCAGCCCCATGTCCGGATGTGCTTCCTTGGCATAGCCGGGCAGGCTTGCGCGCAGCGCTTCTACATCCCCGCTTTCCATCAGGGCCAGCACACGCCGGTTCCACGTGTCGTCGGCTTCCGAAAGAATGTGGTCTTCCTGTAGATCGATGTTCTCGCGGAACATGCTGTTGGACAGGCCGCCTATCCCGACCACCGCAACACGCTTGTCTTGCAAGGCGGCCGCGGCGATGGCCCCCAACTGCTCGGTCTGCTCGGCGCTGTGATAAAGATTGTTGGCAGCGATGACGACCGGCAGCGCCGATGAGCCGAAGTTCATCAGCGTGGTCGCGGTAATGGTGCCGGTGTCGATCGGGAACTGGTCATAGTCCACGCCTCGCGTTTTGATGCCTGCTTCATTGCACGCCTGCACACAGCGTTGTGCCAGGGCCGAATCCGAATAGATGTCGAACGGCTGCTCGCCGAACTCATGCCAGTTTTCATCAACATGCAGTCCGGTACTGCGCGCCCGCGTGATCCACAACTGGTCCAGCACGGCGAACCATTGCGTGGAATAAACCAGCACACAATCAGGCTTGGATGCGGCCAGCGATTCGCCGGCATGCGCCAAGGCGTTACGAAGACGGCCCCACGGCGCCACGTCGGGACGCAACTGCGGCAGCGGGCTGCCGGGAACAAGAAACGCGGACACGATGCTCATGGTTGGCCCGCTTCCTGAAGGTTCCATTCGATCACCGCGTTGCCGGTGCCGATGACGGTGCCGTAGCCATGCAACCTGCCGGCAAGCTCGGGATAACCCATCGCGGCGTGCATCCAGGTGAAGGCGCCGGACTTCACTTCGGCAAAGGCTTCATCAATGAACTGAGGCAGAAGCTGGAAGGTTTCTTTCATGCGGCCTTGCCGCATCAGGTTGATCATGCGCACGTCCCACTTGTAGCCGTCGTAGCGCTCGGGATGCTCTTTGGTCATGTCCTCGGGCAGCTCCGGTTCTTCATGAAAATGCCAGTGGGACAAGGTGTTGCTGGCCAGCAGGACGGCACGACGTCCGGTCTTGCGGATGGCCTCCCGCGTGGCGCGACCCAGAAGATCCATCTCGCCCTGGCCTTCCTTGGTGTTAAGGAAATACGGCGTGTTGTTGGCGGATATGCCCACCACAGGAATGTCCCATTGCGGTCGGATCATGTGCAGCGTAGTGATCGTTCCGTAGTCGGGTCGGAACTTCGGATTGCGCATCATCTTGCTGACCAGGCCAAGATTGGCGGCCTCTTCGCAGCACGCCTCGGCCAGTTCGACGTCCACGTCCATGCCGAAGTCATAACGGAATATGTTGGGGAAGATAGGGTCGACCGATCGCCCGGTAAGCCGTGGCACGCCCAGAAAGTGGTGCCCGACCTGGGTAATCCAATGCGGGGAATGCACCAGCAGCACGTCAGGCTTCATGCGTTCAATGCTCTCGCGTGCCTGCTCGTACGCCCAGCGCAGCGGTTCCCAGCCGCCTTCAGACCGAGGCTCGTTCTGAGGCGGGTTTTCGCCGTAGACCAGATGCGGGGGATGCGGCGCCAGGAAGCCGGAAAGAATCACTCCTTCACTCATGGTGAAGCTCCTTGATTGACAGTTGAAACGCAACTCCCACCGCAGCACCCAGCGGAACGGGCTTTATGAGACGTATGCGTACTATCTTAGATCGGAGCAATGCGCCAATAAACGAGTGATAACCCTATAAATATTCGTTTAAATTGATGAATCCGCTTATTGAAAAACCTCTTACCTTGTACGTATACATGCTATTGTAACTACGCGGGGTCCCATCTTAATATCTTCAACTACCGTAGAACCCACCGATCACAATGGCCCGTTCACCGTCCTCCAAGCCCACCCCATCCAAGTCCGCCCCCTCCCCGGTCTCGTCCTCACCCGCTGCGGCGGAAGTCGACGCATTGCTGCGGAATTTCCGGCTTGAAGATGTGCCGTCGCATCTCTTGCGACGCGCTCACTTCAAGGCCGAGGAGATCTTCGCCACCACGTTTGCGGGCGAAGGCGTAACGCCTCGGCAGAAAGCGGCCTTGGTCCTGCTTTATCAAGAGCCGGGGCTCAGCCAGAACTCCTTGGCGGAACGCTTGGCGATGGACCGCAACACGGTCGCCGAGATGGTAAGACGCATGCATGGCGGCGGGCTGATAGAGCGCAGGCCGGCGCCGACGGATGCCCGCGCCTACCAGCTTTACGTGGCGCCGGCCGGGCTGGACCTGCTATGCAGAGTGATGCCGCGCGATGTGGTGGTGGAAGACCAACTGCTTGCTCGCCTGCCTGAGGAATACCGGGGCTTGTTCGTCAAATGCCTGCGCCTGATCGCCGAGTATGGCAATGAGGCGGACGCGCCCAAACCTGATCCCAACCCAGATTGACGAATGAACATCAGGCGTGCGCCCGCCTGTCTGCCTTGACACGCCCCGCCAAACGTCGGGCAAGCGGCGCACCACTTTCAGGCGGCTGACAGCCGCGTGCGAGGCGCTCCCGCTACACTCTCGGGATCCCGCGCCGATGGCCGCCGGACCGGCCCCGCGCGTATCGGCGTGGCGGTCGGCAAGTGGCCTTGCTCTCATCATCCCGCCATGTCGCAATCCAATTCGTTCAATCTCAGGCAGATCGCCGTGCCGGCGTTCGGCCCGTCGCTGCTGTACGGCATCAGTAATGGCGCCATCCTTCCCGTCATCGCGCTCACCGCTCGCGACCAGGGCGCATCGGTAGCTACCGCCGGGCTGATCGCCGCCCTGATCGGGATCGGCTCGCTGCTGTCCAACATTCCGTCCGCGCTGATCACCGAGCGCTTCGGCGAGAAGCGCGCCATGGCTGGCGCCGCCCTGTTGAGCATGATCGGCCTGCTGCTTGTCATCACCGTCCCCCATCTCTGGGTGCTGGCGCTGGCCATGCTGATGCAAGGGTGCGCGCAGTCGGTGTTCCAGTTGGCGCGCCAGAGCTACATGATCGAGGTCGTGCCGATAACGTACCGGGCACGCGCCCTGTCCACGCTGGGCGGCACGACGCGCATCGGCACCTTCATCGGCCCCTTCGCGGGCGCGGCGCTTATCCATTTCGTGGGGCTGGAAGGCGCGTACTGGATTGCCATCTGCGCCATGTTCGGCGCGGGCTTCATCGCCATCAAGGCGCCCGACATCGAGCCCTCGGGTGGCAAGAAGGCGGGGGCTCCGCGCGCCCGCATCGGCGAGGTCGCGCGAGACCATCGCGGCGTGTACGCCACGCTGGGCGTGGGCGTAATGCTGATCAGCGCGCTGCGCGCGTCGCGCCAGGTGGTGATACCGCTGTGGGCGGATCACCTGGGCCTGGACGCCACCACCACGTCACTCGTGTACGGGCTGGTGGCCGCGGTCGACATGTCGGTGTTCTATCCGGCGGGCAAGGTCATGGACCAGCGCGGCCGCCTGTGGGTGGCGCTGCCCTGCACGCTGCTGATGGGGCTGAGCCTGATGGCGATCCCGCTTACCGGCGGCGTGGCGAGCTTCATCCTGGTGTCGGCGCTGCTGGGCTTTGGCAACGGCATCGGGTCCGGCATCGTGATGACACTGGGCGCCGACGCCGCGCCCCCGGGTGCACGCACCCAGTTCCTGGGCATCTGGCGCTTCATGGCAGACCTGGGTGCAAGCGGCGGGCCGGTGGCGCTGTCGGTACTGACCGCCCTGGTGTCGCTGGGCGGCGCATCGTTTGGCGTGGGCACGCTGGGCCTGGTGGCCGCCGGCGTGTTCTGGCGCTGGCTGCCTCGGCGCGGGCGGGCTTGAGCGCCTGGCTTATCAATGCCCAGGTGCGTTGCAAGCGAACACGGAAGTACCGAGTGAGCTCGACGCAGTTGAATCGGCGGACGCAGAATATAGCCGCGCGCCGCCTGGCACGGCCTATATCTGCTGCGAGTTCATTGGATCTACGGACCTCGCCCGCCTCGCGCCCACCTCGACCATCGGATTTCCGCCGTAGATAGAACGGATCACCCCGCGTGGAGGCAAAAGCGTGCGCGCGTTCTTGATAATCTCACCGTCCTTCATCACCATCAGGATCTTCGTTGGATCCTGCAAAACCGCCAGGTTCTGCAATGGGTCTCCATCAACCAAGATCATGTCAGCCAGAAAGCCTTCCTTGAGTTGCCCAAGCTCGTCGGGCCGCATCATCAACTCTCCGCCCAACCGGGTAGCCGCCAGTAGCGCTTCCTTGGGCGTCATGCCAATGTATTTGACGAAGTACTCAAGGTCGCGAGCGTTGGTACCGTGTGGCATCCAGGCAAATCCGTAGTCGCCGCCAGGCAGAATGCGGATACCGCGCTTGTGCATTTTCGAGAGGTTCTCGGCAGCGACCTCCAGCTCACGCTTGTACCCCATCTTCGTGGCGATGGCTTCGGTAATTCCATACTCCGAGGCGTTGTAGAGGGTGTTGACCAGCCATCCGATACCCGGCGCCACAAAGTGCTTTTCCTTGTTGGCTTCCAGCATATCCAGTGCCTCTTCGTCGGCGAAGCTTGCATGGAAAATCAGTTCAAAGCCCTGCTGCACACAGGTTTTGACGGACTCATTGGAGCGCGCGTGAGCCGCGACCCGCTTGCCTGCAAGCTTGGCTTCGGCCGCGAGCATGGCTATTTCCTCTTGAGAAAATGGATTCGCTTCGGCAGGGATGCCCGCGATGTATTCCCCAGAGAGATTGATCTTGAGATGGTCAACACCATACTTTACGAACATACGGACGATGCGACGCATGTCTTCGGGTCCGCTGCAAACGGCGCCAAAGTTCATCGCCTCGTAGGGTAGATGCGGCAGGGTGTTGTCGCCCAAGCCGCCGGCGGTGGTGATTTCCTGGCTACCCGCAAGATAGCGCGGCCCCGGAAATGCGCCCGCCTCGATCACGTTGCGGGTGACGACATCCAGACGAGGCTTTGCGGTAGCAGCTCCCAATGCGCTGGTCCAGCCCATTTCCAGATAGCGCTTGGCGACGCGCACGCACCACAGGATGTGCTCCTCGGGCGGCATGAACTGGATTGCCGACAGGCTGGGCTGGTCGTTCCAGGAAAAATGCGTATGCGCTTCTGTCATGCCAGGCATCAGGAACGCGCCGTGGCCGTCGATGATGCGCGCATCGCCGGTATCCAGATATTCGCCCTGACGGGCCAACGAAACGATGCGGTTCGCGTCTACCAGCACTTCACCCGGGTAAGGATCCGCGCCTGAGCCATCGAACAATGTCACATTGGTAATGGCGATTCTTGTCATGTCTTGTCTCCTCGGGCTAGCCGCTTTCAGGGCTTATAGAAATCGGTAAGGATGCGCAGGCATTCGAGCGGCTTTTCATAGGTCGTCCAATGCCCGCAACCTTCCAGCACAAAGGTGTTGCGTGTTCTCAAGCGCTCGGCAAGCGCGGCCGTGCCTGCCGGCGTACCGACCCCATCTTCGTCGCCCGTGACCAGCAACGCCGGGATAGTCAGCGATTCGACCTCGGCCGCGACCGCTTCCGCCAACGCTTCGCAGTTGCGCGCATAGCCTTCCGGCGGCTGGCGCATGATGGATTCACGGATCAGCGCAAGCGCAGCCGGGCGTTCGGCCTTGGTCTGTGCGCTGGTGGCGGCCTTGCAGATGGCGTCCGCGATTTCCTGCATAGCAGCCACTCCGGAGCGCGCCAATCCCGCGCGATTGCGCGTCGCCTCGCGAGCGGCATCGGCTGGCGCGGTAAGCGGGCCGAACAAAGCCAGCGACCGAACGCGGGTGGGATGCCTGACGGCCAAGTGCTGGGCGATGATGGTGCCCATCGAATGAGCCACGACGTCGACGCTTTGCAGGTCCGCATCGTCAAGCACTCCTATCAATGCCGCCACGTGTAGGTCGACGCTCAAGCCGTCTGGCGCTTCGGCACTACGCGCGGCCCCGGCGAGGTCAGGCCGAAGCACCCGACGTTCGCCAAATGCGGGCATTACGGGGCCCCAGAAATTTGAGCTACCGCCCAATCCGTGGATGGCCAGCACGGCATCCTTACCGTTGCCGGTATCTTCTACCCACAGGCCATTGATGATCTTGGAACTCATGCACTCACCTCGTTTGATAGTCGGCCTAGGCCGGAAATTGCGATGCCATGGCATGGGCGGAACCTGTCGTCCCGCATCGACATCAGTCGACTTTCCCGATTCTGTTCACGGCTCGTTCCAGAGAAGCGGAGTCCGCCTTCCAGTATTCGTCGAAGGCCGGGGCATCTAGGTACTGCACGGGGCTGCCGGTAGCGGCGATCCGCGAACGAAATTCCGGATCGTTGGCAACGTCCCTGATGGCTTGGCGCAGCTTTTCCAAAATGGCTGGCGGCGTCCCGGCCAGCGCGAAAACCCCAGACCATTGCACGAAGCGGATGTCGTAGCCTTGGGATTTGAAAGACGGTACTTGCGGCAGACTATCGAGCGCGCCGTCTCCCCAATGCGCCAGCGGCCTGACGCGCCCGGCTTGAATCAACGGCATGACACTGGAGGGGCCGGTAGCAAGCGCGTCGACCTGCCCGCCCACCAGCGCTTGAACCGCCGGACCGGCGCCCGTGAACGGCACATGCATCATCTTGATCCCGGCAGCGTCTTGCAGCATTTCCATCGGCACATGCATCGTGCCGTAGATGCCCGAGGATCCATAGCTGAGCTTGCCGGTCTGGTTTTTGGCGGCGGCGACGAATTCTTGCAGAGTCTTGTACGGCGCGTCCGCACGCACCACCAGCACAGTGGGATCCGCCGTGACCCGCGCGATGGGTACGAACTGGTCCAGTTCATAGGCCGGTTTGCGTTCCAGAAGGCGATCCGCCGCGGGCAAGATAGAAATCGCCGACAGGCTCATCAACAACGTGTAGCCATCCGGTTTGGCTCGTCCGGCCTGACCGATGCCGATGGCGCCCCCTGCGCCGCCCTTATTCTCAATGACGATAGGTCGGCCCAGCTTGGCACCGACCGCCTGAGCCAACGGCCGTGCGATGGTGGCGGCGACGCCGCCGGGCGGGAAAGGCACCACCATCGTGATGGGGCGGTCCGGGTAGTCGGCCGCCATCGCCGAGACGGCACCCAGCCATAGCAAGGCAGCCGCGGCCACCCTCTTGCAGCGCAGATTCATGTCTCACTCCGTTATGGTTTTGTGTCCTGCAACGCGCCGCTACTCCGCCGGCGCGGTCCTTCAGACGAAACGGTTTTCGATCTTCCCGATGCCATCGATCTCGATCCGGACCGTGTCACCGCTCTTGAGATATTGCGGCGGATTGAGCCCCTGTCCCACGCCCGCCGGGGTGCCGGTGGCGATGATGTCCCCTGGATACAGCGTGATGCCGCGCGAGCACGTTTCGATCAACGTGGGGATATCGAAGATGAGGTCTTCGGTGCCGCCTTCCTGACGAAGTTCGCCATTGACCCAGCAGCGCACCCGGGTCTTGCGCCCGTCAAGCTCGTCGGCCGTCACCAGCCAGGGGCCCATCGGGCAGAAGGTGTCAAAGGACTTGCCCAGATCCCACTGCTGGTGGCGCATCTGCACATCGCGCGCCGTGACATCGTTGACCACCGTGTAGCCGATCACATGGCTCATGGCTTCGGCGCGCGAGATATTGCGGCCCCCCTTGCCGATCACCACCGCCAGTTCGGCTTCGTAGTCGATCTTGTCGGAAATGCCTACGGGCAAGTGAACGTTGGCCCAAGGCCCGACAACCGTCTGCGGCACCTTGGTAAAGACGATGGGCCAGGATTCCGGATTGGCGTCGTTGTCCTTGAACACCGAATCGCGCAGCTCTTTCGCATGCGCGTGATAGTTACGCCCAACACAAAAGAGGTTGCGTCGCTGGGCGGGAAAGGGCGCTTCGTGTTCCACCTGATCCCATCGATAGGCGTTGCCAACCGTGGCCGGCAATGCCTTGCCTTCGGCCAACAGATCCACAGCAGCCAGCGCGCCCTGCGCCGCGAGCTCGCGGGGAAAATCCAGAGCGGTCACGCTACCGCCATCGTCGGCAACCACTCCAACCCGACGCTCGCCTTCAATTCGAAATACCGCAATCTTCATGCTTGCTCCCTAGGCGGCCAAACCCGCCAAACAGATAAAACCAAATAGTACCAATTGAAGAATATTCAGAACCAATTTGGTCGAATAATAGACCAAATAAGCCAAATAGCAAGTAGGGATCTTCCGACGCACTCTCACCCATTGGACTCATTTGGTATGATTGCGGTCATTCGAAAAGGAAGCCTTCATGGACAAAGCCTCCGCCATGCGGGCGGTCATCATTGAGAACCTGACATCGGGCGTCTGGCCCGCCGGGCATCGTTTGCCTACCGAACGGACATTGAGCGAACAATTCGGTATCAGCCGTTCCACCGTTCGAAGGACGCTGACAGAGCTGAAGGGCGAAGGCCTGATCTCTCAACGCGTGGGCAGTGGCACGTACGCCAATCCCACGTCGGCGTTGGCGCAAACCGAGACCCTGCTACGCAACGAAGTGCTGGCCACCAGTCCTGCCGAACTGATGGCGGCGCGGCTGGTGCTTGAACCTGCCATCGCGGCCTTGGTGGTGCAGCACGGCACCCCCGCGGACTTCGCGGCCATGCAACATGCGTGTGATGAGGCCGAAGCCGCATCAACCTTCGAAGCATTTGAAGTCTGGGATGCCAAGTTGCATGAACTGATGGCAAGGGCGGCCCACAATCTCTTTATCGAGAAAGTGTTCGCGCTGATGACCGCGGCGCGCTCACAAGCCACATGGGGCGCGCTCAAGCGGAAAAGCCTGACGCCGGAGCGTCGCGAGGCCTACCAACTTGAGCACCGAGAGATCGTTGAGGCGCTGCATGATCGCGACGCAACGAGAGCGCAAGAAGCCGTGCGGCGACACCTGCTGCACGTGCGGGACAATCTACTCGGCTGATTTCCCATCCCGAATCGGGAAGCCCTCCTTCCGGACGGCTTTCAGACGACCCAGTTATTGCGGTGTTATCTGCGCCGCCTTCACGATGTCGCGCCACTTTTGTCCTTCAGAGACATTGAAGCGCGTGAACGTGGCGGGGTCCGAACCCACCGGCTTGGCGCCAAGCCCCGTGTATTGCGTCACGACGTTGGGCTGCTTGAGCGCTCGCGCGGCATGCTCGGCCAGCTTGGCCACGATTTCTGGCGGCGTGCCCTTGGGCGCCCACAGGCCATACCAGGTGCTGATATCGAAGCCCGGAAAGCCGGATTCCGCCATGGTCGGCACGTCGGGAAGCTCATCCACCCGCCGCGCGGTCGTGACCGCCACCGCGCGCAGCTTTCCTGACTTGATGAACGGCATGGCCGAAGGCATCGAGTCGAACATCAGCTGAATCTGTCCGCCCACCAGATCCGTCAATGCCGGCGCGCTGCCCTTGTAGGGCACGTGCTGCATCGTCAGGCCGGAGCGCACCTTGAACGACTCTCCCGCAAGCTGCTGCGCCGATGCAGACCCGGCCGATCCGAAATTAAGCGGCTGCGTCTTGCCCTGCGCAACCAGATCCTGAACGGTACGAACCTTGCCCGTTTGCGGCACCACCAGCACCAAGGGCACGTCCGCCAACTGGGTGATGGGCGCAAAATCCTTGAAGGCGTCGTAGCGCATGGACTTGTAGATATACGGATTGATCACGTGCAACGATGCGTTGGCCAGAAAGGTATAGCCATCCGGCGCGGCGCGCGCCACGAGATCCGCGCCGATCATTCCGCTTGCGCCCGGCTTGTTGTCAACGATGATGTTTTGTCCGATGGTCTTGGACATTTCGGCAGCCACCAGGCGCGCCACGATATCCGGCGGGCCGCCCGGCGGATACGGGACGACCATGGTGATGGGCTTGGTCGGAAACGCGGCGTCCGCGGCCAACGCGGTCAATGGACCGGTGGCAAGCCCCAAGGCCAGCGCGGTGGCGGCCAGTTGCCTGATGGGTAGTGCTACGCGGGAGCGGCTCGCCCTGTGGGCGAGTCGGGCGGTAATGGCATGCATGGGTTTGTCTCCGTCGTTATTGTGATCGCCACCTTGCCGACGACTTGTCGGCTTTCCAGGGCAGCGAGTGCTGCGGCAAGACCGGTGATCGGATAGACCGCCGTTACAGCTGGCCGGATCCGCTTGCTGCGGGCCCAGTCAAACAAAGTGGACATCGTGCGCTGCATGGCGGGCGCGTGGACGATGCGTTCGTCAGCAGGCGTCCAGCCGATGTAGCGGCCAAAGAAAAACCCATGCAGGGCAATGTTCTTCACAAGCAACAGGTTCAGTGGCACATCGGGAACGCGGCCGCTGGCGAAGCCCACCGAGACCATCCGCGCATTGGCCGCCGCCGCCCGCACGCTGCGCTCGAAGGCGTCGCCCCCCACGGCATCCAGCACCACGTCGGCGCCGCGCCCGCCACTTGCCGCCTTGACCGCCTGCGCCATGTTTTCGTCGGCGGCAAACGCATGCGCGGCGCCCGCGGCCAGGGCGGCCTGGCGCTTGGCATCGGTGCTGGCGCAGGCCAGTACCGTGGCGCCCAGCGACGAGGCAATCTCCACCGCCGCCAAGCCGACGCCAGACCCGGCTCCCAGCACCAGCACCGTGTCGCCAGGCTGCATGGCGGCGCGCCACAGCAAGGCGCACCAGGCCGTCCCGTAGGAAATGGGAATGGGCAGGGCGGACAGCAGCGGCAAGTCGTCGGGCACGGGATAGACGGTGTGCTCGGGCAAGGTCAGGCGTTCGGCGTAGCAGCCCCAGCGCGACAGCGCGACCACTCTGTCACCCGGCTTCAGGCGCGTGACCTCCGCCCCGCAAGCAATGACGCGCCCGGCCGCTTCAGTGCCTGGCACGAATGGCAGGGGCGGCCGGCTTTGATAGCGCCCTTCGACCAGCAGCTTGGTTGCGTGGCTGACGCTTGCGACCTCCACGGCAATCGTGACGTCGTGGGGGCCAGGGGCCGGAGCGTCCGGCATGTCTCCCGGCAAGACGTCTTCAACCGGACCATGGCAGTGGCAGATCAACGCGCGCATCAGTACCCCCCTTGAGCAGATGGCGCTTGGCGCAGCACGCCCATGTCCAGCATGGACTGAATGTCCGACGGCGCTACCCCCCACTCCGTCAGCACGGCAACCGTATGCTGGCCGATCTGGGGCGCGGCTTGCAGCGGCCGGCGCGCAGCCGCACCCGGCACGCGCGCAAACGGCAGTGGCTCACCGCCGGGCTGCGCCAGAGAATCCAGCAGGCCGATATGCACGGCCTGCGGGTGTGCGGCCAAACTGCCGTAGTCCCTGACCCGCGCATGCAATACGTCTTCACGCGCAAAGCGCTCGACCCAGTGCGCGGCAGACTGCGTCGCCAGTTGAGCGGCCAGTTCGCGATGCAGGCGCTCGCGCTGCGCCATGCGCCCCTCGTTGCTGGATAGCGCCGGGTCGGCCAACCAGTCGGTCCGTTCCAACGCACGGCAAAGCCGCGCGAACTGATCGTTGTTCAGCGCCAGGACCGACAGGCTTGCGTCCGCCGTGCCGAACACACCGTTGGGCGCGCTGACCGCGCCCGTCGCGCGTGCGCCCGTCATGCCAAACGCAAGAATGTCGTTGACCTGCAATGCGGCGCAGGCCTGAAACAGGCTCAATTGCACGTGCTGGCCTCGCCCCCCGCGCGCCTGCTGATACAGCGCGGCACTGGTGGCCTGGGCGGCATACAGCGCCGTGGCGATGTCGGCCATCAGCAGGCCGATCCGGCGCGGCTCGCC
Source organism: Achromobacter colocynthidis (assembly GCF_057334535.1). Classification (NCBI taxonomy): domain Bacteria; kingdom Pseudomonadati; phylum Pseudomonadota; class Betaproteobacteria; order Burkholderiales; family Alcaligenaceae; genus Achromobacter; species Achromobacter colocynthidis. The sequence continues at coordinate 455,721 of NZ_JBHFIZ010000037.1, forward strand.
CTCGGGCGTCTGGTTCGCGAACATCAGCCCGCTGTCGGCCTGCATCACCGAGTCCGACGCCGGCGCGTTCGCGCAAGGGCCATCCGGCCCATAGCCGCTGATGGACACGTAGACTAGGCCCGGGCAGCGTTCGGCCAGGCTGTCGTAGCCCACGCCCATGCGTTCGGCGACGCCGGGGCGAAAATTCTGGATCAAGACGTCGGCGCGTTGCGCCATCTGCGCCAGCAGGGCTTTGCCCCGAGGCTGGCGGGCATCCACGCATACGCCGCGCTTGCCCACGTTGTAGGCGATCGACAGCGCGCTTTCGCCGTCGCGCACGACGCCGACATGGCGGCCCCAATCGCCATCCGGCGGCTCTACCTTCACGACATCCGCGCCTTGCTGCCAGAGGATTTGGGCGCAGTAGGGGCCGGCGATTCCCTGGCTGAGGTCCAGTACGCGCAGGCCAGAATACGGGGCTGAATCCGGGCATGAATTCGGGGCTGAATGCGAGTCTGAATGCGGGCCCGAGGTAGGGTCGATCGGCGTGGTCGGCATGGGTGCGATAGCGGCTAGGACAATGCGGTCGATGCTAGACTCGCCGACATCATTGGACAATCCTCCTGTTTGTGCCTTGAATGGTGAATGATGATTGACAATATGCCGGACCTGAACCTGGTCAGACTCTTCGTGGCAATGGTGGAATCGCGCAATCTGAGCGCCGCCGCCGTGCGCTGCGGCATGACGCGATCGAACATGTCACATCGGCTCAAGCGGCTTGAGCTGGACTTGGGCGCGCAGCTCTTCCGGCGCACCACCCGACACGTCGAGCTGACTCAGGCCGGCCAGTTGCTGTACCAGCACGGCATCCGCCTGTTGGACGAGATGCGCGCGGTGCAGGCCGCCATCGATAGCCTGGACGGCGCCGTCAGGGGAGACGTGCGCATCCGGCTGCCGACGGGCCTGGGGCATCTGTACCTGGCGCCGGTGCTGCTTGAATTCGCGCGCGCGCATCCCGATATTTCGCTGCGCGTGCATATCAACGATGGCATCGGAGACCTGATCTCCGCCGAAGTCGACATGGCGCTGAAGATCACGTCATCGCCGCCCGAGGACCATGTGGCGCGCCGGGTATGCGGCATCCAATGGTGCTTGTGCGCGTCGCCGGCATTCCTGGCGGCAACCGAGCCGGTGCAGAAGATGGAGCACTTGGGGCGATGCGATCTGATTGCGCCGCAGTCCCTGGGCCGCCGCTTTGACCTGCGCTTGAAGCAGGAGCACGGAGACCCGCTGATCCTGCGCGTGACGCCCAGGCTGCAATCGGGCGACTATCCGTTCCTGCGGGACGCAGTCCTGGCGGGGCTGGGCGTGGCCTTGTTACCCCGCTACGCGGTATGGGAACAGTTGCGCGACCGAAAGCTGCTTGAAGTGCTGCCCGAGTTCGAGCCCGAAGGCGTCGGCGACGCCATCTATTTGCTCACCGCACCCAACCGCTTTCCGTCCATGGCGACCCGCGTGCTTGCCGACTTTATTCGCGAGCATATTGAGCGGCATGTGCAGGACTGGGAAAGAAAGCGTCCCGCGCGCGGGACGGCATGAAGACGCCGGCAAATCACGCGCGCGCAATCAACTCGTCATCACCAGCCTCAACGCACGACTTGCCTCCAACCGCTTAGATCAATAAGAATCCTCGCAGGTTTCGAATCCACCGAAACGTTACGGTTATTCAGCCGCGAGGAAGTTATCCCAGCCAACTTGCTGGCGAACTTGGTCGAGCCATCCCAGCAGATTCGAAAATACGCTGCCCAACTATTGCCCTCTAGCGGAATGTCAACGCAGCCGGATTAACCAGTCAGAGAACGGTGCCGATGGCTTAGGCTGGAAGCCAAGTAAATCCTTGTCAATCGGTGAATGACAGTCTGGAGCGATGCTGCCGTTCACTTTCTGACAAAAGACGAACGCGAACGGCCACCCCTTGTCAGTTACACGAGGAGGAACGAACTGGCCGCCCGACGATTCTGGGTTCCAAGGGATCGTAGGACTGGGTGTGGTCACGCGGCCACCAACAGCGGCACGATTCGCCCACTCCTTTACTTGGATGCGATAGAACGAGTCGATCTGGTTTGCGTCAAAGCCTAGGCTCACCAGTTCACGTTGCACGGCGACCCACTGAAGCGCCGATTCCACGCTAGGTGGCTGGTCATCCCCCGCCTTCCAAGGCAGCATGGGCGCCAAGGGTTTGGGACGCATCAGCTCGTGTACTCGCACGTATGCGCCGATATGAGCACCAGCCAGGAAGCCAAGCGAAAACACCACTAGGCAGACACCCACGTCACGGTGCAGAGGGAGGTGGCGGAAAGCCATATTCCTGCCGCTATCTGCTTCATGGTCGTCCGCAGGAGCTGATTGCTCGGGCGATATTGATGCGTCGGTCCGGTCTTTCTTCGCCTGCAGCACCGCAAATACAGTTGCCATCAACCCGAATAAGACTGGTATGGCCACCCCGGCTACCGGTGTATTCGAGCCGCCACTCATGTAGCCTATGGTCAGGCCTACCAAGCCCACTCCGAGCACCAACCATGCTGATATCGTCCTCATGCCCTCTCCTTCACCGTAACGGCTATTGCTTGCCACGCCGTCAGCAACGATTAATAGAACGGCAGTTCCTTGGCCGTTAGGTCGTCAGCAATCAGCTTTCTAACTACCTGCTTCAGTTTCCATCCAAAGAAGAAAAAGCCTAGCCTTGTCAACATGCGCGGGCTCATGCCACGCCGCCGCGCAAGCGCCTTTCCCACCGCTTTTGCTCTCAGGTAAGCGCTATCAACCACCTCATTGAGATCAATGGGTTTACTTGGCCAATCGGGCCTGGGCAAAGGCTCCGCCAAGGAGCCGATAAGCGGGATGATTGCGAACTCGTCTCTATTCTCCATTTCGTGGGAGTATTTCGCGTTGGCCTCGGCGTCACCTGCGATGAACGTGGGGTTCTCGCGCAAGAGCCCGAAGTGAAACCGCAACAACTGCTGGCAGTTTCTCCGCCCGAGCAGGTAGTCGTGTCGGCGATAGCTCTCATCCAGGAAACCTCCGAAACCCTGTAGCGACGCACTGGCCATTGGCGCCGGCGGTAGCCGCCAGCTTGCCGGTGGGTCATCAGGTTTACGGCTTGGGGCGAGCAGAAAGCGGCTGTACTCGGCAGGGTGCAGGGCGCGAGCAAGATCGGCGGGGCTGAACTTTGCTTGGCTCTTGAACGCGCTGGCCAGCTTAAAACAGACAGATTCCAAATCGCCCTTGTGTTTTTCGTCGCGGTTGCAAAAGTCCAATGCTGGTTGATCGGGAAATGGATCGACGAGGATTAGCGTGCGTTGAGTCTTACCTCCAGACGACTCTACTTGACCGAGCAGTCCAACTAATTCCGTACGCGCGAGATCCAAGGGTTCGTTATTCATGGCCCCCCCATCCACCACGAACTCCGCGTAATAGCCTTGGGGCGGCTTAGGCGCCATGCCGCTAACGAATTGCGACCAGGCCGGAACGAGCTTGATGTAACTCCCTGCGACGGCGGCATATCGCCACTCCAGATCGCTCGGACGGCGAAGTTCTTCGCGTGCGCGCAGCCCCACCGGAAACGCGCCGGAAGCCAAAGCCGCATTGCCCAGATTGCGCCATCCTTGATGATTCAAGGCGGGGTCCGTGGCGTCGTCCACGTTCAGCACCTCATCATCAGGCCGTGGACGCCCGCGGTTCCCATAAGGGGCATAGAAACTGTGATAAGTCCGGTGGGCCGACATACGCAAACCCGTAATCGTGTGGCCTCGGAAATTCAGATAGTAGGGAATGCCGCGCAGACCGGCCTGGGTAAAAATGAATCGGACCCCATCCTCGATATACGGCCGCGCGATAGGCGGCCCCCGATAACCGAGCGCGTCATCAGTAACTCGCTCCAGACGTGTCGAATCAAGCAGCGATGCAATCGGCTGATCGGATGTCTCCAGATCCAGCCGGTTCAACAGGTGTCCGATGTCGACACCCTTGACCCAGGCTTTGTAGAAGGGGTTGGCATCCGGCAGTTGTGGCTCGCCGTGCTGGAACTGGAATCGCAACGCTGATGCAGCGATCGCTGCTGTCATGGCGCCGGCGGACGCACCAGATACAACCTTGATCTTGACGCTATGACTGGGCACCTCACCGGGTTGGTCGCGCTTTGCCTGCTCCCAAGCGTCCAGTGCCTCGATAAGAAAATCGCAAACGCCTGCGGTGTAAGCTCCCGCCGATATGGCGCCCGCCAAGACAAGCGCGATCTCGAATACGCCTGCCGGCGGCGCAGGCTCTGCCGCCATGTAGTCCCGTAAGGATATCGTGCTGGATTCCAGTTCGGAATCCGGGTCTGCTGCAACCCCGGAGTGCACGACGTGCGCATCGTTCAGTGTGATCGACATAGGCGGCCTCCGCCGACGAGAGCAACGACATCGGATACTGAAAAAGGATGTTGGCCACTACACGTAAAAACGCCCGACGTGAAGTGGCGCACACGATGTGCATCCCGATCGTAATACCTGAATAAACGCGCTCTACCTGTCGCCATGAGGTGGCGATGCGACTCGATGATTGCCGATCAGAATATCTTGGAAGATCAGCTTCATCGTTGCGACCATCTAACTCCAGCTTGCCACGCTGGCCTCAGAACGAGATTGGAGCGCGTGCATTTAGCCCAATTAGATCCGTACAAAAGTAGTGATCCGCCAGATATCTGGCATCATAAGATCGCACGTCGTAATGAACCCATGTCGGAGCCACATTATCGGGCTCCAGAGACTTACGATTCTTGGCCGCCCATCCGATTTGGGCGTTCGACAGCTCGATGAGCTTCCCTCGGATTTCATGGCATTTCACAACATCGTCTTGCTTCGTTTCACCGGCCTCGACCCTGACATCTAAATCCACCGCTTTCCCGCAGTGATTAGTCGTATTGCGATGGTTCTGCCTATTGTCGACTGCACAGCGATACCCGGAACTGAAGCTAAAGCGGTGCTCCGGCATATAAAAGTAAGCGGCTCGTACAGCCCAGAGAAGCATGCGGTGAATGCCGGGATACTCATAAAGGTGGAATGCCTCGGCCGCTTGATTGCCCAAGTACTTGCCCTTGAAATTACCTCGGCCGAATCCGGCGCACTTGCCACATTGGCACTTCAATCGAGCAAAGTCGATGGGAAACCGATCCGCGAATGAGTCAATGGCTTTGAGGGTCGAGCGGTCAGCGATCCCATTGGGAGCGCTCTGACCCATCACATCAGACTGGAACTTGGTGACCTGCAATTCAGTGCCAGGCCCAAACTCGCCGTCTGGAAGTGTCCCGCGAAACCCTGCCAAGCGTATTTGAAGTTCTTCAACATCAACACCTAGCATTCCTTTCGAAAGAAGCCTCGTGCCATAGTCACTCATCGTGCTCTCCAGGGTCTAGGGCCATGCAAGGCAAAGCGAAATTCCTGCCCAATCTAAAACGCTCGAGTCCCGGTGCAGATTCTGACCGCGCCACGCCCGGGCGGACCACCAAAGAAGGAGGACTCCGAGTATCCGGCGCACAGCCGGGTCACCCGCTTTGGCTAAAGCCCCGCCGGGCTTGTGATCGGAGTCGCTTATTACAAGACGGCTTCATCTTTTTACGCCCCGTTAGTCGCATCTGCGTGCCTAGGATTGAGTATGGCGATCTCCAAAAAAATATGGTGGCGCATGGCGATGTCGATTCAGAATGGAGGTCTTCAACACGGTAGGTGGAGCCATGCGCAAAGGTCAGGTCGCCATTGTCCGGCAGCGTATGTGAGTTGCGATGCCGACTTTCATGGGTATCTATTCGCTAAGAAATCTACGGTATCCTCACCCCCGTCCGACCGACGCCACAACGCAATTTCGCCGCATACCTTTTGCCGACCGACAAGGGAGTCATCATGAAACGCCATTCGCGCGCGCTTATCGTTGCCGCATCCGCCACAGTGCTTGCCGCTTGCGCCACCCCGCAAACCAAAGCGCCCATCACCGGCAACACGCACGCCGGCGCAACGTTGAAAGCCGACGTCGCCCAGAACATTTCCATGCAGGCCCAAACGCAATTGAATTGCCAGAAGGTCGACGCGATTCAAACCGAAGTCGTTAAGGTCAACCCGGTCGGCACGGGAAGTTCAGCTGCGTCCAAGCAGTACGGAAGTGTCGATGAACGGTGGATTGTGCAACTGTGCAATCAACAGATTCCGTTCCGGGTGACGTTGACGCCGGATGGCAAGGGCGGAACGTATTTTTCGACGTCGCGCGAAACGTATTGACCGAAAAAGGATTTGGCATGTCCCACGCAGGCCCGACCATTGATGACAACGCCGTGTACAGGACCTTGCTGGAGTCGACCAAGGCGATTCCTTGGAAGATCGATTGGGCCACGATGAAGTTTGCCTACATCGGCCCTCAGATCGAGGCATTGCTGGGCTGGAGCACGGAAAGCTGGGTAAGCGCGGAAGACTGGGCCATGCGCATGCATCCCGAGGACCGCGAATACGTGGTGAATTTCTGCGTCACCCAATCCCAGGCCGGCGTGGACCACGAGGCGGACTACCGCGCGCTGACCAAGGACAACGGCTACGTGTGGATTCGTGACGTGGTGCACGTCGTGCGCAATGACAGCGGCGAAGTCGATTCGCTGATCGGCTTCATGTTCGACATCACCGAACGCAAGAAGACCGAAGAAAAGCTGCTGAGCCTGCAAAAAGAGCTAGAGGTACTGTCCTTCAAGGACAGCCTGACCAATATTGCCAACCGCCGTCGCTTTGATCGATGTTTTGAATTGGAGTGGGAGCGTGCGGAAAGCGAAGGTCGACCGTTGTCTGTATTGCTGTTCGACGTGGATTTTTTCAAGCAATACAACGATTTGTATGGCCACACCCAGGGCGACAACTGCTTGGTGGAAATTGCCCAGACGTTGAGCTTGGCGCTGGATGGCCCCCGCGATCTGGTGGCGCGCTACGGCGGCGAGGAATTCGTTGTGCTGCTGCCCGAGGCCGACGCCGAGGTCGCCCGGAAAGTCGCAGAACGCTGCCAGCGCCTGCTCCAGAAGAAATCCATTCTGCACGCCCTGTCGCCGCATGGCAGGCGCGTCACCGTCAGCATCGGCGCGGGCACGGTGGTGCTTGAGGGAAAGGCGGAACGTGCCGACTTCATCAAGGCCGTGGACCAACAGCTATATGCAGCCAAGCGCAACGGGCGCGACCGCGTTGAGCACGTGCAATGGCGGCCGTAAGCGGGCTCAACGAATAAGCGGAGCCATCCCGGCGAATGGCTCGCACGCCGAAAAGTTGGTGATTGAACCGGGCAAGATCACGGCGAACCGTGGCCCTTCTTGCTGACAAAACAAGCCCGTCACGGAACCTCGCCCCGTCGCGCATGGTCACTCTTTTACAGCGCCGGCAGCGGGCCGGCGCCACAAAGGGAGTCATTGCATGACACGAATCCGACATACACGGCTAGCCGCATGGTGCGCCAGCCTGTTGCTGGCGGGCGGCGCCGGCGCGGCCCTCGCGGCCGATGCACCCAAGGTGCCCGACTACGGCCCTAACCTTGAACGCTTCGAGTATCCGCACGAAGTCCATCGCCACACCCTGAAGTCGCAAGGCCAGACGCTATCGATGGCCTATATGGACGTAAAGCCCGCGCAGGCGAACGGCCGAACCGTCGTGCTCATGCACGGCAAGAACTTCTGCGGCGCCACCTGGGACGCCACGATCTCGGCGTTGAGCCAGTCCGGCTATCGGGTTGTGGTGCCCGACCAGATCGGCTTTTGCAAATCCGACAAACCGGCGAGCTATCAGTTTTCGCTTCACCAGCTTGCGGCCAACACCCAGGCCCTGCTGACGCACCTGGGCGTGGAACGCGCCAGCGTGGTCGGACATTCGATGGGCGGCATGCTGGCGGCGCGTTATGCGCTGATGTACGGCGCGACCACCGATGCGCTGGTGCTAGTGAATCCGATCGGGCTGGAAGACTGGAAGCAGGAAGGCGGGCCCTACCGCAGCATCGACGACTGGTACGCGCGCGAACTCAAGGCCAACTTTGCGGGCATGAAGAAGTACCAGCAGGGCACGTACTACGCGGGGCAATGGCGCGACGACTACGACAAGTGGGTGCTGATGGCCGCCGGCATGCTGCAAGGAGAAGGACGCGAGCGCGTGGCATGGAATCAGGCGCTCACTTACGACATGATCTACACGCAGCCAGTCGTGCATGAGTTCGGCCAGATCGCCGTGCCCACCACGCTGTTGATCGGCAAGCAGGACAACACGGCGCCCGGCAAGGACGCCGCGTCACCCGAAGTCGCCAAGCGCTTGGGCAACTACGCCGAACTGGCCCCGAAGACGGCTCGCGCGATCCCGGGGGCAACGCTGGTGATGTGGCCCGAACTGGGGCATTCGCCGCAGGTGCAGGATCCGGCGCGCTTCAATGCGGCGCTGATCGATGCGCTGCGGCGGCCGGTGCCGGCCAAGGGGTAAGTGCGCGCGGGCGTGGGCTTGGGGCTAGCCGCGCCGCGCTTTTTTTGGGGGCCACGCTGGCGTGCACTTTCCACCGCGCCGGCGTGGTCATCCAAAACTCTTATGCCAAAAAAGTATGAAATCCATAGTCCTTTAGAACCCCTTGACATAAAAAAACGCAGTGTCGATGATGCAGAAGGCCCCGCTTCGCCGGGCCGCCATCGGTAGAACACAGCGCCGGGTTCCCAAAGGCGCGGCAACCAAAGAGGCATGCCATGGAGACGCTTCCCCCAAACCTTGCCCGACGCCGCCTGCTGGCCGGCAGCGCCGGCGCCCTTGCCGCCGTTGGCCTGGGCGCCACGGGTGTCGCCTGTGCCGCGGACGCAGTCGCTAACCCCACCGCGACCAAAGCCGCCCCCGCAGCCAAGCCTTTGCCACCCTACGCGGCATGGAAAGACGCCGACAGCGTCATCGTTCATAGCGCCAACACGATCGAAACCAAGCGCAGCGCCTTTGGTGACGGGATCATCACGCCATCACGCCAACTCTACGTCCGCAACAACCTTCCGCCGCCCGCCGCGTCCATCCTGGATGACCGCGATGCATGGGCCGTCGAGATTGCCGGCGTGGAGCAACCGCGCACCCTGACCGTGGGCGATCTCAAGGCATTGGGCGTGGAAACGCTGGCCACGGTGCTGCAATGCTCGGGCAATGGCCGTGGGTTTTTTCCGCACAAGCCCAGTGGAACGCCTTGGGAGGTGGGCGCGGCCGGCTGCGTCATGTGGTCAGGCATTCCGGTGCGTACCTTGGTCGAACACCTGGGCGGACTGAAGGGCAAGCCCGCCTACATGACGGGCACAGGCGGCGAAGTCCTGCCCGAAGGCCTTGATCCCCTATCCTTGCTTGTCGAGCGCTCGGTGCCGCGAGAGGCCATGCAAGATGCCATGCTGGCTTGGGAAATGAACAACGAGCCTCTGTCCTTGGCTCACGGCGGCCCGCTGCGGCTGATCGTCCCGGGCTATACCGGCGTCAACAACGTCAAGTACCTCAAGCGCCTTGCCTTCACTGACGAACAAAGTCGCGCGAAGATCCAGCAAACCGGCTATCGGCTGACCCCGATGGGCGCCAAGCCCAGCCCCGACCAGCCTTCTGTCTGGGCCATGGAACCCAAGTCCTGGATCACCGCGCCTGGCACGGATGGGCAGGCCCTTAAGGCCGGACGCGCCGTCGTGCGCGGCGTGGCGTTCGGGGGCATGCATGCGGTCAAACGGGTAGAGGTCTCGATAGACGGCGGCAAGACCTGGAAAGAGGCGTCGCTTATCGGACCCGACCTTGGAAAATACGCGTGGCGGCAGTTCGCGCTACCCATCGATCTTTCGGCAGGACAGCACACACTGGTCAGCCGCGTCGAAGACACAGCGGGCAATGTGCAGGTGGAAAAGCGATTTGAAAATGCACCGGGGTACATCAACAGTAGCTGGCAGGATCACGGCTTGGCAGTCAATGTGTCCTGAACATGGCGGCTTGATGCAGCGCAGCGTTGTGTCACCGCCAACACCACGCCTCCTTGCCGGGTGGCGGGTATTCCCCCTGTTGGCGGCGGCACTGCTATGCGTGCCAGGCAGTTTGACCGTCGCCGCGGAGCCCACTGATGCCGAGGCTGGCCGCGCGCTATTCCTGAAAGGCTCAACGCCGGCCTGTGCCGTTTGCCACACGATGGCCGACGCGGGCGCGAAGGGGACCATCGGACCAAATCTGGACGAGCTCAAGCCAGACGCGCAGCGAGTCATGCAGGCCGTACGCAACGGCATCGGCGTCATGCCGGCTTTTGACGCGTTAAGCGATGAGGATGTCCAGGCGCTTGCGAACTATGTGGCCAAGGCGACCGGCGCAGCACAGTAGCGCCGGGGCGCCACCTGCCCCTGACCTGGCCAGTGCAGACGAACGGCAAGCTACAGAAACCCGATCCATCTTCCCGCTATCAGGCAGCCCGTCCACAGCAGCAGCGAAACGGCGGCCTGGCAGCGCAGCGCGCCGGACGCGCGGCCTCCCTGCAATACCCGCCCCCATGCCCCGCCCCGGCGCACGAGCCAGGCGTTGATCGCGCCCGCGCCCAACAAGCCCATCTTCACCACGAATGCCGGGTTCTCCAGGTATTCCTGCGGACGCACGGTGAACAGCGTAGCGCCGGTCAGTACGGCCAGCAGCAGCCCAACCGCTGCCGTGCGCGCCAGTACAGGCGCCAGCAGTGCCAAGGAAGTGGGCTTGAGGACGCCGAGCAGGCGCAGGTCCAGCGGAACGATCGAGCCGATCAACAGACCGATGGCGCCGATATGGGCGGCGTTGACCAGAAGGTACAGCGTTCCGGACCTTCGCAGCCACAGCGCCGGCGGCAGGGCCGTAAGCTGTTCCAGCGCCAGCCGAAGCAGTTCAGGCATGGCTCAGGGCCGTGCGGCTCAGGGTTTCTTGATGCGGCTGGGATAGATGTCGTAGGTCTTGCCGCCCACCATGATCTGGACTACCTTCATGCGCTTGTTGCCGGCGTCCTGATCGCGGTTGCCAATGGCGGTGATGGCGTCGCCCGGCTTGGCGGACCCTTCGACGAATCCCGCTTCCTTCGTCTGGTTGGGATTGCCAAGTTCGACCACCCAGACACCATCGCTGGCTCTCACCCTCAAATTGGGATGAGGCGGCGCGATCTGCACCTGCTCGATCGTGCCTTGCAAGGTCATCTGTTCCGATTCCGCCCAAGACCAACCGTGATGCGCCATGGCCGAGGGGACCACTGCCGACAGCGCGGATAGCGCCAGCCCTGCCAATAACGCGCGTTTGGATAGCTTCATGTCGATGCTCCTGGGTTGCGGTTGGGATGCCGCCATGGCCCGGCGCTGCGGCGTGGCGGCCCGTGAGGCAAGCATAGCAGCGGGACAGCGGTTCTAGCCACGGCGGATAGCGGCTATGCCCACCCCCGGTGCAACCCCGGGCGCCGCGTCGATCTACGCATTTTTATAGGCCAACTTCTGTGAACCAAATCTCAGGTTGAATGAACGTCGACATCAGGTTCACGCGGCTGCGCCAGCCAGTCCAGCGCGGCCTGCACCGCGGGCATACGCGTTCCCTGCTGGCGATAGATGGCGCCGATTGCGCCGAAATTTCCCTCGATGCGCAAAGGCAGGATATCCAGCGCACCCCGGTCGCGATAGAACTCGGCGATGGCGGTCGGCATGGCCGCGAGCCAATCGCTATGGTCGATATGAGCCAGCGTCGCCAGCAGTGAATTCGTATGCATGCGCGCCTGCGGCACCGGCAGGCCGGCCTGCTCGAATGCCCGCTCCAACCGTTCCCGCAACATGGTGCCCGGCAATGGCAAGACCCACGAGCGCCCCTGCAACTCGCGCAGATGCAGGTCGCGCCCACCTACCAGCGGATGACCCGGCGCCGATACGATGCAGATCGGTTCATCGTGCAGGCGCATCGCTTCGCATTCGGCCGGCAGCGGCCGTCCGCCCAGCCGGCCCAGGACGATATCCAACTCGTCCACGGAAAGCCTGTCCAGAAGGTTGTCCAGCACACCTTCCACGAGCGTGACCTCCAAGGCGGGCATGCGCTGGCACAGCGCGGCTATCAGCTGCGGAGCCACCGTGACCGCCGCCGAGGGCAGCGTGCCCAGCCGCAACAGGGTGGTTCCGCGTTCTTGCGCAGCCTGCAACTCGGCGGCGCCCCGCGCCGCCGAGCCCAGCGTGTGGCGAGCGTGCAGGACCATGACGGCGCCTGCGGCGGTGGGCCGGCTGCCCTGGCTGGTGCGTTCGAACAGGACATAGCCAACCTGCTCCTCCAGCTGCGACAGCGCCTTGGACGCGGCGGGTTGCGACATGTGCAGCCGGCTGGCCGCGCGCCCCAGGTTGCGCTCTTCATCCAGAGCAATCATCAACTCCGCATGGCGCGGCTTCAAATGCGTACCAAGGCGTGCGGGCATGGCGAAGATAACTGAATGGTTATGGTCCGGTGAGTTTATTTCATTTTTCTGACATGAACGCCCCGCCCATACTGTGGCTGCCGCGTCTCAAACATGGCGTGGCGGGAGACAACGATGAAAACAATATTCGCTGCGATTGCAGCCTGTATCGCCCTGGCCTCGCCGGGCACGCACGCCGCCGACGCCTACCCGGCCCGGCCCTTGCAACTGATAGTGCCGTTCTCGCCGGGTGGCGCAGTGGACGTGCTGGCGCGGCAATTGGCGCAGCGCATGCAGACCCGGGGCTACACCGTCGTGATCGAGAACAAGCCGCGCGCCGGGGGCAACATTGCCGCCAGCCTGGTGGCGCGTGCCAATCCAGACGGCTATACCTTGCTTATGGGAACCACCAACACCCATGGCATCAACAGCGCCTTGTACCCCACCATGCCGTACGACCCGGTCAAGGATTTTGCGCCCATCGGCATGGTGGCTGAAAACGTCGTGGTGCTGCTGGCGAACCAGAGCTTTCCGGCCAGGACGTTGCAAGAGGCCGTGGAGGTTCTGCGGAAAAATCCCGGCAAGTACACCTACGCCTCGCCTGGCGTAGGCACCGTGCATCAGCTTGCCATGGAGCAACTGAAGCACGCCGCCGGTCTGGACGTGGTGCACGCGGCGTACAAGGGCGCCGGGCCAGCGATGAGCGACCTGGTGGCCGGGCACGTGCCGCTGATGATAGGCGGCATTGCGCCCGCGCTGCCTTTCCTGTCCGATGGCCGGGTCCGGGTGCTTGGCGTCGCCAATCCCGAGCCCTATCCGGCCCTTCCCGATACGCCGCTGTTCTCGGACGTGGCCCCCGGGGTGAGCGTGCAGTCGTGGATCGGCCTGTTCGCGCCGGCTGGAACACCGGCGCCGGTGATCGAGCGCCTGAGCGCCGATCTGCGGGCCGTGCTGCAGAATCCCGAATTTACCGCCGCGCTGAAGCCGCTGGGCATGGCGCCGCGTCCGATGACGCCGCAGGCGTTTGGCGACATGGTGCGCAACGACATGCCCAAGTGGAACGCAGCGGTAAAAGCATCGGGAGCCACGCAATGAAGCCCGACCGTCCCGTGAACTTTCTACTGTTCATAACCGACCAGCATCGCGCCGACCACCTCGGCGCCTATGGCAACGGCGTCGTCGCGACCCCCAATCTGGACCGCATGGCCGCCGGCGGATGGCGCGCGGACAATATGCATGTGGCCACCCCCATATGCATGCCGAACCGAGCCAGCCTGATGACAGGCCGCTACCCCTCCGCTCACGGCGCGCGCCACAATGGCATTGCGCTGTCGCTGCGCAGCAGGACCTTTGTGGACATGCTGGGCTCGGCGGGCTGGCGCACCGGCGTGGTGGGCAAGCTCCATCTGCAGAACATGACGGACATCCCGCCTTCCTGGCCCGTGCGCGCCGAGGATCGTCTTCCACTGGAAGCGGTAGTGCCGGATGCCAGCGGGCGCTACGACCAGGAAAACCGGCGCTCCTGGCTGGAACGCGACGATTATGAGCTGAGCTATCCCTACTACGGATTCCAGCAGGCGGACCTGGTGGACGACCATAGCGATCAGCCCCACGGGCATTACCGCTATTGGCTGCGCCGCCATCATCCGGAGGTGGAAGCGCTGATCGGCTTTGAAGCCGCCATCGAGACGCCGGAATATGAGCTGACCCGCATTCGCCAGGCCTGGCGGACCCGCGTTCCCGAGGAACTGTATCCCACGGCGTACATCGCGGACCGCACGATCGAAAAACTGCGCGAATACAGCCTCGGCGACAGCCCCTTCTTCCTGCAGTGCTCCTTTCCCGACCCGCATCACCCCTTTACGCCGCCGGGCCGCTACTGGGATATGTACAAGCCGGAGGACATGGAGCTGCCCGCATCCTTTCATGCCGGGCATTCCATACCGCCGCATGTGGCGTGGCTGCGCGACCAGCGTGACAGCGGCAAAGCGGTCAGGCACACCCCGGCGATCTTCGCCTGCAACGAGCGCGAAACGCGCGAAGCGCTGGCCTTGAACTATGGATCCATCGCCAATATCGACCACCATATCGGACGCGTGCTGGCGGCCCTTGAACAAAGCGGCCAGGCGGAAAACACCGTGGTGATCTTCACCAGCGACCACGGCGACTACCTGGGTGACCATCAACTGATGTTGAAAGGCCCGATTCACTATCGGGGCCTGACCCGGGTGCCGTTCATCTGGCGGGACGGCGCCGGCGCCACCGAGGGTTCCGCCAGCGATGCGCTGGTTAGCACGATCGACATCGCGCCCAGCATCTTGGCGCGCGCGGGCGTCCAGCCCTACAACGGCATGCAGGGGCACGATCTTGCGGCGGTCATGTCGGGCCAAGCCGCCGGCGTGCGCGATGCGCTGATGATCGAGGAGGAAGGCCAGCGCGTCATCCTGGGTTTCGACCGCCGGATTCGGTGCCGCACGCTCCTGGCGGAAAACCACCGCCTGACGATATACGACGGCGCAGACTGGGGAGAGCTATACGACCTGCGCCAGGATCCACACGAGTTGCAAAACCTCTGGGACGTGGCACAGAGCGCCCAGGTTCGCGCGCGCCTGCTGGAGCGGCTGTCTCGGGCCATGCTGTCCCACATCGATACCAGCCCCTACCCCACGGCGTTGGCGTAGTCGATACGCTGTGCTGAGGGGCTTAGCACTTTTACAGGTGTCGAAGCTCAACCGGCTTGGAATTCATAATCCAAAAAAATATCAATGACTTGGAATCCTTCGTACGAAATTTCATTTAGTCTGGAATTTTCCAAAGAAGCTCTGCTAAGCGCGCAACCCGTGACTGCCATCAGTGGTTGAGCGTCGCTGCTCCACCGGCGCGATCATGAATCTCTAGCCATCCGGCGCGGCATGAGAAAGGACGCGTTAGGGCTTGCCGGCCGATAGATCGACCACAACGACGTCGATCAGCGGGCGGCGCGCCTCGGGAATACGCTCGATTAGCATCGTACGCATGGCATCTGCGGTCGTCGGCGCAGGAAGCCCATCGGGGTGCGCCTTCAACCGCCGCCTCGTCGACGACGGTAAATCACCGAACCACAAGACGCAGTAGATACCGCGTTGCCCGCAACTCCAGTCGATCAGATACTGCATGTCGAGCTGGCCGTTCGCGGCATCCCAAACCTCGCTATGCCATTGGCCTTTGACCTCAACCGGCAACTGCATCGGCCCACGCGCAAAAGCTAGATCCGCGCGCTTGGTCTGAGGCATGTCCGCCTCGGTGATCCGCTGAATATCATAGCGGTCGACCTCAGGGCCAATCATCCCGGCGAGGCGGTCGCGACATCGATTCTCGTCGCGAGGTATGCCATCATCAGTCCAAAAATCTACGACCGAATCGAGATCGTCGCCGATGAGCTTAAGCTGCGCGACGGCCATCTCTTCACCCACTAGCGCCTTCAAATCGTCAATATTGGTGGGAGGGCCATCGTCGAGAAGCGAAGTTAGATCGGCCGGCGAAAGCGCTGAAAAATCCTCCTCGGCACGCTTCTGCCGCTGTTCGGCTGCCATGTGACGAATCAACTCCGCATAGCTGTCGCTGGGGCCGGCTACAAGCCTCGCGATAGCCTCAGCGGCCTCCATGCTCGTGTCGTCAGCGATCCGACTGATTAGCGAGCGCAGAAAGTCAGTCGCGTCATAGCCGTTCGTGTTGCCGGATCCTGTTCCCCTAAGCACGGTATACGGCCAATGCTCGCGGAACTCGGTGATGATCCATTCTGCCTGGGAAACTGTCAGCGGCAACTGCACGTCTCTCCGTTCGAACTGTAGGCGGTTCCGTAGGAACCAGATAAAGTCAGGATGGTACGTACCTATCTTGGCCAGATCGGATCGCACAGCATCGAAACGGACTACAACATCGATCGCTAGCCACGACAGCAGATGGTCCACATTGCGGAACACCATCTCGGCGCGCGCTTTGGCAACATCCCGAAGCGCAGCTAGCGCACCACCATAGGTTAGGCAGTCGACCAATTCTGCTTCAACCGAAGCCGGTACGTTGGGAAACCTCGTCAGCCATTCGGCACCAAGCGCCGCCCCTGTCGCCTGCCATTCTGGATCGTGGGCGAGTTTTCTGAGCCCAGCAACATGCTCTTTGCCTATACCGAGCGCGGGCTCAATCCAGAGCCTTGCGAACGCCTGTCGAGTGTCCAGGCAGGAAATGACTTCGACCTCCAGCGCCGCCCGCAGTGCGTCCTTTTCCTCGTCGAGGCTCCAACCATGACCTTCATAATTGAGCAGCAACGCCGCTTGCTTGAGCGGCGTGGATAGGTCGGCAAAGCTCTTGCCAAGTCGCATGCGCTCGTAAAGCCCAGCCATGATAGGAAAGCCGTAATTGCAAGTCCGACTGCGAGCAAAAACGTTGGCAATCTCAACCGGCGTGGGTATGTCCGAGCGGTGCAGTATGGCCTCAAATCCGATCAGCGCGTCACTGCAGAGGCCCGGCCCGATCCAGCTCGACAGCCGCTCAATTGGGGATAATTTGCTGGGCAGATCGCGAAACAGACCCAAATAGGCCTGAGCCGCCCGCAAGATCACGCCCAGCTCGCCAGCCCGCAGATGGTCGCGCGCCATTCCAAATAAACGACGCGCCTGCTCAATCGCCACCTTGCGTTTGCGCTCGCGCTTAGCCCCCTCCTTCTCCTGACGGACCTCCCACGCTGGCTTTTTGGGGTTCTCGAGCTTACTCAGAAAATCACCGAGCGCTTTGTCGCCACGACGGAACCGCTCCGCAGCTCCGCGCACGGCCGGTATGAGTCCATCAGGTTGCCACGCGACCTGTACCAGATCTTGCCAGTCTTGGCGCAATGCAGGATCTTTGTTGTTACCTTGGGCTAGCAGGTCGAACAAGATAACGATGTCGTCTTGCCGCCAAGCCTGCCGTAGAAGGCGACGCTGCAAAAAGATTGCGGTGGCCCAAAGGCTATCCCTACGGCGCTCGTGAGCCAGCACATACGCCTGAACTGCACGACGCAAGGCGTCCTGCGACCACAGTTGCGCCACGAGCTTCTGCCGAACGTCGCGGTCATAGAAATGCTCGTGCTCGAGTGTTCCTAGCCAGCGCCACAACGACGGTGCCTCGACGACACCGATAACACCGTCATCAATACCGCGAACGATGAGATTGGTGACGATATCGGCCACCTCGCCGGCGCTTTGCCAATCGTCATCGCGCAACAGATGGGCATAATCGGCTATCAAATCGAGCACCCTGACGAGCCGCACCGACGAGATCACGGCAAATAGTTTCTCATAGCTGCGAATGGTGTGGACACGCTGCGGTCTGGAGCGGCGTAGCGGAGAACGGCTCACCCCCATTTCGGCGAAAAGCGTTGCGACCAGCAAGTCATCTGATACGTCGGCATCTATCAGTTGGATCAATTGACGCGCAAGTCTCGGCGCATCCTCTCCGCCCTGGTCGGTCAGCGCCGCAATCGTCGTGCGCCACCATGCCCGGTCGCGGTGTGGCAGCAAGGCCTCTGCGGCAGCTTCGCGCTCGCGATAAAAGCGTTCACGTGCGAGGACAATCGCCTCCAAAGTATCTGCAAGCTCAATTGCGAGCGCCGTTGCCTTGAGTCCTTCTAACAGCAGCGTGCGCAAGTGCGCGCTGCTGGCTCCCGAGGAGATGATTGCCTGAATTTTGTGCTTGAGCGCCGGGATCATCAGTCCGGCAGCAGTCTTGCTGTCCCAGTCCGCTGCTCGGAAATAAGGATCGTTCTCAGCGAGTTTGCTCAGTGCCTTGAATAGACAATCCGCAAGATGCGGTGTTAGCAAGGTGTCCTCACCGTAACGCAACACGCCATACGGGTCTTCGGCGATGATACGCTCGGCCATCGTCGGGCTGTGATAAGCGAGCCAGGCATGGAGCCCACGTAGACTTGCGGGAACGCCACCACTGCCATGCAATTGAGCGAGTAGGCGACGCTGCGCGCGCGGCGTCACCGCTTGACGTGCAAGCCAGCGTGCACCGAGATACTCGGCGATAACTCTATGAATCGGCCTCGCGCGCAACGGCCCGATACTATGAAACAGCTTCGACGAAAAAATCGCGCGTACGGCCTCGCCCTTCGGCAAGGACTCGAGATCGGCGAGTCGCACGTCGCCCTGCAGGACTTGCGCAGCGCCTGCCGCACTGGCGGCTTCGGCACCACCAAATAGCAGTGCGGCGGCGATCGCCCCGGCGGCGTCGAGCGCCTCGTCTTGCGTCAACTGGGCCAGCCCCTCATCCTGCCGATCTCCATCATGTTCCGGCCAGATAAGGGTGCAGACGCGCTCGAACAATGTCGCGCGCGTCGCCGGCAATTGCGTGTCAGTCTCCGCGACACGTCGGATCAAGCCAAGCGTCAGCGGATTACGGTAAAGATCTTGGAGGCTGTAGGCCTCGAGGTGATCGAGCACATGATCAACATCCAAGCTCGGACTCTGTGCAGACAGAACCGCCCGCGCATCACTGCGATCGAAAGGTTCGAGCGTCAAGACTCTAGGCTCAGCGCCGTAAAGCCGCCGCAAATTTGTCACGCTACGCGCTTGCCATTCTCGCGATCGACACGAGAGGATGAAAGGCGGTAAGTCCGCCTCTTCGAGCTGCGCCAGGATCGTGTCGACTGCGTCGCCCTCGCGTCGCGACATAGCCTCATCAAGACCGTCGATTAGCAAAGGCTTGTCCGCAGACACCAACTTGCCTGGGCTCTTGGCCTTGATGAAGCGAATTGCGGTAACTATCTCAACCCCAAGCCGCCGTGCAAGCTCGCGCATGAGTTCGCTCTTGCCCATGCCCGGCTCACCTAGCACGATCTTGTTGCCGGCCAGAGCGAGCAGTCCGGCTTCGTCGACGCGGCTGTCGAGCAAGTCTGTCTCGCTGATTCCGAGCTCCCGTGGGAAATAGGCGGGAGCGAGTGAGCGACCGGCGCCCTCAGCTTGATCGTTCATCGGAGTCCTTGTGATCAAGGCAACTAAGTCAGGCATAGACTGCGAACTTGAACCATCTACCTTTTCCTAAAAAGCCATCACCCGTCTGTCCACTATGATTGCTGCAAACAACGTATTTTATCCGTGCGACAACAAGGTTGGTTTGTCGTGTGAAGCCAGTCAAAAAGAAAGTCATAGAAGTCCGTTTTCGGCTGGCCTCGCTGAAATAATCAACCTAACGCAAATCCGGATCAGAACGCGAAGATAGTAAGTTCGCGGTGCAAGCCATCCCGCTGCTGCGAGGTGGAGTTGCCTAGTGCTTCATGGTCAGGCCAATCGGCACACAACCAAGCGGACAACCACCGCGAAGTCTTTCGTGAGGGAAAATTTGAGCTCAGAGACCAAGCTAGATCGAGCTTATAAGATGGCGCAAATTATCGCGCTGCTGGCAATGCCGCTTGTAGTCGGCTTGATTGGATGGTGGACACAGAAGTCCATAACGGAAACGGCAGCGCAGAAAGACTATGTTCAGTTAGCGATAGGTTTACTCAAAGAGCCTGCTTCTTCTGAGAATGCGGAATTGCGAAAATGGGCCACTGACATGACGAGAAAATTCTCTCCCGTCCCATTCTCCGACAAGGCAACCGTGCAGTTGAGTCGTTCGGCCGTGGCCATGCTCTCAACGAACCCGTTGCTCAGCCCGGCGCTTCAACGAAGACCGGAGTGCACTTCAGTTCCCTTAGACTCAGTACCTGACGAGCTGCGAGCCTCCATTGCGGACCTTGAGTCCGCATGCAGGAAGAATTATCGGGACCTATTCTGGCTTCAAATATATCTCGGCATGGTTTTCAAGCCGGACAGGGCGAATGACGATAGTCCTCACAGATAGGGCCTGTCTTTATGTTCTTTGATATCTGATCACCTACAGCTACGCGGCGGCGGCGAGACCCTGCGCCAAGAAATTCAAGAAATGGTGGGGGTCTAATTGCCTCAAGGGCAGATATCGCCCCGAAAGCCAGGCCAGATTTGGGTGGACACATTTTTTAGTTTCAATCCGCATCACGCAAATCCCAAGTTGAGCGGAGTTCGACACCCGACGTGCGCGAGTTCCAAACTTGCGGACATTCCACAAACGGGGCCAACCCCAAATATGTAACAGCCGCCCTTCCCCCCCTTGAACCCTGCAACATCATCCCTATAATTAGCACTCGACACCGGTGAGTGCTAACAGCCCTCCCGGGGCTAACCGATCATTCACTTTCATTCAAGTAAACAGGAGTTCCTCATGGCCTTGCGTCCCCTGGGCGATCGCGTGATCGTCAAACGCCTCGAAAACGAGCGCAAGACTGCCTCGGGCATCGTCATCCCCGACAGCGCCGCAGAAAAGCCTGATCAGGGCGAAGTCGTGGCCGTCGGCCCCGGCAAGAAGACCGAAGAAGGCAAGATTCTGCCGGTCGACCTGAAGGCTGGCGACAAGGTTCTGTTCGGCAAGTATGCCGGCCAGTCCGTGAAGGTTGATGGCGAAGAACTGCTCGTCATCCGCGAGGACGAAATCCTCGCCGTGGTTCTGTAAACCCCGCCTCAAACGAATTTTCGAAGGAAGCTAAGAAATGGCTGCCAAGCAAGTATTGTTCGGTGACGACGCCCGTGTGCGTATCGTCCGCGGCGTGAATGTTCTCGCCAACGCTGTTAAGACCACCCTGGGCCCCAAGGGCCGTAACGTCGTGCTGGAGCGCTCGTTCGGCGCCCCGACCGTTACCAAGGACGGCGTGTCCGTCGCCAAGGAAATCGAACTGAAGGACAAGTTCGAGAACATCGGCGCACAACTGGTCAAGGACGTTGCCTCCAAGACCTCCGACAACGCCGGTGACGGCACCACGACCGCCACCGTGCTGGCTCAAGCCATCGTCATGGAAGGCCTGAAGTACGTTGCCGCCGGTTTCAACCCGATCGACCTGAAGCGCGGCATCGACAAGGCTGTCGCCGCTGCCGTGGCTGAACTGAAGAAGCAATCCAAGCCGGTCACGACCAGCAAGGAAATCGCTCAAGTTGGTTCCATCTCGGCCAACAGCGATGCCTCCATCGGCCAGATCATCGCTGACGCGATGGACAAGGTTGGCAAGGAAGGCGTCATCACCGTCGAAGACGGCAAGTCGCTGGAAAACGAGCTGGACGTCGTCGAAGGCATGCAATTCGACCGCGGCTACCTGTCGCCCTACTTCATCAACAGCCCGGAAAAGCAAGTTGCCGTGCTGGAAGATCCGTTTGTCCTGATTTTCGACAAGAAGATCAGCAACATCCGTGACCTGCTGCCCGTGCTGGAGCAAGTTGCCAAGTCGAGCCGTCCGCTGCTGATCATTGCAGAAGACGTCGAAGGCGAAGCGCTGGCCACCCTGGTTGTGAACAACATCCGTGGCATCCTGAAGACCACCGCCGTCAAGGCGCCGGGCTTCGGTGACCGCCGCAAGGCCATGCTGGAAGACATCGCCATCCTGACGGGCGGCACGGTGATCTCCGAAGAAACCGGCATGTCGCTGGAAAAGGCCGGCCTGGCTGAATTGGGCCAAGCCAAGCGCATCGAAGTGGGCAAGGAAAACACGACGATCATCGACGGCGCTGGCGACAGCAAGTCGATCGAGGCTCGCGTCAAGCAAGTCCGTATCCAGATCGAAGAAGCCACGTCCGACTACGACCGTGAAAAGCTGCAAGAACGCGTGGCCAAGCTGGCCGGCGGCGTTGCCGTGATTCGCGTTGGCGCTGCCACCGAAGTCGAAATGAAGGAAAAGAAGGCTCGCGTCGAAGACGCCCTGCACGCTACCCGCGCCGCAGTGGAAGAAGGCGTTGTGGCTGGTGGCGGTGTTGCACTGCTGCGCGCCAAGCAAGCCATTGCTGACCTGAAGGGCGACACGCCTGACCAGAACGCCGGTATCAAGCTGATCCTGCGTGCTGTGGAAGAGCCGCTGCGCACCATCGTCACGAACGCCGGCGAAGAAGCCAGCGTCGTGGTCAGCAACGTGCTGCAAGGCAAGGGCAACTACGGCTACAACGCTGCAACCGGCGAGTACACCGACCTGGTTGAGCAAGGCGTTCTGGATCCCACCAAGGTGACCCGTACCGCCCTGCAAAACGCTGCCTCGGTTGCCAGCCTGCTGCTGACGGCTGAAGCTGCCGTGGTCGAACTGGCCGAAGACAAGCCCGCTGCTCCGGCCATGCCGGGTGGCATGGGCGGCATGGGCGGCATGGACTTCTAAGTCCCGCTTTCCTTGCACGGCCTCCCCGGCGTCAAAGCCGGGGAATGCAGTATCTGAAAAACCCTCGGACCTTCGCCCCGGGGGTTTTTCTTTTTGTGGCCCCGCTCACGCGCACCGCACGGCGGCCGCATTCTTTGCCTGTTGTTTCCATGGCGCCCCAGGCCGCCCGGCAAGCACACGTTTGCGCACAAACTCACGGTTTCCCCGTGGCGCATGCGTCCCTACAATGAAGGCTTCTTCGCCTCACGCTGCCCAGCCTTATGCGCCTTCCCCAAAGCCTGCGAGCCCTGCGTCCGTCCGAGATCGGCGGGCTGTTGATGGATTCCGCCAGCCAGTGGTCGGCCCACCGCGCGTCCAGCAAGGGCGCTGCGCTGGCGCTTTACATGGTGTTTTCGCTGGCGCCGATGCTGATTCTGGTGATCGCGGTGGCGGGCGCGTTCTATGGCGAAGACGCGGTGCGGTCCGAGCTGTTCCTGCAAATGCGCGACTTGACCGGCGAGCGCGGCGCGGAAGTGATTCAGACGGTATTGGCCAGTGCCCACGAATCGGGCGGCGGGTGGATTGCCGCGCTGATCTCGATTTTTGTGCTGATCTTCAGCGCCACCACGGCGTTTGCCGAACTGAAAGCCAGCCTGGACGATTTGTGGGACGTGTCCGCCAACCAGAAAGGCGGCATCCACGGCATGGTGCGCAGCCGCATGCTGTCGTTTGGCCTGGTGTTGGTGCTGGCGCTGTTCCTGCTGGTGTCGCTGACCGTGAATGCGGTGCTGGGCGCCGCGAGAAAATTGTATGGCGACATGTGGATGGCCTCCACCTTCGCAACAGTGCTTGACTGGGTGTCGACACTGTTCTCTTTTTCAGTGGTGGTGGCGCTGTTCGCGGTGATCTTCAAGCTGCTGCCCAGTGCCAAGATTTCCTGGCCGGACGTGATACCCGGCGCCATCGTGACGGCCGCGCTGTTCCTGGTGGGCAAGTGGGGCATCGGCCTGTACCTGAGCCGGGGCGCGGCGGTGTCGGCCTATGGCGCGGCGGGCTCGCTGATTGCCCTGCTGCTGTGGATCTACTATTCCGCGCAGATCTTTTTCTTTGGCGCGGTGTTCACGCGGCAGTTTGCGCTACGCTTCGGCAAGGCGGCGAAGGCCGACGACACAGACGCGGCCGACGCAGCCGACAAGACAGACGCAGCGAACAAAGCGGACGCAGCCTCGCCGACGCCCCCCCGGACAGGCGTAGGGTAGATCCCGACTTCGCTGGTCAACATAACAGGACGATGGCTCGCGGCGCCGCCCGGGCGACCGCAAGCATGTCGAACTTCCGCATCACGCCCAACGCGCTCAGCCACAAACTGAAGCTGCATCAGCTACAGATTTTCGAGCGCGTACTGGCACGCCGATCGCTATCGCGCGCGGCCAGCGAACTGCACCTGACCCAGCCCACCGTCACCAAGGCCATCCACGACCTGGAAGCCTTCTTCGGCGCAACCCTGTTTGAACGGTCGAACCGGGGCGTCACGCCCACCGAGCTTGCCCTGGTGTTGGGGCGGCGCGTTCACGCCATGCTGGCCGAAGTGCGCTACATGGCCGACGACATCGACGCGGTGCTGGGCGGGGCCAGCGGCCACGTGGTAGTGGGCACGCTGATTGCCGCGTCCGCCAAACTGCTGCCCGAGGCCATCGCGCGCTTGATGACCGACCACCCCGGCATCCAGGTCACCGTGCGCGAAGGGCCGTCCGCGCAACTGCTGCCCGCACTGGCCACGGGCGACGTGGACATCGTCGTGGGCCGCCTGCCCGGCGCCGACATGGCGTCGATATCCGGCGTGGCGGTGGACCACCACAAGCTGTACCGCGAAGCGCTGTGCTTGGTGGTGGGCGCCCAACACCCTATGGCCGCTGCGCAAGAGGTCGCGCTGGCCGACCTGGCCGACCACATCTGGATCTTGCCCGCACCCACCTCGCCGTTGCGCGCGTCGGTGGAGCGCACCTTCTTTGACGCGGGCTTGCGTCTGCCCGCCCGCCACGTGGAATCGCTATCGCTGCTGACCAATATCGGCATCCTGATGCATAGCGAAGCGCTGGCGCTGATTCCCTATGACGCGGCGGCGCAGTTCCTGTCCATGGGTTTGCTGGCGCGGCTGCCCACCACCGTGTTCGGCGACTTTGGCGACGTGGGCTATTCCGTCCGCGCCGATCGTCCAATGACGCCCGCCTGCCAACGGCTGGTGGAATATCTGAAAGCCGTCGCGGCCCAGCGCGACTGAGCCCACGCGCGCCGCGCGAAGATGCTGAAAGCGCGTAGCGCAATGATGCTAGCAACGCGCGGCAGCCTGCCGCGCACCCGCTCTACGGGAAACCCCGCGATAGATAAGCCGCATATCCAAGCGCGCAATTTCTATTATTCCCCCGGCGCGCTCGCCGCCTAGACTGCATCAAACTCGCCTTCCGGAGATCTTCATGCCCGCCTACGGCCCGCCGTTGAATTTCCAGCGCTGGATCAACGACCACGCCCACCTGCTCAAGCCGCCGGTCGGCAACCAGCAGATCTGGCAAGACGCCGACTTCATCGTCACCGTGGTCGGCGGCCCGAACCATCGCACCGACTATCACGACGACCCGCTGGAAGAGTTCTTCTACCAGTTCCGGGGCAACGCCTGGTTGTCCTTGTGGGTGGACGGCAAGGCCGAACGTGTCGACCTGAAGGAAGGCGACATCTTCCTCTTGCCGCCGCACGTGCGCCATTCGCCGCAACGTCCCGAAGCCGACAGCGCCTGTCTGGTCATCGAACGCCAACGCCCCGTGGGCCTGCTCGATGGCTTTGAATGGTATTGCCCCCACTGCGGCCACCTGGTGCATCGCGTGGAAGTGCAATTGAAAAGCATCGTGACCGACTTGCCGCCGCTGTTCCAGGCGTTCTACGACAGCCCTGAGAAGCGCACCTGCCCTGGCTGCGGCCAGATGCATCCCGGCAAAGGCCAGGCGCCAACGCAGCAGACGACACAGCAGGCGGCCCCGCAGATGACGCAGCAGGCCACATAGCCAGCCACTGAGCCAGCCGCGCACCAAGCCACATAGCAGGCCAAACCCGCCTCCAGCATCCTCTCTATTGCAAAGCCCAGCCCCATGATTCAAAAAATCGACATGCACGCCCACTTCTTTCCGCCGATCACGCGGCAGGAAGCCGCGGCGCTGGACCCGATCAACGCGCCCTGGTTGCGCCCGGACGCCGACGGCACCACCGGCCAGATCATGGCGGGCGACCGCGAGTTCCGCCCGGTGGACGCCACCCTGTGGGACCCGGCGTTGCGTATTGCGCAGATGGACCGCCACGGCGTGGACGTGCAGATCCTGTGCGCCACGCCCATCATGTTCGGCTACACCTACCCCGCCCTGGCAGCCGCCGACTGGGCCGCCCGCATGAATGACCTGGCGCTGGAGCATTGCGCCCACGCGCCGTCGCGCCTGAAGGCATTGGCGCAAGTGCCGTTGCAAGACCTGGACCTGGCCTGCAAGGAAGCCTCGCGAGCACGAGCCGCCGGCCATCTGGGCGTGCAGATCGGCAACCACGTCGGCCCCCGCGACCTGGACGACGAATTGCTGGTGCAGTTTCTGATTCACTGCGCCAATAACGACATCCCCGTGCTGGTGCACCCCTGGGACATGATGACCGACGGTCGCATGAAGAAATGGATGCTGCCGTGGCTGGTGGCCATGCCCGCGGAAACGCAGCTGGGGATTCTGTCGCTGATCCTGTCTGGCGCGTTTGAACGCATTCCGCGCAGCCTGAAACTGTGCTTCGCGCATGGCGGCGGCAGCTTTGCCTACCTGCTGGGGCGCGTGGACAACGCCTGGCGCCATCGCGACATCATTCGCCAGGACTGCCCGCAATTGCCCTCGTCGTACACCGACCGCTTCTACACCGACAGCGCGGTTTTCGACGCGCGCTCGCTGCGCCTGTTGATCGACGTCATGGGCGAAGACCGCGTGCTGCTTGGCTCCGATTACCCCTATCCGCTGGGCGAGCAGGAAGTGGGCCGCCTGGTAACGCACGCCGAGCTGGTGCCGGACGTGCAGCAAAAGATTCTGTTCCGCAACACGATGACGTTCTTTGGCCTGACACCGTAGTTCAGCAGCCCCGCTTAGCCAGCCGCACCTAGCCGGCCGCACCTCGCCGGCCGCACAAAAACACCATGACCGTGATACACGGCAACTCAAGGGAAAACGCCATGAAACGCACCACCTCGCTGACCGCCGCCGCGGTCCTGGGCCTGAGCCTGACCCTCCCCGCCGCCGCGATGGCCGATGTGAAGATCGGCCTGTTGACCACATTGACCGGCCCCGGCTCCGTACTCGGGCAAGACCAGCTGGATGGCTTCATGCTGGCGGTGGAGCAAGGCGGCGGCAAGCTGGGCGGCGTGCCGGTGCAGGTCATCAAGGAAGACGACCAGTTCAAGCCCGAGGTGGGCGTGCAGGCCGCGCGCAAGCTGGTGCAAAGCGACAAGGTGCCCATCATTACCGGCGTGGTGTATTCCAACGTGATGCTGGCCGTGGGGCGGCCCGTGACGACCGCCGGCGTATTCCTGGTAGGGTCCAACGCGGGCCCCACCAACCTGGCCGGCAAGGACTGTTCGCCGTATTTCTTTTCCACGTCCTGGAACAATACCCAGCGCCACGAGGGCAGCGGCGAAATGGCCAACCAGATGGGCTTCAAGAAGGTCTACCTGCTTGCCCCCAACTACCAGGCCGGCAAGGACGCCATGGCCGGCTTCAAGCGCTTCTACAAGGGCGAGATCGCCAACGAAGTGTTCACGCAGGTCAACCAGCCCGACTACTCGGTGGAACTGGCGGCGCTGGCGGATGCGAAGCCCGATGCCGCCTACGTGTTCTTTCCTGGTGGCATGGGCGTGAATTTCACCAAGCAGTACCGCCAGGCTGGGCTGTTCGGCAAGATTCCGCTGTTGTCGGTGGACACCATCGACGGCGCTACGCTGCCCGCCCTGCAGCAAGACGCGCTGGGCGCGGTGACCAACGTGCCGTATTCGCCCGACCTGGACAACGCCGCCAACAAGGCGTTTGCCGCCGCGTTCCGGCAGAAGTACGGCCGCGAACCCTCCAGCTACGCCGCGCAATCGTTTGACGCGGCCCAACTGATCGGCTCGGCCTTGAAGAAAACAGGCGGCAAGGTTGACGACAAGGACGCGCTGCGCAAAGCGCTGGAAGCCGCCGACTTTGCGTCCGTGCGAGGTGAATTCCGCTACCAGCCCAACCACTTCCCGGTGGCCGGATTCTTCCGCGCGGACGTCCAGGCGGGCGCGGACGGCAAGGTGGCTTTTGTGAACAAGGGCCCCATCTTTGCCGACCTGTCCAAGGTGTCCGACCAGTACGCCGCCCAATGCGTGATGAAGTAATGCGGGCGGCCGGGCTGGCCGCTGGCGCAAGGTGATTCCCATGTCCACGACGCTGCTGCTGGTGCAGGCCTTGAACGGCTTGCAGCTAGGCATACTGCTGTTCCTGTTGGCTGCCGGGCTGACGCTGGTGTTCGGCATCATGAACTTCATCAACCTGGCGCACGGGTCGCTGTACATGATGGGCGCGTTCATCGCGGCCACCGTGTTCCGCCACACGGGTTCGTTCCTGCTGGCGGGCGCCGCCGTCATCGCGGGCATGGCGGCCTTGGGCCTGCTGCTGGACCGCATTGCGCTGGCGCGGCTGTACCCGCGCGACCATCTGGACCAGGTGCTGGCCACCTTCGGCTTCATCCTGTTCTTCAACGAACTGACGCGCATCATCTGGGGCCCCGCGCCGATCAGCATGGGGCTGCCGTCGTGGCTGTCGGGCACCATCGACATCCTGGGCGTGACGTACCCGCTGTACCGCTTCCTGATCATCGTGGTGGGCCTGCTGGTGGCCGCCGGCTGCTATGTGCTGATCCACCGCACCCGGCTGGGCATGCTGATACGGGCAGGGTCCACCGACCGCATGATGGTGGGCGCGCTGGGCGTGAACATCGCGCGGCTGAACACCTTGCTGTTCGTGCTGGGCGCGGTGCTGGCGGGCCTGGCGGGGCTGATGGCCGGCCCCATCCTGTCGGCGCAGACCGGCATGGGCGAACCCATCCTGATCCTGACACTGGTGGTGATCGTCATCGGCGGTATCGGCTCGGTGCGCGGGGCGTTTCTGGCCGCGCTGATGGTGGGGCTGATCGACACGCTGGGCCGCGCCCTGCTGCCCACGCTGCTACGCGCGGCCTTGCCGCCCGCAGCCGCCAATGCGGCCGGCCCGGCGATTGCGTCCATGCTGATCTACATCGTGATGGCGCTGGTGCTGGCGATGCGGCCGCAGGGCCTGTTTCCCGTCAAGCACGGATAAGGGGAACCTCATGCACATGTCTTCGCGCTTTCTGGTGGCCGCCGCCCTGCTGCTGTTGCTGGCCCTGGTGCCGGTTTACGCGCACTGGCAGGGCGAACCTTTTCTGTTGGCGCTGTTTGGCCGCGTGCTGGTTTATGGCGTGGCCGCGCTGGCCTTGAATCTGCTGCTGGGCTTTGGCGGCATGGTCAGCTTCGGCCATGCGCTGTACCTGGGGCTGGGCGCGTATTCCGTGGGCGTGATGTCGCACTACGGCATTGAAAGCGGCTGGCTGCATCTGGCTGGGGCGCTGGCCGCCTGCGCCGTGGTGGGCCTGGTCAGCGGCTACGTGGTGATGCGCACGTCCGGCATCGCCTTCATCATGATCACGTTGGCGTTTGCGCAGATGTTCTATTTCCTGGCGACGGGGCTGGACGGCTTTGGCGGCGACGACGGCATGTCGCTGTTTGCCGGCAGCGACTTCGGCGCGTTCCGGCTGGATACGCCGCTGGCGCTGTACTACACGGCCTTTGGCGTGCTGCTGGCGGTGCTGGGCCTGATGCATCGGCTGATCCATGCACCCTTCGGCATGGCGTTGCGCGGCTGCCAGGCGAACGAACGCCGCATGCGCGCGCTGGGCTTTCCCACCTTGCGCTACCGGCTCGCAGCCTACGTGATATCGGCCATGATCTGCGGCGTGGCCGGCGTGCTGCTGGCGAACCTGACCATGTATGTGTCGCCGTCCTATCTGGCCTGGACCACGTCGGGCGAACTGATCGTGATGGTGGTGCTGGGCGGCATCGGCACGCTGTTCGGCCCCGTGGCCGGCGCGCTGGCGTTCCTGTTGTTGGAGGAAGGGTTGAAGCTGCTGACCGGGCACTGGATGCTGATCATGGGCTTGCTGATCGTAGGCGTGGTGCTGGTGTCGCGGCGCGGGGTGTATGGCAGCCTGCGCGACACGCCCTGGCGTGGCCGCAAGGCGGCGCGGCGGCAACCTTCGGCAGACGTTCAGGGAGAAACACCATGACCGCGCTGCGTGTCGAGAACCTGGTGAAACGCTACGGTGGCCTGACGGTGACCGATGACTTGTCGCTGGACGTGCACGCGGGCGAATTGCACGCCGTGATCGGGCCGAACGGCGCGGGCAAGACCACGCTGATCGGCCAGCTTAGCGGCGAACTGCGACCCGACAGCGGGCGCGTGCTGCTGGACGGCCGCGACATTACCCGCATGCCGGTGAATACGCGCGTGCGCCATGGGCTGGCGCGTTCGTACCAGATCACCTCTGTCTTCAAACCTTTTACCGCCCTGGAAAACGTGGTGATGGCCGTGCAGGCGCGGCGCGGCCACAGCTTCCGATTCTGGACGCCCGTGTTGGCGACCGCCGCCCTGACCGACCCGGCCCAAGAGGCGCTGGCGTTGACGGGCTTGGCGGCCCGCGCCGATACGCCCGCGGGTGAACTCGCGCACGGCGAACTACGGCAATTGGAACTGGCGATGGTGCTGGCTTGCCAGCCGTCGCTGCTGTTGCTGGACGAACCGATGGCGGGCATGAGCCAGCACGAATCCGAGGCCATGACGCGCCTGCTCTTGCAACTGCGCGGTCGCTACACGATCTTGCTGGTGGAGCACGACATGCAGGCCGTCTTTGCGTTGTCCGATCGCATTACGGTGCTGGTGTATGGCAGTGCACTGGCCTGCGGCACGGCGGACCAGATCCGCAACAACCCGCAGGTGCGCGAATGCTACCTGGGCAGCGAACGCGCCAGCGCGCGCGGCAAGCAGGGAAAGGTCGAAGGCGAAGCCAAACAAGGAGAACCCGCATGAGCGCGCTGCTATCGATGCGCGGCGTGACCGCGCACTATGGCGCCAGCCAGGCGCTGTTCGGCATCGACCTGGATATCGGGCCGGGCGAATTCGTGACCTTGCTGGGCCGCAACGGCATGGGCAAGTCCACCACCGTCAAGACGGTGATGGGGCTGACCCGCGCCACCCAAGGCAGCATCGTGTTCGACAGCCAGGACATCATCCGGCTGCCGTCGTACAAGGTGGCGCAATGCGGCATCGGGCTGGTGCCGGAAGGCCGGCACATATTTCCCAACCTGTCGGTGCGTGAAAACCTGGTGGCCACCGCGCACAATCGCCAGGGCCTGGCGGAACCGTGGACGCTGGACCGTGTGTACGCGCTGTTTCCGCGCTTGTCCGAACGTGCGCGGCATCTGGGCAGCCATCTATCGGGCGGTGAACAGCAGATGCTGGCGATTGGACGCGCGTTGCTGACCAACCCGCGCCTGCTGATCCTGGATGAAGCCACCGAAGGCCTGGCGCCGGTGGTGCGTGAAGAAATCTGGGCGGCGCTGGACAGCCTGAAAGCAACCGGCCTGGCCGTGCTGTGCATCGACAAGAACCTGGAACCGCTGCTTGCCACGGCCGACCATCACGCCATCGTCGAGAAGGGACGCGTGGCATGGACGGGCTCGTCGCAAGCCTTCCTGGACGACGAGCCGCGCCTGTTGCAGTACCTGGGCGTTTAAGCGCGGCGCGCGGGTAGCGCCACACCCAGGCGCTGGCTCCAGGCCTTCATCTCGTTCCACAAGGCGGGCGGCACGGGAATGCCATCGCGCAAGCGCTCGGCCTGGGCCTCGGTTTCGGGGGCGCCCGGCATGCGCGGCGCGCCGGGTGCTTGCGACAGTTCCACCGCCATCGCCGCCACCACGCCCGCCAGCGCCGCGCCGCCCGCAAAGCGTTGCGGATCAATCACGATAAAGAACGCGCCCAATTCCCGTGGCTGATCCAGCGCGTCGTACATGGGTGAGATGTGCGGACCAAAGGGATTGCCGTTCAAGGGGCCGCACAGCAGCTCAATCATCATGGCTAGCCCGTAGCCCTTGTGGCCGTACTCGATGCCGCCCAAGGGCCGTAACGCGCGCACTGCGTCGGCGTCCGTGCAATCACTGCCTTGGGCGTCCAACGCCACGCTTGGCGGCAGGGCCACGCCGTCGCGGCGGGCGTTCATGACGCGGTTCCACGGGATGGAGGTGGTGGCCATGTCCAGGCATAGCGGCTCGCCTTCCGCGCGCGGGAACGCCATCGAAATGGGGTTGGTGCCGAAGAAGGCGTGGTGGCCGCCATGGGGTGCGGCAATGGAATCCGAATGCGTGAAGGCCATGCCGATCAGGCCTTGCCGGGCGGCTGCGCGGCTATACAGGCCCACCGCGCCGCAGTGCGAGGAATTGCTGACGCCAACGGCCGCGATGCCGGCTTCACGCGCCAGGTCCATCGCCAGCGCATTGGCGCGGTGCGCCACCACGATGCCCTGCCCTTGCCCGCCGTGCAATTGCGCCGTGCCCGGGCCCGTGCGGTCAACGCGGATAGCCGGGCGCGCCAGGATGGAGCCATGCGCCACGCGGTTCAGGTAATGCGGCAGCCGCGCCATGCCGTGCGAGTCGATGCCCCATAAGCTGGTCTGGGTCAGGCTGGCCGCCAGGCAGCGCGCATCGTCCTCGTTGAAGTCTTGCGCGCGCAAGCAGGCAATGCCCCAACGTTCCCATTCAACGGCGTCCACTCGGCTATCAGCAGGCATGCCATGCACTCCTTGATTCGTGGTCGGGAACCGGTAAGTGGGAACCCTTAAGTGGCGGCTTCCACGGCGAACATCACTCCGTGCTCGCGCAGGTTTTCCAGATGCGTGGTCAGGGCGGCGACGAACTCGGGCTTTTTACCCAGGTCGCCAAACACGGGTTTGAAACTTGCCAGCACCATGGCGCGGCGCTGCGCCGCTTGCGACGGGGCCGACGCCTGCGCGGCCACCTCGGCGCGCGACAGCAGCTTGGCCAGCCGCGCCGCCAGCGGGTCTTCGATGGCGTAGCGCGCGCCCAGTTCGTCTTCGCCCCGCAGATAGTGCAGCCACGCCGCCACGGCAAGCGTCAGGCGGTTGATGTCGTCGCCCGCGCGCAGGCGGTCGCGTATGGTTTCAAGCAGCCGTTGCGGCACCTTCTGAGAGCCGTCCATGGCCACTTGCGCGCTTGGGTGCGGCAAGGCCGGGTTGGCGATACGGGCCAGAAAGCGCTGGCGATATTCCTCCAGCCCACTACCCGGAATGCCCTTCAAGGTGGGCGCGATTTCCAGCCGCATCATGGCGTCGACAAAATCACGCAAGGCCGGCGTCTGCACCGACGCGCTGATGGTCCGGTGCCCCAACAAGGTGCCCAGGTAGGCAAAGGTGGAGTGCGGCCCATTCACCATGCGCAGCTTCAGCCGTTCGTAGGGCTCGGCGTTGCGCACAAAGGTAGCGCCGCCCTGCGTTTCCCAGGCGGGGCGGCCGGCGGCGAATTTGTCTTCGATCACCCAGTTCAGATAGGGCTCGCCCACCACGGGCCAGGCGTCTTGCACGCCCAGCCGCGTGGCGATGCGTTGGCGGTCGCCGTCGTCGGTGCCGGGCACCATGCGGTCCACCATGGAATTGGGAAAGGTGCAGTGCGCGTCGATCCATGCGGTCAGCGCCACGTCCACGCGCAGGGCAAAGGCCAGCACCAGGCTGCGCAGCATGTCGCCATTGCCGCGCAGGTTGTCGCAAGACAGCAGCGTGACGGGCGGTAGACCGCGCTCGCGGCGCAACGCCAGCCCATAGACCAGGATGCCGATGGTGCTGCGTGGGCGCTGCGGATTTTCCAGGTCGTGAAGAATGTCGGGGTCGTCCCAGCGCAGGTAGCCGGTGGCCGGCTCGTGGCTATACCCCTTTTCAGTCACGGTCAGGCTGACGATGCGGGTTTGCGGATACGCGATGCGCTCAAGCACGGCGTTGGGGTCTTCCTCGGCCACCATCACGCGCAGCACGGAGCCCACCACGCGCAGTTGTTCGCGGGCCTGCCCGTCGGTTCCCCCCTCGCGCAGGGCCAGCGTGTACAGGCCGTCTTGCGGCGTCAGCGCGTCGCGCGTGGCGCGGCTGCGCAATGACACGCCCAGGATGCCCCAGCTCAGGTCGCCGCTGGCCTCGATGGCCAGGTCCGTCATTACCGCCTGATGCGCGCGATGAAATGCCCCCAGACCCAAATGCACGATGCCGGGCGTGAGCCGGCTGCGGTCATAGGCGGGTTTCTCCACGTCTGCGGGCAGGCGTGGCAACGACTCCGAATTCAAACGTTCGAGCATGGTTGACCCAGGGCGGAAGGCGCCATGCACCCGTCGGATGACCGGCCAGTCGGCGCGCGAATGAGGATATCTGTAGACACGGAAATCTTCGATATCAAGACAGTGACTAAATGCAACATCACCGCCTTCCCGGCGCTACATCACCGCGCCCAGTTGCCACGGCACGAATTCGTTCTGGCCGTACCCATGCTCTTCACTGCGCGTGCGGCGTCCCGATGCCGTTTGCAGCATTAACTGGAAAATGCGTTCGCCCATCTGCGCCACGCTTTGCGCGCCGTCCACCACGTCACCGCAATTGATGTCGATGTCGTCGGACTGCCGCTGCCACAAGGCGGTGTTGGTCGACAGCTTCAAGGACGGCGCGGGTGCGCAGCCGTAGGCAGAGCCCCGGCCCGTGGTGAAGCAGATCAGGTTGGCGCCACCCGCCCCCTGGCCGGTGGCGGAGACGGGGTCGTAACCCGGCGTGTCCATGAACACCAGCCCGCGCGTGCGTACGGGCTCGGCGTATTCGAACACGTCGGTCAGGTTGGTGGTGCCGCTCTTGGCGATGGCGCCCAGCGACTTTTCAAGAATGGTGGTCAGCCCGCCCGCCTTGTTCCCGGCCGAGGGGTTGTTATCCATTTCGGCGTCATTGCGGGCGCAGTAGTCTTCCCACCAGCGCACGCGCGCCAGCAGTTTTTCGGCCACGGCGGGCGTTTGGGCGCGGCGCGTCAGCAGGTGTTCGCCACCATAGATCTCGGGTGTCTCCGACAGGATCGCGGTACCGCCATGGCGCACCAGCAGGTCCACCGCCGCGCCCAGCGCCGGGTTGGCGCTGATGCCCGAATAGCCGTCCGAACCGCCGCATTGCAGGCCCACCGTCAGATGGCTGGCCGGCACCGGCTGGCGCCGCACCTGATTGGCCTGGTCCAGCATGCGCTCGACCAGTTCAATGCCACGCGCCACGGTTTTGCGCGTGCCGCCGGTGTCCTGGATGTTGAAGGTATGCAAGAGCCCGCTTTCACGCAGGCCTTCTTGTTCCATCAAGCCGCCGATCTGGTTGGTTTCGCAACCCAGCCCCACCACCATCAGCCCGCCGAAGTTGGCGTGGCGCGCATAGCCGCCCAGCGTACGGCGCAGCACTTTCAGCGGCTCGCCTTCGCTGCCGGTGGCACAGCCCGCGCCGTGCGTCAGCGCCACCACGCCGTCCACGTTCGGACAGGCGGCCAGCGCGTCGGGATGGATGTCGCGGCGGAAATGGTCGGCGATGGCGCGCGCCACCGTGGCCGAACAGTTCACGCTGGTCAGGATGCCGATGTAGTTGCGCGTGGCGATGCGGCCGTCGGCGCGCACGATGCCATCGAAGGTGGCGGGTTGCGCCACGTAGTCAGTGGGGTGCGCGCCCTGCCCCACCGCGTAGTCGCGCTCGAATTCAGAGAACTCCAGATTGTGCGTGTGCACGTGCTGTCCGGCCGCGATGGCCTGCCGCGCCACGCCGATGATCTGGTTGTAGCGGCGCACCGGCTCACCCGCCGCAATGGCGCGCACGGCCACCTTGGGGCCGGGCGGCACCAGCCCCTGCACCGTCACGCCTTCACCTTCCAGCCGCGTGCCGCTGACCAGTTGGCGCCGGGCGATCACCACGTTGTCCGCCGGGTGAATGCGGATGAACGCCATTTCGTTCTGGGACATGAGGACTCCGGAAAATAAGGGGTACGGGCGGGGGTGCGGACGAGTTCGCGATCAACCGTCGATCAACGCGGGGTCCCAGGCGTGCACACGCTGGCGCTGTTCGCCCAGGCCCGCGATGCCCAGCTTGATCTCGTCGCCCGCCTTCAGGTAAATGGGCGCGGGCTTTTGCCCCATGCCCACGCCGGGCGGCGTGCCGGTGCTGATAAGGTCGCCGGGGTACAGCGTCATGAAGCGGCTAACGTACGCCACCAACTGCGCCACGCCGAACACCATGGTGCGCGTGCTGCCGTTCTGGTAGCGCTTGCCGTTCACTTCCAGCCACATCTCCAGGTCTTGCGGGTTGGGAATTTCATCGGCGGTGGCCAGCCACGGGCCGATGGGGCCGAAGGTGTCGCAGCCCTTGCCCTTGTCCCAGGTGCCGCCGCGTTCAATCTGGTATTCACGTTCGGACACGTCGTTCACCACGCAATAGCCGGCCACGTGCTTCATGGCGTCGGCCTCGCTGACGTAGCGCGCCTTCTCGCCGATGACCACGCCCAGTTCCACTTCCCAATCGGTCTTGATGGAATCCTGCGGCAGTACGACGGGGTCATTAGGCCCCACCACCGCTGAGGTCGGCTTCATGAAGATGACGGGTTCGGCCGGCACGGGCAGGCCCGATTCGGCGGCGTGGTCGGCGTAGTTCAACCCAATGCAGATGAACTTGCCCATGCCGCTCCACGGCGGCGCCACGCGCCCCGGGTTCGCCACCAGCGGCAGCGTGGACGCGTCCAGCGCGCGCAGTTCGGCCAGGCGCGCGGCGACTAGCGTTTGCGCGGTGATGTCGGGCAGCACGGAAGACAGGTCGCGCACCTTGCCCTCGGCGTCGATCAGGCCAGGTTTCTCGGCGCCCTTGGCGCCATAGCGCATCAGTTTCATAACGGTTCCTTGTTGCGAAAGAGGAAAACAATCAGTTGGACCAGCCGCCGTCGATCACCTGGGCAGTGCCCGTGGTGAAGGCGGATTCATCGCTGGCAAGATACACCGCCAGCGCGGCGATTTCATCGGTGCGGCCAATGCGGCCCATGGGTTGGCGGGCGGTGAAGGCGGCTTCGACCGCGGCTATCGTCTGCCCGCTGGCCGCGGCCTGCGCTTCGATGCGCTGGCGCAAGGACGGCGATTCCACGGTGCCCGGGCAGATGGCATTGCAGCGGATGCCTTGCGCCACGAAGTCCGCCGCCACCGACTTGGTCAGCCCGATCACGGCGGCCTTGGTGGCGCCATAGGCGCAGCGGTTGGGCGCGCCCTTGATGCTGCCCGCCACCGACGCCATGTTGACGATGGACCCCGTGCCGCGCGCCAGCATGCCGGGCAGGCAGGCGCGGATCAGCCGGTACATGGATCGCACGTTCAGGTTGAAGGAAAAGTCCCACGCGTCTTCGTCGCAGTCCAGGATGGTGCCGGCGTGGACGAAGCCCGCGCCGTTGAACAGCACATTCACCGGCCCCGCGCCTTCCACCAGTGCGGTGATGGCGCGCCCGTCGGTCACGTCCAGCACTTGCGTGCGGCAGCCGGACAGCGTCAGCAGCGCGTCGGCGTTGATGTCCACGGCCAGCACGTCCGCGCCTTCACGCGCGAACGCCTCGGCTACGGCGCGGCCGATGCCCTGGCCGGCGGCGGTCACGATGGCGGTCTTGCCTTGCAGTCTTTGCGACATGAGTGCGTGCTCCTTATTTGCCGGCCATGCCCATGGCAGTGGGCAGCCACAGCGTGATCTGCGGGATGTAGGTAATGGCGATCAGCGCCGCGAACAGCGGCAGCAGCCACGGCAGGATGGCCATGGTGGTGCGTTCGACCGACAAGCGCGACACCCTCGCCAACACGAACAGCACCATGCCCATGGGGGGATGCAGCAGGCCGATCATCAGGTTCAAGACCATGATCAGGCCGAAGTGGATGGGGTCGATGCCCAGCTTCAGCACGATGGGCAGCAGGATGGGAACCAGGATCGTGATGGCGGCAATGGTGTCGATGAAGCAACCCACGATCAGGATCAGCACGTTGGCCATCAGCAGGAATACCCACTTGTTCTGCGTCACGCTCAGGATGGCGTCGGTCAGCGCCTGCGCGGCCTGCGTGGTGGTCAGCAGCCAGGCAAAGACGGATGCCGCCGTCACGATGAACAGCACGGATGCGGTGGTCTCGATGGTGTCGAATGACGCCTTGGCCAACGTGCGCAACGTCATCGAGCGGTAGCGCACCAGGCCCAGGAACAGCGCCCAGATCACGGCGGCCACGGCGGCCTCGGTGGGGGTGAACCAGCCCAGCGTCATGCCGCCAATCAAGATCACCGGCGCCATCAAGGCCATGACGGCCGAAAAGTTGAAGCGCCAGTCCAGCAGCAGCAGCGCCGCGAACGCAATGCCGGTGGCCAGGTTAGGCGACACGCCCGCCAGCGTCATCAACCAGATCGACAGCGGAAACGTCAGCACGATCAGCACTTCCAGCCCCGCGCCGCCCAGGCGCTTCCAGTTGAACGCGACGTCGCCGCCCCAGTTGTTGCGGCGCGCGTAATAGGCCACGGTCAGCATCATCAACAGGGTCAGCACGGCGCCCGGGATCAGGCCCGCCAGGAACAGCGACCCGATCGACACGTTGGCCATCATGCCGTAGATGACGAAGGGCAAGGACGGCGGAATGATGGGGCCCAAGGTGGCGGACGCGGCGGTGACGCCCACCGCGAACTCGGTCTCGTAGCCATGGTCTTTCATGGCCTTGATTTCAATGGTGCCCAGGCCCGCCGCGTCGGCAATCGCGGTGCCCGACATGCCGGCGAACACCACCGAGCCGATGATATTCACCTGCCCCAGGCCGCCGCGCATCCAGCCCACCAGCGCCACCGCGAAGTTGTAGATGCGGCCGGTGATGCCGGCGATGTTCATCAGGTTGCCCGCCAGGATGAAGAACGGCACGGCAAGAAGCGGAAACGATTCAATGCCCGCGATCATGCGCTGCGCCACCACCACGTCGGGCACGCTGCCGGAAACCAGAATGAACAGCAGCGACGCGCCCACCATGGACACCGCCACCGGCAGGCCCAGGATCATCAACAGCAGAAACGTTCCAATCAAAATGCCCATGTCTTGCTCCCGGATAGGCAATGCGGGGTCATCAGGAATTGCGGCGCGGTGAACACGATCAATCCAGCGCGTCGTAGGCCGCGGGGTTTTCCAGGATGGAATAGCCTTGCCGCCAGTTGCGCGCCGACACTTGCAGCGACCGCAGGAACATCATGGCAAAGCCCGCCAGGGCCACCCAGTACACGTAAGACTTGTTCCAGAACAGCGTGGTCATGGG
Organism: Achromobacter colocynthidis; assembly: GCF_057334535.1. Classification (NCBI taxonomy): domain Bacteria; kingdom Pseudomonadati; phylum Pseudomonadota; class Betaproteobacteria; order Burkholderiales; family Alcaligenaceae; genus Achromobacter; species Achromobacter colocynthidis. The sequence continues at coordinate 494,874 of NZ_JBHFIZ010000037.1, forward strand.
CTCGTCGCCCACCAGCACGATGTAGCGGTACGTGAGCCACACCGCGTAGCCAAAGAAGGCGGTGCGCAAGATATCGATCACGGTGGCCAGCACGCGGCCCACCGGCTTGGGCAGGTAGCGGTACAGGAAGTCCACCTGAATATGGCGGCAGGTCCGCACGCACATGGCGGCGCCCAGGAACACCACGCCTATCAGGCAATACACCGCCAGTTCCTCGGTCCAGGCAAAGGAGTCGTTCAGCACGTAGCGGGAGAAAAACTGCAAGAAGACCAGCAGGGACATCACCCAGAATATGCCCAGGCAAATCCAGTCTTCAGGTTGATAGCCGGACAGGTCGACCGTGTGCTGGTCGGCCTCTTCGAAGCTGTGGACGATGTCGTCGACGCTGGTCTGGTGCGGGCCGGATGATGAACCGGAAGACGGGTTGGCGTGGCTGGGCGCCGACACCGGACCCGGCCCATGGCTCACGGCCGCCATCGGCGCCGCTTTCGCGTTGGAGTGCATGACGTTCCCCTGATCGGATGTCGGTGGGTCGGCGGGCCGCAAGGG